>NZ_CP130738.1:2558000-3197500 GCF_030553095.1 Zobellia laminariae | reverse complement strand
TCAACTTCCAAAATTTCCTTTTTTTATCTCTATGAACGTGCGCATCTAACAAAAGATGCAATTTGTAGTCTATAGAGAGACTCGAACTGCCGACCTCTACATTATCAGTGTAGCGCTCTAACCAGCTGAGCTATGGGACTGTCCCTACCACTCTTAGTACTTCGTACCAAAAGAAGTATTATATATCATTAATGTGGAGACTTGCTTCTTTTAACTTACAGATTGATATCATTATATTAGAACGAGGTGTCGGGGCCTTCAAAATTCTTAGGTCGACGCTCTAGAAAGGAGGTGTTCCAGCCGCACCTTCCGGTACGGCTACCTTGTTACGACTTAGCCCTAGTTACCGATCTTGCCCTAGGCCGCTCCTTACGGTGACGGACTTCAGGCACTCCCAGCTTCCATGGCTTGACGGGCGGTGTGTACAAGGCCCGGGAACGTATTCACCGGATCATGGCTGATATCCGATTACTAGCGATTCCAGCTTCACGGGGTCGAGTTGCAGACCCCGATCCGAACTGTGACCGGTTTTGTGGATCCGCTCTGCGTTACCGCATGGCTTCCCGCTGTACCGGCCATTGTAGCACGTGTGTGGCCCATGACGTAAGGGCCGTGATGATTTGACGTCGTCCCCACCTTCCTCACGGTTTGCACCGGCAGTCCCGTTAGAGTCCCCGACATGACTCGCTGGCAACTAACGGTAGGGGTTGCGCTCGTTATAGGACTTAACCTGACACCTCACGGCACGAGCTGACGACAACCATGCAGCACCTTGCAAATTGCCCGAAGGAAAAGGTATCTCTACCCCTGTCAAAATGCATTTAAGCCCTGGTAAGGTTCCTCGCGTATCATCGAATTAAACCACATGCTCCACCGCTTGTGCGGGCCCCCGTCAATTCCTTTGAGTTTCATTCTTGCGAACGTACTCCTATAGGTGGGATACTTATCACTTTCGCTTGGCCGCCCAGGCCTCAAGGACCCGGACAGCTAGTATCCATCGTTTACGGCGTGGACTACCAGGGTATCTAATCCTGTTCGCTCCCCACGCTTTCGTCCATCAGCGTCAGTATATAGTTAGTCACCTGCCTTCGCAATCGGTGTTCTATGTAATATCTATGCATTTCACCGCTACACTACATATTCCGGCAACTTCACTATAACTCAAGACCGACAGTATCAAAGGCAATTTTACAGTTGAGCTGCAAACTTTCACCACTGACTTATCGGCCCGCCTACGGACCCTTTAAACCCAATAATTCCGGATAACGCTCGGACCCTCCGTATTACCGCGGCTGCTGGCACGGAGTTAGCCGGTCCTTATTCTTACGGTACCGTCAGTAAGCTACACGTAGCTCTTTTTCTTCCCGTATAAAAGCAGTTTACTACCCATAGGGCATTCTTCCTGCACGCGGCATGGCTGGATCAGACTCTCGTCCATTGTCCAATATTCCTCACTGCTGCCTCCCGTAGGAGTCTGGTCCGTGTCTCAGTACCAGTGTGGGGGATCCCCTCTCAGGGCCCCTACCCATCGCGGTCTTGGTGAGCCGTTACCTCGCCAACTAACTAATGGGACGCATACTCATCCCCTACCGTAACCTTTAACTATAAATACGATGCCGTAATATAGTACTATGTGGTCTTAATCCAAATTTCTCTGGGCTATCCCACAGTAGGGGGTAGATTGTATACGCGTTGCGCACCCGTGCGCCGGTCGTCAACATCTAGCAAGCTAGACTTGTTACCCCTCGACTTGCATGTGTTAGGCCTGCCGCTAGCGTTCATCCTGAGCCAGGATCAAACTCTTCATCGTTGTTTCATTATATATTATAAGTCTATCAACCTTAGGTTTTTCCCGGCCCCGACTCTCATCCTAAAACAAAAATCTTTCTGTATGTTGTTTTCGTAATTCTATCGGAACAAAAAAGTTTCCCTCTTTATCCCTTTTACGCTGTCTCCACAATATGTCAAATGAACTTCTATATTCCTGACCGGTCTCCCGGTAACGCCTGTTAAACATGTTACTGTTTGCCTAAGCGGCTGCAAATATACAACTGTTTTTTAAACCGGCAACTTTCTTTTGAAAAAAATCAAAATCTTTTTTCTCGGTGACAAAAACAATATCTTACAAGGAACGTTTACTCTTTATTAACCCTAACCTAACAAACATCTTCATACCTGTTTAGCGGGGTGCAAATGTAAGACCCTTTTTTAATTCTCAAAGAGTTTTTAGAAGAAAAATAAAAGTTTTTTTTAAACCTCTTGTTTTCAACAAATTACATATACCCTAAAAAAGAGCGGTCTTAAAATTAAAACTTTTTATTCACTCTCACAAGCTTCACACACCTCTTTCACTCTTAATATTTTATTAATTTTTTGTTTACACATAATTCATCAACAGAATTCAAGACTACACCTACTACTATAGATATAGAAAGATACTATGCTCATCGATTTACTTAAAAACCATTTCCCTATTATATAGGAAGTGATAACCCAGAAACTTAAGTCTTATATATTGTATGGCTTGTGCCGGTATACTATCTTTGCATCCTTATTACAAAAAATGGGCATGATGAAAATTACATTACCGGACGGAAGTATTAGGGAGTATGCAAAAGGAAGCACTCCTATGGACATTGCCAAAAGTATTAGTGAAGGTTTTGCACGAAACGTAATTTCGGCAAAATTTAACGATACGGTAGTAGAAACCGTCACCCCTCTTAACGAAGACGGATCACTAGTTCTTTATACTTGGAAAGATAAGGAAGGTAAAAAAGCATTTTGGCACTCTTCTTCACATATAGTTGCACAGGCTCTTGAAGAATTATACCCTATATATAAAATTAACCATTGGCCCTGCTATTGACAACGGGTTTTATTATGATGTTGATTTTGGTGAGCACACCCTTTCTGAAAAAGACTTTTCTTTAATAGAAAAAAAGGCATTGGAAATTGCTCGCGGTAAGCATGACTTTAAAATGCGCCCTATATCTAAAGCTGAAGCCCTATCTTTATATAAGAGTCAAGGAAACGAATTTAAGGTAGAACTTATAGAGAATCTTGAAGACGGTACAATTACCTTTTGTGACCATGATACTTTTACAGATTTATGTCGTGGTGGCCACATACCCAATACAGGCATTGTAAAAGCTATAAAAATTTTAAACGTTGCAGGTGCTTATTGGCGAGGAGACGAAAAGAAGCCTCAGCTAACAAGGGTTTACGGGATTTCTTTCCCGAAACAGAAAGAACTTACGGAATACCTTGCTTTAATAGAGGAAGCAAAAAAGCGTGACCATAGAAAACTTGGAAAAGAGCTTGAACTTTTTGCATTCTCAACGAAAGTTGGCCAAGGCTTGCCATTATGGCTACCTAAAGGTGCTGCTCTAAGAGAGCGCCTAGAGAATTTCCTTAAGAAAGCACAAAAGAAAGCAGGTTACGAAATGGTCATTACACCGCATATTGGTCAAAAAGAGCTTTATGTTACTTCTGGCCATTATGAAAAGTATGGTGCTGACAGCTTTCAACCTATTCATACTCCAAAGGAAGATGAAGAGTTCCTGCTAAAACCCATGAACTGCCCTCATCACTGTGAAATATATAACGTTCGCCCATTTAGCTACAGAGAGCTACCAAAAAGATATGCGGAATTTGGTACAGTGTATAGGTATGAACAGAGTGGTGAACTTCATGGCCTTACAAGAGTTAGGGGTTTCACACAAGATGACGCTCATATTTTCTGTACTCCCGACCAATTAGATCAAGAGTTCAAGAATGTAATAGACCTTTCTTTATATGTATTAGGTTCATTGGGTTTTGACAACTTTACCGCTCAGGTATCCGTAAGAGATTTAGATACTCCAGAAAAGTATATTGGATCTGTAGAAAATTGGGAAAAAGCAGAAAATGCAATTATTAATGCAGCCAAAGAAAAAGGTCTTGATTATGTGATTGAAAAAGGCGAAGCAGCTTTTTACGGTCCAAAATTAGACTTTATGGTGAAGGATGCCCTTGGTAGACAATGGCAACTAGGAACCATTCAAGTAGATTATAATCTACCAGAACGTTTTGACCTTACGTATAAAGGCAGCGATAATGAGTTACATAGACCGGTAATGATCCACCGTGCACCCTTTGGTAGCATGGAACGCTTCATCGCCCTGTTACTAGAACATACAGGAGGAAATTTCCCATTATGGCTCATCCCAGAACAAGCTATTGTATTGCCTGTGAGCGAGAAACATGAAAAATATGCGGAAAAAGTTTTAAAATCCTTAGAAAATGACGAAATTCGCGCCCTTGTTGATGCTCGTAATGAGACAGTCGGCAAGAAAATACGTGAAGCTGAAATGAATAAAATTCCTTTTATGCTAATCGTCGGGGAAAATGAAGAGGCTTCGAATACTATTTCTGTCCGCAGACATGGTGGTGAAGATTTAGGCTCTATTTCCCTTGAGCAGTTTTCTGACTTGGTAACTACAGAAATTAACAGTACCTTAAAGTCGTTTTAAAAAAAATAAGTTTAACTAAAAAGAATTAGTCATAGCAATACGTAAAAGATTTAGGCCCCAACCTAGGAGGGAAAACAAAAACCCTCATAAAATCAACGAGAAAATACTATCACCTGAAGTAAGGTTGGTGGGTGACAACGTTGAAGTAGGTGTATACCCTATAAGGGTAGCTCTAGATAAATCGGAAGAAATGGGTTTGGATTTGGTTGAAATATCACCAGATGCAAAACCACCGGTATGTAAAATTATAGATTACAAAAAGTTTCTTTACGAACAAAAGAAGCGTGAGAAAGTCATGAAGTCCAAGGCTACTAAGGTGATCGTAAAAGAGATCCGTTTTGGGCCTAACACGGATGATCATGATTACGACTTCAAAAAGAAGCATGCTGAAAAGTTCTTGCAAGATGGTGCCAAGTTAAAGGCATATGTATTCTTTAAAGGACGTTCTATAGTATATAAAGACAAAGGTGAAATTCTACTTTTAAAACTTGCCCAAGATTTAGAAGATTGGGGAAAAGTAGAGCAGTTACCAAGATTAGAGGGTAAACGTATGACAATGTTTATTTCCCCTAAAGCTAAAAAATAAATGTAACATAGTTTTATGCTATGTTAACAAAAGAGATACTGACTTCTGTCCGCTATTTGCGGACAGTTTCAGCATAAATAAGTGAGATTCATATAAATAGGAAAAATGCCTAAACAGAAAACAAAATCGAGTGCCAAGAAGCGTTTTAAGCTTACCGGTACTGGTAAAATTAAAAGAAAGCACGCTTTTAAAAGTCATATTTTGACTAAAAAGTCTAAAAAGCGTAAGCTTAGGTTAACACATGACGGCTTGGTTCACCAGGCTGATGTTAACAGTATTAAAGAACAATTACGTTTAAAGTAAAAGTTCTTTCGGTAAAAAAGTATTAACCCTGGAGTTAGGCTCACAAGTGTACTAATAAAAGTACCGCCTACTACAAAAATTTAAAATTATGCCAAGATCAGTAAATGCAGTTGCTTCTAGAGCCAGAAGAAAAAAGGTGATAAAGCAAGCCAAAGGTTACTTTGGAAGACGTAAAAACGTTTGGACAGTAGCCAAAAATGCGGTAGAAAAAGCAATGTTATATGCTTACCGTGATAGAAGAAATAAAAAGAGAACTTTTCGTGCTCTATGGATTACTCGTATTAATGCGGGTGCTCGTGTACACGGATTGTCTTACTCTCAGTTTATGGGAAAATTAAAAGCTAACGGAATTGAATTGAACAGAAAAGTTCTTGCAGATTTAGCAATGAATCATCCTGATGCTTTTAAAGCAATCGTAGACCATAAGGTTAAATAAATTAAGAATATATCTCACTTATAAAAAGCCCGTTACACTTGTGTAGCGGGCTTTTTTATTCCCCAAAAGCAGTAATCACAAGGTTTCTTCCTGAAGCATGGTTTCTATGCTCACATAAATAAATCCCTTGCCAAATACCAAGATTCAACTTTCCTCCCGTTATTGGTATTTGTACGGATGTACCCATCAAAGACGCCTTAATATGGGCAGGCATATCATCTGGCCCTTCATAAGTATGAATATAATACGGCGCATTTTCTGGTACCATTTCATTCATATGACTCTCAAAATCTGTTCTTA
Organism: Zobellia laminariae; assembly: GCF_030553095.1. Classification (GTDB taxonomy): domain Bacteria; phylum Bacteroidota; class Bacteroidia; order Flavobacteriales; family Flavobacteriaceae; genus Zobellia; species Zobellia laminariae. The sequence goes on along the minus strand of NZ_CP130738.1, from coordinate 3,191,364 downwards.
CGGTTGGATCTGCGTTCTCGTTGATTGTTAAGCCGGCAGATGTGTGCTTTATAAATACCTGACACATGCCAGTTCTAATAACACTAAGTTCCGGAAAAGCATTTAAAAGCTCTTCTGTCACGAGATGAAAGCCACGCTTACGAGCTTTAAGTTTTATTTCTTTTTGAAAAAATTTCATAAATTTTATATATCAAATAAATGTAAAACTTTCTAAATACGAACCCTAATTAAATTACGAACAGATACCTTTGCTTCTTCTAAAAAATACACATGGATCTATCAAAGGTAAAAATGGTTGTCACAGATATGGACGGCACGTTATTGAACTCTAATCACGAAGTAAGCAATCGTTTCTTTGAGCTCTTTGAGGAAATGAAACAGAAGGGTATCATTTTCGTTGCCGCTAGCGGTAGACAGTACCATAGTATTGTAGACAAATTAGAGCCTATTAAAAATGACATCATAGTAATTGCTGAAAATGGTGGTTTTGCTATGAAACAGGATACAGAACTTCTGGCTACCCCTTTACCAAATGAATCTAAAAATACGGTTCTTAACGTATTGGATACTATTAAAAATATACATCCCGTGCTTTGTGGTAAACATAATGCCTACATAAAAAGCGATTCTAAAGAGTTTGAAGCAAAGCTTAGGGAATATTATACCGATTATAAGGTTGTTGATGACCTAAAAGATTTTGATGGTGAAATACTCAAAATTGCCATTTATCACTTTGAAAGCTCCGAAAAATATATTTATCCTTCTGTGGCTCATCTAGAAGATAGCCTGAAAGTAAAAGTCTCTGGAGAGAACTGGGTAGACATCTCTAGTCCTAATGCACATAAAGGCTATGCGCTTCAAAAGGTTCAGGAGCTGTATAATGTGACTCCTGAAGAAACTATGGTTTTTGGAGATTACAACAACGACCTTGAAATGCTTGCCCTTGCTCATTTCAGTTATGCAATGGAGAATGCACATCCTAATGTAAAAAAGGCCGCAAATTACCTTACCGACAATAATGACAGTTTTGGTGTTGAGAACGTTTTACAGTCAATGCTTAAAGCAATTGACCTTAAAAAATAAATAATCTAAAGCGGTGCACCAAGCAATGAACTTGGCAAATATCCCATAGTCTTTTTGAATGCTACGGTAAAATGCTGTGGATTAGAATACCCAACCTCGTAAGATGCTTGAGCAATTGTGAGGTTTTCTTGTAGAACAAGCATTCTTGCTTTTTCCATACGTAATTGTGTAATGTATTTAAAAATAGTAGTTTGATGTACTTTCTTGAAGCTACTTTTTAATTTGGTTGTATTAAAGCCAGCAATTTCAGACAGCTCTTTAATTGTCAACTTTTTCTTTAGGTTCATTTTTATGTACGATACCACCCTTTCAATTGCCTCATAGTCCAAACTAGGCAACTGAGGCTCTCCTATTTTACCCATACAATTTTCTCTTCCTAAAAATGCTTCTATCAATAAACAACGTGTTTGAGATTCAATATAACTGACTCTAGCATTTCCCCGGTAAGGGCAATTCAAAATTTCAAGAAGTAATATTCTTAGTTTTTATGGTATTGGCTGACCATTATTCCATAGACATTGTGGATGCTTTCCCGAAGATTCTAAAAAATGCCTAAACACAGAATCATGTTCACTACCCAATAAGTCTTTAATAAAATCCCTAGTAAAAAATACTTCTACAGAAACACACTCTGTCCCCTTAAAATTTACCGTTCCTAAAATGTTTGGCCATTGCACAAGGTTATAATAACCCGACTTTATCCCTACCGTAGCTTGTCCTTCTGCACTAGTAAATTTACAATCACCTTCTAATAAAAAGTGAATACCATAACAGAAATGAGCATTTTCATATTCTCCAGCAGCCAAGTTATCCAAGGTCAAATTTCTTAATTGGACAGTAGCTCCCCCATTTTAAGCTCTTGCTGTCTTCCTTGGTCTTTCTCTTCTAATTCATGTATTTCAGCTATAGCTACGTTTTTACTCCCCAATGTTCTGGAGGTAATACTATTACCAACCCTATGTTTCTTATATGGAAAAAGGCCTATTCTCATTAATTCTTAATTCGTAACTAAAACTTCTCTTTGCGTTATCCTTAGCTGAAATCCTAGATTAGTTTTGCAAAGGTATTTATTTAGACTAAATCTTAATAAAGATAACCGCTTTTTTTAAACCGATGAAAAATTTACTCACCTCTTTCCTGCTTATAGTTTGCATATCTGCTCAAGGCCAAGAAGCTTATGGTACAATATCCGGAGCCATAAACGATGCTTCAGAAAACCCTTTGCCATTTGCAAATGTGTTAATCACAAGCCTGAATCGTGGTGTTCTTACTGATAACAATGGAAAATACTTTATAGATAAGGTACCTCTAGGAAAACATGAGATTTTGGTTTCGTTTATCGGCTATGGTACGCGTACTAAGGTTATTGAAATTAATGATTCGGACACCAACCTTAAGGTAGATTTTCTCTTAAAAGAAACAATTGAGAATTTAGATGAAGTAACAGTACAAGGTAAAACCAAAGAAACTCAGATAGAAACCAAAGGCTTTGCCGTAAATGCTATAAAGACAGAGGAGGCCAGTCTGAGAAATATTCAAACAAACGAATTATTAAACACTACTGTTGGAGTTAAAATACGTCAAAATGGAGGTTTAGGCTCTGACGTTACTTATAGTTTAAACGGATTATCAGGAAACTCAGTCCGTATTTTCATAGACGGAATTCCTATTTCTACCTATGGTAATTCATTTAACTTAAACAGCATCCCTCCTTCAATGATCAAGAATATTGAAGTTTACAAAGGGGTTGTTCCAGGACATCTGGCAGACGATGCTTTAGGTGGAGCCATCAACATAGTGTTACATAATGATGCCAAGACCAATTTCAATGCTTCCGTCTCATATGGGTCGTTCAATACTTTACAAACTAGCGTAAACGGGCTTTATCGCTTTAAAAAATCAGGATTTACAGTTAAAGCTTCCCTTTTTCATAACTATTCAGATAATGATTATAAAGTATCGGGCAGAAGTGTAGTGGTTACGGGTTTGGGAGGTGTACAGACACCAATTACTGCTAGAAGGTTTAATGATGCCTATAGGTCTACAGGCGGAATGGCTCAAATAGGTTATACCGATGTAAAGTGGGCAGACCAATTTTTCATTGGCCTTACCGGTTCAGATGATTATAAAGAGGTACAGCATGGTGCTTTTATGACCATTACTCCTTACAAAGGTAGATTCTTAGAGTCCGATGCTCTGTTAGGTAGTTTAAATTATCATAAGAAAGACCTCTTCACAAAGGGACTTGATGTTAGTGTTCATGGTTTGTACGGCAAAAGAAACCGCGCTGTTAACGATACTGTTTCATGGGCCTATAGTTGGACCGGGGAACGCGCTGTTGATTTTAGGGGGAATGAATATCAATATACTTGGGGTTCACAACAAGAAGGCGGCCCTACCCTAGCCAAAATCAAAAGAAATGTAGCATCGATCAGAACCGGAATTTCTTATGCTATTAATGACAACCACAAGGTGTCAGCTAATCATGTGTATAGTGGTATTGACCGAGAAGACAGTGATGCTTTAAGATCGGTATTGGAAAATACATTTCTGGGAACAAGAGATTTGGATAAAAACATATACTCCTTAACCTATGAATTAACAGCTTTTGAAAAAAAGCTAAAAGCTAGTTTATTTTGCAAGCATTATCAACAAAAAACAACTAGCATTGACCCTGCTATAGAAACAGATGTTGATGGAAACGATATTGTTATAGACGAAATTGTAAGCAGCAATAAGAATTATGACGGTTACGGATTTGCTGCTTCTTATGCTATTATCCCAAATATTACACTTCTAACTTCAGCCGAAAAAGCTATCAGGTTACCAAATGAGACTGAGGTGTTTGGTAATGACGGAGATAACGTAGTAGCCAACTCTAGCATTAATCCTGAAAGTAGTAATAACTATAACTTAGGCTTTAGGTTTGGAAGTTTCAAAATCAAAAAGCACGATTTTACCGTATCAACCAATGTCTTCACTCGGAATATTAAAGATAGAATTGGTCTGCCTATTGAAACATCTCTAAATGTAGATGATGAACTCATTGTATATGTAAACCAAGGTAGTGGTACATCTAAAGGAATAGACGCGCAATTAAATTACTCTTATAACAACAACTTTGGGCTGAATTTTAATGTTTCTCGTTTCGATTTAAAAATCGTCAATCAAGGAATAGAGATAGACGTACCCAATACCCCATTCTTTACTATGAACGGTGGCTTACGCTACTCCTTTAAGAATGTGGTTCAAAAAGAATCGCAATTACATCTATTCTATAATGTCTATTTCACTGATGAATTTTCATTTTTAACAGCACAAGGAACTAACACCGTTGGAAATGAGTTTTTTGAAGTACCCCAGCAAATAGCACAAGACTTTGGACTTAGCTACACTTTCCCAAACAAAAGATTTGTGATGAGCTTTGACATCAAAAATATTTTTGATGAACCCGTTTACGATAATCTTTCTGTACAAAAGCCATAAGAGCCTTTTACTTAAAACTGAATTACGCAATACATAAATTTTAAACTTTTAAATACTACCGAAAATGAAACGAACTTTTCTAAACTTAAAAACCTTTGCTACCATCATTTTAACAGCTGGTCTCATGACCGCTTGTAGCAGTGACGATACAGTACCTACACCAGAACCAGACACTGAAGAACCGGATATTGCAGAACCAGAGGAACCAAGATGGATTACTGTTGCTGGAGCTAAAATGGGAGATAATCCTGGTGATGGTAATGGAGGAACTTTAATTTATTCTGTAACCAGTGATGATGCCAAAGACCCTTCTGTATCTATAGAGCCATTTGAAAATGGATTTATAGCTCCTTCTAATAGAACAGCTAGATTACAGTCTTCTGAAGATGGAAATACTATTTTTAATATCAGCTACGCAGGAGATACTGGCGGAAACTATACCAAATATACCGTGGAAGGTGGGCACACTTTTACCCCAATAGGATCAGAAGTGAGTATTGCTCCTTATGTAGGTACAGCTCCACGATGGATAAAACTATTTGATGGCGACCAAACGGGTGCTGCAGTATATGTATCAACAGAAAATGAGTTTGATGAAAACGACAAATACACTCGTACAGAAGCTACTATTGGCGTAGTAACTTTAGACCTAGTGAACTCTTCTATAAAAGAATTCCAAGAGCATAGTATTCCGTTAAGCGCTGAAGAGGAAGCTAATGGCTATTACATTTCAAGAATTGATATGCCTACATTAAATGCGGCTGGCGATAAATTATATATAGGTGCACGTTTAAGTAAAGTGAACCCCGATACTGCTGAAAGCGATAGTGATTATGAAATTTTAGGTTCTAAAACCATTGTTTTAGACTACCCTTCTCTACTTAATCCTTCAGTAATTACTTCTACTGTAGGACATGGAAATACAAATGGATATCGAAGTATTAATGCTTTCCTTTATGAAGGAAGCGTTTATCAAGCGAACCAAAGTGATCCTGAAGGTTCTCATATTTTAAGAATTGGAGCTGATAATACATATGATGATTCTTACGAATTTAATTTAAATGATGCTTTAGGTGTAGAAGGTGCTTATATCCTTGCTTGGAGACCTGCCGCAAATGGCAAAGCGGTTATCGCTTATCGTCACGATGGATCCGCCGAAGGGGTAGCGGGAGCGCAAGGATTTTTCGCTTTAGCAGACTTGACCGCCAAAACAGCACAAAAAATTGATGCTATTCCTTATGATCCTGATTTCTATCTATTCCAATACCAAGGCTTTGTAGTTGATGGAACAGATATTTACCTTACCCAAGGTGCCGTAGGTCAAAACGGAAATATTTATGTGGTGGATACCGAAACAGGAGAAGTTACCAAAGGTGCGGAATTAGTAAACGTAGCGGGAAGTCACTTTATCGGTGCTTGGTAAACCTTTAAAATATTAGCTTATACATGCCATTATCGGGCTTATGGCCCGGTAATGGTTTTAGCAATTAAGAATCTCAATTTATAAGAACATGAAAAAAAATATCACTAGAACTTTTATCTTAGTTCTCAGCTTTGCACTTGTTTCTTTAAGTGCGATCGCCCAGCGAAATGCACCAAAAGATCCAAATCCTTTTTTAAATAAGGACTACTGGGAAAAACAACCAAGTATTAGTAGCATTCAAGCTACAATGAAAGATGGTCATTCGGTTACCCAAGCCAACAGAGGTGGATTTGACGCCACTACTTTTGCCATTTTCAGTAAAAATCCTATCAGCACCATTGAGTTTTTAATGGCGCAGGGCAACGATATAAATAAACGAACACACGATTCACGTACCTATGTTTTTTGGGCCGCATCTAGTGGTGACCTGGATCTTGTAAAGTATTTGATAGACAAAGGTGCCAAATTAGACCTTGTTGATTCCCATGGGTACGGACCTATATCTTTTACCGCTGCAACGGGTCAGCAAGATTTTGCCATCTATGATGCATTTATCACCGGTGGTTCCGATTTAAAAAAGAGAAAGACCACCATGGCAAAAATGCCTTATTAGTGGCTATTGGAAGAGCTAAAGACTTGAAAATTGTAGATTATTTTATTGAGAAAGGTTTACCTCTTAATAGTGTAGATGACCACGGAAACGGGGCATTTCACTACGCTGCACAAGGTGGAAACATTGCTATTCTTAAGGAATTGGTAGAACGCGGTGTTTCAACTTCAAAGAATGAATCTACTGGAGAAAATGCTATTTTCTTTGCAAGTAAAGGAAGAGATGCCTCAGCTGAACTTTTCAAGTATTTGGAAGGACTAGGTATAAATGCTAATGTAACTACAAAGAAGGGAGAAAATCCTTTGCATAATTTAGCTAAATCGTCTAAAGATATTTCAATTTTTGAATATTTTAAAGCAAAAGGGGTTGATTCAAATGCAATAGATGAAGAAGGCAATACGTCTCTTTTGAATGCAGCTGGAAGAAATGAACTTAAGGCTGTAAAATACTTTGCCGAAAAATCTGATGATATTGACCATGCTGATAAAAAAGGGCAAACTGCATTGGCAATAGCGCTTCAAAACAATGGTGCCGATGTAGTGACTTACCTTATATCCAAAGGAACTGATGTAAATATAAAAGATAACAAAGGCAACAATTTAGCTTCTTACCTTTTTGGTAGCCGAGGTAAACCACGTGATTTTGATACCAAGGTTACCGCATTGCAAAACGCAGGTTTTGATTTTAAACAATTACAAGCTGATAACAGCAGTGTTTGGCATTTAGCGGTATCCAAAAACAATTTAGACTTGCTGAAAAAAGTAAGTGCGTTTGGTGCCGACATCAACGGTAAGGACAAAGATGGAAACACTCCATTGCATTACGCCGCCATGAAAACTGAAAATGCCGAAATATTAAAGTATTTAATCACTAACGGAGCGGATCTTAAATCTACTACCGAGTTTGGTGAAACCGCACACGATTTGGCCAGTGAGAATGAGCTATTGGCTCAAAATAAGGTTAATCTTGAATTTTTAAACTAGTATTCTATGAAAAATATAATAGTAAAGACCGTTGGAGCGCTGTGTTTAGCTTCTACCATTTTCGTATTATCTTCTTTTATAAAAGAACCCGAAGTAAGCTATAAATGTATGATTCAAATGACTAACTACACTGGCGAAAAAGCTTATGTAGTGGTTTCATTAATCAATCCTGAAGGGAAATATGAAAAAACACTTTACGTTCAAGGAGATGATAAAGAATGGTTTCCTGATTTAAAGGAATGGTGGAAATTTAGCGATGGCACTAAAGAAAACGTTGATGCCATTTCAGGTGCTACCATTGGTAACGGCGAAAGAAATATCATTTCTTTGGGTTTTAACGCTTCACATCTAGATGCGGGCTATAAAGTTCGTTTTGAATCTGCGGTGGAAAATCAAGAATATTATACAGTAGATGCGGAAATTGAACTGAATTCGGCTACCATAAAAGAGAAAGTAGACGGTAAAGGTTACATCCGTTATATAAGAATGGTACCTAACAGATAGTTTTTATGATTGTATCGGTATGGAGGTATAGCCATTTACTATTTGCCATTGCCTCTTCTGTTTTTCTTTTGATTGCATCGATTACCGGTGTTATTCTAGCAGTAGAACCAATTTCCAACAAAATTGAACCCTACAGCATTTCCGGGGCCGATGAACTTTCCTTGGCGGAAACTCTAGAGCATATCAATACGAAATATGAAGAAGTACTGGCAGTAACACGGGACCGGAATGGTTTTGTGAGTGCCACGGTTATCGTAGATGGAAAAAATGAAGAATTTTATATTAATCCCTTTACCGGTGATAAATTGGGGAGCCCTATTCAAAAAAAGCCCCTTTTTCAATTTGCCACCAACCTCCACCGATCTCTTTTTCTAAAATCCACGGGGCGTTTTCTAATAGGATTCGCCTCATTTTTACTAATTCTCATTAGCATTTCGGGTATTGTACTTATTGCTAAGAGGCAAGGCGGATACAAACAGTTCTTTGCACCCGTTGTCCGTGAAAATTTTTCCCAATACAATCATGTTGTATACGCTAGATTTTCTTTAATCCCACTGTTAGTATTAGCAATTACAGGCGTATACCTTTCTTTACTTCGTTTTGATATTATTCCGGATTCTCAAGTATCACTACAAGTAGATTTTGATTCCATTCAGGAAGAACCTTTTAAAGAATACACGGAATTCGATTTATTTAAAAATACACCACTTTCCGAACTACGTGAGCTTGAATACCCTTTTTCTGAATTTGTTGAGGATTACTACATCATCCGTTTAAAGGATAGAGAACTATATCTCAACCAAATTACCGGAGATGTCCTTGCCGAAGAAAAATATCCTACAGTACAGGTTATCTCTTCTTGGGCTACGGTATTGCACACCGGTGAAGGAAGTATTTTATGGTCAATCGTACTCGGTTTGGGAAGTTTAGCAATTCCCTTTCTAACCGTTACCGGCTTTATCGTATATTTTAAAAGACCTAAAACCAAGATTAAAAATGAGCATTCTAAAAATGAAAGTGACTATGTGATTTTGGTAGGTACCGAAGGTGGTACTACGCTTCAATTTGCTCAAGAGTTACACAAACAGCTTTTACTATTGGGCAAAAAAAGTCATCTAACATTAATGAACCAATACGCCCATTTCAATAAAATGGAGCATTTAGTGGTCATTACGGCTACATACGGACAAGGAGAAGCACCGGCATCTGCCGAAAAGTTTATACAATTGGTCAAAAAGAATCCCCAAAAACAGGCTTTTGATTTTAGCGTAGTGGGCTTTGGATCTACCGCCTATCCCAATTTTTGTCAGTTTGCTTATGAAACCCATGAAGCTTTAAAAGAGGAAAATAACAGTACTGCTCTACAAGAAGTCTTTACGGTTAACGACCAATCTTTTGAGTCCTTCAACAATTGGTGTTCGGTCTGGTCCGAAAAAATGGGGTTACCTATTCATCTGGAAAAGCCAAAATTGGTTACCACTTCAAAACCTGCCTCCACTTTTAAAGTCATTCATAAAGCGGAACTACCTGAAGACGACACCTTCCTTTTGAGTCTTAAAAACCTGAATGGGTCAAAACCCGTTTCAGGCGATTTACTATCGGTCGTACCAGCCAAAGGAGAGCGTGAACGCTTATATTCCATAGGAAAAGTGAATACGGATACACTTTTAATCAGCATCCGAAGACACGAAAAAGGATTATGTTCCAACTATTTACATCAACTGGAACACAACGAAAAACTTACTGCCACGGTAGTAAACAACCGAAATTTCCACTTTCCGAAGTACTCTAAGAAAATGGTATTTATAGCTACTGGAACAGGTATTGGTCCTTTTTTGGGAATGATACAGGAGAATATAAAAAGAAAAGAAATTCACTTGTATTGGGGTGCACGAACAAAAGATGCGTTCAACCTTTATAAAGATTACATTGAAACGGCACTACAAGAAGGTAAATTGACCAATTTTAAAACCGCCTACTCTCGCCAACAATCTGAAAAAATATACGTGCAGCACTTAATTCAAAGAGATAAAGAACTGTTTTTAGAAGTTCTAAAAAAGAAGGGGTGTATTATGATTTGCGGATCCATTGCTATGCAAAAAGAAGTTTTAGAAGAACTACAGCTGCTCAGTAGCAAATACCTTGATAAAGACTTAAGCTACTATCAAAACCGAAGACAGATAAAGATGGATTGTTATTAAACCAATGACATTAAAACTCTATTTACGTCTTCTGCTTCTTCTTTCTGGCGGCAGGAAATAGCACATTATTTAATATTAAACGATATCCAGGAGAATTGGGATGCAGCTCCAGTTCCGTTTTTGGGTCCCCTACTCTATGCTGGTAATCTTCTGGGTCGTGCCCTCCATAGAAAGTAAAAAAACCTTTGCCTTTAACTCCGTGAATATATCGCGCTTCACCATTCAGTTTATTTTCTCCTAAAACCATTACCGTTGGCTTTACTTCATCTCTATTAAAAGCAGTGGTTTGCCCCATGAAACCCTTTACCAATGCAGTATGATTTTGACAAAGCATAGTAGGTACAGCATCCCATTTAGCTGAAAAATCCATTAACGAAAAATAGTCGGACTCTTTGGGTACGTTACCGCGCTTACTGGTCATATCAATTGAAGAGAATTCATATTTAAGCGGATTTCTTTCCAAGGTGAAATCAGTGAATGCAAAAGTCTTGCTATAGTTTAACTTACTCTGGTAGTTTGCATCAGAAGGGTCATTATCAAACATTGGTTCGCAAATATCAACCCCCTCAGCGGAAAGTGCTATATCAAAACTATCTGTAGCAGAACACATGGCGAACATAAAACCACCACCAATAACATATTTTCGTATTTTTTGAGCTACCGCTCCTTTCTCTTCCGATACTTTTGAAAATCCATGCTCACTTGCCAATGCTTCAGCAGATTGTTTTTGTTCAATGTACCACGGTGCTGCTCTATAAGCTCCATAAAATTTACCATATTGGCCCGTGAAATCTTCGTGATGCAAATGCAACCAATCATAAAGCGCTAGTTTATCTCCTAGAACTTCTTCATCATAAATGGTTACATAAGGAATCTCCGCATAAGTCAAAACCATAGTTACGGCATCATCCCAAGGTTGATTTCCTTTTGGAGAATAAACGGCAATTTTAGGTGCTTTTTCAAGAATTACTGCATCTTGATTTTTAGAAGGACTACTGATGTCCGTTAAAATACTTTGAGTTTGACTATCGGATAAAATTTCGAAGGAAACGCCGCGTATCTGACATTCTTTACGAATGACATCTCCATCAGGAAGTAAAAAAGAACCGCCTCTATAATTTAGAAGCCACTGTACTTTTTGTTGTTTGCTTAAAACCCAATAGGTAATTCCGTAAGCTTTCAGATGATCCTTCTGCCCGTCCACATCCATAGGAATTAAAATGGAAGATGCGCAAACTTGCAAAACACCAATAAAGATGAAAAGAGTTGATAAAAGGGATTTCATCATATGTATAGCTCTTTGATTTTCTCTAAAGATACTTGAAAAAGTGCGCTATTTATGGCGGCCAAAGTTAAAGCTATTAGAAAACTACCTGATTTTTTTGATATACCCTTCCATTAAAATGGCACATCATTATCCTCATCTGCATTCAAATCATTCATAGAGCTACCAAAAGCTTGGTTAGCATCCGGTAGATTTTTCGTAATAAACGGATTATCCTCGTTCTCGTTCATTTTAGACTGAAACTCAAATGGAGAATCAAAATCATCCAAGTTATCAAACTTACCAAGGTTACCGATAAACTTCAGACGAATGTTCTCAAGACCACCATTACGGTGTTTTGCTACAATAAACTCTGCCTGACCCTGTGTTGGGCTTCGTTCTTCATCATCCCATTCATCAATTTTATAATATTCAGGACGGAAAATAAACGATACAATATCCGCATCCTGCTCAATTGCACCAGATTCACGTAAATCTGAAAGCAATGGTCTTTTACTTCCTCCACGCGTCTCTACCGCACGAGATAACTGGGATAAAGCAATTACCGGTATATTCAATTCTTTTGCCAGTGCCTTTAGGTTTCGCGAAATAGTAGAAATCTCCTGTTCACGGTTCCCCCTTTACTAGTACCACCGGCGGTCATTAACTGTAAGTAGTCAATAATTATAATCTTAATATTATGTTGTGAAGCTAAACGTCTAGCCTTTGCACGTAAATCAAAAATGGATAACGACGGGGTATCATCAATAAACAAAGGTGCCTTTTCTAACGCTTTTACTTTTACGTTTAATTGCTCCCACTCGTGTTTTTCTAATTTACCAGTTCTCAGCTTTTCAGATGATAGACCGGTTTCAGAAGAAATTAGACGGGTTATTAACTGCACGGAAGACATCTCACAAGAAAAGAATGCTACACCTTGACCACCATCTACGGCAATATTCCTTGCCATAGATAAAGTTAAGGCCGTTTTACCCATACCAGGACGTGCTGCTACAATAATTAAATCACTAGGCTGCCATCCAGAAGTTAGCTTATCTAGTTTATCAAAGCCGGTAGCAATACCGCTCATCCCCTCTTTGTTGGAAATTTCTTCAATCTTTTTCTTAGCCTGAATCACAAGATCCATGGCTGTTTCCGCGGACCGTTTTAAGTTACCTTGTGTAACATCGTAAAGTTTAGACTCAGCACTATCCAAAAGGTCAAAAACGTCTGTAGATTCATCATAAGCCTCTTCAATAATCTCATTTGAGATTTTAATTAAGCTTCTTTGAATATACTTCTGAAGTATAATACGTGCGTGAAACTCAATATGCGCCGAAGAAGCTACTTTTTGAGTCAATTTAATAAGGTAAAAATCACCTCCAATAGTATCTAACCGTCCGTCTCTCTTTAATTGAGAAGAAACCGTTAATAAATCTACCGGCTCTGAACTTTCGAACAGTTTAAAAATAGCCTCGTAGATGTGGCGGTGGGCATCCTTATAGAAAACATCCGGGTGTAGGATATCTATCACTTCATCCACACCTTTCTTATCTATCATCATTGCACCAAGAACAACCTCCTCTAAATCAACAGATTGCGGCGGTATTTTACCACGCTCTAAATTGATTAGGGTAGATTTATCTATTTTTCGGGCAACGACCGGATTAATTTTTTCCATTTCACGAAATTATGCAATTAACTAAAAAATAAAGCGAAGTATAGTTAACAGGTAATGAACATTACCCTGTTAATAAGTTACGATTTTATGTTGATAACAAAAAAAATCTGAGGAAAGTCTTCCTCAGATTTTGGTCAGCTTGTTAAAAGCGTCCGTTAACCGTTAAAAACACCCATTTGGGCGTATTTATCCATTCTTATTTTAACTAATTCCTTTGGGGATAACTTTTCTAAAGCTTCAAATTGAGTAGTAATTTTATTTTTTACCACCTCAAAGGTCTTTTCCCGATTTGCATGCGCTCCACCTGCTGGTTCACGCACGATTTCATCGATTAGTTTTAATTTTTTCATATCCGTAGCAGTCAGTTTTAATGCTTCTGCAGCTACTTCTTTGTATTCCCAGCTTCTCCAAAGAATTGAAGAACAAGATTCTGGTGATATTACGGAATACCATGTATTCTCTAACATCAATACCTTATCACCTACCTATACCTAAGGCTCCACCAGAAGCTCCTTCTCCTATAATTACAACAATTATTGGCACTTTAAGGCGAGTCATTTCTAAAATATTACGAGCAATTGCCTCTCCTTGGCCTCTTTCTTCTGCCTCAATACCAGCAGCACCACCAGGAGTGTCAATGAAACATACTACAGGAATATTAAACTTCTCCGCAGATTTCATTAAGCGCAATGCTTTCCGATAACCTTCAGGGTTGGCCATACCAAAATTACGGTATTGCCTTGTTTTTGTATTGTACCCTTTTTGTTGTCCGATGAACATATAACTCTGGTCACCAATTTTACCAAGACCACCAATCATGGCTTTGTCATCCTTCACATTTCTATCTCCGTGAAGTTCTAGAAAGGTATCGCCACATATAGCATTGATATAATCTAAAGTATATGGTCTATTAGGATGTCTAGATAACTGTACCCGTTGCCAAGCAGTAAGATTTTTGTAGATGTCTTTTCTGGTATCGGCTAATTTCTTTTCAATCTGTTTACAGGTCTCCGATACATCTACATCGCTTTCTTCTCCAATAATCATGCATTTATCCAGCTGGTCTTCAAGCTCTTTTATCGGGAGTTCAAAATCGAGATATTCCATTAGTGTAATAGGTTTAGTTTGATGGGCAAATATAGAACTTTAAGCTTATCTCTTGAAGGGTTTTTTAAACCTTCTCTTATTTTTCATTAATCCGTTGGCAAGAACCGTCATTAGGATGATGCCGCCACCCACGTAAAATAAAGGATTCATTTTCTCTGAATCACCCAAAATAAAATACGCTAAAATTATGCCGTAAACAGGCTCTAGATTAATGGTGAGCATTACTGTATAAGGACTTATATACTTTAATATTTTTACCGATGCAATAAAAGCATAAGCCGTACAGATGGATGCTAATATAAAAAGATAAAATATATCATCTGATGACAATTGAAAAAACTCTGCGTTAAAGCTCCCCTGAAAAGCTAGAAAAATTGTTAATAGGACTACACCGCTCAATAACTCGTAGAACGAGATTACGGATGGCCTTTCTTTCTGAATGAGTTTACCATTTATTAATGAGAAAAGTGCCGAAAGAAATGCTGAAATAAGGGCTAAAACAATACCATACAGGTACTGCGTGTCCACTTTAAAAATCAAATAAAGCCCTAACATAACTATAATTCCAAACAGAATTTCATACCAAATCATTTTCCGTTTGTACCAAAAGGGTTCTATAATTGCCGTAAAAAATGCCCCAGTAGACATGGTGGCCAAGGCAATGGACACATTAGAAACTTTGATCGCCAAAAAAAAGGTGACCCAATGGAGTGCAATTACAATACCCGCACCTATTAGGGCCAGTAACATTTTACGAGAAACTTTTAGAGAGTATCTCTTAGCAAATAAATAGAAGAATATGAGTACAGCTGCAATAAGCATACGATACCAGACCAGAGGCATTGCGTCTAAGGTTATTAATTTACCTAAAACCGCCGTGAAGCCCCAAATGAAAACTATTAAATGTAAGTGTAGGTAGTTTTTTAACTGTGCCCCCATAAAAGCCTTTTTAGACGCCTTAGCGTTATCGTTTTGCTTTCTGTAATAAAACTACAGCAAGTATACCAAAAATCGTATTAGGAATAAGCACTGCCATGAGAGGTGAAAAACCAGATTGCTCCGCAAGTGTACCAAAAACCTTATCAAAGAAAACAAAGACAAAGGCCACTATAATTCCAAAAGCAAGGTTAATCCCCATTCCTCCACGTCTTTTTACAGACGAAACGGCTACTGCTATTATAGTCAAAATAAAAGCTGTTATAGGTAATGCCCAACGCTTGTATTTTACCAACACATAGGCATTTATATTAGAGGCTCCTTTTAATCTTTGGTCTTTAATAAAGCGGTTAAGCTCAAAGATATTTTTGGTTTCCGCAGCATAAGACACCGGAGTAAGATCTCCTATTTGAAAAGAAAAAACCGTATCCAGACGACGCTTGGTTTCTACCATGGCCGTATCATTTATTAATTGTCGCTTTTTATAGGTAGTTAGGCGGTACATACTATCCTTCTCCACATACCTAATATTGGCTGCCGAAATCTTAAAATCAAGTTCATTTTTATCATTGAACCTTTCAAAAGTAAAATTGTAACCAATTTGTCGTGCAGGGTCAAAACTACTCACGTAGATGAAATCATTCGCATTTAATTGCGTAAAAATATTGTTGGTTACCCGGTCTTGTTTTCCTTTTTTAAGATACTTATACTTAAACTCATTAAAGCCCTTACTAGCATTGGGAACAATAAACATACCCATGAAAAACATAAGAGTGGCAATGATAGATGCCCCAATAATATAAGGCCTTAAAAACCTAGAATAAGAAACACCTGAACTTAAAATAGCAACAATCTCTGTATTACTGGCCAGTTTAGAAGTAAAGAAAATAACGGATAGAAAGAGAAAAATAGGAAACAGTAGACTACCTATGTAAATAGTAAAGTTTCCAAAATAGATAAGAATTTCATCCAATGGGGCCTCATTAGCCTGCATTTTCCCAATCTGTTCGGCCAAATGTGCCATGATACCTATGGGGATAAATAGCAATATCATCACTGAAAAAGTGATTAGATATCTCTTTAATATGTATTTATCCAGTATCGTTAACACTACAATCGTTTATCCATTTGCTTCACCATACGGTCTTTCCACTCTGTGAAATCTCCCGCTAAAATATGCTTTCGAGCTTCACGAGTCAACCAAAGATAAAATCCTAGGTTATGAATCGTAGCAATCTGCTTTCCCAAATATTCTTTAGCAATAAACAAATGACGCAAGTACGCCTTTGAATATTCAAGGTCTACAAACGTAATACCCATTTCGTCTACGGGAGAAAAATCATCTTCCCACTTTTTATTTTTTATGTTGATGGTACCATGAGCGGTAAATAACATTCCATTTCTGGCGTTTCGCGTAGGCATCACACAATCAAACATATCAATTCCCAAGGCTATGTTCTCTAGAATGTTAATTGGAGTACCTACTCCCATTAAGTATCTTGGCTTGTCTTCCGGTAAAATTTCGCAAACCACTTCGGTCATTGCGTACATTTCATCCGCAGGTTCACCAACAGATAGACCCCCAATGGCGTTACCTTCAGCTCCTACTCCTGCAATATATTCCGCTGAACGTTTTCTTAGGTCAGTATAGGTAGAACCTTGTACAATGGGAAAAAACGTTTGTGAATAATCATATTCAAAAGGAGTCTTTTCCATAAGTGCGTAATACAACGTTCCAACCATCTATGGGTCATATGCATAGACCGCTCCGCATAACGATAATCGCAAGGATAAGGTGTACATTCGTCAAAAGCCATAATGATATCAGCACCAATAACACGCTGAATTTCCATTACATTTTCAGGCGTAAAAAGGTGCATAGAACCGTCTATGTGCG
The DNA here is from genome assembly GCF_030553095.1 of Zobellia laminariae. Lineage (GTDB taxonomy): Bacteria > Bacteroidota > Bacteroidia > Flavobacteriales > Flavobacteriaceae > Zobellia > Zobellia laminariae. The sequence goes on along the minus strand of NZ_CP130738.1, from coordinate 3,174,189 downwards.
ATTTAAATTTTACCCCCTCTTCTTTTATTTTACGGTTTCCAGAAAGAGAGTATACTTGGTACCCTCCACTATCTGTTAGAATATTTCTATCCCATCCCATAAATTTGTGAAGGCCACCTGCCTTCTTTATAATTTCTGTTTTAGGCCTAAGAAAAAGGTGATAGGTATTCCCCAAAATAATATCGGGGTTTATATCCTCTTTTAATTCGCGCTGATGCACACTTTTTACGGAACCAACGGTTCCAACAGGCATGAATATAGGGGTTTCTATAGCTCCATGATCGGTAACCATAGTTCCTGCACGGGCTTTACTTTTAGGGTCTGTGTGGTGTAAGTTAAATTTCAAAATATTATTTATGGGCGCAAAGATAAACAACTGCATAGCATAAAAGCCTTAACGAAAAAATAAAGTTTATCGCTCGTTTTTGGATCAACTTGCCAAAATACTCTTTGGTAGTGAGTACCAGTAACTTTGCCATTATTTTGAATAAATAAACCACTAATGCTCAAAACATTGCAATCTGTTGCTTTTATCACTCTTTTTTATTTGTGGGCAAAAATAAACAAGGTGCGATTTGTATTCCCAAAAGATTGCGATTACATTTGAAAACTACTAAAAACGAACATTTACAAATGGCAAAATTAGACGAACTACAAGATATCGTAGTACAGACCCGAAGGGACATTCTACGTATGGTACATAAAGTAAATTCAGGTCACCCAGGAGGTTCTTTGGGTTGTACTGAATTTTTGGTCGCGCTTTATAATGAAGCAATGGACCTTAAAGAAGGTTTTGATATGGATGGTAAGGACGAAGACCTTTTCTTTCTTTCAAACGGTCACATATCACCTGTTTTTTACAGTGTTTTGGCAAGAAAAGGCTATTTCCCTGTAGAAGAATTAAACACATTCCGTTTATTGAATTCTCGTCTACAAGGACACCCAACTACACATGAAGGGCTACCTGGTATTCGTGTAGCTTCTGGTTCATTGGGCCAAGGTATGTCTGTTGCAATAGGTGCTGCATTAGGAAAAAAATTGAACGGTGATGACAAATTAGTATACAGTCTTCACGGCGATGGCGAACTTCAAGAAGGCCAAAACTGGGAAGCTATTATGTATGCTGCCGGTAATAAGGTAGACAACCTAATTTCTACTATTGACAGAAACGGGCAACAAATTGATGGTCCTACAGAAGAAATACTTCCGTTAGGAAACCTAAAAGAAAAATTCGAAGTTTTTGGATGGGATGTTTTAGAAGTTGCAGAAGGAAATAATCTTGAAGCAATAGTGAACGCACTTAAAGAAGCCAAAAGCAGAACAGGTAAAGGAAAACCTGTATGTATCATTTTAGATACAATGATGGGTAACGGTGTAGATTTTATGATGCATACACACGCATGGCACGGTAAAGCGCCTAGTGATGAGCAACTGGAGAATGCTTTAGGACAAAATCCTGAAACTTTAGGTGATTATTAAAATTCCGCAACTATCTCAAAATTTTAGATTTCCGCTTGACGGAAACGACAAAAACGAAACAAAATGACAAAATATATAGATCAAGGAAAAAATGATACTCGAAGTGGCTACGGAGAAGCCATGACAGAGTTGGGAAGAACCAATCCTAATGTCGTAGCCCTCTGTGCTGATTTAATTGGATCATTAAAAATCCAACCTTTTATTGATGAGAACCCAGAGAGATTCTTTCAAATAGGTATTGCCGAGGCCAACATGATGGGTATTGCTGCCGGTCTTACTATTGGAGGTAAAATTCCTTTTGCTAGTACATTTGCCAACTTTGCCACAGGTAGAGTTTACGACCAGATTCGCCAATCTATTGCGTACTCTGGTAAAAACGTTAAAATATGTGCATCTCACGCAGGTGTAACCCTTGGTGAAGATGGTGCTACACACCAGATTTTAGAAGACATAGGTATGATGAAAATGCTTCCGGGCATGACTGTTATAAACCCTTGTGATTTTAACCAGACGAAAGCTGCTACATTAGCAATAGCAGAACATGAAGGCCCTGTTTACTTACGTTTTGGGAGACCAAAAGTAGCTAACTTTACACCTGTTGATCAAAAATTTGAAATTGGCAAAGCCCTTATGCTTAGTGAAGGTACAGATGTTACCATAATTGCTACAGGACATTTGGTTTGGGAAGCTTTAATAGCTGCCGAAAGATTAGAGGAACAAGGTATCTCTGCAGAGGTAATCAACTTTCACACCATCAAACCTTTTGATGAGGAAGCTTTATTAAAATCTGTTAAAAAAACAGGTTGTGTTGTATCTGCGGAAGAGCATAATTTCTTAGGAGGTCTTGGCGAGAGTGTTGCTAGAACCCTTACTGTTCATAATCCTGTACCACAAGAGTTTGTTGCAACGCAAGATACTTTTGGTGAAAGCGGAACTCCAGAGCAACTTATGGAGAAATACGGACTAAACAATAAAGCTATTGAGAAGGCCGTTTTAAAGGTATTGAAAAGGAAATAACAATGGTATCGTTTTTGATACTGTTGTGGTATTAAAAAACGAGAACATATGAGAAAAACACTCCTTACAGCAGTTTTTGCTTTAGTAAGCATTGCTGCATTTTCGCAGAAAGATTTGGTTAAAATTGGTGTTAAGGCCGGTCTTAACTACAGCGCTAACGGTGACTATTTTGAATCCATAGGCGATGCCGCTAAAGACCCTGACCGAAAAATGGGCTACCACGTAGGCCTTTTCGGAAAGATTGGCTTAAACCGTATTTACTTTAGACCTGAATTGGTGTATACCAAAACTAAGTCTGATTATAGCGGTGATGATTTTGACATTAGCAAGCTGGATATGCCTTTGCTTGTTGGCATAAAGATTATAGGTCCATTGCATGTATTTGCGGGACCATCTTTTCAATATATTCTTGATACCGAGTTTGACGGTATCTCCATAGATGACATTGAGAATGATTTTAGTGTAGGAGCCAATATAGGTGCAGGTGTAGATTTAGGGAAGTTAGGAATTGATATTAGGTACGAAAGAGGCTTTAACAGCAACAACGGCTACCTTTATCAACACAAACATTACCAACTTGGGACCTAGCCGTGTAGATGCTCGCCCAGATCAGTTAATCGTTAGTTTGTCTTTGACTTTATAAGAAATATATATTAAAAAGAAAGCCCGAAACATATGTTTCGGGCTTTCTTTTTATTTATGGGTAGGAAATAATTCTACTTCTTAGTTTGTATCGGGATCTTGGTAGTCCGGTATATTATCCCCATCAGAATCAGGAAATGTAACATTACCTTCTCCATCAATTTCTATTTCATCAATAGTTAAAACCCCATCATTATCGTCATCATTATCTAGATGATCGACTAATCCATCCCCATCAGTATCATCGTTGTTCAAGTTTCCGTCATTGTTCAAATCCTCTAAGATTGATGGAATACCGTCATTGTCATAATCTGTGTTCTTAACAAAAACTCCCAATTCCAACGCAAAAACCAAAGGTGAATAAGCAGAAATACCCGTCCTTGCAGTATTAAAATAACCCAAACCAGATGGAAAAATAACCAGTCCTACACCCGGGTCATTTATAGTATAGGTACCATTTTCCTCTACTACAATATCTCCACCGGATTTTAAATGAGTTAACCCTTCTCCGTAACCCCTTATTGTATTTGGAAGATACTGCCAAATATAACTATCACTCCTGTCAAACTCACTACCGTCCAACAACATTCCTTTATACTTTACAAAAGTTGAATCGGAAGCAGTTGGTGATTCTCCAGCACCCTCACTCGCTATCAAATAATAATAAGTGTGAGACACATCTTTCTCTCCATCATCGGTATTAGTAGAAACCTTTACTGATTTTGACTCCACCTGATCCTTTAAAGGTACAAGCTCTGTATTCCCATCAGGTATTTCCTTTATTTCAATTTTAAAATCAAAATCCTCAGCGGGGTTTTCAAACTCGGCATAATTGTAATAATGCGTTTTAAGATATTCTTGAATCTCCGTTTCATCTTCCACCAACACCTCGCTTAAAGGGCGAGGTGGCTCAACGGTAACACCCCCATCATCATTATTACAAGACCCTAATACAACTACTAACGCCGATAAGGCAACTATTCGATTCAATTTCATCAATTCATTTTTACAGCCGGCAAGATACAATTTTCCCTTATTTTTGTAGAGAGCCTTAACAAAGATTTTTAATAGTTATGCGAATTGATAAGTACTTGTGGAGTACCCGTTATTTTAAGACCCGAAACATTGCTTCTACGGCCTGCAAAAAAGGTCAGGTAAGAATTAATGAACAAGTGGCCAAACCATCACGAGAAGTGTACCCTATGGATAAAATTATAGTAAGGAAGGAGCAGATCAACCTTCAACTTACTGTTTTGGACATCCCAAAAAGCAGGGTGGGTGCCAAATTAGTTGATATTTACCGTACGGATACCACTCCAAAGGAAGCTTTTGAACATAATGAGCTTCTAAAACAAGCTAAAGAACATTACCGAAAGCAAGGAACCGGAAGACCCACTAAGAAGGACCGTCGTGATATTGAAGACTATTTAGATGATCCAGATTCAACTCCAGATGATTTAAAGAGTATAGAATAAAAAAGAGCAAATTTATACTTGGTTGGCTATCTTTGAAATGAAAATACCCCTTTATGGAAAATAAAATACTTACGCACCAGCAAATTCAACATAAAATAGAACGCATTGCCTACCAGATATACGAGGCTAATGTTGAAGAAAAGGAAATTATCATAGCTGGCATTGATGGCGGGGGACTAAATTTTGCTAAAAAATTACAACGTGTTCTTAAGAAAGTAACCGATGCCGAGATTACACTTTGCAAAGTTTTAATGGACAAAACAAATCCTTTAAAAAGCGGCGTACAGACCTCTATTCCAGAATCAGAATACATAAATAAATCTATTGTTTTAGTTGATGATGTTCTTAACTCTGGCACTACGCTAATCTATGGCGTTCACCATTTCTTAAAAACACCGCTCAAACAACTTAAGACTGCGGTTCTAGTAAATAGGAATCACAAAAAGTATCCTGTAAAAGCAGATTATAAAGGTATTTCCCTATCCACTTCATTACAAGAGCATGTTCACGTACAGTTTCAAGCTAAAAATGATATGGTCTATTTAGACTAGTGACTCTTCCATTTCAGCTACAATTTCTTGCGGGTCTTTGGCATCACAACTAATGACCTTTTTTGCTTGATTGTAATAATAGCTTCGTTCAAAAAGATGTTTCCCTATAAACTCGGGTAACTCTTCTTCGGCTATGTTCATTACCAAGGGGCGTTCATCCTTCTCTTTTAAAAGACGTTTAGTTAATTCAGGTATGGAAACTTTTAGATAGAAAGCATTTTCCGTATTCTCTAGAATTGCTTGTATGTTATTCCCGTAACATGGCGTACCGCCACCAGTAGATAATACAAAATCGTCTTTTTGTGCAAGTACCTCGTTAAGATATTCATATTCCTTCTTTCTAAAATAAAGCTCGCCTTTATTTTTAAAGATATCAGAAACAGACATGCTTTCTGCCTCCTCTATATAATTATCGAGATCTATAAATTCTAGGTCTTTTTTATGGGCCAACAATCTACCAATTGTGCTCTTACCACTCCCCATATAACCCAACAATACTATTTTCACAATTTTATTTTGATGTAAAAGTGGCTTATTTTCAGGTGTTTTCAAAAAAAAATAAATTTATATTAAAAAGGGCTTGGAAAATAAAGTAATCGACTTATATTTGCACCCGCATTGAGGGAAACATTCCTGATTTGTTATTGACCTGGTAGCTCAGTTGGTAGAGCATCTCCCTTTTAAGGAGAGGGTCCTGGGTTCGAGCCCCAGTAAGGTCACCAAATAAATAATAGCCTCTTCAACAAAAAAAGAGGCTTTTTTATTTATTTACGTGAGCTGATTTTTATTTAAATTGAACGCGTATTAGTTTTTGACATTATGACCTGGTAGCTCAGTTGGTAGAGCATCTCCCTTTTAAGGAGAGGGTCCTGGTTCGAGCCCCAGCCAGGTCACCACATCGGACATAACCCGAGACAAAAAACCTCGTAAATCTATGATTTACGAGGTTTTTTATTTTTTATTTCAAATCGTAAGTCAAGAATTGAAGCCCGCCGTCAAATGATTCTTTTTCAATCAGCTTTACGGCTAATGAAGTTTTAGAGTTTCCAAACAAACGGATCCCTTCGCCAAGCACTATCGGATTTAATTTAAGTTTCAATTGGTCGATTAAGCCGTTATCCAGAAGCCATCCTGCAAATTGTCCCCCACCGCAGAGGTAAACATCCGTTTCCGAAATGGCTACTATTTCTCTTATTCGCGCAATTGATACCCGCTCAATATGCACCTGATCTGAAAGTGCCTCAATTTGCAGTGTTTTTGAAAAGATATGATGTTCCATATGAGCATATGCTGGTTGCCCAGGTTCAAGCCCGAATCGATAGCCAAACTCATAAGTTTTGCGCCCCATAATGGTCGTTTTGAAGTTAAGCAAATCTGATTGGTATTTTTCTACTGCTTCTGCATGCGGAATGAATTTACTGACATCGCCATTTATTCCTGAGATAAATCCATCTAAAGAACTTGCTACATAATAAATTATCTTATTCATGATTTCTGCATTAGTATTTTAATGTCGTTGATCAATCGTTCTATTTCTTTATCGATAGTCCCATCATAGACACCACGTATTTGTTTTTTAGTATCTACTAAAATAAAATTTGCTGTGTGGATAAAATCTTGAAGTCCACCATCCCCCTCATTCACCACAGCAAAATAACTTTTACGTGCAAGGTTGTAAATATGTTTTTTCTCTCCCGTGGTAATATTCCATTTACCATCAATTGCTCCATGTTTTTGCGCATATTCTTTTAAAATGGGAATGCTATCCAATTCGGGAGTAACGGATAAAGACAAAAACATTACTATAGAATTATCGATAAAAGTGTTTTGCAGTTTTTCTATATTATTTGACATAACGGGGCAGATACTAGGGCAACGTGTAAAGAAGAAATCGGCCACATAGACTTTGTTCTCATAATTTGCTTGGGTAATAGTTTCTCCATTTTGATTGAGCAGTTCAAAATCCGCAACAGTATGAGCTTTTGCTTGATTCTGTAAACTAGCATCAACCAATTCTGGATTAAAATCAGATGGATTCAAAATCGGTAATTCCGACCTCTTATTTACCAAAAAAATAAGTACAGAAAATGCAACCACCAATATTCCTATGCCTATTTTTATCTTCATAACCTTTGTATTAAGAGTGTGCAATAAATTCTTTGGCCTCTTCAACTTCACGTCTTACGCTATTTGAATTCTTAGTTAATTCGATAAGTTGTTTAAAATAGTGAGTTGCTTTTTCCAAATTACCCGAATTTTTGGCTGCTTTGGCTGCACCGTAAATTCCATTAAATCTTTTAGCCGTCTTACTTAGATTTTCTTCGTATGCTATAAGTGCTTCATCTGGTTTGTTCATTTCCAATAGCATATCACCCAATAATTCCATGGCCGGCAAAACATCCCCCGGAGTTAGCGGGTGCAAGCTCGTTTTTCGCTCTATAGCAACTGCTTCTTGCATAAAAGCCAATCCATTCTCCACATCTTTACGTGTAAAAAACAACCAAGCTTGTGCCGTTTTCAGTTGAATTTCAACTTGGTTCACTTGTATGAATTGCGAAGGGTCGTTTTCTGCAATCATTAGCTGATGCAATTTTGTAAGTGTTTTTATCTCTTCTTCTGCTAAAGCGTAATCTTTGGTGTGTGACGCACCCAGCGCCTTAGCAAAATGATGTATTGCTTTTTGCCATGGAAATTTCCCCCAATCTAGACCTGTTTCTTGTAATTGCAAATTTGCTGCTCTTTTCCAATTCTTGTTTTCTAATGCCAATCTGGAAGGTATAGCGGCAATCGGATACATGACAGCTGTAACATTTAATGGATAGATTGCTGTAGCCGTCTTAATTGCGTTATACTGTTGTTCAGCCCTCGTATTATCACCTTGTTGTAGATAGGCATAGACTAGATAATCAATGGCATGTAACTCTTCGAAGAACCCGTCATTAATATTCAATGCTTGTTTATAACATCGTGCACTTTCAGCAGATTGAATGTTCGATTCTATTGACTCTTCCCAAATGCCGAGCCTAGTGAAAATATGGGAAGGCATGTGCTGAGCGTGTGAAGATGAAGGGGCGATTTTTGCATACCTACGCGCAGTTTCCAGTCCTTTGTGCGCTAGAACGGGGTTGTCATAATTGTGGATGATGTAGTGAGCAATACCCGGGTGATTCGGATTTTCTTCAAAGAGAGATTCGAGAATTTTTCCTGCTTTTTGTTCGTTTTTATATTCCTTTCCAGTTCTATCTCGAGTAGAATATAAGGCCAAGGTGTAAAAAATAGCAGCTTCGACATCCTCTGGATATTTAAGGTGTATTTTTTCCATTTCCATTTCAAAACGTTTGGCTCTAGTCGAGTGGTCTACATTCTGCCAATCGGTATAGAATACATCTATGGCGTTGATGTAATCGCGTTGCTTTTCATCCATAGATAACTCTTTAGCAACAGCCAATACCTGCCTACCTTTTTTTAAGTCCTTTTCGGAAGGTGGAAACCAAGCCGCATGATAAATACTCATGGCAACGCCCCAATAGGCCATTGGGCAATTTGGGTCGGCATCTATAACTTTTACAAATGCCTTTTCCGCATCGGTATATTGAAAGGAATGTAGTAATGCAACAGCCAAATCAAAATCGGCTCTTGTTTCATAATTGCAGGATAACGAGAATTTCAATTCCCCAAATTGTCCACTACCGCAGAGTAATAAATCTCCTCTTAAAAAGTCGATGGTGGCTAAAGCAGGATTGGGTTTCATAGCATTGTCTTTACATGAGATAAGGTGTAAAAACATACCTAAAAGGAATAATACAATTTTTGGTTTCATAGTTCCGCGATTTAATTTTGGAAATACGTTAGTTAGGGGAACTATTCATAATATAAGTATTTTATCTAAAAGTTGTAAAAAAGACGTATAGATGGCATTCAATAATTTGTAAACGGCTTTATATCTGATATTTTTTGACTGCTTTTGCGCGATGAATAAATTTACGAATGTCTTTTTTTTGTTTTTATATTTTTTAATTGCACCCAGTATCTTCTTTAGCCTGAGCATCGGCATTGGGAAAACATTGTCCTGTTGGTAATGACTCAGGTACATAACGTTCAAGATTATCGTCATATAAAGCATTTTCGACAAATACAGTTAGTTGGTTAATTTCTATGTCTGTTAAACCTAATGGTTTAAATTGACTTGAAATATTGCTTAGAACCACCTCATTGTTTTCGATTATAGCATTGTTTTTGTAAATTATTATCTCTTTTACACTTGTAAAGCTTCCGCCATGGCCTAAGAAATGAACATCTTTTAAGTTATATAGTGTAGGAGTTTTAAAAGCGTAATCATCTTCAGGATTTTTTGTAAATCCGCCGCGACCTTTTTTTGTTGCCTCGTCAATGCTGCCGTGAACTTCACTACTGCCTAAATCATTCATTCCGAGGGCGTGAAACTCCATTCCGCTTAAAGCTGGTCCTGAATGACACATATAACATTTTCCTTTTCCAAAGAAAAGTATTGCTCCTTGCTTTTCTGTTTCAGTTAATGCCCCGTCTTCACCTTGGAGCCACTTTTGAAAAGGAGCTTCGGAGGCTACAACAGTTCGTTCATATGCAGCAATAGCAAGAGCACCATACAATTTGGTGTACCTTTCTTCAATAGGAATATTAGGATATGCTTCATCAAAGAGCGCTTTGTACGTCTCATTATTCACAATCATTTTTGGATTAATTATCAAACGGTGAACATCTAGACCGGCAATAGCCTGTGTTTCTAGACCTTCAAACCCTAATGTATTGGTTTCTTTTGGGGTGCCCACCGTCCATTGAGCTACCGTGCCTTGATTGGTTTTAGTTCCTCCAAATTGACCATTCCAAAGCATAACATCCTGATAAGCAGAATTTAAAATTGTTGGAGATCGAATGGGTTGTACATCTATGGTCGTGTCTTTGTAAGTTGTAGCCATTACCCGTGCTTCTCCAAAAAGACCAAAACCAAAACCGCCTTCACCGATACCTTGCTTTATACCACTCTGAAAACCAGCTTTTGCTTGATGACAACTAGCACAAGAGTAGGTTTTCATTCCTTCTGTTTGTTTCGGGTTTAGGGCTATGCCTGTTTCATGGAACAAGAGTTTTCCTAAATCTATTTTAGCTTGAGTAATAGGGTTTTTGGGGTCTTGAGGGATAGATTGTATTGTATTCTCTTTATTTAACTGTAATGCAGTTAGTGAACTTACATCATTTATCAAATCCGTTAATTCATCGTTTTCAGCATCAAAATTTACATATTGTTCATTATCTTTTTCACATGAAAATATAAGCAGAAGTATAGAAAAAAGTGATAGTGCAGAAATTCTGGAATTTTTAATTTCAGGTATTAGGCCGTTGGTTTCCGAGGTAAAGCTATCCAAAAAACTCGCTATATAACAGATGAATTTAGTCATGATATCTTAGTTAAAAGTGGAAGTAAATCACTTCCCTCTTATTTAGAGGTTTTTTATAGAGGGTTCGATTATTATTTATCCCGATTTTTAGAGAAAGTTCAGAATAACTTAGCACACCTCTCTTAAAGCATCTTTAGAAGTGGTTAGAACTACCGTTTTTATTGGTTTTGGAGTTCTTTAAGAAAATAATTAGACTACCCCATGGCGACACTATTAGTGTAGCCTAATTACTTCTTGTTGTAAATAGTTCGCAAAGAAAGCGTTACACAATTCAATTGTTATTCAACAATATATTTGGCAACTTGTACATTCGCGCAATACCCAACTTCATTAGAGTCTGGATGAGTACCTGGTCCAGAATCAAAACCAGAAGTACAGCCGCCATCCATAGTTTGTATCTGGTCTAGTATCATTCCTATTGAACTGGGCCATGGGTACGTAATGCTAAGTGAATCTCACCCGTCATAGGGTTATCAAAATCAGCATCGACACTTTTAAAAGCGGCAAAAATTTCTGTTCCAGTTTCTCCTGCGATATGACCTGCCGCAAATGTAGAAATTGGCGGACCTGGAGTTTCGCCGAAGACTACAAACCATAAGGTATAGGCATTATTCGGGATTAAATCCGTGGTTTTGAAATATGCAGTAACGCCGTCAATATCGCGATCAAGCGTAGAAAATGATCCTGGTACTTTTGTTTCTGAATAGTTGGTTATAACTGCTTCATTTGAGCCATCTGGGGCATCAGCACCATCCATACCGTCAGATCCGTCCATTCCATCGGCACCATCAATTCCAGCGATACCTTGAGGACCTTCAGGACCAATTGGGCCAATATCTCCTTCTTCCGTACAAGAAGTAAATAATAAAGTTAAAATTAGAATTCCGTAGCTAAAAAATTTCATTGTAGTTTTCATAATATATGTTTTTATAATTATTATGATACAATGATATTGCACTTATCAAAAAATGACATTTACCATTTTTTCAAAGCCAAGGAGTAATAATGAATTAGAAATAAAAAGCTTGTACTATTATTGCAAAAACATGCAATGTCTAATTATAATATATTGTAAACCAGTTATTTAAAAATACTGCTTGGTGCAAAGCCATATTCCTCTTTAAAAGCTCTGCTAAACCATGATGGATCATTAAATCCTACGGCATAGGCAACTTCTGAAACCGTTTTATCGGTGGTTTGTAGCTGCTCTCTCGCTGATTCTAAGCGAATAGTGCGAATAAAAACAGCAGTTGACTTTCCTGAAATTGCTTTTAATTTACGATATACCTGCGATTCACTTAAGCCTAATTTTGTACTGAGTTCAGAGACGCCAAAGGTAGAGTTATCTAAATCTTCATGTATAAGTTGGATGACTTTGGTAATGAATTTGGTTTCTGCATTTATAGGTTGTTTTGCCATTATTTTAGATACTTGGCCTAACTGGAACTTGTTAATTAATTTCTTCCGTAAAAAAAGTAGCTGCTCCAATCGCGCAAATAACTCTTCTTTTACAAAAGGCTTGGTTAAATATGCATCCGCTCCGTGAGTTAGTCCTATAACACGATCTTTTGTAGTTACTTTGGCCGTTAATAAAACAATAGGAATATGATCGGTACGCTGGTCCTCTTTTAACATGCTACACACCTCATAACCATCTTTACCCGGCATCATTACATCAGAGATAATAATATCCGGAATGTGTTCAAATGCCATTTCTAAACCTTCAATACCATTTATGGCATGCATCGTCTTATATTGGTCCTTTAAACATTGTTTTAAGTAATAGGCAACGTCTTTATTATCTTCTATAATTAGTACCAGAGGTAAATCCTCATCCTTGGAACCTGCTTTTTGATTGATTTCTGAATCAACCCCCTCCGTTACTGACTGATGACTCAGCTTTAAGGACTCTATAGTAGTTTTTGGAGCATTTTGTGTTATAGGTAATTCCACTTTAAAAACACTGCCTTCGTTCGGTGTGCTTATAACTGAAATTTGCCCCCCTAGCAGTTGTACCAATTCTTTGGTCAAAGAAAGGCCAATACCGGATCCTTCTCCCTTTCTTGTGTGAGCTGTATCTGCTTGATAAAAACGATCAAAAACATGTTGCAACTCTTCTTCTGCTATGCCTATGCCTGTATCGGTAACTTTTATGACCAAATTCATATCAGAATCATTCTGGATATGAAGAATGATTTTTCCCAAAGGAGGAGTAAACTTTATCGCATTCGAAAGCAGGTTGGAGATTATGGTAGCCAATTTCTGAGAATCTATATCCATCACTAATTCGTCAATTTCTGAATATACTGTAAAATGGATATCATCTTCTTGGGCGAATGAATGAAAACTCTCGCCTAAATATTTGATGAAGGGTATTACATTGATTTGCACCAGACTCATTTCCATACGACCACTCTCAAGTTTAGAGAGATCTAGCATTTCATTTACCAACGACAAAAGATTGCTGCCATTTCTATGAATCATTTTCACTGCATTTTTAATGGGTGGATTCATTTTGGTCTGTAATTCACTTTCCAATGCATCTGTCATGCCAAGAATAACCGTAAGCGGTGTTCTAAATTCATGAGTAATATTGGAGTAGAAGCGACTTTTAAAATTATCTAATTCTCGCAATCGAAATACTTCAGACTTTTCTTTTTCCTTTTCGATTTTCATCCTCACGGATTCCTTCTGCATCATATTATATTTATCAGCCATGGCAAAAGAGAAAACGATAGATTCTACTGCACCAAAGGCAAAGTAACTAGATGGAGATCTGAAATAATTAAAGAATTCTGATTTAGGAAGAAAGTTAAGCAAATCGAACCCAGCGTAGTGTGTAGCTGTAACAACGACTCCTATTAGAATAAAAAATTGACCAACAATAAGAAACCTGGCTTTGGCATACCCATGAAAATAATATATGAAGGCTAATATTACACAACATAATGTGGCAGTATTCCATATCATAACACGGGTTATACCGGTAAAGTGATATATGCCAGTTACATTGGCCAAAAATTGAAGAATGATTAGGACCATAAAAATCTTTAAACCCTTATCCCAAATCGGATGCCTGTTCTTTGTCAAAAGAAAATTTCTAACGAAATTGATATATGATATTATAATTATCGGTTCTGAAACCTTCTTTAAATAAAATGGAAATGATGGATAGTTAGGAGTGAAAAATTGTGTCAACTTTGATGGTTCAGCAGCAAATAATGTAGCAAAGCTGATAGCAAGAAAAAGGATATATAATGAATACCAAAAATAGGTCCTGTCGCGTAGAGAAATAAATAAAAATAGGTTGTACAAAGCAAAACCAAACATGATACCAAAGGAAATACCATCTAAGTAGTTGGTAAATGTTTTACTTTCCAACGCAGCTATTGTTGACTTGATAACAAGGTTTATATTGTCCTCCCTACGGAACTGACCACCTGACTCAAAATTGACGAGTACAACATATTCCGTTTGTGGAAGGATAAGAAACTTGTGATTATTAGGGTTACTCAATATACCAAAAGGAATGACTGTTACGTGCCCGGTCGAATCACGAAAATAAAGCGTTACATAATCCCAGTAATAGGATTCAAAACTCAGCCATTGTTCGCTTTCATTTGTATTAGCCAATTTAAACTTGGCCCAATAGTTATGTAACACGGGTTTTGCATCTGCAGAATTAGGTGCAAACAAATCATCTGAATTAGCAAATAATGATTCTGCTGACCATTGATGTTGTTCATCACTCATGACTTCCAATTCATCAATCAATGTCATACTCCAACTAGAACTTTCAGGGATTTCTACCCGTGTTTGAGCCTGAATATTAGATTGCATAAAGAATACAAGTAAAAATACAAGGAACCTATAAAGTAAGGCAAGTGAATCTGTACCGCAGTTTTCATAACAGCTACGATTTAGGACAATGTTCTGTACGTTCTTTGTAAAATTATTATCCATAGGATGCAATTCAACACGTTCATTCAAGACAAACTATTCTACTAATTAAGCTAACCTATTGGTTCATTTGTCTGTAAAAAGTAATACCGCATAGCAAAAACGAAACCCAAAGGAGATTCTTGAAACAAGGGAGATTTTTCATGAATAATATGGTTGTCTTGAATCCGCTGAAATTGATAGGGGGCATCAATGGCTCTGATACTGGAAATTATCAGAATGGTTCCTATGCAAGATAATAAATTTAGTAAAGCGTTATTTTACTTTTTAAAAAGTTGATAAAGAATCAATTAGATCCATTCATCTTTAGCACTTTAAATGTATGAACAATTAGAAAAGCCTCCCTCTCTGCTATTATAGATTGAGAGCATTCTCATGCTATCATTTGAGCGTATTATAGAAGATTTCCCTCCCCATCAATTCTTAGTCTCTTTTCAAGTGCGCCTTTGCCAATCGTCACTTTATACAAACTTTCCGCACCCCTTTCTGTGGAATAGGTAGTCTTGTATGTATTACCCAACACATACCATCCTGGATGCGTTTTATAAATTGTATTGCGAACAGGCATAGGAAAGATAACATCCTTAAAGCGGCCCATAGCATATAGAATTTTGCCTTTGGCATCAAATGTGGCATTTATCAAACCCTTTGTCTTTCTAAAATAGACTATATAATGTTTGTCTTTAATTTTATATAAAGTTGATTCAGACAGATTAAAGTTTGCCACAGAATGCTGTAATTCTAAAACTCGTGGTGACACTATTCCTACCTGTACCTTGTTTAAGTAATTTATGTTTTTAGGAGCAGATATTGTGCTCTCTATTGTAATTTCTAGATTTTGCTTCTTGCTTGTACCTTGAGAATATCCAATAGTAACAATACCTAAAATCATCGCGCTAATTAAAATTGTTTTCATAATATTTTATTTAAAGATTAATTATAACACAATGATATAGCACTTATGAAAAAATGATATTCACTATTATTTCAATGACTTGGAGTATATAAGTATCGTAAAGAAAAAACGTGTACTATTATTGCAATAACATGCAATTTTTATATTTATATTCCTAATAATCAACTACTTAAGAGTTGACAAATTAAGTAGCGTACTCTGAAGCTTTGCTAAGACCTTATTGTTACTCTTTTGGATTCGCCCAAACAATAAACATCACACGTCTCAGATTTACGTTCCTAGGAAGGAATATGAATCTACTTGAGGATAACCACAAAAAAACCAACCCAATTCTAATTTATAGAATAGGGTTGGTTTTTAATAAAGTAAAATATAAGCCTTAGATAACTATGCTTTGAAGCTTATGCTTCACAACTAGCACAATCTTTTTTCTGCTTGAATTTTTGGGCCGCATTCATACTATGTTGGTAGTAGAGCGATTTTAACCCAAGTTTCCATGCCGTAACATGAATCTTATTGATTTCTTTTACTGGCATATCTGGATGCACTATTATGTTTACCGATTGGCCTTGGTCAATATGATTTTGACGGTTTGCCGCTTGATAGATAATATCCATCTGGTCTATTTCAGAATACGTTTTGAACACATCTTTTTCTAGTTCCGTCAAGAACTCTAGGTGCTGTACAGAACCATCGCGTTCACGAATACTATGCCATACCTCTGTTGTATTCTTTCCTTTTTCTTCCAATAAATCCAATAAAAATGGATTTTTGATAGTCGTCTTTACTTTGGCAATATCCTTTACATAAATATTTGACCAAATTGGCTCAATACCTTGTGATACCTGTCCTAAAATAAAAGCTGAGGATGTTGTTGGCGCTACTGCATTCAAAGTTGCATTACGTCTACCATATCCTTTAAGAACGGCTGGCTCACCAAACTTAGCTGCCAACTCTTCTGACGCTTTGTATGATTTCTCCTTTATTCCCTTAAATATTTCACTATTTAAGTTAAACGCTTCTTGACTGTTAAAAGGTAATCTTTTTGATTGTAATAATGAATGCCATCCTAAAACACCAAGACCTAGGGCACGGTTATCTTTAGCAAAATTATAAGCGCGCTCCATAAAAAGGAAAGTCTGCCTGTCCTCACGGGAATCAGAGTCGCGATATCTTTCTAGTTTTTCAATAAATTCAGTAATAACTGCATCTAAGAAATATACCATTGTTTCAACTGCATCGGTATCTTTCCACTTATCATAATGCAACACGTTTACTGAAGACAATACACATACAAACGACCAATCATCATTTGATGGTAACATTATCTCTGTACAAAGGTTACTTGCATATATAGGTAAATCTTTCTCTTTGTATACGTCTGATGCACCATTGTTGGCATTGTCCGTAAAGAATATGTATGGATACCCCATCTCTCCCCTACGTTGCAATACTTTAGCCCAAATAGAACGTTTATCCGTATCACCTTCAATCATTGCCTTCATCCAATCGTCGGTAACCGTTACCCCATGGGTAAGCTCCTGAATAGGATTTCCTTCCGTACCAATTTCCAAGAATTCCATAATGTCTGGATGCTCAATAGGCAAGTATGGTGAAAAACGACCACGACGAACTGAACCTTGACTTACAACATCTACCATAGATTCAAAAAGCTGCATAATATGCACAGCTCCTGAAGCTTGACCGTTGTTTTTAACCTCAGCACCACGATGTCTTATTTTTCCAAAATAACCAGAAGTACCTCCACCCATTTTAGACATCATACCAACTTCTGATTGGGTATATAAAATATTACCCATATCATCGCCTATATGCGAACCAAAACAACTAATTGGCAATCCTCTTTCTTTTCCAAAGTTTGACCATACCGGTGATGCCAAAGAGAAAAACCCTTCTGACATATATCCGAAAAATTTATCGGAGAAACCTTAAGATGTCTAACAACTGTTCTGCTCTATCCGCTATTTCGCGAATACGTTGCTCAGCAGTTACGCCTTTGGTTAAATATCCAGAGTTTAAAAAGTTAAGACTGTGGTCGGTAAGCCACTCAAAACCGCCTATCGGTTCATTCTTAGTGTTTTTAAGAGCTTCTCTTCTTGCGTTCACAAGTTGGTCTTGCTCTGAAATTGTTTCTTTAATTTGTGAGGTGGTAGTGTTTAATTCGTTCATTTAGAAAAGGTCGTCACTTGTTATACTTTGGGTTCTTTTACTATAATTGATAGAGCGCTTCACAAAGAAATCGCCATGTTTGGTTCCTATAATTTCATCATCAAACCATTCTGTTTCCGTCAATAGTTTTTCATCGACATCAAATATTTTGTCAATTCCAATACTACTTAAAGAATTATTGAATCGGTTTTTAATAAATTCGTTTATCACTGCTTTTGGCAAGAAGTCCAGTTCACCTTGCTCAAAAATCCAATCTACTATTTCACTTTCGGCAATAAATGCTTCGTGACACATATTCTGTATCATAGTATGATATTCTTCATCAAACCAATCTGGATTTTCATCTTTAATGATTTTAATAACATCAATACCAAAGTCACCATGAATCTGTTCTTCCTTAGAGGTAGCTTCAACCACGTTAGAAATACCTTTAAACATATTCTTGTGCTTGTTGAAAGCCATTATGATCAAAAACTGTGAAAAAAGAGAAACATGTTCAATAAATAAAGAGAACAACAAAATTGATTCTGCATACTCCTTATTATCTACACTTTTTGCGTTCTTAAGTGCTGTTTCTAGATACTGCACACGCTTCATCATGACCGGCTTCTTCTTTAAATTTTTAAACTCTGCATTGAGTCCTAAAATTTCAAGTAAATGAGAATATGCATCTGCATGACGTACTTCACTTTCCGCAAAAGTAGCTCCAACCGAACCAATTTCCGGTTTAGGCATTTTATGGTAGATATCTCCCCAGAAACTTTTTACAGCAACTTCTATTTGGGAAATAGCCAACATGGTATTTTTGATAGCACTTCTTTCCGATTCTTCAAGACCGGTTTTAAAATCCTGAATATCACTTGTGAAATTAAATTCCGTATGTATCCAATATGAATGACGAATAGCTGGCACGTATTCATATAACTGCGGATATTCGTACGGCTTTAAGTTGATGCGCTTCTCAAAGATATTTGACTTTCTTTTTTGAGCCTGCTCGTTACGATACAAGATGTATCCTTTGGCAACGTCAAAAAACCCACCTTCCATGAGTCTGTTTTCAACAAAATCTTGCACTTCTTCTACCGTAGGCACATAATTATTATCTAGTGCACTTCGTTCCAGGAGTGAAGCG
This sequence comes from Zobellia laminariae, assembly GCF_030553095.1. Taxonomy (GTDB): domain Bacteria; phylum Bacteroidota; class Bacteroidia; order Flavobacteriales; family Flavobacteriaceae; genus Zobellia; species Zobellia laminariae. The sequence continues at coordinate 3,155,392 of NZ_CP130738.1, read as the reverse complement.
TGAACGTTATTTGCTATACGTTCTGCATCGTTAGGACCACCATGAGACGCCGCCGTCATGGCTTTCATAATAGCCTCAGTTATTTTGTATAACTGAAACGGTTTCTTGGAAAAATCCCTTTTTATAAGGTGTGTTATCTGCATAGGAAATGAATCTTAAAATTCTTCTTCAGAAGAAGTATAAAGGTCTTGTTTTATTCCTCGTATTTCTCTTAAATCAAAGTAATGTTTTCAGACTTTTATTAACAACCATCAAAAAAAAGGGTAAACTAATTGTCTTCTAGAGAGTTGCCTCAGAAAAGAAAAATAGATACAATTTAAAGCGCTAGATAGATTAAATACTATATCTAGTTCCCGATTATAAGAACTCCTAAATTGAGCTTTTTTTGAGTTATTATTTAATTTCATTTGGTTAGTAACTCTTATTTAAAAATTATACAAAAAAGTTTGCAAGTGATTGTTTCTGCATTTTATCACTACCTCTTATACTCATTTTAAAAAATGACCAAAATTATTCCTTTTCTCCTACTTTTTTCATTTAGTAATTATGCATGTGTTCTTCGTTTAGGTGATTGCTTTTCTGAGCCAAGAAAAGCTGAAAAAATATAAGAATAGGTAGTTTCCAGTTGAATTGATTCAATGGTTCAAAACTCATCAACCGGGTAAATTCTCCTCGACTTAAAATAGCCTTATTACATCTCACAACACTCGTTAACAACTGATAATCAGTATTTTAAATAGTATATTTATATCTGTTCCGTTTATAGGCATGCTCTTTGTTTTAATAGCATTAACCTAAAAAGCTTGTGATAATTTTCTGAAAATCAGATAGATAACAGTTACCAATCCTAATTAGTTACTCCTACAAGTACTACTATTTACTAACTGTTAACTGTAGAAAGAACACAAGAGTTAAAAACACGACATATGAACGCAATAGAACCATTTTATCCGCATGAATCCGATAGCCGCATCATGATGGAAAAAGATAAAGTAGAAGTCACTAATTGGACGGATGATCTTGAATATATAAATGAGGAATTAGATTATCTGATAGATATTGAAGAACGGATGCTACACAACACGCAACTGTATCAACAGCTAAAAGAAATAAAGAAAGAGAACAAATCGCAAATAGGAACATTACAAAACCATGGCAGCAACATGCGCCATATAGTAGAATGTGACACTGTGCAATGTGATGCCTTCTATCTGCATAAGCATGAAAAAAATAGGTTGGTTTATCTGAGCACATAAGAAGATATAGGACTTTAAAAAGAATGGTGTTATTGCAAATTCTGTTAAATGTAAGAAGCTAAATTTTGAACTCTAAACCAATATTTACTGTTTAAGGAATTAAGGGGAAAATAAAGAACGGAAAAGAAGTTTGACTGCCGGCCCATAAAATCAATTTGAATATAAAGAACATTAAAAAAAAACAATCATGGGGAAAAAGATTCTATTGCCAACAGATTTTTCAAAGTATTCATTGAACGCTATTCAATACGCGATTAAACTCTATAAAAACAAAGACTGTGATTTTTTTTTATTAAATACGTATGCAAAAGATACACATGGGCTGGACAGCCTTACGCTTTTAGATCCCGACGAAGCCTTTAACAAACTATCCGAAAAACGTTCAAAACAAGGTCTTGGAGAAATTCTCACCCGTTTAACCTTTGAAAACGATAACCCCAGACATCATTTTCATGTTCTTTCCCGCTCCACTCTCTTCATAGACGCCGTAAAAGATATAATTGAGGACATGAAGATTGACATCCTGATAATGGGTGCTAAGGGAACGACCAACAAAAGAATGGCAAACTACGGTAAGATGGCCATATCCGTTATAGAAAATATTAGAAAATGTCCTGTTCTCATAGTTCCGAAAAATGCAATTTTTAATTCCAATAAAGAAATTGTATTAGCTACCGACTTTAAAAACGACTTCAATTTTTTTGATATTAAACACTTGGCAGAAATAGCAAAACTGAGTAACTCTAGCATTCAGGTGCTAAGCTTAGAAGATTCAGATGCGCTGGATGCTGAGCAGAAAAGAAATAAAACATTACTGACTACATATTTCAAAAATATTGATCACAACTTCACTATCATACATAATGTAGAAATGAATACCGCTTTAAATTGCTTCGTTGAAATTAGGCGTAGTAATATGATAAGTTACATTAATAAGAAACGTACATTTTGGGAAAGGATGGGCTTTGGAAAACCTACTTTGGACCGCTTAGGATATTTTGAAGATGTTCCCGTTCTTGCTATAAACGACAAATAAAAAACCTTTTTCATATACTTTAATTGTAAAAGATAAAGAAGAACATACTGTTATAGCAGTTTACCACTAAAACGGGGCAATTATTCTATGCATAACCTTCCTTTGTTCTTTTTATAACTTAATTATGCGGTGGCACTAATGTACTATGGTCGTAAATAGAATTCATCTCCAATAGGAAATAGATAACTATACATTTATACATCATTTAATTGTTTTGCAACTCAAGAATTGTCTGTTCTAAAACCTCCAAACGCTTATTTGTTGCCTCCTTCTCTTCTTTTAATAATTTAATTTCTTCTGTTTGTTCTTGAATAGCTTTTACCATTGGCGCTATTAAATCGTTATATCTAACGCTTAGCATGCCTTCTGCATCTTCAGATATAATTCCGTTGTTTTCTGCGCCATTATTTTTTAATGCTTTTTTTAATTCTTGAGCAATAAAACCCTGCAAGGCCAAAGAGCCATTGAACAATCCATCATTTTCTAGGGAAAAATGAAATCCCATTTGAGCATCCGTAAAAATTTCCAAATCGCCAAAATTAATAATGGTCTGTGCATTTATACTTTGCATCACGAGAAAATTTAAAACATAAATTAGGATACATCTAAACGTGTTATTAAAAGTCTAATATGGTGAAATAACAGGTTCTGTCTGCATAGGCATCTGCGCCTAACATACCACCTCCTTCATGCACAATGGCAATGCTAAAGGTTGTTGTGGTTTGACTGGTAACATAAATATTAATATTGTTAGTACTGGTTTCTAAAACACTTAATTGAATTGGGTAATTAGCAGATGACCTAGCGGTCGTCATTGTAAATGTATATCTACCCGTACCTATTTTGGTAGCAGCACTAAGACCACTGGCCGTAATGCTATTACTTGCAGGAATTAGTGTTCCATAAGCCTTTATTGGGCTTTTGAAATAGGCGCCACCATCGGTACCCACTGTAATACTATTATTCGCATTTGCACTAATAACAGTAACAGATTGTGAAGTGCCGTCTTCACTAGTATGGGTTATTATTCCTGTACCGATATTCTGAGCTATGGAAGTTTTTGTTTCTAGATCGGAAAGCGGTAATTTTCTCAAAACGCCGTCTGTATCTGCGGTCACAATTTGGTCTGTATTAGCACCCACATCAAGTGTGCGTATTCTGGCCTTTCCGTTTACATCCAATCTTTGACTGGGCGTATCGGTGCCAATGCCAACTAAGTTATCATCACCACTAATGACTAAAGTATTTGCATCAAAGTTCAGGTCATAATTGTTTTGTGTTACCATACGGTTATCCGTTAAAATTCCATTGTCCGAATAGAGATTAATACCGGCTACATTGGCAATTTCCGTATCTACATAGGTCTTGACCGCAAGTTCAGTAGGAAACTTTGTATTCGTAGCATCGGATAAATCAACATCGGTAGACTTATTGGCTGTATCCTCTTTTTTTGAAAGCGCATCTAAATTTATGGTCAGCCAAATACTTCCATTATATATTTTGGTTACTTCTGCACTAGAATCAAACCAAATATCATTTTCTAAGGGGGTAAGGGGAACTATTGGACCTGTGCTTACGACAGTATTCCTAATAGCCACCTTCGTTCCTTTATGATCTATAACCATTTCTTCTTGCGCACAAATACCTTGCTGTAAAAACAGACAAACTAGAAAAGTCGAGAGGCGATATTTAATATTCAGTATAAAAATGAAGAAATAGTTAAGATGATTGAAAGTTGGATTTTCACGCACACATTAATACGGACGAAAAGCAGTGAATTACCCTTAAAACCGAAAACTATTACTCTGCTAAATGGCCTAAACCTTTTTTAAGGATGTATAGAATTAACTACAAGAATTGGGTTTATTTAATGTACTGCACCTCAATAGTATCACCAGCATAAACAACATAATCATTAGTGATATCTAAAGTCACTGTTGAAGCAGATACCGTATAATCCACATTAGCAATAAGCTTGGCTCCGTTTCGATACACCCAAACTTGGCTAAATGCAGGTAAAACAGGGCTTCCTGTAAGTGCATACGTCGTGAGAGTTGCACCATTATCCGTTGCATTTGCTGTAAAACTTTCTTGTCCGCTCGTAATAATATCAATATCCGATGCCAATAATTTTTTGGTGTCTCCGGTTGCCTCATCACGCACTAAAAAAGTATATCCGGTACCGGTACCGGCATCTGAACCATCAGTAGCATCTGTAGAGGCAGTTTCAGAACTGATTAGCGCAATACCGTTGAGCCCAAAAATATTTCCGTCAACATCTATAAAAGTGTCGTCCGTTAACGTACCTCCTAGTTGCCAAGTTGTAGTGGTCACATCTGCTGTGGTATTTGAAAGCATGGTGATACCATTTTGAGACTGAAGGTACTTGATGGTACCTTTATTATCAATGACACGAACAGCACCGGCTGTAGTGGTTGTCCCGGGATTAACGTCTGTCTGTTTGACGACATCACCAGTTGTCTGTTGTGCACTAACTGCAGCACCTGTAAGCATAAGCAAACCAAAGGCAAGAGTTTTAAAACTGCTGAATATGTTTTTTGTTTTCATAATTGTTTATTTAACTATTTTTAAAAATGTATTTATTATAGAATTTGTACGATTCGTATGCTATCATTTTGGAAACAAGTCACGTCACTTTTCAATTCAATTGTGTTGGTATCTATGGTTGTGAAATCTATGCGCACTCCATTTCTATAGACTTCAATTTTTCTACTATCATCAAAAGGAAGGGGGTGTTAAATTGTGTCTGTTTGTTATAGGCTACAATCACTATTTGTTCCAGTTCTGCACCACTATTTACACCGTCAGCACCAGCAGGACCTTGTTCGCCTTGTTCTCCTTTTTCACCTTGAGGTCCGGTTAGATCAGAAGAAGTATATGAAGTACCATCATTATTATTGATGGTGAATGTTCCATCATTATTATCTACAAATGAAAAAGTACCAGATGAGCTATTACATAGATTCACCCAATTTGCTCCATTGTAAGAATAAACACAATTAGTATCTGTATTATAAACCATTCCCCCTATAAGGGGTTCAAAGAAAGCATTTGGGTATTGGTTATTCTGGTGAGCACAAGTACTTTAGTGGTGCTTTCTAATTCTAAGATAGAAGTCTCATCAATCATGCTTACATTATCACCAATTTTTACTTGACCGTAAGAAAGTATTCCGCAAAAAAGAAACAGCAGAAACACAAAATATTTCGTAGGCATACTAACACTAGATTAATTCAAGACCAAAGATGACTTCATAAAAGATATTTTAATAATTAATGTTGTAAAACTGTAAGAAAAGAATGTAAACATTGTAAGATATGATGTTACTATTATCGTGGGGAGGTAATAGTAATTAACAGGGCCAATAAATATATTTCCATAATTTTATAAGCTTTGCGCCCTAGTATAATATGTGAATATCTACCTACCTTTTTAGTCACAACTACAAAAGTTGTAGAATACTTAAAATTGTCCAAACTTAGAATTTATTTTTTTTGTCCTAAGATTCGATATTAGCTATTGCCAGATTATTGTTACCGCAAGTCCTTGTTACCTATTTTTATTTTACTAAGCCTGAGGTCAAAGGCGAAGAGATTCACTTTTATTTTATAAAAGTCAAATTGATAAAGACTAAGAACTTCTTATCGTTGCAGCTTTGTACTACTAAAACAGGACAATTATTCTATGCATAACCTTTCTTTGTTCTTTCTATGGCTTAATTTTGCGGTGGAAATATTTAGAAGGAGACTCATGGAAAAGGGATTACACCGCGTATTATACGATTATCTACTAAAAACTGGAATAAGCGAAAGCTTTGCATCATATCTAAATCTATTTATAGTATTAGTAGTTTCCTTAATTTTTGCGTATTTCTTAGATTTAATTATTTGGAAAGTTTTACGCTCCATATCCTTAAAGTTCTCCAGAAAATCAAAGACCAATTTTGATAATTTTCTAGTTATCAATAGGGCTCCTCGTTATATAGCTCATATCGTTCCATTATTCATCTTATTTAAGTTTATTCCTTTTGCGTTTTTTCATTTTGAATATGGAGCTCAAATAGCTCTTAAGGGACTCCAGATACTTTTTGTAGTATTAACTCTTTACATAGTTAAAAGCCTTTTTAGAAGCATAAATGACTATTTAAAGACCAAACCTAGGTTTAGAGATAAACCAATGGATAGCTACATTCAGGTGTTTATGATTTTTGCTTGGTTTATTGGTATTTTGACCATATTTGCCATAATTACAGATGTTCTGATCTGGAAATTCTTCACCGCTCTTGGGGCCGGTTCCGCTGTAATACTGCTCATATTCAAAGATTCTATTCTGGGTCTTGTAGCCAGTATTCAGGTTAGTATAAATGACATGGTCCGCATTGGCGACTGGATTACTTTTGAAAAATATGGGGCTGATGGTAATGTTAGCGAAATTACCCTTGCTACCGTAAAAGTCCAGAATTTTGATAAGACCATTACCACTATTCCTACCTATGCTTTAATCTCCGATTCTTTTAAAAACTGGAGAGGTATGGAGGTTTCCGGTGGAAGACGTATTAAACGTGCATTGATTATCCGCCAAAAAAGTATCCGTTTTCTAACCGATGAAGATATGGAGTCTTTTAAAAAGATACAGCTCATACAACCCTATCTTACTACAAGGAACGAACAGATAAGTGCGTATAATAAAACTCATGAAATAAACAAGGAATTACCTATTAACGGAAGAAACCTGACCAACATTGGCGTATTCCGTAAGTATGTAAATGATTACCTGGAAAGTAATTCTGCCATAAATAAAGGTATGACTTTAATGGTGCGTCAACTAGCACCAACACCACAAGGTATTCCTTTGGAGATCTATGCTTTTAGTTCGGACAAGCGCTGGGAAAATTATGAGTATATCATGGCCGATATTTTTGACCACCTATTAGCTGCATTACCTTATTTTGATTTAGAGGTTTTTGAACTTCCTGTTTCTCTAGATTCTTTACCTAGTAATTAGACCATGAGACTCATGTGGGGTCTTCATAAATTATATATCGTACTTCTAAAAACAAAATAAACGTACGTGGGTATGTTTATACAATTGTTGTAAGGAATAAGGAAAAATAGATAAGTATTAAGCAGATTTAAATAGCTGCCGAAACTTTTTACTGATACGTAACAACAACGCATATAAAACCCAGGATTTTAGTGGGCGTAAAGAGAAAAAGTTAATCGAAATTTATTGTAAAAGTTGTTCCTACATTAACCTTACTAGATGCAGAGATAACACCGTTCATAGCTTCAATTTGAGTTTTTGTCAAAAACAAACCTACACCCTTTGCATCAGGATGCCTGTGAAAAACTTTATTTAATCCAAACAGCTTATGGCCGTGTTGCTCTAAATCTATACCAAGGCCATTATCATGGAACTTGAGTACAATATTTCCGTTTTCAAGCTCTGAGGTAATTCGTATTTCTGGTATGCGGTCTTCTGATTTATATTTAATTGCATTTCCTACCAAATTGAGGAAAATACTTTCCATATAAACTCTCTTATAACGAATAGTAGAAACCTTGGAGAAATCGTTTTTAATTATCGCGCCAGAATTCAATATTGCTCCACTCAAAATTTCTTTGGTATGCTCCAATACGTTACCTAAATCAATCTCTTCTAAGTCTTCGCCTGAATCACCAATCTTAGTTTTTAACGCATCCACCAACGTGTTAAGCGTTAAAGTAAGGTGTTGAATAACTGTTTTAAACTTGCCGAATATATCGGTACGATCCAAATCAGTTTCTGACTGATCATATATTTCCAGCAATGAGTTAAGGTTGGCTACGGGTGCCCTTAGATTGTGAGACGTAATATGAGTAAAATCTGCAAGTTGCTTATTTTGACTGGATAGTTTTTGTGCTACAAGTTCTAAATTCTCTTTTGCTTCATTAATTTTTTGTTCGGCTAATTTTCTTTTGGTAATGTCACGTATGGCTGCAGAAACCAACAACCCTTCTTCTGTATGAAGCGGACTTAGACTTATTTGAATGGGTATTTCATCTCCATTTTTCTTCAGAGCGTATAAATCTTTACCATTACCCATTACCCTAGTTATTGGGGTGTTGAAAAAGCTATTTCGGTTTTTAGTGTGTTTAGGGTAAAACCGTGTGGGAATTAAAATTTCTACCGGTTTATCAATTAATTCTTCTAGTGTATATCCAAATAATTTTTCAGATTGTTTATTGATTAGCTGTATTGTTCCTTTATCATTTACGATGACCATAGCGTCTGGAGCAGATTCTAAAAGTCCTCTAAACTTCTTTTCTGCCATTTTAATATCGGTCACATCTTGGCTAGTACCTACCATTTCAACAATCTCACCTTTTTCGTTGGTATGAACTTCTCCTAAAATGTGAATAGTTTTTAGCTTACCCGAAGTAGTTATAATTCTATGAGTAAAGCTATTAAGCTTTTTGTCTTTTATTGCTTTATCAAAATATTGATTAACAATTTCTTTATCTTCTGGATGAACAAAACCCAAATACGTATCAAAATTAAGATTGGTTATGGTCTCGTCAAGTTCAAAAACGGTATAAAGATTTTGTGACCACTTTACGGTATCGGTCATGGTGTTCCATTGCCAATTGCCCATCATTGAAATCTGTTCCGCAAAATTTAATTGCTCATTTTTTTCAGAAGTTCACTTTCCGCATTTTTAATTTCAGAAATATCTTTGGAGATTGCTATAAATCCTTCATTGGCATTGTCTCCATTTTTAATAGTGGTTATTGTAGAAAGTACGGAAACTGGCGAACCATCTTTTTTGTAATAGGTCCATTCACGAGTGTCGTTTAACTCCTTTTTAAAAAGGTTTGCATAATGATCATATGTACCTGGATTTTCACCATTTAGTACTGCAATATCATTTCTAAATTTTGTGATTTCAGCCTCGTGAATATATTTTCTAGGTTTTTCTATCCCAACCATTTCTGCCGCAGAATACCCCAATAACAACTCTGCACCATGATTGAAACGATTAATGACACCATTTTTATCTGTTGTTATAATTAAAATAGATTCTGAGTTGAATATAGCTTGTAATTCAGAATGGGCTTTTTGCAAATTACGTTCCGCCATTTTAATTTCGGTTACATCTTGGCAGGTACCGCTTATTAATATTACCTCATCTTTTTCGTTAGTAAAAACTTCTCCTAATAGTTGAATTATTTTTAATTTTCCCGAAGTAGTAATAATACGGTGCGTAAAACTTTCCCAGTTTTTATCTTTTACTGCGTTCTCAAAATGTTGAGCAGTAATTTCTTTATCTTCTGGATGAACAAAATCTAAATATATGTCTAATTTAAGATCGGTAATTTTTTCGTCAAGCTCAATAATGTTATATAGATTTTTTGAAGATTTTCCTTCATCGGTAATAGGATCCCATTGCCAATTAGCCATCTTTGAAATCTGTTCCGCATAATTTAAAAGCTGATTTTTTTTCAGAAGTTCACTTTCCGCATTTTTAATTTCAGAAATATCTTTGGAGATTGCTATATAACCTTCATTACTATTGTCTATATTTTTAATAGCCGATGTTGTAGCAAGTACCGGAACAATAACGCCATCTTTTCGGCGATACATCCATTCTCGGGTATCATTTAAATCATGATCTAAACTATCTACATAATAATTAAACGTAGCAGGGTCTTTACCATTTTGCCTTGCAATATCACTTTTAAATTTGGAGTGTTCTTCTTTAAGAAGATAGAGTTCAGGTTTCTCTTTCCCTACTACTTCAGCCGCGGAGTAGCCCAATATAGCTTCCGCTCCATCATTAAATCGATTAATGACACCATTTTTATCTGTTGTTATGATTGAAATAGAATTTGAATTGAATATAGCTGTCAATTCAGAATGGGCTTTTTGCAAATTACGTTCCGCCATTTTACTTTCGGTTACATCTTGGCACGTACCAACCATTTCCACAATCTCATCTTTTTCGTTGGTATGGACCTCTCCTAAAAGTTGAATTATTTTTACCTTACCTGAAGTGGTAATAATACGATGTGTAAAACTTTCCCATTTTTTATCTTTTTCTACTTTCTTAAAATGTTGATTGACAATTTCTATATCTTCTGGATGAACAAACCTAAAATACGAATCAAACTTAAGTTCCGTTATGGTTTCATCAAGCTCTAGAATTTTATAAAAATTTTGCGACCACTCTACTTTATCCGCAATCGTATCCCATTTCCAATTGGACAACATTGAAATCTGTTCGGCAAAATTTAATCTCTCATTTTTTTCCAGAAGTTCTTCCTCTGCATTTTTGATTTCCGAAATATCGGACAACACAGCAATAAAGCCCGTGTGTTCACCGTGCACATCCTTAATGGATGAGACTGTTGTTTGACAGGGAAATGTTGAACCATCTTTTCTGCGATGTGTCCATTCCCTGGTATCATCCATATCTCTTTTTGAGATATCTATATATTTTGAAATATCTTCAAAATGATTTAAGCTGGATGGCTTTTCCCCGTACTTTTCCTTTAATTGGTTTTTAAACGCTACTAACTCTTTTTCTGCAATAAATCGCATAGGGTTACTGATTCCCACAATTTCTGCAGCAGGATAACCTAATAAAACCTCCGCACCACTATTAAAATTATGGATAATACCATCTCTACCAGTGGTTATAATCGCAATGGCTTTTGAATTGAATATAGCTTGCAATTCAGAATGGGCCTTATTTAATTGTTGTTCCGCAAGCTTTGTGTTATTTATATCTTGAATTATTCCAAAAAGTCGTGTTAGTTTTCCGTCCAAGTATTCTGATCTCCCCACTACCCCATCAACACGCATTTCCTTTGGCAGTTATAATTTCTAATTCTAGATTAAAATGGGTTCCTTCTGCTATGGCACTTTCAATTGCTTTTCTTAATTTTTCTCTACTTTCACCTTCTTTGTAATAGTTAATCCCACTTTCTAAATTTGGTATAAAATCTTCTGTCTCCTCATGTATTTCACGAACTATTTTACTCCAATAAACTTCATTGTTAAGAAGATTTACCTCCCAAGTTCCTATCCGGGCAATTTCATTTGTTTTTTCAAGTATCTCATCAATTCTAGCTTTTTCTAGCTCTTTTTCCTTTCGACGGGTAACATCTCCCGTATGCATCAAAATGCCACCAATTTTATTTTCTGATATGAACCAAGGACGAACATCCCAATAAATCCATTGTATGGAACCATCTGTACGTTCAAAAGCAGTTTCTTCACAAATATCCGTAGCACCATTTAGACACCTATTGTGCATATCTTTCCAATCATCACCTATTTCAGGAAATATTTCGTAGTGGGAACGACCTATTAATTCTATTCCTTCTAGACCATAATCCTTTATCCATGATGGAGACGCGGCAATGTAACACATGTCGTTATCCACCATAGCCATTGCAGTAGAAGCCTGCTCAATGAACATTTTCTGATATTCTTCCTGCGACTTTGAATTGTTCTTAGCTGTACTCAATTAGTTAAATTTTGTAGGAAATTTATTTAAGGTAACAATAATTAATGAACTAGAATAGAATGATCAATTTCTAATGTTATTTTTTTAAGAAAAAACTTACAAATATAAAACGAGATATTCTAAAAATATTGCAGTATGCTACTTGATAACTTCTAACTGATACACCATATTAATTTTATTATCAACAGCTTATATCCTAAAGCAAACAATAAAATTACCGAAGGAACCCTTAATCTAAAAAAATCCAACTTCGCTAATGAAGGTTATAAAAAGTAAAAACTCTCCTACATTCAATAGTTTTGAATGAGGGAGAGCGTTTTATTTACTTCGTTTACCCAATCTAAAAAGGGCTTACCAAGATAATATTTACGTCCTATGGATTAGTAGACCAAATAGATGCATTTGCCAACATGGCTCTTCTAGGTAATTTTAAACCTGCAGTAATCAATTCTGCAAAATCTTCCGGTTGCAAAACTTTTTCCGGGTTACCATCTGTAATACCTAACTCCAAAGTCATATCTGTAGCAATGGTACTTGGTGTTAACGTAGATACTCTAATGTTGTCCTTACGAACCTCTTTAGTCAATGCCTGAGACATACCAATAACAGCAAACTTAGATGCTGAATATGCGGACGTATTTGCGTTACCGCTTAACCCAGCTGTAGAAGAAATATTTATAATATCTCCTTCTTTATTGGCTATTAAGTGCGGCAAAACTACTTTGGTTGCGTAATACACACCCAATACGTTAACCTCAATCATACGCGTCCATTCGGAAGCTTCCATTTCAATGAAAGGGGCAAAATTTCCAATACCGGCGTTGTTCATTAAAATATCTACTCCGCCTAAATCTTGGATGATACTTGCCATTCCCTTTTGTACGGCTTCATAGTAACTTACATCAAACGCTGCATAGGTTGCATTTACACCTAACTTCTTAAGTTCAGCTACCGTTTCTTTTAGGGTATTCTCATTTTGACCAGTTATTCCAACAGCAATACCTTCTTTTGCAAAAGCAATTGCAGTGGCGCGGCCTATTCCCCTACTCCCACCGGTAATAATGGCTTTTTTACCTTTTAAATCTTCCATCTTAAAAACTATATTTTTTAGTAAAACTTTCTATACGCAAGATCAACAAATCTTGTTTGATTTCCTTAGACTAGGAAAGATATTTAATCCTGTTAAATGATTAAATAAACCGCATAGAATTTATGCTTCCTGCAACATCTCAGTCAACACTTCTTTAAAAACATGCACTGGTTGCGCACCAGTTAACGCACTTTTTTTATCAAATACAAAAGTAGGAACTGATGATACACCTAGCCCTTGCCAATACTGCTCTTTAGAAGTAACCTCATAAACTGCTGTATCGTCATCTAATCTGGCCATACCTTTTTCTACGTTTAGGCCTACTGCTTTTAACTCCTGAGCTAAAACTTCTCTATCCGAAACATCTTTTCTTTCGCTAAAAAAAGCGGTTACAAAACGCATCTTAAGTTCTGTTTGTTTACCATTTTCTCTAGCATAATCAAGAAGCACATGAGCTTCACGAGTGTTAGCCATGCGCATCTCATCAAAGTAATCAAAAGTAAAACCAAGCTCTTCGCCAGCTTCTACCATACGTTGTTGAGATTCTCTTTGCTGCTCTAAGGTAGAACCATATTTATTGGCAATATGCTCAATTACATTTTCTCCTTCTGGTGGCATCTGCGGATTTAACTCAAACGGTTGCCACTCAATCTCTACCTTATCTTCTATACCTAATTCAGAAATGGCTTTTTGCAAGCGTTTATAGCCAATGGTACACCAAGGACAAACCACATCTGAAACAATGTCTAATTTTATTTTTTCTGCCATAACACAATTTTTTACTTAATAGAAATACTGCACTTATACTGTGTACTTTTCTTAATTATACCTTCTTAAAAGTAGTTAGACTATATCACTAATTTGAAGCACTCCCTGAACATTGGTATAATTAGGCAAATCTGCCGCCAATGTTCCTGCATGAGGTCCAAAAGACTTCTGAAATTCTTCTACAGATTCAAAATATAGGTTTGCGATGGCAACGTAAGGAGCTAGCTCACCAGGTTCTCTTCCTGCCAATCCTTTCTCTACCTCAACTTTTTTAAGCGCGCTCCCTACCAATTTCTTAACCATTGGTATATGAGTATTTATATAATACGCTAAATCAAATTCTACAGTTTTACTATTCGGATATAATACGGCTACTTTAATCATTACTTTATTTTTTATGTTGTTCTATAATATCAATTCTTGCCTATGGGATTCAACTTATCAGCCGGAAAACTATCCCATTTAAAACTTTCTACAGTTACTCTATGTACGTTCTCATTGGTGTCATCTTTAGGTTCGCCAATTTGCGCTGTCAACACAAACGGTACTAAAACACCATTTACGTTTCTATAGTCTTCAAATTGTATGGAACCATACAAAAAATTTGGTGCAGGTTTAGGATTATTTCTTGTAGTAAATGTGGCCGCTTCCACAAGACCACTTTCTTTACCTATCCATAGTACATAGTGGTCGTAATCCTTAGTAGTTTCATTTCCCCAACTCACAAAAACTTTTTCAACTTTTTGCCCTCTTAATTCATCTTGACCAACATACCTTATAAACGGAGCTTTAGATAAGCGGTCTGCTAACTCAAAGAAATACTGCAATGCGCCAAGGGTGAAAATAATTCCAGCATTATCCTCTACTTCCGAATGATATGTTATATGTTGTTTTTCGTAATAATCATTAGAAATTATTCCGGCAATATGTCCTTTCTCATCGCCTTCCAAAACTTCCAGCTGACTATCAAAATTACCTACTTTAAACCGAAAAGCTATTTTAGGATTCTCCCATGTATACGGTGACCCCACTTTTCCCATCAATCCAGACCAATAATCCCTTCCTATTACCTCATAAGTTGAAAACTGGTTAAGTTTATTTAATCCTTGTTTTAGAACCGCTTCATCTAATAATGCTTTAGCATAAGCTATTTTTTCTTTGGACTGATGATTGTCTTTGACTTCATCTGGTCTTAAGTCGGCCATGGACAAATGCGCTAATTGCCATAAATACCGCGAGTGTCGCAAATACCAACAATATAATTCTAAATATTTTTTTCATGGTTAGTTGGGGTTACTAGAGAAAAAAGCTCCTGCCCGAACCTACGGGCAAGACCATTAATTTATATAACTAAGAACTATTCGTTCATATCTGCCAATACCACATTGTCCGAAAAACTTTGGTAAGCACCTTCAACTTGCTTGGCCATAGCATCTGGAAACAAGTGGAAATCACCTGCTTTTAATGCACTAACAATACCTTCTGAAACTTCTTCAGTAGTTGAATCTGTCTCAAAACCAGCACTTGCGGCCATATCCGTATCAATAGGTCCTGGATGAACACTTAAAATACTAACTCCTTTAGCGCCTAGTTCTGTTCTTAACCCTTGAGTTAATGAATATGAAGCAGCCTTAGATGCTGAATATGTAGACAATTGCGAAAAGTTTTTGATAGATGCGATAGAATTCAGCTGTACCAAAGCTCCTTTTTTATCTTCCAAAGTCTTGGCAAAAGCATTAGCTACACGCAATAAACCAAAAGCATTAACTTCTAGTTGTTGTCTAAAATCTTCTTCCACATTTTCTCCTATTGTAGCGTATGGAGTTCCTAGTCCTGCATTGTTTACAACAACATCTACATCATTAGCTTTCTGAGCTAAATCTTTAATGGATTGCGAATTAGAAACATCTGCTTTAATGGTCACTACTTTATTGCCATACTTTTCTTCCAATTCTTTGGTAGAACTTGTATCACGCACTGCCAAGTATACTTTCTTGGCGCCGTGGTTTATAAAAGATTCTACAATTGCTTTACCAATACCACGATTGGCTCCTGTTACTAATGCTACTTTATTTTCTATTGAAATGCTCATAGTTTATGTTTTTATATCGAACTGTTTTAAGGTCGATTTTTTTAAGGTGATTAGAATTAATAAACCTTCCGCTTTAAACGGAAGGCTTATTTATTGCCATCATGCTTCATTAGCTAACAACATTTGGCAATGTTTTTTTTACTTTTTCCAAGCAAATTTTTGGAAAGGTGCATCAACTGGAGTCTCTGCAATATGATTTACGTAGTTACTGATTACTTTTTGTGAAAGGCCTAAAACAATTTCTAACAATTGTCTCTTTTCATAACCAGCTTCATAAAAAGTTTGAATATCTTCTTCACTAATATTACCTCTTTCACGCACTACTTTTAATGTAGTTTCATGTAATACCTGTAATTTTTCAGAGGGTAATTTAGTGCCGTTTCTTAATGCTTCTGTAATAGCATCATCTACCTTCATCATTTTTGCGATGGCCGTATGCGCAGGTACACAGTAATGACAAGCGTGTTCTACGTTAATTGTTTGCCATACAACCGTAAGTTCATCATTGTTGAAAGATGAGTTTACGAAAAGCTCATGTAAAGATTGGTATGCTTTTAATAAACCATATGATTCAGCTAATACGCCGTGTAAATTTGGAATACTACCAAAACTCTTTACTGAATTTTCTAATAACGGCTTGCTTTCTGCTGGTGCTGTTTCTAAAGTGTGTATTGTTAATGTGCTCATAGTTTCTATTTTTTAATTATTAGTATATTTATTTCTAAGCAAACGCTTAGTTTTAGTAAAAAAAATTTTTATATGTTCAAAAATGTAAATTCAATTGTATCGTTGAGTTGGCTTTGGTCGAAAACTTTTGATGAAACTGACAAACCCAACAAACTATTCATTAAATAATTTGATTGTCTAGCGGCTTCCTCTATCGTATTATCTTTTTCTTGCAAAAGATTATCTACAAATAATTGCTTTATATCGTTAGCAAAATCCATCAATTGCTCCATGATTACAGGGTCTCCGTCTTCTTTAATTTCGTTTACCGTATTAGTCACTAAACAACCTCTATTCTTATCGTCTTCTTTCGCAAATTCTAAAAAATCATAAAAGTATTGCTTAATACCTTCCTTTCCATTATTAGATTTAGAAAGCTTATCAGTTATAGACCGTATTCTCTTTTTGTACGCATTAATACTTTCAAGAAATACACCCTGCTTATTCCCAAAACTAGAATAAATGGAAAATTGGTTGATGCCCATTTCCTTTTCCAGCATACGAACAGTAGTAGCCTCATAACCATTTTTCCAAAAAAGAGCGGTGGCCTTTTCTATTACTTCTTCTTCGTTATATTGCTTTTTTCTAGCCATTGTTTCTTAACTACGATACAAAACTAAGCACTTGCTTTGTTATTACAAACTTTTTAAGAATAATTTAGCTTTTGAGTATAAAAAAACAGCTCAAACGTCTGGTTCACAGATTTGTGAGCTATACGTTTGAGCTGCCAATAAAATTACTTAATACTTTTATCTACCTATAAGACACAGCAATCTTAGCCAGTTGGCCAACAATTTTAACTGAGTCTTTCATGGATAATTTAGAGCCATCTGCATGAATCCATCTTTTAAGTGGCTGCTCACAAATTATGCGCTTTGCTTCTTCTTTACCGTAATGCTTTCTCATACGCATGAAAATCTCAACATCAAAAAGCCATTTGGTAATGAACTTTTTGTTGAACATAGTTGAAGCTATCTCCCGGTCCATTATTTTGGCGCCACACTGCGTATCTTTAAACGGCATACCTAGAATAGTCTGTATGATCATATTTATGGTCATACTTATAATTTTACGAGCAGATTCTTTTGTGATATTCGCTCCCATTCTACTAATTCTAGAACCACTCACAATTTTGAAATCCGAATTTTCAATAGTCTTGACTAAATCATCAAAATCTCTAAAATCTGTTGAAAGATCGGCATCTAGATATCCTAGATAATCTAATTGTTCATCTTTAATCATATGTAAGATTCCTTGACGTACGGCTTCTGCCTTACCACCATTCTTCTCACAATTATATACACTTATATTAGACTCGTTCCCTTTCCGAAGCTCATGTAACACCTCTAGAGTTTTATCTGTACTTCCATCATTTACAAAGCATAAATGATATCCCAAATTCTCTTGCGCAAAGGCTTTGAATTCCGGACCTGATAAACGGTCTTCTTCATTATAACATGGTATAACTACACCCACACAGTTCTTTTGAAGCATTCGGGCATTATCACTTGTTACCGCTTCTTTTTGAACATCGGGTGCACCTATGATTCGTTTTATCCGTGCAGCCATTTCATCTAGACTCACAGGCTTTTTCATATAATCATTGATACCTAAGTCAAAACCATCTACAATGATTTTCTCATCGGTATTACCGGACATCACCAATATTGGTGTTTCAGATTTCTGTTCAAGACGAATGTGTTTTACCACTTGTAATCCTGACATACCTTAAGCATGTTAATATCCACCAGTACTAAGTCTGGTTGAAAATTATCAAATACTTCTATGCCCTGCTCACCGGAACTGGCTGTTTTAACCTCATAACCTAGTTCTAATAATCTCTTTTCAACAGAAAGCAAAATCAATTGCTGGTCGTCAATGGTTAATATTTTCATGGTGGTATTTTTTATAAGATGTGGGATCCTAATTTTTTGTTTATGCTTTTACTTTTTCGTGCGATAATCCAATTGCGTTTACGTCTATTATTTCTCCTTTAGATTTTTGAACCTGAATGGCCTTGAAATAATCTAAATACATTTGGGTAATGGTACTCATTGGTAGCGAACAAGCAGCCTCATAATTGGTCTTGGCCAACTCTGTTCTATAAGCATCATCAGTAAGTATTTTTTCTATGGCATCTGCTAAAGACGCTTTGTTCTCCGGTAAAAAGAACTCGCCTCTATACCCTTCTTCTTGAACAAGTACACTCAAGTCTCCTAGATCCGGAAGTGCAACTGCTTTTCCGTAGCTTCCTGCTTGGTGCAAAACTCCAGAACTACCTGTAGTAGAAGTATACGGAAAGACCACTACAGCACTTTGACCAAAAATAACGGGTACGTCTTCTTCGGCTACATACCCTGTAAATCGTATTTGAGGTACATGACTATAAACTTCTTCCATTTTCTTAAGATATCCAGGTATTGGGACTATCTGTACCTGCAATTACAATTTCTATATCTTCATTGCTTCTATTTCTGATTACTTCTACAGCCTCTATAAGCACTTCAACTTTTTTGTAGGTGCCAAACTTACCAAAAGCCATAACCTGCTTTGGACCTGCGGGAAGACTAAAATCCGGTTCTGGCGGTGTTTCAAAAGAACCGTGAGGAATTAACGCAATGTTCTTCGCTTTATATTTTTGTTCTAGAATAGTTACATATTTGCTAATGGTAACCGCCAAAATATCTGACGCCAAAACAAACTTCGTTAAAGTGGTTCCAATAAAACCGTATACCTTTTGAAGTATTTTACTTTTAGTAAATCCGGCACTATCCAAATCTACTTGCTCCAATATATTGTGCAATAATGAAATGGTAGGAATACCTTTAAATTTAGTTGCGTAAGGCAACATCAACCCTAAAGCTGCCGGTATCTTTTTATCACCAAATTTTAAGAACTGTAAATTAAAAAGTACGGCATCTGGCTTATGGATACTAATAGATTTATTAACTGTCAATAAGTTCCAATAGCTATTAAAATCCCAACATTCTGAAACTGTAATTTTACACCCTTCCCCTTCAAATGAAAGGTCTTTTGGCTCCTCCGTTTTATCTGTCATCAAAATAATTTCTGTGACTTCTTCCTGTAATCTAAAATGCTTTACAAGATAATATCCGTATTCCGTCAATGTGACTTTACTGGGAGGATATGCGGTTACAATGGCTAGTTTCATACTGTAGGTTTAATTTTTTGGGACTATTTAATGAACAGTTATTTTATGTATTTATACTGATTTTTAAATTTTCAACTTTCTATTACGCTCTTCTTTCCTAATTCTTTACTCGCAAAATAAACCAACTGGACTACCAATAATATAGACATGGCTATCAGTTGCATATGCACTACACTTTCTAAATTATCATGGTATAACACCACCAATAATATTTGCGAAAGACCTAATACACCAGATAAAATAACAGGTACATAATGGTCTAACGACAAAAAGTAATATGCGAAAATGTTGGATATAGCGAACAGTGAAGTCGCCAATGCATACTGCCATAACAAACTGGACATAGCTACATACGAATCTCCAAACATTAGAGTTATAATCAATTCCGGGAATAGGTAACATGCTGCTACAATACCAGCAGAAAGCAACCCTATA
Source organism: Zobellia laminariae (assembly GCF_030553095.1). GTDB lineage: Bacteria > Bacteroidota > Bacteroidia > Flavobacteriales > Flavobacteriaceae > Zobellia > Zobellia laminariae. Next base: position 3,135,285 of record NZ_CP130738.1, on the reverse strand, counting down.
TAGGATACATATTTAAACAAAATTGGTGCTGTTGGTTCGCCATCTTTTTGTTTCTGTACTACTACAGGAAGTAAGAGCATTACGAACATCCAAGCTACAAAATACACTACCCTGCCAATTAAGGCTAAAGACGCGTAGAGACCAGCTTCCGTTGGTTCAAAATAGTGCTTCACTAAAAGGACATCACTATTATTTATGATGATTTGAGTAAACTCATAACAGGCGGTCAACCATATAAATTGTGAGACCCGCTTTGCATTATCTGGACTCAGTTTTCTAGATTCTTTGAAAGATATGGACGTACTGTCCGAAGGAAAAAGTCCGAAAAGAAACGATAAGAATATTCCTAATGCCACCAATGTTCCTAGTTCAATATCCAAAATAAAAAGTAATATCATGGTCAATAACAACCGGCTCCACATTTCTGTCTGGTAAGTGATAGACAGCTTTCCAAATTCTTGCTTGCCTTGGTATGCTCCTCTATTTACACTCATAAAAAAGTAAATAGGTATGCCTAAACCAAAGATGATAAACATCCAATGACTTTCTGTATTGAAAAGCGATTGTAATTGTTTTGAAAAAATAAGAATAAGTACGCCTATAATTAGACCTACAATACTTGCTTGACGATAACTTATGTTCTTAAAAATATCCCATTCCTTACCTGAAAAAATTACAGCAAATTTTGCCGTAGCCAATTGAAAGGTCATTCCCATAAAGGACAAAACCAATAATAAGGTTACTAAAAGTGCTGCTTCCGAAAATGCTGCAGGCCCCAATAACCTACCTAACAAGAGGTTGTAAAGGTAGTTACCACCATTTACCAAAAGTACGCTACCCATGAACAACTGCTCTTGGGAAACTTTTTTAAACATTAACTTTATGGCGGTCATAGTTGGTGATATCTAGGTTTTGTTTCTTATCTCTACTATCATGTTCTTACTTCGCTACTTTTGGATATAAAAAGCATACTTATCTGTATGTCAAATATCTAGTTTCAAATTTTTTCTAAAATTCCGAACTTGATATCTAAACGAATTTTTGTTAGAATATTGTAGGATTTAACTTATAATCGATAAAACGTAGCGTTTCGTAGAATTATTCTGCATTTCATCGATTATGTGAGCGCTCTGTATACACCAAATCTATACCTCAGAAACTGCGTTTGTTTTTATTAAACTTTTTGTAACCTCAATCTCATCATACTTATATTATCTATTAAACCGCTATAATTCATAGTATTACAATCCTTTAAACCCTAAAGAAAGATGGTTATTTTTAGCATCTTTTAATCCTCAAATATATCTGTATTTACGGCGCTTTTTAAGATAGAAAAGTTCATTTACGCTCAATTGTATACCAACGGCTCAAATCAATAGATATACAATACCATCGATGAAATACAATATAAACACCTTTATATTGTTATATTTTCTGACAATTAACCACCAATGCAACGCACCAATGTTTTATTGATCTTGGCACTGGTCATAGGTATAGCATTTCATGGGTCGAGTATATTCTTTACTCTTGAGACTACCTATGATGCCCTGATTCATTTATTTTTTGCCGATCATTACGCCAATAGCTGGTTTGAACCTTGGGATTACCGTTGGTATACGGGTTTCACTGTACAAGCCTATCCTCCTTTAGTGCACCAATCTATTGGTATTCTTTCTCATATTGGCGGACTTAAATTTGGAATGTTCAGCGTGGCTATGATTGGGATTGTCCTATTCATAACAGGTGCTTATAGATTTGGTCTTTTAATGACCGGTGATAGAAAAATAGCTGGTTATACAGCTTTGCTTGCCGTCTTTTCATCAACCTTTGTAGAGACCTTGCACATTTTTGGACAATTACCCAGTATAATTGGGCTCTCTGTACTTTTGCACTCCCTACCTGAAATTTATCTCTGGGTTAAAACTGGAAAAACTAGATATATAGTTACCAGTCTTTCATTGATTGCCGTTACGGTAACCTCACATCATGTGACCCCTATTTTTGGAATGATTTTCTTTATTTTTCCGCTGCTAGGGATGGCGGTTATGGATTCGGCCAGAGATCAGGTCAATAGTTTTAAAGAGGTCCGTTTTGGCGTCTTTTTTAAGCAATTTAAAAAGTGCTTCTGGCGGATAGTTATTTTGGATTTTCCTCGTTATTTCTCATTGTTACCTGTATCCTACCCTATTGGATCAATTCAAAGAAAAATCCAATTACCCAAGTGCCCATACCCCATGGTTCCAGAGACAATTTTCTTGAGGTAACCTCATCCGGACTCGTATTTTTTGTTATTCCCTGTGAATTCTGACTTTTATTCTCCCATTTTTGTTTTACCGTTTTTATAGTAGGCGATTCATCTTTTTTGGATTGTCATTTTCTATGTTAACCCTTTTGGGAACTGGAGGTACTACACCACTGCCCCTTATATTACTTGGCGAAACAGCTTTCAACATATTAACATTAGACCGTTTTACCCTTTGGGCAACCATTATGGCATTACCCCTTTTTGGGGAGTTTGCCTACCGTATGGTAGAAGGCGACCTCAAAGACCTTATTCAAGAAAATTGGGGTCGGGTGTACCATCGTATTCTTGGGGGATTAATCATGGGAGGTATTTTATTCATGGTCATTTTCACCATGAGCCTTGGCTATTTTAGACCATCACAGCCGCAGAAAATAAAGATGCAACCCATCATTAACTTTCTAAGTCAAGATTCTCATGACCATTGGCGTTATTTACCCTTAGGTTTTGGAGATCAAATGGCATGGTTATCCGCACAGACAAAAGCCATGACGGTAGACGGCAATTACCATTCCGCTCGCCGTTTACCAGAACTTACCACAAGGGCCATTGAGCGTTTAGAAAATTCTAAATTTAGAGGGGTTGAAGGTATTGGCTCTCTACAGCAATTCTTGACGGTACCTGAAAAGTACAACCTTAAATATATATTTTCCAACGATAAATTTTATGATCCCATTCTCTATTTCTGCGGTTGGCAGCGTCTACAACAATTGGAAAATGGAATAATGGTCTGGGAGAAATTAAACGTACCTCCCTTTCCCACAATAATGCCAAAAGAAGATGTTCATGTAGCTCTTAAAGTTATGTGGGGAATCATCCCTATTCTTACTGTTGTTCTTGCATTTATTATAAATATTCAGTGGATATGGGTCAGAGCGCTAAAAGCGAAAAAACTACCGCAAGGGGAGTTTATGAAATATGCCATTAAGTTTAAGAACTTCCCAAAAAAACTGATAATAATCAATCATATTTGGGCTGTGATTATCCTAAATGTTTTGGGATATGGCATCTATCTATTCTATATCAAAAATGTAGACCAGATTGCTCCTACTAATGTCGTTGAGGCCTATTATGATGCATTGGATTTTAAGGAATTCAACAAAGCATACTCATTTTTAAATCCTGATAGCGATAAAAGCATAGCACAATATATGCTGGAAGTATCCGTAACCGATGGTATTCTAAGTTCTTATGCCAAACTAGATTCTTTGGGTATTGAATTTTTACAGGAAAATGATACGACCGCTCGCGTAAAAGCGGCCACAAGATGGATTACCCCTTTAGAGAGTATTAATAAAAACTATTACCATAGTCTTGTTAAGAAAAATGGCAAATGGTATATTGAACCTTCTACAATAGATAATGATTTACCGCCCGATCAACTCTTTACCTCTAATAATACTACTTTCTTTAATCACGGTAGACGAAAGATTACTACGCAACAAACACATCATGAAGATGTCCTAAAACAACCTGTTTTAGAGGTGCTGAAAGCTAAATTGGTCCAATACAACGGGAGTTATAGTATTATTGGCGAACTGCAAAACGTAGATCACGTTCCTGCAGATGTCGTCATAAAGGGTACACTTTATAATGACTTAAATAAAGAATTGGCAACCTATAATGCCAAAGATGTTGCCAAGCATAAACTGATGCCAAAAGAAACTACTACGTTTAGAATAGATTTTGAAGGTATAGCCTTATCATCTACAAAAGATACTTTGCCTCCTACTTTTGACCCCGATCAGTTTACTCCTATGACGTTTGAGGAGCAACCTACTAAATTCAACTTACAGTGTGCAGGAAATGTTGCTAATACGGATTTGTACAAACAGGTGAGTCTGCAGGAGCTAATTTTTGAGGATGATAAAATAAGTGGTTCGCTTTTTAATTCGGGTATACAGGAAGTAACCATTCCGCAGTTGTTAATTTCTTATTATGACGAAAGCAAAAACCTTCTGTGGGTAGAACATGAGTTTTTAACTGATGGTGTTCGCATTCAAAGAAAACGGTATTTTGAGTATGAACCAGCGTGCTTAACGGATATAAAAATTATAAATAGTAGTCTTAAAAACTGTTTCGTAAACGGAAGCCCTAACTCAGAAATTAGTGACAAGCTATTTCCTAACAGGGATAAATCACATGCCGAAGACCAGCTGCAGCCGTACTCCGGTAATGGTTTTGATTATTTAAAATTTGAGTTGAACAGTTATATTGGCAATCCTAAATGAAAATGCACATACTACATATCTGCATTATGCTATCCTTGCTTTTCTCTGGCTGTTCTAAGAAAACCGAAGTCAAGAAAGCATCTAACGTCAATTTTGAATTGCTCACATCAGAAGAAAATTTTACCGCCGGAGAACCTTTCTCTCTAAAATTTAGCGCTTCAGAGAAATCTAGTCCTGTCTTAGTATTTAGAAATGCGGTAGGTACAACAATACTTGAAACTTCTTATAGCGATGGAGCTGTACAATTTAATGTACCTAAGAATTTTTATGAAAAATCTGGTATTTGTTATTGGTCTTTAGTTTCGGATGCTAAAGAGAAAATGAAGGGCACACTAAACATCCATGTAAATAACAAAAATGGCACTTTTTTAGAATCTTATTTAGGTCCTAGAAGTCTTACCGCCGGCCCTGAAGATTATGCCATGTTCGTAATGTTAGCAACCGATTTTTATGATAATCCATTAAACGATAGCACTTCTATAACAAGTAAAGTTCAGTTTCAAAAAAGTCAATCAGAAGAAATACTACGTTCTAAAAACCTAATTGCCTTATGGACGCGGGTAAGAGCACCAGAAAAATCTGGCCGCATGCTAATTTCTGCGGCATGTAATGAAACGGACTCCAAAGAATTTACAACGATCATATATCCTGCTAATCCAATAGACTTTACTATTTCGTATGAGCGAAATCATGAATATGCAGATGGTAACCAAGTTATAAAGTTCAAAACAGATATTATCAGAGACACCTATGGTAACATAGCAAGTGAAGGTACTTTAGTATATTTTATAATAACAGATGACCAAGGCGCAAGACTTAAAGCACAGGGCACTACGTTAAACGGTAAGGCAGAAGCCCGCCTTTTACATCCTGAATACCAAGCCTCGTGGTCTGTTGAAGCTTTTGTTACGGGTGCAGCAAGAAGTAAGCCTATTAAAGTTGCTTTTATAGCTTCCGTAACCGATTATGAGGTAACTTTCCTAGACGATAATAGAACTGTTTCTGTAGGCCCTTTAAAAAGTTTTATGAACCAATTAGTTCCTGACGGCATGCCTATTTCATTATCGGTAAAAGATGTAAATGGAGACGTGTTAGATGTACTAAGAACTTCATCTATGCAGGGTGAAGGTAAATTTGAATTATCTCCGGATTTCTTTCCGACCGGTAGTTACGAGTTAAAGATTAAGACCGCAGGGATAACGAAAACAAAATCAGTAGAACTAAAATGAAAATAAACAGAACCTTATATCGTATTTTTCTACTGGCGTCATTTTTAGCCCTGAACGGCCTAATCCTATTTGGCATTAGTAGTGCTTGGACGTACTTGAATACTGGTGCGGACCGGACATCTATGCTTCACTTACATGAAGACATTTCGGCCACCTACCTTCCCAAGGTACAATGGGAAATTGCCATGAACGAAGGCAGGCCTATGGAAGAACAGACTTTGGGAGAAATTGAAAGAGATTATCTTAGTGCATGGCAAGTGCGTAATGCCGCTTACGCCAATAATGTTCCCTATGGCATAGCTGACTATTATACAGATAGTATGCGTACTGAACTTTTTAAAATAACTGACCTCAACCTAAAAAATAAAATTACATTACAGACCACTACAATAGAACACCATCCTAAATTGGAATTCTATAGTACGGATGGCAAACTTGTTATTCTAACAGATAAAAATGTTTTGGCCTATGAGGAGGTTTACCAAAACGAAAACTTAATTACCAAACGGAAACTATTATCGGATTATAAGGTAATGTTGCTTTTGGAGGATGGTTTTTGGAGGGTTAGGCAACTGGTAGAAACGGCCTTGCCTGAAGAAACTTTAGAAGTAGCATCACAAGTCAAAAATCTTGACGACTATCATTTTAAGGGTATAAATTACTATCCACAGGATACCCCGTGGGATATGTTCGGTAGTCAATTTAATGATTCCATAATTGAACATGATTTTAAACTCATGGCAAAAATGGGCGTAAATAGTCTGCGTATATTTATTCCTTACGAGTCTTTTGGTAAGGAATATGTTGACCAAAAAAAAATAGAAAAGGTAAAACGAACGCTTGATATAGCCGAGAAAACAGGACTGGATATCATGCCAACCTTGTTCGATTTTTATGGCAATTACAGCATTCATGATTGGACAATGACCAACCGTCATGTAGAACAAGTAGTTGAAGCCTTAAAAGACCACAATGCTATTATTGCTTGGGATGTTAAAAATGAGCCAGACCTAGATTTTGAATCTCGGGGTAAAGAACGAGTATTAGCTTGGCTAGAACAGACCGTAGACCGTATACGTAAAATAGACACCAAACATGCTATAACTATTGGGTGGTCTAGCCCTGAAGCTGCTGTTAATCTTACTGATAAATTAGACTTGGTCTCTTTCCATTATTACCGTGGAGCTCCAGAGTTTGAAAGTGCTTTCAATATTCTAAAAAGTAAGGTGACCGATAAACCATTGCTGCTTCAAGAATATGGCTATTCTTCATACGACGGAATCTGGAACGGATTTTCAGGTTCTGATGAAAAAGAAAAGGATTATATGGGAACGATTCAAAAGGTGGTAGAAAAGGAGAATCTGTCTCATATGATATGGACACTCTATGACTTCAGGAACATTCCAACTTCCGTAGTTGGGCGCTTACCATGGCGAAAGGTACGGCAGCGTCATTTTGGTTTATTAGATGATAAAGGTGAGAAAAAACCGGTCTACGATATCTTCTTCAATGAGAATCCATAATAACCTATTGTCTTTACAAACAGCTTATCCACTCCCCTTCTACTAAAATGATATAAGAAAATTAAGCTTGGTTAGCACCCAATATGTAAGTTGAATTTATTTTCTGCAATGAAGAAAACACGCTCTCGTTTGTCTTTCCTAGAATAGTTAGTTGGCGATTGCGTTTTGCTGCATTGTCATACAATTCTTGAAGCGCACTTGCCCCATTAACATCAATACTTGTAATTCGGTCTAAATTTATAACTATACGTCTATCAGAGCCAAGGTATCTACCTATATGGCGGCTAAGAATTGTTGCACTACTGCTGTTCAAAGTTCCATGAACACAAAATATTCCACGTGCTTCTGTAATTTGCAAAGGCATAATATAAATTTTTGTAGGTTTATTTTTCACTTTTCTACAACACAAAATGACGTATAGAACGCATGAATAGAAATGTACCGTAGATGGACAGTAATTAACTGTAGATGAGTAGTTTTTATTGTTTTACAGTAATAAAAATAACACCCAAAGTTTTTACCCCACAGTACCAATAAATCCATTTTATGGGCGTTATACTCTTGTGGTAAAAAACCTACTTTAATGTTAAAACTAAATACACTCTGTTTATTCCTGCTTCTTTCTTTCTACGGAATGGCACAAAGTCCGCTTCAACCCGGTTTTACCTTGTTAGAAAAAGGTGATTTTGAACAAGCAGAGACTTTTTTTGAAGGTTATCTTACTGATAACCCCAAGAATAAAACAGCCTTAATCTGCTACGGGCGTGCCGTAGGATTAAGTGGAGAACCTGAAAAAGCTACAGGAATGTTCTCTTCCCTTTTAGAAGAATATCCTGGTGATTTTGAAATACAGATAAATTACAATGAATCCTTTCTTTGGGATAAGAAATTTAAAGAAGCAGAACCTTTATACGCTCAACTTGTAAAAGAGTATCCAGAAAATTTTGGTGCAGTTTTAGGTTATGCAAATACCCTTAGTAATCTAAAGAAATATGAAAAGGCTTTAGAATGGGTAGAAAGAGCTTTGATCATACAGCCTTAAATCTTAGTGCAAAAACTTCAAGAAAATATATGCGTTTAGGTTATGCAAATGCCTATGTAAACGCACAGAATTATAAAAAAGGAGAAACTTTATTAAAAGAGATATTTATAGATTTTCCTGAAGATAGAGATGCTTTATTAAATCTTGCTAATCTCTATTTGATTACAAAAGAAGTAGATGATGCTAAAGCAATCTACAAGAGACTGGCTACTTCTGAAAAAGATTCCATAACCTCACTTAATGGTATTGCCCTTGCCGAACATATTGCAGAGAACGATAAACAAGCTCTAGTAGTTGCTACTACCGCTAAAGAAAAAGCAGATGCATTTGATGACGCAACAATAAAAGAACAGACGTACGATCGTTATGTCCAAGCCTTAATATGGAACCGAAAGTACATTAAAGCTAAAACTGAAATTGCGGAATTAGATACTAAATACACCAACAGAAATTGGCTGTATGCACTAAAAGCTATGCTTGGTCTTTATACTGGTTCGCCTAAAAAGAGTGTCGCTAATTATGATGCTATTCTTAAAAATGACAGCGCTTCTTTTGATGGAAATTTAGGGAAAGCCAACGCACTTTTTGCCGCTGACCGCATCGTTCCTGCTTACAATGCCGCCTTTGGAACCCTTAAAGTCTTTAAAGACCAGAAAGATGCCATTGGTTTTATCGATAAGTTGAACATATCCTTTACGCCAACCATAGACGAACACCTTGCCTACACTTTTGATAATGGTAATAATGTTGCTTTTTCTACCAATACAACGGCAACTGTACCTTTATCTACAAAGTTTAGCACTAACCTAGCCTACTACTATAGAACTACCGAAAATACCGTTACAGATAATAAAGCGAGTTCTCATGTGCTTTCTGCCGGATTTGATTACAAATTCTTTCCTAAGACCACATTTAAAGCCGTTGTAGGCTTAAACAAATCTAGTTTTGGTACAGAGTCCTACACTCAGCCGGTAATAGACACAAAGCTATTACTACAGCCGTTTAAACTGCAAAACCTTGAACTTGGTTACAAACGTGAAATTCAAAGTTTTAATGCCGATTTGATTGAGCGGGAGATTATCATGAACCATTTTGGTTTTAACTATAACTTAGGGACCAATTTTAATTTAGGATGGTATACGCAAGCTATACATACCACTCAGAGCGATAATAACACCCGTAACCTCTTGTTTACCTCATTATACTACAACTTAATGCGCAAACCCGCTTTAAAAGTAGGTCTTAACTACCAGTACCTTTCTTTTGCCGAACAGGTACCTACTATTTATTTTAGTCCAGAGAAATACCATAAGGCAGTTGAAATATTTGCAGACCTAAGAGGTGATATTTCTAAAAACACTCAGTATATGATGAGTGCTGCAACAGGTTTACAACAGGTAGAAGACGACCCAAATACAGTTATCTTTAGAGCAGAGACCGGCATAACCCATAAATTCTCCAAAAGGTTTAGCGGTAATTTATATGGAAAGTATAGTAATATTGCCTCTGCAACTGCTGCTGGTTTTGAGTATACGGAAATTGGTTTGAAGTTAAAATGGCTGATAACCAAGAAACCATTGTTCTACAATAAGATTGCTAAATAATTCTTCCTGAAGAAAGTTAACTAAAGCGCATAAAAAAAGACAACCTTACAATGAAGTAAGATTATCTTGAGACAAATTGTATTTTCACAAACCCATTAAAGTGAAAATATTTTCTAGAAGCTCATGCTCCTACTATGAATATATATCTTACAAATTATGTAGAGATGTATGGTTTGTAAAGTGTTGTGATTAGAATAAAATAGCACTAAGTATTCTAATAGTTCCAGATACTCATTACGGCCAAAACGATGCCAATAATTACTGAAATAAGTATACCTATCAAACGTATAGCGGCACCTTTGGAGTTTAAAATGTATAAAAGATTTGCTTTCATGAGTAGATGGCTTTAATATTCTCTACAAATTTACATCTCATATTCAATAATAGGAAAGCACTTACGATGAATTACCTTAACCTATAGATGAATGGTATAAAATTGTAGAAGAGATTTAAACCAAGTTTAATCGTCTCATGAGCTCTGGTCGATTTGATCGACTAATGGGAATAACCATCTTCTTGATAAGAACACTATTATCTTCAATATCAATGATCTTAGAGAAGTTAATAATGTACGACCTGTGTATTTGAAGAAATATTTTTTCAGGTAATTTATCCTTTACTTTTTTAAGCGTTGTATGTACGCGATACTCTTTATTTTCTGTTGTAATATCAATATAATCTCCTTGCGCTTTCACTACTAGTATTTCGTTAAAGTGAAGCTTTATTAATCTCTTATCAATATTGATATAAAGGTCTTGTTCAGCTTGTGCACCAGTCCCAACATTAGTATTTAAACCTGGAACAAAGTCAGGCTGTTTTTTAAGTGCACTTTTTACTTTTTGTATGGATTTCTGAAAACGATCAGCAGTTAAGGGTTTCACCATATAATCTACAATAGCCTCATACTCATATGCTGCAATGGCAAACTCTGTATCTGAAGTGGTCAAAACAACTTTAGGACAATTCTTTAAAGTTTGGACAAAATCTACTCCACTAAAACCTTAAGATGTGAATGTCCAAAAACACAACATCCACATCTTGTTGGTTTAAAAATTTAATAGCGTCTATGGCATTATCAAACTCTCCAACAACATCTAAATCTGCCACCCCAGAGCAATGTTTTCCTACTATGGCACGTGCTGTTGCTTCGTCATCTACGATAATACAGGTCATACTATTAAATGGTTTTAAGAAAATTATCTATTTGCGTTAAGGTAACTCTAAAATCTGAATCCATATCTGTTTTTCCAGCTCTTAACTGCTCTTCAAATTGAACAGCAAAGCGATAAGCTTCTTCCATGCTTAAGATGTTGAATTTATGTTTTAATTTATGTACAACATCTGCGGCTTCATTCATGTTTTTGCTATCTATATGTTCTTTATAAGTAGCTCTTTCCATTGGGAATTCGTCCTTCAATATAGAAATAAATTTTTGTTCAAACTCAATGTCATCACCAGATAATTCTTTAATGTATTTAAGGTTTGGTTCTTCCATAGCACTATTTTTTTAACGTAAACGTGAAATTTGCACCCATATTTTCTTCTGACACCAATTCTATAGAACCATCATATAATTTGACGATTTTTTTAGCCAATGCCAAACCTACTCCAGCAGCACTATCATTATTCTCTAGTTTTCTAAACATTTCAAATATGGAAGATTGATGATTAACCGGAATTCCTTTTCCATTGTCAATTACAGTAAACTTCCAAAATTTATCATTTTTTTCATACTTTATTTCAACTTTGCCTTTAACCTTATCCTTTGTAGCAGTAATAGCGTTTGTAATTAGGTATGTAAAAATCTGCTCAATTAGGTGCTTTTCAATATGTATTACTGGAAAATTAGAACCGTAACTCAAACTAACATTATCCGGTAATGGCACATAACTTTCTATTTCCTTTAAAAGAATATTGACATCAACATTCATTTTAGATTCCATACTGGTACCAATTGTGGCATGCTCCAGTATTCCATTAATTAAATTGTCCATTTTAGCCAGATTGCTAGAGGCCAGAGCTAAATTTTCTTTATTTTCTTCCGTTAAGCAATTTTTGTTGTCTTCAAGAACCCAGCTTAGTAAGGCATTTACATTACGAATGGGGGATTTTAAATCATGTGACACCATCTGCACATAATTATTAAGAGATTCATTTTGTGCTTCTAAATCCTCTAAAAGAAGGTTTTTTTCTTCTGTAATTTCTTTTACTTCTGCTGCTAAGTAGCTAATATGCATTGCCAATTTTTCTACGTCAAATACTTTTGAAGCATCTCCTTCAAATTGTTTATCCGTGCCTAAGTTTGAACTTAAGCTATCCATTGCCAATTCCAAGGACACCAAAATTTTCTTCTGCCTTTCTGCCTCTTTGGTCAACTCTTTATTTGCTACAAATAACTCTTCTGAGCTAATGGCAGTAGCCCTTTGTAACATATTAAGCTTCTCATCGTGATTCTGATAAGACATTTCTACGGCAGCCAAAAACTTCTGCATCTCAGGGTCTTCGCTAAGATGAGCGGGTAAGTTTTTTTTAAGTTGTCGTTTTAATAGAGAATGCATTATTCGCTGAATAGAGTTAAGGTCATTGTTTGGTTGTGTAATCTACAGGCATCTTTACCGGCAAACGGAGCCATTTCTCCATAAGAATAAAATCCAGTAACCGCTGTATCTGTTCCTATTACAGATATCACCTCTTCAACTTCCTCTTCCGTTCGCTGATCCATGACCAATTTTCTCCCCACACAACTGACTAAAATAGCCAGCTCGGGCTTGTTTTCTCTACCGTTCATAGCGTACTGTGCAGCTGTACTGGCACCATCAACTATATCATCTACCGTAGACATCATTAACTGTACACTTGCTCCTTCTGGAACATCTCCGGCCAAAGTCATGGTATTAGAAGTATCATCAATAGTAAGTATTGTACGTACTAAAGGTTCATCATTTTCATTAACCCGTACGCTTAATGGATACAGTAAGGCAGACGTTGGCAACTCCTTTGCTTTTTCTCCCAAATATTTTTTATAGAGATCCAAAGCGGGTTGTCCGTCTAGTTCATACAGTATATTATTTTTAGATTTTGTAATGATTCGTTCAGGGCCAAAAGGCGTCCAACCACCATAATTGGCGCTTGTTATTTCTAGAGATTCTCCATAAAACCCGATAGCTATTACCTCTCCTTCTTTGGCATTCTCGTTGTATGCAAGTGTTTTTTCAAAACGGTCATCATCTCCACACAAACCACCTGAAAGTCCAATATTATTTATCCTGACACCTTCAAAACCTTCGATTAATGCGCTACCGTTTATGGAACTACCTTCTGATACTAGAAAAATATGCTTTAGATTTTCTTTAGAAAACTCGTTAAAAAGCGTTTGTCCCAATAAAAGTTCATTATCTATTTCTGAGACATTCTTTCTCTTTACCGAGAAGTGACATTTCTCAAATTCTATAGCCGTCAATGACACGCCACCTTCCAGTACGGTATCATCTATAATTTCGCCTGCTGTGCTGCCCAAAACAATATGTCCGTTTGGAAAAAGTTTCTTTACTTCATTAAAAAGGTTATCATCTTCAAGAAGATACCTATTTCCAAAAACCAAAACCAGCGGTTCCTTTAAGTCATGGTTTTCACCAGAGATTATTTTAAATGGTTGCTTTCCTTCTTTTATGGCCTGCGTTATTTTCATCTTTAGCTATTAAGGTTGGTTGGTTCTTTTTTGATAGTAAAGTGAAATTCAGTACCCATGTCTTTTTCACTCTCTACCCATACTTCGCCTTCATAGCGGTCAATAATCTTTTTAACAATGGATAGGCCAATACCGGTGGACCTTTCATTAGCTCCAATGGATTGAAAAATTTCGAATATTTTCTTATGATACTCCTTAGGTATACCTACTCCGTTATCTTTTATTGAAAACTGCCAATGTGTTTTATTTTCTACAAATAGTACTTCTACAAGGCCTTTTACCTTTTCAATATGAACTACTGCATTAGAGAGGATATTCTGAAACAATTGATGCATTTTGGTACTATCTGCAATAATCGTGGGCAAAGGTTTAGGTACAACCAATGCCACGTGTTCAGGTATAAATATGCTTTCTTTGATTTTTTCTACAACTTTGTTTAAATCAACACTAGAATTATCTAGCGCAGAATCGTTAGCTGTTGAATATTCTAAAATACCTTGTATCAATTTATCCATTGAGGCAACCTTATCCTGCATTAAAGTTAGGTTCTCCTGCCCTGCTTCATCAAGCACATCTTTATAATCATCTTGAATCCATGTAGCCAATGCACTTATACTCCGTAAAGGCGACTTTAAATCGTGTGAAACAATATGTGCATATTCCTGAAGTCCTTTATTGCTTTGTTCTAATTCCTTAACTAATAATTCCTTTTGTAATTCAAGAAGTTTTTGGGTGGTAATATCTAAGTGAATTCCAACGGAACCTATTAACTTTTTATCGCCATCGTAACGTGGTGCCCCACTAACCAACCAGTGCTTTATTTTTCCACTTTTGTCCAAGACTTCAAGCTCGTAAGAATCTGACTCTCCCTCTGCTCGCTTTTCATTTTCCTTATCTAGAACATTCTTATTTTGTACCCTAAGAACATCGCTCCCCTTTTTGCCTAATAATTCATCTTCCTGAAAACCGCTCATTGAGCAAAAGCTCTGGTTAACAAATTGTATAACGTCTTCTGTATCTACTTCTACCAGACCCAGGTTCATATTTGCAATGATACTTGCATATTTTTCGCGCTCGTAAATTAACCGCTCTTCTGCTTCGCGTTCTCTAGTAATGTCTTCAACCATTGCTAAGACATATTTTAAATTGCCCTTATAGTCTCTTACTGCACTAATAGAGGTCTTACCTATTAAACAACCGCCCTGTTTCTTATAATACCTTTTGATTACAACATCCTTGTCTATTTTACCTTCGGACATTTGCATTACAATTTCATTGGCCGATGGTCCTTCTATAACTTTAGAAAACTCCTCAAACTTCATTTTTTTAAACTCCGCTTCAGTATAACCAAGAAGTTCTGTAAAAGTCCTGTTTGATTTTATAATCTGACTTTCAACACTTAATATAACACCCAATGGAGAACTTTCTACTATGATATCTAGCTGCTTTCTTTGTTGCTCTAGCAGCTCTTTAATTTCCATTTCTTGGGTAATATCCCTAATAATACCCTGGCACCAATAGGTTCCCTTTTTGTATTAAAGATTAAACTAGCGTTGATTTCTATCCATTTTTCATCGCCATTCTTTACCGAAATTTTAGCACGGTAATTTTTGAGAGTACCAACTTCCAAAAGGTATTTAAAGGATTCAGCAGTATACTTAAGGTAGTCTTGGTGTACAAGACTAGTAAGATTGACTTTTTCTTTGGTGTTATCATAACCTAAGAATTCTTTGGCCGAAGTGTTCATATTAATCACATTGGCATACATATCCATTACAACATAAGGGTCTATAATGTTTACAAAAACATTATCCAGTTCGGAAACCTTTTCGCTCAATAGATTTTCAAGAGTGCCATTGGCCTCTTTTAACTGTTGCGTAGTTTCGTAGAGTTCCGTAGATTTTTGTTCTAGAATTCTTTCAGCTTGTTGTCTGGCTTTCTTTTGTCTTTCTAGTGCTCTTTTGAGAAGCTGTACTTCTTTATTATCCATTTTGAACAATGTCAAATTTAACCTCAGTGCCGTCTTCTTTTAATAAGTCGTAGGTAATTGTAGCGGAACCGCCAAAGTGTTCAAAAGCCTTTTCTATAAGACCATGCGCCAAGCGGTATAAACCTCTAGATGAAGAGTATACCATGACAATTTTTGTATCCGTTTTTTCCAGAATTTTAAAAGTAGGTAGTTCTGCATCTGGGTACAGCTTTTTTACATGTACATGTATATGGTCTTCTATACAATATAAAAGACCCAATGGGGAATTGTAGTTCTTAATAACTTCGGGGTGAGAGTTGGCCAAACCTGCAAATAGGTATAGACCAAAAGCATAAATGAGATCTCCTGCCGGAATTTTGGTTTCCTCGCTAAGGTTGGTTATTAGCGTTACCATCTCGTTAAACTCATATGTACCCACAGAAGTATAAATACCTTCTGAAGGCAAATGACCATTTTCAATAATATTATCAACAGTCTCAAGACCAAACTTGATCTCTACCATTTCTAAAAACTCTGTAAAACAATACCCTTCATATACCATAATTTATCTACTAAAAGTAGGAAAAGTAGTATAGTTTAAAGAATTTTTGTTGTGAAACGCACTATTTTGTTAGCCTTTCACCAATTGGTTGATGTCCCAGTACTCAAGAACCTTATGAAGTTTAGATTGATAATCTTCATATTTCAATGGTTTAATCACGTAACCGGCTACTCCAATTTTATAACATTCCAATAAATCTGCTCTGTTTTCTGATGTTGTAAGAATAACTGTAGGAAGATATTTTAGTACATCATCTGCCTTTAAAATGCTTAAAAATTCTATGCCGTTCATTCTTGGCATGTTAAGATCTAGCAAAATAATATCTGGTAATCTATTACCCGATTTTAAGATTTCTAACGCATCTTCGCCATTCTTGGTTTCTATTATATTATGCTTAAGTTCTAACTTTTTTACCGTTCGCTGTAACTTCATTACTTCAATAGCATCATCTTCAATCAATAAAATATCCATAACATGTAATTTTTAGTGAAATACAAATTTTAGAATTAAATAATAGAATTTTGACCAGCTATAGACGAGTGACTTTTAACTGTAGACGAATGGTACCGTAGATTAGTTGAGAGTTTTTAGAAAAGTTCAGTTTTGAACAAAATAATCATCTAAAAAATTAACTTTTTGCTTTCTTATTTAAAATAATCCTATTTTTAACAAATTGCTCCCCCTAATTTTTACGTATCATTTGAGTTAACTTTTTATAGTTGACACCAAACCTAACACCCGTATAAAACCTTTTTAAAAATTATGGCTAAAGCAATAACAATCTGTTTTAAAAATCCTATCAAGCAAAGTATTTCCTCTCTGGCAATGAAAGTCGCTAAGCGTATAGAACCAAATAATGTTCACGCACAACAACCGTATATTTTCGAAAATGAAAATACAATTACACTTATTTACAACCCCACATCAACAATTATAAGAAAAGATGCAAATGTGTTCTTGGGTACTTGTAAATCTACAAATGATCTTTTTGAACAGAATGCACCTTTACCTAATGGAAGTTATGTCTTATTTAGGGTAGGAAACAAAACAGTGGAGATTGCTTCGGATTATGCTGCCTCCAGAACTTTATGGTATTATAATGATAGTAAGTTATTTATGGCATCTACCTCGCAAAGAATGATTGTATCTTTTCTGGGAGATTTTCAATTAAATAAAAAAGCATGTAGTTGGTTTTTATGCACGGGAACCCTAGGACCAAGGTTTATCTTGGGATGAAAGAATAAAAATTGTACCACCTAGGACTCGTCTAATTTTAAACCGAAGCAACTGGCAAGTGAGTATAGACCATAATCCTAATTTTAATTTCGCCAAAATACAGAGTGAACAGAACAATGATTTGTCTTATAAGATTCAATTAAAGAACGCAGTAGAAAAAACAATTAAAGGTCTTAAAATAGATACATCAAAATGGACTTTAGCACTTTCTGGGGGTATGGATAGTAGAAGTCTTCTTTTTCACTTACAAAATGAAAACCTCAATTCTGTTACCTGTGGACTGTCCGAAGCTTTAGAATTACCGACTAGTGATGCATCCATAGCCAAAAATCTTGCACAGATTTGTAAAATGAAACATTCATATGCAAAAATGGATTTCAAGCAAAATAGTTTTCCTATTCTACTTGAAAGGTTTTAACTGCTGGAGAGTGCCGTCTAGACCATTTAGCAGCATATTTAGACGGTTTAGAACTTTGGGGAGAATTATCTGCTTCTGGAAGGGGCGTGATAAGGGGTTATGATGCTTTTGGAAGAAAACCACCAGTAACCAACTCATACCAAGTTAGACGTACTTGTAATCTAATGACAAGTTTTGATTACACCTCTTCCGATATACCTGAAGATTTCATTGTGAGTTATGATGATATACCTAAACATTTACATCAGAAAACCGATGAATCATTAGGTGATTGGAGAGATCGATTGTGGTTGCAACATAGAACACCAATTACAACAGCAGCACTAGAAGATATAAAATTGGCTTATGTAGAAGTTATCAACCCTTTACTTAGCCAGTAAATTATTACCTCAATTCAAGAAATACCAATAGATTTAAGAACAAATAAAAAAATATGGAGATCTATCGTTTCAGAAATGTTTCCACAAATTCCTTTTGCAAAAAGAGAAGCTGTCCAAGAGGTAGGTCAAATTCTTAATTTACCAGAAGTACGAGATTATATCTGTAGTAGTTTGAATGACAAAAAAAAGTTAGGAATTTTCCCTTAATCGTTTATTGAAAAGATAGTTGCAAATTATAACAAAGATCAAAAAACACAATCTGCCAGACGACAAATAAGACGTTTAATCATTGCTTACTTACCAAAAAGCATAGAGAATAAAATACGTTCAAAATTAAAGGCAGGCCCCTTAAGTAATCAATGGCTAGCCCTACGAACACTAATGATACTCAAAACTTTTGAAATGCTTACTACTGATGCTCAAATTAGGTAAAAACGGCTAATTCACTATCTCCGCGTTTAATGAAGTGTAATCAGAAACTTATACTATCTTTGCAAAGATTTTTAATAAATCTCTCATGCGCACGTGGCGGAATTGGTAGACGCGCCAGCTTGAGGGGCTGGTGGCCACTAGGCCGTGGAAGTTCGAGTCTTCTCGTGCGCACATTAAACCATCAACATCTGTGTTGATGGTTTTTTTTATATACGTATCTTGTCTCTTATTCTTTATAATATTACTTTTTTTACCAAAAGAGCACATTTCACCCCCCCAACTAAGAATAAAATTATTAGATTTGTTTAATGTTTACGCCAAAAAGATGAACACAACAAAGAAGACGTTCAGTATACGTGATTTAGAAAACCTATCGGGCATCAAAGCCCATACCATACGTATATGGGAAAAGCGATACAACCTGCTTTCTCCCGAACGAACCGATACTAATATTAGAAGATATAGTTTAGAAAGCCTTCAGAAGCTCTTAAATATTACACTTTTATATAGTAATGGCCATAAAATATCTAAAATAGCGAATCTTAAAGAGGGAAAAATCCCTGAGATTGTAAACGAGCTAATCTCAAAAAATAACAATAGCCAAGTTATAAATACTTTTAAGCTGGCGATGATTAATTTTGACGAACAGCTTTTTACTCGCACTTTCAAGACCTTACTTCTTGATAAATCATTCTCAGAAGTTTTCAAAGAGTTTTTCATTCCTCTGTTAAACGAACTGGGTTTACTATGGCAAACAGATACCATCTGTCCTGCGCACGAGCATTTTATTTCAAACCTTGTAAAACAAAAAATCCTGATTAGCACTCAAGACTTATCTGTTGAGGAAGCTTCTAATGAAAAGGCCACATTTATTGCCTATTTACCAGAAAACGAAATTCATGAAATTGGTCTTCTTTATTTGAATTATGAGATTGTTTCTAGAGGATATAAGTCCGTGTATTTAGGGCAAACCGTTCCCTTAGAAAGTCTAGAAGAAGTAATGAAGACTTTTGAAAACGCAACATTTTTATCCTATTTCACAGTATCTCCCTCAAAGGATAAGGTTGACGATTATATAACCAAATTTAGGTCGTTATCGGCAAATTTCCCAAACACTAAACTTTGGTTACTAGGTCATCAGACCCAACATATAGACCAAGAGAAATTACCTCAGGCAATTGAAATTTTCTCTTCAATAGATAAAATTGTGGAGCGACTTTAAAACATTACATCACTAAAACAATAATGAAAAAGAAGATTGCCATAATTGGTTCAGGTTTTTCCTCGCTGTCCGCTTCGTGCTACTTAGCCAAGGCCGGTCACCAGGTTACAATGTATGAGAAAAACGAAACCGTAGGCGGCAGAGCAAGACAGCTAACTAGAGAAGGGTTTACTTTTGACATGGGTCCTAGTTGGTATTGGATGCCCGATATTTTTGATAAGTTCTTCAATGACTTCGGGAAGAAAACTTCCGATTATTATCAGCTAGATAAATTAAGTCCAGCCTATAAAATTTCTTTTCTGATGACAATATCACAATTGGTGATTGCATGGATGACATATGCCAAGAATTTGAGCGTATAGAACCCTGGAAGTGCCAAGCACCTAAGAAACTTTATTAGTAAGGCACAGAAGAACTATGACATTGCCATTAACAAGGTAGTCTTACGACCTGGACTTTCCCCTTTAGAACTTATTACCCCTGAAACAGCGCTGCGCGTAGACCAATTCTTTAAGACTATTAGTGGCGAAGTACGCAAAAAGTTTAAAAATAAAAAGCTAGTCTCTACGCTAGAATTTCCGGTCCTGTTTTTAGGTGCAAAACCAAGTAACACCCCTTCTTTTTATAGTTTTATGAACTATGCAGATTTTGGTTTGGGCACCTTAAGGCATCCAAAAGGTGGTATGTATGAAATTGTAAAGGCCATGAAAACTTTGGCCGAAGAAGTTGGCGTTAAAATACATACCGATTCTGCGGCTCTAAAAATAAACGTTGAAAATAATAAGGCCGTAGGCATAAATATTAATGGAAAAGACATTATAGCCGATGTAGTATTAAGCGGAGCTGATTATCACCATTCAGAAACTTTACTTGACCCAGAATACCGTCAATACTCTGAAGCCTATTGGGACAAGAAGACCTTTGCCCCTTCTTCATTATTATTTTATATGGGTTTTGATAAGAAATTAAAAAATGTAGAACATCACAATCTTTTTTTTGACACTGATTTTGAACGGCATGCTACAGAAATCTATGATCAACCAAGTTGGCCAAAAGATCCTTTGTTCTATGCCAATTTTCCATCAATAACAGATTCTAGTATGGCTCCTGCTAATTCAGAAACTGGATTTTTCCTAATACCAATTGCCACAAACTTAACAGATACGCCAGAACTACGCACTCAATATTTTGATATTGTGATGGATAGATTTGAGAAACGAACAGGCCAGAGCGTAAAAAATAATATTATCTTTAAGGAGTCATTTTGCGTAAACGACTTTGTAGAACAGTACAATTCTTATAAAGGTAATGCGTATGGTATGGCCAATACATTACGCCAAACTGCTTTTCTAAGACCTTATGGTCTAAGAAGCAAAAAAGTCAAAAATTTATACTTTACCGGCCAGTTGACTGTACTATATCCTGGGTTCCTCCGGCTTTAATTTCGGGTAAGCTAGTCTCCCAATTAATAAACAAGAACGTCTAAAAGCCAAAACCATGAAATCCCTATTCGATAAAGTTTCCTACCAGTGTAGCCAGATTGTTACAGAATCCTACAGCACTTCGTTCACAATGGCAACGAAAATGTTGTCATCTTGTATTAGACCGGATATTTATAATATTTATGGTTTTGTTCGCTTCGCGGATGAAATAGTAGATACGTTTGATCAGTATGATAAAGAAAAACTTTTTAATCAGTTTGAGGCTAGCCTTAAAGATGCACTGGAACAACGTATAAGTTTGAATCCAATTCTTAATTCGTTTCAACACACCTATCATAAGTATGAAATACCGTATGACCTTGTTGATGCTTTTATGAAAAGTATGAGAATGGATCTATACAAGAACGTTTACAAGACCGATGAGGAATATAAAGAGTACATCTATGGTTCTGCAGATGTGGTGGGACTAATGTGCTTAAAAGTATTCGTGAAAGGGGATACTGAAAAATATGATAGCTTAAAAGAAACCGCTATGGCATTGGGTTCTGCTTTTCAAAAAGTGAATTTCCTAAGAGACCTTAAAAGTGATTTTGAAGATTTAGACCGAAGTTATTTTCCTAATACTGATTTGGCTATGCTAGACGAAGCTTCCAAAACCCGAATCGTAAATGAAATAAAAGCCGATTTTGAGTTAGCATATCAAGGAATTATTAGATTACCTAACGAGGCTAAATTTGGTGTTTACACTGCATACAAATACTATTATAGATTATTGAAAAAATTACAACGTACACCTTCTTTAGAAATTAGAACGGTTCGTATTCGCGTTCCCAACTATGAGAAATTTGGGGTTTTGGCCAAGTCGTATGTAAATTACAAATTGAATTTGGTTTAATATGAAAGCTGTTATTTGGATAGCCCTGTTTTTAGCCACATTTTCCTTTATGGAATTTATGGCGTGGTTTACCCATAAGTATATTATGCACGGTTTTCTTTGGAGTTTGCACCAAGATCACCACAAGAAAGACCATGACTCTTGGTTTGAAAGAAACGATGCTTTTTTTATATTCTATGCCATTGTGAGCATGATACTCTTTTACTCAGGATCAGCAACATCTTTTTGGTATGGTTGGCCTTTGGGTTTTGGTATTCTAGCCTATGGTATTGCTTACTTCTTAGTACATGACATCTTTATTCATCAGAGGTTTAAGATGTTCAGAAACGCAAACAATTGGTATGCTAAGGGAGTTCGTAGAGCCCACAAAATGCATCATAAACATTTGGGCAAAGGAGATGGGGAATGCTTTGGTATGCTCATCGTTCCCTTTAAATACTTCAAGAACAAATTTTGACTATACTCCTACTCTGCCAGCAATTGATTTAATAGTTTCCTGATTTTTTCACTGTTCCAATCTACAGCTCCATTTGCGGCCATAACAATTTTCCCTTGCTTACTTATAATGTAAGTAGTAGGAATTGTAGATGAACTAAATATTTCTGGCACCTGATCTTCGGTAAGAAAAAAAGGTAGACTGTATCCTTTTTTTAGTGCAAAACTATTAACTCTACTGAACTCTTCCTCGCTCACTAACATAAAGCTTACTTTATCTCCGTAGTCATCATATAGCGCTTGAATATCGGGCATTTCAATAAGGCAAGGCAAGGCTTACACCAAGTAGCCCATAGGTTTAAGAAAACTACTTTCCCTTTTTCATTTTGAAAAGAGTACGCTTCGGTATTCAAATCAGTTAGTTCCCAATCATATGTATTTTCTGGAATGGTCTTATCTGCTTTCAACTTAATTGAACTATAGGAAATAATCCGCCCAGCATAAGCCCTTAGTTTAGGGCCTATAGGTGTGAACAAAATAAGGCATATAGCAACCAGAAATGCTCCTAAACAAATATATTTTACTAAAGCTTTCAAGGTGTATTAGAAAGTGAATCTAATAATTGGGTTACTGTATTATTATCCCAATCATGTGGTTCTTCCGCATATACTGCAATAGCCCCGTTTTTATCAATAATATAAGTGCCTTGAATCTTGGGAATTTTAACTGGTGCATCTTCTCCTACTATTCTATAAGTAACAGGAAAAGTATATTTATTCTTTGCCATGAATTCCTCTACAGGCTCGCGCTCTTCATTGGTTATAAGATAAAAATCTACCTGATTAGAATATCTATCATATAACTCCTGAATACCTTTTAACTCCGCTGCACTCGGCGTGTTCCAAGAAGCCCAAAAATGAACAAAAAGAACCTTACCTTTTGATTCGTTAAAATTAAATAAGTCCCAGTTCGCATCCTTAAGCTTCCAATCATATCCATCAATTTGCTGTCTATCTTCTACCTTAATGATATCTGGAGGAGAAGCAAAGACGCGCATAAGCCAAATCTTGCCCCAATATCCAACTGGAGTAACAAAAAAGGAAAGCACAAAAGCCATTATAATAAGCGTAAAAAAAGTTTTTCTTTTCATAGAAATTGTGAATAGGTCCAAAACTAAAAAACTCCCGCTAATTAACGGGAGCTTTTAGATACTATATCAATATTGCTTAGGCTGCATTTTCCTTTTTAATAACGTTCAATGCAGAACCTTCTCTGTACCAAGCTATTTGTGCATCATTATAGGTATGATTCACTTTAATAGTGTCTTTACTTCCGTCTGCATGAACTATTTCTATAGTCAACTGCTTGTCTGGAGCAAATTCAGCTATATCCAAGAAGTTGAAAGTATCATCCTCTTGTATTAAATCATAATCACTTTCATTAGAAAATGTCAAACCTAACATACCTTGTTTCTTTAAGTTTGTCTCATGTATACGAGCAAAAGATTTTACTATTACTGCCGCAACACCTAAATGTCTTGGCTCCATAGCTGCGTGCTCACGAGAAGAACCTTCTCCGTAGTTATGGTCACCAACAACTATAGACTGTACTCCTGCTGCTTTGTACGCACGTGCCGTATCCGGTACACCTGCATACTCACCTGTCAATTGGTTTTTAACAAAGTTTGTCTTTTTACCAAATGCATTTACTGCACCAATTAAGCAGTTATTAGAAATGTTATCTAAATGACCACGGAAACGTAACCAAGGACCTGCCATAGAAATGTGGTCTGTTGTACATTTACCAAAAGCCTTTATAAGCAATTTAGCACCCATCAAACTTTCGTTTTTAATTGGAGTAAATGGCTCTAACAATTGTAATCTTTCCGAGTCAGGAGAAACTTTAACCACTATACCGGAACCGTCTGCATCAGGAGCTAAGAAACCAGCATCTTCTACAGCAAAACCTTGTGGAGGTAACTCTATACCTAATGGCATATCTAATTTAACTTCTTCGCCATCTTCATTAAGTAACGTATCGTTCATTGGATCAAAATCCAAACGACCGGATATTGCTATTGCAGCAACCATTTCTGGAGAACCAACAAATGCATGTGTATTTGGGTTACCATCTGCTCTTTTAGAGAAGTTACGGTTAAACGAGTGTACAATTGTGTTTTTCTCATCACCTTTTGCATCACTTCTGTCCCATTGACCAATACATGGCCCACAAGCATTGGTGAAAATTGTAGCACCTAGATTTTCGAAAACCTCTAGAATACCATCTCTCTCCGCAGTAAAACGAATTTGTTCTGAACCTGGATTGATACCAAAATCTGATTTTGGCTTAATTTTTTTATCAACAGCTTGTTTAGCTATAGACGCAGCTCTAGTTAAATCTTCGTAAGATGAGTTTGTACAAGAACCAATTAATCCCCAATCTACTTTTAACGGCCAATCGTTAGCTCTAGCCTTCTCACCTAGCTCACCTACTGGCGTAGCTAAATCTGGAGTAAAAGGTCCGTTTAAATGAGGTCTTAACTCATCTAAATTAATTTCTATAACCTCATCAAAATACTGGTCTGGATTAGCATACACCTCTGCATCTGCAGTTAAGTATTCTTTTACTTGGTTTGCAGCATCTGCAACGTCATTACGATCCGTAGCACGTAAATAACGCTCCATAGACTCATCATAACCAAATGTAGACGTAGTAGCTCCTACTTCTGCTCCCATATTACAAATAGTACCTTTACCGGTACAAGAAAGGTTTTTAGCACCTTCTCCAAAATATTCTATAATTGCTCCTGTACCACCTTTTACAGTCAAGATACCAGCAACTTTTAAAATAACATCCTTAGCAGAAGTCCACCCAGAAATATTACCTGTTAATTTTACACCTATAAGCTTAGGGAATTTAAGCTCCCAAGCCATGCCTGCCATAACGTCTACGGCATCTGCACCACCAACACCAATAGCAACCATACCTAAACCACCAGCGTTAACTGTATGAGAATCGGTACCAATCATCATTCCTCCTAAATGCATAATTTTCAAGTACTACTTGGTGAATGATACCTGCTCCCGGTTTCCAGAAACCAATACCATATTTGTTAGAAACAGACTCTAAAAAGTCAAAAACCTCTGCACTTGTAGAGTTCGCTATTTTTAAATCTGAAACAGCACCGTTTTTTGCTTGTATTAAGTGATCACAGTGTACCGTAGTAGGCACAGCTACCTTTGGCTTTCCTGCTTGCATAAACTGCAAAAGAGCCATCTGCGCCGTAGCATCTTGACAAGCAATACGATCTGGAGCAAAATCCACATAATCTTTCCCCCTTTTGAATGCTTTGCTAGGGTTTCCGTCCCACAAGTGAGAATATAAAATCTTCTCTGAAAGGGTAAGCGGTTTACCTACAATCTCACGTGCTTTATCAACACGCTCGGCCATATTCGCGTACACCCCTTTGATCATATCAATATCAAATGCCATAAAGTCTATTTATAAATTTTGTTATTCTATTTTTGATAGTACAAGATACAAAATGTACAATAATTAATAGGAAAGGCCTAGGAAATATAGAATGATTATAAAAAAGATTTTTTTCCTTGAGAACAGTCTTTAGAAACTAATCTAAAAATAGGTTTTTGAGTATGTAAAAGGTCAAATGAAAAAAGCCTGAGTCATCGACTCAGGCTTTTGGATTATAATAAAAAATTTGAATTATTGTACCAATTGTTTTTGAGATGGCTTAAACTTAGTTAACACTATACCGTCTACAGCTGCTTCATACTCTTTTAAAGTTGGAGTTCTACCTAAAATTGTAGACAACACTACTACTGGTGTAGAGGACAATAAAGACTCCCCTTTTTTCTCACCAGAGTCCTTTACAACTCTTCCTTGGAATAAACGTGTTGAAGTGGCCATTACCGTATCTCCTGGTTCTGCTTTCTCCTATTACCCATACATAGGTTACAACCTGGACGCTCTAAATACAACATGTTTTCATATTTAGTACGAGCTAAACCTTTTGGTGCACTATCATCAAACTCAAAACCAGAATACTTAACTAAAACATCCCAATCTCCCTCTGCTTTTAACTCATCAACAATATTATATGTTGGAGGAGCAACAACCAAAGGTGCTTTAAATTCAACCTTACCTTGTTGTGCCTCAATGTTCTTTAACATTTGAGCCAAGATTTTCATATCTCCTTTATGAACCATACAAGATCCAACGAAACCTAAATCTACTTTTTTAGTTCCACCATAGTAAGATAATGGTCTAATGTTATCATGCGTATAACGCTTAGAAACATCTTCATTGTTCACATCTGGATCAGCAATCATTGGCTCAGCAATTTCATCTAAATCAATAATAACTTCTGCATAATACTTAGCATTGGCATCTGGCCTTAAAGCAGGTTTAATTCCCGTTTTAAGTTCAGTAATTCTTGTATTTGCTTTATCAACAAGACCTTTAAGTACTTGATTAGCATTGTCCATTCCTTTATCAATCATGATTTGGATACGACCTTTTGCAATCTCTAATGACTCAATTAATGTATCATCTTCAGAGATACAGATAGATGCTTTTGCTTTCATCTCTGCAGTCCAATCTGTAAAAGTAAAGGCTTCATCTGAAGTAAGCGTTCCAATATGAACCTCAATGATTCTACCTTGGAATACGTTTTCTCCACCAAATTGCTTTAACATCTGAGATTGTGTAGCGTGAACCACATCACGGAAATCCATATACGACTTCATTTGTCCTTTAAAGGTCACTTTTACCGATTCTGGAATTGGCATTGTAGCTTCTCCCGTAGCAAGTGCTAAGGCAACTGTTCCTGAATCTGCTCCAAAAGCAACACCTTTGGACATACGGGTGTGAGAATCTCCACCAATAATGATGTCCCAGTCACCAACAGTAATATCATTCAATACTTTATGAATAACATCTGTCATGGGAAAGTATTTTCCTTTAGGATCACGACCGGTAATTAAACCAAAGTCGTTCATGAAACTCATTAACCTTGGAATGTTAGCCTTAGACTTATCGTCCCAAACTGAAGCCGTATGACATCCTGATTGGTAAGCCCCATCAACAATTGGAGAAATAACAGTAGCTGCCATCATCTCTAATTCTTGAGATGTCATTAAACCTGTAGTATCTTGTGAACCTACAATATTTACTTCTACTCTAACATTAGAGCCTGCATGTAACGTTTTGCCTTATGTATTTTCAACAGCATTTTTATTGAATATTTTTTCAACAGCTGTTAGACCTTGTCCTTCAATAGAAACTTCTTTAGAAGTTGCATAAACTTCTGGAATATCTATTCCTAATATTTTACAAGCTAAAGTTTGTAGTTTTTTACCAAAAACTACGGCATAAGAACCTCCTGCTTTAATAAACTCCATTTTTGGTGGCGTTAATGCAGCAGAAATATCTTTTAACTCTTCACCGTCTTTGTATAATTTTTTTGTCTTTGTATTAATTGTTAATACTGTACCTGTATCAACCGAATACGTTTGCTTTAAAACTGGTTCGCCATCTGCATCTACAATTGTATTTCCATCAGCATCTTTTTGTTTTACCCAGTTTTTTAAATCAATACCAATACCCCCAGTTACACTAACTGTTGTTAAGAAAATTGGTGCAATTCCATTTGTACCAGCAATTACTGGAGCAAAATTAATAAATGGCACATATTTGCTAAAAGGAACACCCGTCCATAACGCTACATTATTTACTCCTGACATTCTGGAAGAACCAACTCCCATAGTCCCTTTCTCAGCGATTAACATAACACGCTTATCTGGATGCTGCTCTTTTAAAGCCAACAACTCATTTTGCATGTCTTTGTTATGCTCAAATAAACACTGACCGTGTAACTCCCGATCTGATCTTGAATGTGCATCACCTCCCGGTGACAATAAATCTGTAGAGATATCACCAACACCAGCAATATAGGTTACTACCTTAATCTCTTCTTCTACATCCGGTAACTTCGTAAAGAATTCCGCCTTAGCGTAACTTTCTAAAATATCCTTAGCAATGGTATTTCCATTTTTCAAGGCCTCTTCCAAACGAGCAGTATCTGCTTCATACAAGAAAACCTGCGTTTTCAGAACTTCAGCGGCCTCTTTTGCCAAAGCAACATTAGACCCTAGTGCTATATCCAACAATACCTCTACCGAAGGACCACCCTTCATATGAGATAATTGTTCCAAAGCGAATGCAGGTGTGATTTCTTTCACTACTGATTCACCAAGAATAATTTCTTTTAAAAATTTTGCTTTAACACCAGCAGCACTCGTAGTACCATAAAACGTTATAGATAAAAAAGTTAAGAGAACCTTCTCTATACTCATTATCAACATCTTTAATTTGCTCAATGATTTTACTCAGTAATTCAGCTCCATCAATTGGTTTTGGATGAAGTCCTTGAACTTTACGGTCTTCGATCTCCTTAAGATAATCTTTATAAATGCTCATTTAATAAATGGTTTGAGTGTTAAATTAGCTATAACCGAGTAGTCGGAATTTCCTAGAATTCCTCTCCGAAGACTTGTATAAAAAATTTTCACAGCTAAAATTAAAAGTTAAGCAACAACATTGATTATATGCTGGACCAAACAGGTATATCTCCTTATGACCCTACCAATATCTTATGCTGTTCGTTTAAGTTATTGCAATCCCGTAAAATTAAGAAATTAAGAGGCGTAAATAAAATTTATACCTTAGGATTCGCTCCCTTTTGGGAAATTGATCAATAGATTGCTTTATGCTTGCACGAACTAAAGGAAGAAAGGCAAAAAACCAGATAGTTTTTAAAGATTCGGTAATTTTGGCTATAGTAATTTACTAATAATAACTTCTTCCGAAATACCTTCGGCCTCTGCTTTATAGTTTTTGATAAGGCGATGTCTCAAAATACCTGTAGCGACTGCTTGAACATCTTCGGCATCTGGTGAAAACTTACCATTTATTGCCGCGTGTGCCTTAGCTGCTAAAACAAGATTTTGAGAAGCTCTTGGTCCTGCTCCCCAATCTATATATTGCTTTACATAATCACTTGCCGTTTCAAGATTAGGCCGGGTAGAGTTTACCAATTTAACAGCGTACTCCACAACATTATCCGGAACCGGAATACGGCGAACAAGTTGTTGAACCTCCAATATTTCTTTGGCATTAAACAAAGCCTGAATATTTACTGAACGGTCCGAAGTTGTATTCTTAACAACTTGTATTTCTTCTTCAATAGTAGGGTACTTCAACTCTATTGCGAACATAAAACGGTCTAACTGCGCTTCAGGAAGCGGGTAAGTACCTTCTTGCTCTATAGGGTTTTGAGTAGCTAGAACAAAAAAGGGAAGTTCTAATTTATGTTGTTGTCCAGCAATGGTTACTGAACGCTCCTGCATGGCTTCAAGCAAGGCTGCCTGAGTTTTAGGTGGCGTACGGTTAATCTCATCTGCCAAGATGATATTTGCAAAAATAGGCCCTTTAATAAACTTAAAATTCCGGTTTTGATCAAGAACCTCACTACCAAGAATGTCACTTGGCATTAAATCAGGAGTAAACTGAATACGTTTAAAATCCAAACCTAAAGTTTGGGCTATAGTATTCACCATTAAGGTTTTTGCTAATCCAGGAACACCAATTAACAAAGAATGTCCTCCCGTATAGATACTTAAAAGAATTTGGTCTATTACCGCATCTTGGCCAACAATGACCTTGGCAATTTCTTTTTTGAGTGCCTTATGTTTTTTTCAACGAGATTATTTATTGCCTGAACGTCTGACATAAACTTAATCCTTTACCCAGTTATTGGCAAAATCACAGTCTTTGTTGTCTTCGTTCACACTAATATAGGTGTCTTCTATATGGTCGTCCATCCATTCTTTAATGGCATTGTACTGTTTTTCCGTTTTAGCTAATTGTTGAATTTTTATATAATCCTTAGAAAAATCAGCGGTATGCTCATCGTACCGGTTAGTTACCTTTAGTATTTTATACTTGGGACCTCCACCTCTAGGATCTTCTTCCAATAAAGGGTATGAGATTTCATCATCCTTAAGACTACGCACTTGGTTGTAAAGTGTCGGATCCATTTTTGTTAACTCAAAACGAGAATCAAAATTTGTTGGGTTTCTCAGAAGACCACCATCAAACTTAGTTTCTTTTTCATCTGAGAAGTTACGAGCAGCATCCGCAAAGGAATATTTCCCCTCCATGATATGCTTACGAATTGTATCCAATTCTGTCTTTACTTCATCTAAAGCTGTTTGAGAAATTTTAGGTTGCATAAGAATATGACGTAAATCTAATTCTTGACCTCTTATTTTTTCGATAAAAATAATGTGGTAACCAAACTGAGTTTCAAAAGGCTCTGAAACTTCCCCTTCTGCCAAACTAAAAGCTACATCCTTAAAGGTCTTATCAAACCCTGTGTCTTTAGTTATGCTATAAAAACCACCTTTTGATTTTGAACCTGGATCTTCCGAATACAAAATAGCTTTTACACTAAAACTTGCATCGTTATCTTCAACATCAGATTTTATCTTGTTTAACTTACCTACAACTTCCTCTACCTCTTTTTCAGTAGGTTTTGGAGATTTTACGATTTGTGCAATTTCCATTTCGGCACCAAAAACAGGACGCTCATCTTCTGGAATCTTGCTAAAAAACTGACGAACTTCTTCTGGTGTAATTTCTATTTTCTCAACAATACTAGACTGCATTTTCTCTGAAAGCATGCGTAGCTTGTTAATTTTATTGATGTCTTCACGAAGACTAGCTTCATCTTCCTTTTTGTAGAATTTCAAAAGCTTTTCCATAGAACCGGTCTGCTGTACAAAAGATTGAATTTGACGATCGGTAGTAGCGGCAATCTCATCATCTGAAACTAAAAGACTATCCTGTACAGCCTTATGGGGGCATACAAACGATCTTCCATTAACTTCCCTAAAAGTCCACAACGGGTAACATCTGCAGTAGAAACTCCTTGACTTTTTAAATCGATTAAAGTTT
Source organism: Zobellia laminariae (assembly GCF_030553095.1). Classification (GTDB taxonomy): domain Bacteria; phylum Bacteroidota; class Bacteroidia; order Flavobacteriales; family Flavobacteriaceae; genus Zobellia; species Zobellia laminariae. Next base: position 3,103,636 of record NZ_CP130738.1, on the reverse strand, counting down.
TTTCGATATCCGATTCCAAAATAACGTAGTCACCTACAACGGCGGAAATACCATCTAACTTAATTTTCTTGAAATTTACAGCTGGTTTAGTCGAATCTTTTTCAATACTTGCTTCTGCCTCTAATAGAGGTTCAGTAGATTCTTCCACGTTTTCAATTACCTCTTCTGTTTCAGTTACTTCTTCTTCGGTTTCCTGAGCAAATATGCTTCCTGTGATTAAAAAGCACCCTAAAATGACAACAAACTTATTCAGTTTACTCATAAACTTCAAATTCTTTTTCTTTAATAGCCTCATCTATAATTTCTGTTTCCAGTTTTCGTAAATAATCGAGTTTTCTTCTACTTAACAGAACCTGTTTAATTGTTGGTTCAATAAAAGACAGTGGAGCGACATCATTAACATCAAGTACGTCGGTAACCTTTGCCAAATATACCCCGTTTGCATCCTCCAACTCAAAAAATTGTGATTTTTTTAGGTGTTTGTTGGCATTTTCAAAGGTCAATGGAGGTATTTCCTCTATAATTCTAGTAGCACTTACCCAGATGGAGTCATTGAAGTTTAATTTCTTGAACTGCACTCCAATAGAATCTAAATATGCGATATCATTTTTCTTAAAGCGCTTCAATTTACTTATGACATCATCTTGGTTCAAGAATTGTTTGGGCAACTCTACAAACCTAAGCTTTACTATTTTTTCTTTAAGTTTAAAATTCTCTTTCTCCCTTTCATAAAAACCGTTCAACTGAGAACTGCTGATTACAGTATCTCCTCCCTGTTGCACCAATGCTTCTTTGTATGCTCTTGTATATAAGTCTATGCGATAATCTGCTACCAATGCATCATATTCCGCCAATTTTTCTTCCGGAAGATTAATTTTGGCCTTGTCCAACAACAATTGTTTTGATGCCCAATTATTAATATAATTCGTCACAAAAGAAGCACTATCTTCTTTTGAAATACCTTTAGCCAATAATTTAGCCACATCATCGCGGTACAAATAATTCTCCCCTACACGGGCTAAAAACCCAGGTTCATCTTTTGTCAAGAAAGAACCGCAGCCAACAAAAAGGGATACTAAGCCCATAATAGCCGAACAATAAATTAGGCGGCGCAATGGTATTAAATTTAATTTCATGGAGCAAAAATAGCAAATCTACTACGGTGGGCAATAGACTCTTAAGTCTTAACCGATTTTTTAATTTTACCTGTAATCCGTTACCTACACTTTGAGCCTTGTTTTAAAATTGCTGTCTAGGAAAGCTTGTTTTAATTTAAACGATACTACTTTTGCCCAGTGGTTATTTCAATTTCGTCGAAAACTTAGTTAAGAATCATTGTAATAACCTAAATTGGAATCGCTTTAATAAATATAAAGAACGCAGAACACTTATTTTATGAGCAGAAAATTAAAACTGATATGGGATTTTAGGGGTCCGGCCGCACAAAAAACCGCGGAACATCATGTAATTCACCTAAAAGAATTTATCGCAATTAAAAAAACGAATCTTGACATTACTGGTTCTCAAGATTTTAATGATATGCACAGCATAGCTTTTATGGTGGTTGACGAAGCAGAAATGATACCAGTTAGAGATGCCCTTAAACCGCATCGTGGAGAAGTCTATGTTGAACCGGCAGAAAGCTAATAGACGAACTCCCTTATATTAAATTTCTATTAAAACGCATGTTTAGAAAAGGTCTCTTTATAGTTTTAAGTTTACTAATATTTGTTTCCTGTTCTCCTCAAAAACAAGAGCAACAGCAAAAACAAGAACAACGGCAAACAGGTGACCCGTTGGAGGCCATACTGACTTCTACCACCCCAAAAATAAAAAGGGTGATGGACAGCCTTGATCAACATGAAGTTCAGATAAGATATACCCAGATAAATAGAACAGGTGACGAAGTTCACTTCACTGATTTTGATTTTCAGGTAGATTCCAGTAATTATTTTTACCCTGCTAGCACCGCAAAACTGCCAACAGCAGTTGTAGCACTTAGCCGCTTGAACCAGATGGATTCTCTAAGTCTCAACACCCGCTTTTATGTTGAGGGCGATTCTATTGAAACTACCTTTTCAGAAGTTATTTCCCAGATATTTGCAGTTAGCGATAACGATGCAAACAATAGATTAATTGAGTTCTTAGGGCAAGACACCATCAATACCGTTTTAAGACGCACAGGAGTTGCTCCTATTAGGATATGGCAAAGACTAGGTAGTGATGATGACAACGCAACTACGAAACCTTTAATTATATATGAAAATGATAGCACTGTACGTATGCTATCAAAAAAAATAAATACGTACCCAAAACCATTAAAGCTTAAAAACATAAAGAAAGGAAAGGGTTTCTATGAAGAAGATTCCCTTATGACGGAAGCTTTTGATTTTAGTCTAAAAAACTACTATCCTATTGAAACCCAAGATGCTCTTCTTAAACGAATTATCTTTCCGGAGACTTTTGCAGAAAATGAACGTTTTAATATGAGTGAAGAGCAGCGTAATTTTCTGTTAAGCACTATGTACACTGTACCAAGAAAAATTGGTTACGACTCTAAAGAGTACAATGACAGCTATTGTAAGTTCTTTATTTATGGGGATAAAAAAGAGAACATTCCGGAAAATATTAAAATCTATAATAAAGTAGGGGTTGCTTATGGCACCTTAACTGATTGCGCTTACATTAAAGACACAGAAAATAACGTAGAATTTATGATTACCGCGACCTTATTAGTCAATAAGAACGGTATTTTTAATGATGACACCTACGAATACGAGGAAGTAGGCATACCGTTTTTAGCGGAACTAGGCAGACAGTTGTATGCTTACGAGCTAAAGCGAAAACAATAACATCCTGCAACATACTTAGCCGTTGGCGCTAGTCTGATTGAATAAGCGCTGTTTTCTTAACTATAATCAGAGCGCACCTACTTTAATTGTTCTTGAATATATGTTGGGCTCCTGTCAATAAATTACTTCATTTCTCGTTATATAAGCTAGTTCTATAGCTTCAAAACAGTCTATTGAGCCTTGAAAAAAGTAATCTTAACATGTCAGACCACCAAGACCGAATTGACCAGCTTCACCAAAAGCTTGAATTACTTCTTAGTAAACAAGAAGGATTCGCCAAAGAATTAATGAAGCTTTACCATAAAATTGAAGACTTAAAAAAACTTCGGCCTGACCAACTAGCATCAGAAAAAACAATACCGCAACCTGTTTCTGAAATTCCAGAAATTAAGGAAGTTCTAGAAACTGTTGAAATTGAACAAGCAGTTGTTCAAGAAATAATTGAAACTCCTATTGAAGCTACCGCTGCGCAACCTGCAGCTCCCCAAAAAGTTAAAAAACCAAAAGGAAAATCAAATCTTGAAAAATTTATTGGAGAAAACCTCATCAATAAAATTGGTATAGCCATAACCGTAATAGGTGTTGCTATTGGCGCAAAATATTCTATTGAGAATGAATTAATAAGTCCGCTTACCCGTATAATTTTAGGGTACTTAGCTGGCTTAGGTCTTTTAGGGTTCGGAATAAAACTAAAAGCCAAATACGAAAATTACAGTGCCGTTCTTGTGAGTGGTGCCCTTGCCATTCTTTATTTCATAACTTTTGCTGCCTACAGTTTCTATGACCTGTTCCCGCAATTAATGGCTTTCGCCTTAATGCTTGTTTTTACAATTTTTGGAGTTGTTGCGGCATTGAACTACAACAAGCAGGTTATCGCTCACATTGGTCTGGTAGGTGCTTATGCCGTTCCATTTCTACTGAGTAACAACTCAGGAAATGTAGCTACATTGTTTGCTTACATGGCAATTATTAATGTGGGCATTCTGGTTATTTCCTTTAAAAAATACTGGAAACCCCTTTTCTATTCAGCATTTATCTTCACTTATTTGATATATAGCTCATGGATGTTTTTCTCCTATGAGGAAACAGAACATTTTGCTCTGGCTTTCATTTACTTAACCGTATTCTTTGTCATTTTTTATACTGCGGTTTTAGCCTATAAACTTATTAGAAAAGAAAAATTCTTGAAGAGCGACGTGGTGTTGCTGCTTTTAAATTCTTTTATTTTTTACGGTCTTGGCTTCAGTCTTTTAGCAAACCACGAAACCGGTAAAGACTTACTTGGTGCTTTTACTCTAGTTAATGCTATCATTCACTTTGTCGTTTGCGTTATATTATTCAAGAAAAAACTAGCGGATAGAAACCTTTTTCATCTCGTTTCAGGATTGGTACTTGTATTTATAACAATTGCTGCGCCCGTACAATTAGATGGCAACTGGGTTACTTTGTTGTGGACATTACAGGCTGCACTACTTTTCTTTATTGGTCGTACCAAAGGAGTTTCCTTTTACGAATACCTTTCATACCCACTGATGATATTGGCACTCCTAAGTCTAACTCAAGATTGGGGAATGGGTTACGGAGGTTACTATTCCACCACCGAATTGACACCTATATTTAATAGTTATTTTCTAACATCGGCATTATTTTTAGCTGCTTTTGGTTTTATCAATTGGATAAATCAAAAACATAGTATCTCTTTAGAAGGAAAACCAGCCTCTAAACTGCCCGTGATAATGTCTTTTGTAATACCGGTAATCTTGTTGTTTGTTTCTTATATGGCGTTTTACCTAGAAATTGAGCAGTACTGGAAAAACTTGTTTGGAGAATCTGAAGTGAATCTGAACCCGAGTGATACGTATAGTTATGGTGAGCATAATTATGACCTACAGGATTTTGGATTTATCTGGCTTTTCAATTACACCTTTTTATTCCTGACCATATTGGCTTTTGTTAACATCAAAAAACTTAAAAATAGAGTTTTAGGTATTAGTAACTTGGTGATGGGCGTAGCGGTAAGTTTCTTTTTTCTAACTGCCGGTTTGTACATTTTAAGTGAACTTCGTGATAGTTATATAGACCGTGCACTTTCTGAATATTATGAAATTGGCATCATGAATATTGGCATACGCTACATCTCATTTGCCTTTTTCACTATCTTATTGATTACTTTGACAAAGCTTTCCAAACAGGCTTTTATGAATGTAAACCTAAAGATTCCTGTTGAAATTATCACTCATATTTCTATCCTATGGATTCTTAGCAGTGAATTGTTGAATTGGATGCACCTTGCCGGTTCTGACCAATCTTACAAGTTAGGCCTTAGTATACTTTGGGGTGTTTATGCCCTATTCCTAATTAGTTTGGGCATCTACAAGCAACGAAAATACCTTCGTATTGGTGCTATTTCATTATTTGGCGTCACACTTGCTAAACTGTTTTTATATGATATTGCATCGTTAAATACCATTTCAAAAACCATTGTTTTGGTTTTGCTTGGCGTGCTGTTACTTATCATTTCATTTCTTTACAATAAATACAAAAATGTTATTTCGGATGAAACTGAAAAATAAACTTCTTATTTTCTTCGGATTGTGGTCTTGCACTATGGCTTTTGGCCAACTCTCTACGTATGAGTACAAACAAGAATTAAAAGGAATTTCCGAGCAATGGCATACCGTGACTTTACCTAACCATAAGATTTCACAATACCAATGACAACCTTTCTGACATACGCATTTATGGTATTACTGAAAGTGACACTCTTGAAGCTCCTTATATTCTAAAAGTAGCTTCCGAAAAAAATAATAAAAAAGAGATTGCATTTAAACTCTTGAATAGTGCTTCCAACAAAGACGGTTATTACTTTACTTATGAAGTCCCCTCTACGGAACCCATAAATAAAATCGACCTAGAATTCAATCAAACTAACTTTAATTGGAACATTGTTTTAGAAGGAAGTCAAACGCAAAACGAGTGGTTTCAAATACTAGATGATTATCGTATTCTTTCCATAAAAAATGAGCAAACCAACTATACTTTCAGCACACTAAACTTGCCACAATCTAAATACAAATATTACCGCTTACTCGTTAAAAGCAAAGTAAAACCAGAATTAAAACAGGCAAAAATAAGTTTGGACGGTTCTCTAGGCGCTTCATATAACACCTACCCTACTACCTTTATGAACATAAAGCAAAAAGGCAAGACCACAGTGGTGGATATTGACTTAAACCAAAGGTTACCACTAAGCTTCTTAAAATTGAATATTTCTGACAAGGTGGATTATTACAGACCTATGACACTGCAATATATATCGGACAGTGTTACAACTGAGAAAGGTCTTAAATACACCTACAATAACCTTTATCGTGGCACTTTATCTTCTGTAGACACAATAGGTTTTAAATTTGCTAGTACCCTAGCACAAAAATTGAGATTAATTATTCAGAATAATGATAATCAAGCTTTACAAATAGAATCGGCAGTAGCAAAAGGATATACTCACCAGTTGCTAGTCCGTTTTGATAATCCTGCTGATTATTTTTTAGTTTACGGCAACAAAAATGCTCAACTACCTAAATATGACATTCAGCAAATCGCCTCTGCAGTTCCAGAAAATGCTTCTTCTATAGATTTAGGAAATACAGAAGAAATTTCAAAGCCTAAAAAGACACTAAAAAAACCGCTTTTTGAAAGTAAAGTCTGGCTTTGGTTAGTTATGGGTGCTGTTATTGTGGTTTTAGGATGGTTTACTTTAAGGATGATGGCCAAAAAATAGTTTTTATAAGTTGAACTGATATTCTAATCAACCTAAAATACTTCTTGTTAGTTTACCAATCTAGAATCCTGTAAATTTGCATTCTTAAAATACAAAAGCGTGCAAGAACCCAAACAGACCCGAATTAATAAATACCTAAGTGAAGTTGGCTATTGTTCACGTCGTGCGGCGGACAAATTAATTGACCAAGGTCGCGTTACTATTAACGGTACAGTGCCGGAAATGGGCACAAAAATTACCGAAGGGGATGAAGTTCATGTAGATGGTAAATTAATATCTGAACCAAAAGAAAAACCGGTCTACCTTGCTTTTAACAAACCTATTGGCATTGTCTGTACTACGGACACCAAAGTTGAAAAAGACAATATAATTGAATATATCAACTACCCAAAACGTATTTTTCCTATTGGCAGATTAGACAAACCTAGTGAAGGACTCATTCTTCTAACCAATGACGGAGATATCGTCAACAAAATTCTTAGAGCGCGTAACCACCACGAAAAAGAATATTTGGTTACTGTTGATAGAGCTATAACCCCAGATTTTGTAGAACGCATGCAAAAAGGTGTTCCTATTCTAGACACCGTGACGCGGGAGTGCAAGGTTGAGCAAATTGGTAAATACGAGTTCAAAATTATACTAACGCAAGGTCTAAATAGACAAATTAGACGCATGTGCGAGTATCTAGATTACAATGTACAGCGCCTAAAACGTATTCGTATTATGAACATAAAATTAGATGTTCCCGTTGGCAAATGGCGAGACTTAACAGAAGTTGAGCTAAAAGAGATAAATAGACTTGTATCTTCTTCATCAAAAACGCATTTCTAGAAATAGGTTTATTTCCATATAGAGTCCATACCTTCTTCATAGATGGATAATCTCCTTATAAACCAAAAAACTAATATAAAGACCCTTTCTAGGGGTTAAACAACCTTATTTCAACACTTTATATCTCAAAATATAAATTGATTTCAGCGCTCGTATTTAGCTAAAAATCATTAACTTAGAGAGAACGACAAAAATATGTCCTTAAAACATAACGTCATGATACACAAACAAAAAAAGAATACCCCAAATTTCATGTTCATGGCATTTTTTATAATGCTATTGGGCATGATTACAGGAACTCATAATGCTTCAGCTTTCTTTCAGGATGAGACGCAACAAGAAGTTGAATTCATTTTATATAAAGGCGAGGTTCTAGATTCCAAAACAAAAAAACCTTTGGTGTTTGCTTCGCTGGCCATAGAAGAATCCAACATAAGCACAATTACCAATGCGGAAGGTGAATTCTCTATAAAAATTCCTAAAGATGCCTCCAATGCAAATGTTATTGTATCCTTTCTTGGCTATAGCACAAAAACCATCTCCTTAGCACAACTCAATAAAGAGAAGAACAAAATTATGATGGATATTTCCATCACTGAACTTCCTGGGTTGATATTGAAGTGCCAAAAAATGCCGAAGCCTTGGTACGTGATGTACTTAAAAGAAAGGGAGAAAATTATTTTGACGACCCTACTCTTATGACTGCTTTTTATAGGGAAACAATCAAAAAACGCAGAAAAAACGTATCGCTTTCAGAAGCTGTTGTCAACATTTATAAGACACCATACACCTCTCTTAAAAAAGATGGCGTAAAACTTTACAAGGCAAGGAAAAGTACGGATTATGATAAACTAGACACAGTTGCCTTAAAGCTACAGGGAGGACCTTTTAACGCGCTCTTTGTAGATATCATGAAGTATCCAGAGTATATATTCTCGCCAGAGACAATGGACCATTATATCTTTAAATTTGACCACTCAACACGCGTGAATGATAAATTGATATATGTGGTTAATTTTGAGCAAAATTCACAAGTTTTAGACCCCTTGTACAAGGGTAAGCTTTACATAGATGCCAAGAATAAAATTCTTACTAGTGCCATTTATAGCCTTAATATTACGGACAAAGATTTGGCGGCAAGACTATTCGTAAGAAGAAAACCGAGAAATGCCCAAGTATGGCCTACTGATGTTGCTTATAGAGTAGATTATCGTGAGAAAAATGGCAAATGGTACTACTCCTATAGTAATGTACTCTTAGAATTTAAAGTGAATTGGGACAAGCGTCTTTTTAATTCTGTTTATAGCATGACTTGTGAAATGGCTGTTACTGACTGGAAGAAGAACCTAAGTACTGAATTCCCGAAGGCTAAGGATAGAATTAAGACCTCTATTATTTTAAGTGACGAGGCTATTGGTTTTGCAGACCCTGATTTTTGGGGACAGTATAATATTATTGAGCCTGAAAAATCTATTGAATCTGCAATAAAAAAGATTCAACGCCAATTGAGAAAGGCAAATTCCGATGGAGGAACTTCCATTCCTTGAGAAAAAAACAAAAACATAGTTTACAAAAACGGCCAAATGGCCGTTTTTTTTTATGATTCTATTTAAATTCATACTCTTAAATTAAAAGTATGGCCAACAGAAGACAATTTATAGGTGCGGCATTAGGTAGTACCGCAGCGGCATTACTACCCAATCTAGGAATAGCAAACGGTAACCTTTCCATTAGTCCCTCAACAATAAAACCAAAAAGGTTAAAAAAAGGAGATACCATTGCTCTTATCGCTCCGGGTTACGCTATTCAACCCTCCATCTTAGAAGAGGCTAAAGAGACCTTAAAATCCATGGGGTTCAAACCCTATCATACAAATCGAATAATTGGTAATTTTGGCTATCTGAGCAACACAGATGAGGAAAGAGCAAAAGACCTCAATGAGATGTTTGCTGATCAAAAAATTGATGGCATTTTATGTGCTCGTGGTGGCTACGGATGTACTCGAATCATGCAAATGATAGATTTTGAATGCATAAGAGAAAACCCTAAGGTCTTTATTGGTTTTAGTGATATCACGGCTCTTTTGAATGGTATTCAACAAGAAACAGGGCTTGTTACCTTTCACGGACCAGTTGGCAGTACTTTAAACGACCCCTACAGTATTAATCAACTGGAAAAAGTTGTACTGTTTCCAAAGGAGCAATTAGAAATTCAAAACAAACCCCTTCTAAAACCCGAATTTACTACGAATCCTGAGTTTGAACGTTACACTATTACAGAAGGTACTGCCACAGGAAAAGTAGTTGGAGGTAGCCTAACCCTAATTAATGCCTTAATTGGTACGCCACACGAAATTGACTTTACTGATGCTATAGTATGTATAGAAGATGTAGAGGAGGCTCCTTACCGAATAGACCGAATGCTAACTCAGCTGATAGAAGGTAAAACCTTTAGAAAGGCCGCCGGTATTCTATTTGGTGTTTGTGCTGGTTGCAACGAATCTACAAACCCTATTTCCTTTACCTTGAAAGAAGTAATTATGGATAGAATTAAACCCTTGGGAATTCCCGCAGCTTATGGCATGAGCTTTGGCCACGTAGAAAACAATTTTACGTTTCCTATTGGCATTTCCGCTAAGATGGATGCCAGAAAAATGAGCTTACAACTACTTGAGAAGGCGGTATTATAACAATTCTTTAAAAAAAAAGACAGAACAGGAAAACATATTAGTGTTTTTCTCTTCTGCCTTTTTAGATAAAGTATAACCAATTAATTAGCTACTTCGCTAATAAATTTTAATCGGTATAGTCGGAGTTCTTCGTCTTCATAATCCCCATCAAACTCTTTCATAGCGTCTTCTAAGTCATCGGTCTCTGCTTCTAAGAAGTAATCATGAATTTCTTCCTGTTGATCTTCATCAAGCACCTCGTCAATCCAATAGTCCAAATTTAACCTTGTACCACTAAAAACGATTTGTTCCATTTCTTTAATAAGCTGTGGAATATCAATTCCCTTAGCCGATGCAATGTCACTTAAAGGAAGCTTACGATCAACATTTTGTATAATATATAGCTTAAGAGCAGATTTTGCTCCTGTACTTTTTACTACAAGATCGTCTGGTCTAATGATTTCATTTTCCTCAACGTAATTCGCTATGAAAGAAATAAACGGCTTACCGTACTTCTTTGCCTTACCCTCACCTACTCCATAAATAGTAGTAAGTTCTTCTTGGGTAACAGGGTATTTCATTGCCATATCCTCCAAAGAAGGATCTTGAAAAACAACAAACGGAGGTACACCAAGTTTATTCGCCTTACTTTTACGAAGGTCTTTTAATTGCTTTAGCAACTTCTCATCAGAAACACCTGCTTTTGCAGCGCTTATAATAGCATCGTTACCTTCTTTGGTATACGTGTGATCCATTGTCATCATAAAAGACTGTGGAGCATCTAAATAAGTTTTTCCTTTATCGGTTACGCGCAATATACCATATTGTTCTATTTCCTTTTTCAGAAAACCTGCTACCAATGTCTGGCGTATTAAAGCCATCCAGTACTCTTTATCTTTGTCCGACCCTATTCCAAATTCGGGCTTTTCATCAGTTTTGTGAGATGTTATCAAAGCATTTGTCTTCCCTAAAAGGGTTCTTACAATTTCTTTAGATTTAAACTTTTCATGAGTAGCCTTCACTACTTTAATAAGTTTAATAACATTTTCTTTGGCCTCCTCTTTTTCTTTTGGATTCCTTGTATTGTCATCCATATCTGCACCAAGACCGTTGATTTCATCAAATCCTTCACCAAAATAATGGAGCATAAATTTTCTACGGGACATAGATGTTTCTGCGTATGCAACAACTTCTTGTAACAAAGCATTACCTATTTCCTGTTCGGCAACGGGCTTGTTAGACATGAATTTTTCTAACTTTTCTATATCCTTGTACGCATAGAATGCCAAACAATGCCCTTCCCCGTCATCTCTACCTGCTCTACCGGTTTCCTGATAATAGCTCTCAATACTCTTAGGTATATCATGATGAATTACAAAACGCACATCCGGTTTGTCTATTCCCATTCCAAAAGCAATGGTAGCCACAACCACATCTACATCTTCCATCAAGAACATATCTTGATATTTTGAGCGTGTCTTTGCATCAAAACCAGCATGATAAGGCACGGCGCTAACGCCATTTACCTGAAGCACTTGTGCCAATTCTTCTACACGTTTTCTACTCAAACAGTATATAATACCAGATTTTCCGTTGTTTTTCTTAACAAAACGAATAATATCGGAATCTACGTTGGCTGTTTTGGGTCGTACCTCATAAAAGAGGTTGGGTCTATTAAAAGAAGCTTTAAATGTTGTAGCATCTGTAATGCCCAAGTTTTTAATAATATCTTCTTGCACTTTTGGAGTAGCCGTAGCTGTAAGTGCTATTATAGCAATATTCTCATCTAACCTGTTGACTATACTTCGTAAATTTCTGTATTCGGGTCTAAAATCGTGACCCCATTCAGAAATACAATGTGCCTCATCTACCGCTACAAAAGATATTTTTACGGATTGAAGGAACTCAATATACTCTTCTTTAGTCAATGATTCCGGTGCTACATACAGGAGTTTGGTAACTCCGTCCGTAATGTCTTGCTTCACCTGCCTCACTTCTGTTTTTGTTAAAGAAGAGTTGAGTACGTGAGCAATACCATATTCCGAGGATATTCCTCTTATTGCATCTACTTGGTTCTTCATTAATGCAATTAATGGCGAAACCACAATAGCGGTGCCTTCTTTCATTAATGCAGGAAGTTGAAAACAAAGCGATTTACCACCACCGGTGGGCATAATCGCAAACGTGTTGTTACCTTGTAAAAGACTGGTTACAACACCTTCTTGAAGACCCTTAAATTCGGAAAAACCGAAATATTTTTTTAGCGAGGCATGCAAATCAGTTTTTTTCAAAACATTTTTATCTTTTGCCATATCTCGTAAAAAACTTTAGGTAACTGTATCTTAATTTTTTTAACATCATACTTTTCGTTGCGGGGGACTCTAATTTAGTCAAAATATATTTAAGGGTATTAAATTAGCTATACGTCAAGATTATGTAATTTTGTAATCTTAAATATAAAACAAAGTTTCAGAAACTATTCGGGTTTTTGAATAGTTTTATTCAAAACGGTCGTATTTATCGATTACGAGCACATAAAAACAATAGAATCTTAACACTTCTCATAGTTTGAACGATAGCAAAGCTATTCTTGCAGTGGCCAAGAAAACGATAGAATCAGAAAGTGCATCCATACATAACTTGGGCACTTTGTTAAACGAAGAATTTTCAGATGCGGTAAACTGCATTCTTGAGTCTAAAGGCAGAGTCATAGTTTCTGGAATAGGCAAAAGTGCCATAATTGCTTCTAAAATTGTAGCTACACTAAACTCCACAGGCACACCTGCTATTTTTATGCATGCCGGCGATGCCATTCATGGTGATCTTGGAACCGTTCAAGAAGACGATGTTGTTATTTGCATTTCAAAAAGTGGTAGTACTCCAGAAATAAAAATGCTTATTCCACTTATTAAAAGGGGAACGAACAAATTAATAGCCATGACCGGTAATATCGAATCTTACTTGGCTAATGAAGCAGATTTTGTACTGAATACCTACGTGGAGAAAGAAGCTTGTCCAAACAATTTAGCCCCAACAACCAGTACCACTGCACAACTTGTGATGGGCGATGCACTTGCAATTTGCCTCTTGAAACTAAAGGGGTTTAGTAGTAAGGATTTTGCTAAATATCATCCTTATGGGTCATTGGGAAAACGCCTATACTTAAGAGTTTCGGACATTGTTGCCACGAATCAGAAACCTCAAGTACATGTTGATGCAGATGTGAAAAAAGTTATTGTGGAGATTTCAGAAAAGATGCTAGGTGTGACCGCTGTTACGGAAGGTGATGAAATAGTAGGGATTGTAACGGACGGTGATATTCGTCGTATGCTAAACAAGTACGATAACATAAGTGGCCTTACTGCAAAAGACATCATGAGCAAGAACCCGAAGACTATTTCCGTAGATGTTCTGGCCATTGAAGCATTAGAGCTCATGCAAGAAAAGGGTATCTCACAATTATTGGGTGTAGACGGTAAAAAATACATGGGTGTTGTACATTTGCACAACTTGATCAACGAAGGCATATTATAATGGCAAACCAAAACACGAAGACTCCCGACGAAATGTCGTTTTTAGACCACTTAGAAGAACTAAGATGGCATTTAATACGGTCCGTTTTAGCCGTAGTAATATTGGGAACAGTAGCATTTGTAATGAGTGGCTTTATTTTTGACACCGTTATATTTGGCCCCTCAAAAATGGATTTCCCTACCTACAGATTCTTCTGTGACGTGGCTACTTCCTTAGGGTTTGACTCTGCATTCTGTGCCGAAAAGCTTCCTTTTACTATACAGAGTAGAACCATGGGCGGACAGTTTTCTGCCGATATTTGGACTGCTATTTGGGTAGGTTTCATTGTTAGTTTCCCGTATGTTCTTTATGAACTTTGGAAATTTATTAGCCCAGGCTTCATCCTAATGAGAGAAAACATTCAAAAGGTTTCATTTTTATAGCTTCTTTTCTCTTTTTCATGGGCGTCCTTTTTGGATACTATGTAGTAGCTCCATTATCAATCAATTTCTTAGGTACGTACCAAGTAAGTGAGATTGTATTAAACGAATTTGACCTTGACTCATATATCAGTACCGTTAGAGCTGCGGTAATAGCATGTGGAGTTCTGTTTGAGCTACCAATAATTATTTACTTCTTAACCAAAGTAGGTGTTGTTACACCAGAAATACTTAAGAAGTATAGAAAAATTGCGTTAGTAGTTGTTTTAATTCTTTCGGCGGTAATTACTCCTCCGGATGTTGCAAGTCAGATTATTGTAGCTGTTCCCGTCCTTGTATTATATCAAGTAAGTATTTATATTTCAAAGATCGTACTTAAAAAAGAAGCCAAGCGCGAGAGAAAGCAAGAGAAAAAGGGTTAAAGAAATCGTAAACACAAGGCTGTTCCAAAAGTTTACCGTTCCTTTAATTTTTGGTCGTCCCAAATAAAGACCTCCAAAATCCAAAATAAGAAACCTCTAAGATGAAGTTAAGAGCTGAAAATATAATGAAATCCTACCGCGGTCGAAAAGTGGTAAAGGGTATTTCTTTAGAAGTTAACCAAGGAGAAATTATTGGTTTGCTAGGACCTAACGGTGCTGGAAAGACCACTTCTTTTTACATGATTGTTGGCCTCATAAAGCCAAACGGAGGAAAGATTTATTTGGATGGAACAGACATTACCAACTTCCCCATGTATAAAAGAGCTCAGAACGGTATAGGATACTTGGCTCAAGAAGCTTCTGTTTTTAGGAAGTTAAGTATAGAAAAGAATATTCTTAGTGTATTACAGCTTACCAAACTCAGCAAAAAAGAGCAGCTCATGAAAATGGAGTCGCTTATTGAAGAGTTTAGCTTAGGACATATCCGTAAGAGTCGAGGCGATTTACTTTCTGGTGGAGAGCGCAGACGTACGGAGATAGCACGTGCTCTTGCCACAGACCCAAAGTTTATCTTGTTAGATGAGCCCTTTGCCGGTGTGGATCCTGTGGCGGTAGAAGATATTCAGCGTATCGTAGCGCAATTAAAAGACAAGAATATTGGTATTCTTATTACCGATCACAACGTACAAGAAACTTTGGCTATTACAGAAAGGTCATACCTTATGTTTGAAGGTGGCATTCTAAAATCAGGCGTTCCAGAAGATTTAGCTGCAGATGAAATGGTCCGTAAGGTATACTTAGGACAAAACTTTGAGCTTCGTAAAAAGAAACTTGACTTCTAAATTTAGCTTTTAGAAGTTCCTAGATTAGAAACCAAAGAGGCTACCACATAAAATACAATGATAAACGGTACGGCCAAAAACTTTAGCGTTAATAAAAGTACCGCACTTACAATAAGAAAAATATAGCGGAGCGCATTGTCCTTAAAATTCCAAGTTTTGAATTTTAATGCGAACAGTTCAATATTTTCGTTCAGTAGATAAGTGCTCAACACCGTCATGAAAATCAAAAACCATTCGTTTAAAATAATATCGTTCAAAGCATCATTGTTCTGATATAGTAATATTAATGGCAACGAAAGAATTAGAAGTGCATTTGCAGGAGTTGGTAAACCTACAAAAGAAGAAACTTGATTTTCATCAATATTAAACTTCGCTAATCTATATGCTGAACCAAGGGTGATTAAAAAACCAAGAAAAGGAAGCAACCCAGATATACCATCAAAAGAAAAAACAGCACCATCGCTAGCATTCCAACCACCACTTGTAGACATTCCTAATAATTGAAACATTACAATTAAGGTACAAGACCACTGGTAATCATATCCGCAAGAGAATCTAACTGAACGCCAAGTTCACTTTGAACATTCAAGACCCTTGCTGCCAATCCATCAAAGAAATCAAAGAAAATTCCTAAAAACACGAACAATGCCGCCATTTCTAGCTGGTTAGATACCGCAAAAACGGTGGCGACACATCCACAGAAAACATTCAATAAAGTGATTAGGTTAGGAATATATTTTTTCATGAAATGATTTGCTTTTGCGTAAAAATAATACAATTTAACATCAATCAGGTCAGACCATTATTTATTCGGATATTTGCCGAACGAAATTCAGTAAAATTAATAATGCAATTGAAAAAAATCATATTCATATTACTTTTCAGCTTATCAGTTTTGGGATTCTCCCAAGCCCCTGAATTGACACCTCTGTCTAAGATAAGCGTTGTTACCTGCGGCCCTAAGCGAACTATATTCTACCTTTGGACATAGCGCCATTCATATTGAAGATACTAGTTTAGGCATAAATGCAATTTACAATTATGGCACTTTTGATTTTACTACACCTAATTTCTACATGAAATTTGTCCGCGGAAAGTTAGATTATACGCTTGCCAGACAAAGTTTTCCTTATTTTCTAAAAGAATACGAGTACGAAAATCGCTGGGTAAGAAGTCAAGAATTGCAATTAACATTGACCGAACGCCAAGAGCTTTTCAATTTTCTTGAAACCAACTATCTTCCAGAAAATAGAGATTATAAATATGATTTCTTCTATAACAATTGCGCGACCAAAATTTGGGACATTTTAAATGAAGTATACGGAGACAAACTTGTTTTTGACAAGAACTACCTGAAAGAATTACATACCCATCGCCAATTAATACGGCAAAAGGTTAAGATAAACTCATGGTCCGGTTTTGGTATTGATTTAGCATTGGGCTCTGTAATAGATGATATTGCTACTCCAAAAGAACATATGTTTTTACCGGATTATATCATGGAGCAATTAGATGTTGCTCAATTAAACGGACAACCTTTAGTAGCTAAATCCAAAGTTTTACTAGAAGCTAACTCAGAAGATAGTGCCTCTAGCTTCTTTATTTCACCAGAACTATGGTTAATTGTGCTTCTGATTATCATCTTGGTATTAACCTATTTTGACTTTAAGAATAATACCCGCAGAAGGTGGTTAGACTTTATACTTTTCTTTAGTACAGGCATTATAGGTCTGCTTATTGTTTTTCTATGGTTCTTTACAGACCACAGTGCCACTGCAGGTAATTTTAATATATTATGGGCGTTTCCGCCAAACTTAATCATTGCTTTTATAGTTGCCCAAAAAAGAGGTCCTAATTGGATTGCGAAGTATGCTATTTTTCTAGCTATTTTAATTGTTGTTTCCGGAATTCTATGGATGTTTGGATTACAACTTTTTTCTCCTTTGATATTAGCCATTTGGGCTGCCCTTATCGCACGATATTTATTTTTATTCTGGTCATATCACAAGCCAAAAATCGCATAATTGCATGAATTTACTTACTGTTGAAAATATTTCCAAATCATATGGCGAACGTGTCCTTTTCAAGGACCTTTCCTTTGGTATCAATAAAGGCCAGAAAATTGCTTTGATTGCCAAAACGGAACCGGAAAAACATCTATTCTAAATATAATGTCCGGACTAGATAGCCCGGATTCAGGACAAGTGAATTACCGGAAGGGCATTCGTGTTTCATTTTTAGATCAAGAACCTGATCTTGACCCCAATTTAACGGTTGAAGAGACTATTTTTGCCTCGGATAATGAAATACTCCAAGTTATAAATGCTTACGAAAAAGCATTGCACAATACTGAAGATGCAGATGCGTATCAGATAGCTTTTGAAGCAATGGAGCGTTTTGATGCTTGGGATTTTGAAACCTTGTACAAGCAAATTCTATCTAAATTAAAATTGGACAATTTAGATGCGAACGTAGGTCTACTATCTGGTGGACAGAAAAAACGTTTGGCACTGGCAGATGCCATTATCAACAAACCAGACTTATTAGTTCTTGATGAACCTACCAACCACTTGGATCTTGAAATGATTGAATGGTTAGAGGAGTATTTTGCAAAAGAGAACATGAGTCTTTTTATGGTAACTCACGACCGTTAC
Organism: Zobellia laminariae; assembly: GCF_030553095.1. Classification (GTDB taxonomy): domain Bacteria; phylum Bacteroidota; class Bacteroidia; order Flavobacteriales; family Flavobacteriaceae; genus Zobellia; species Zobellia laminariae. Next base: position 3,085,633 of record NZ_CP130738.1, on the reverse strand, counting down.
TTCTTAGAAAGGGTATGTAATGAAATTATAGAGTTAGAAAATGGTCAGCTTTACCCATATAAAGGCAATTATTCTTACTACCTAGAAAAAAGAGAGGCACGTATTGAGCAAGAATCTGTAGAACAGCATAAATCTGAACGCCTTTTCAAGAAAGAGCTGGAATGGATGCGAAAGCAACCTAAGGCACGTACTACTAAATCAAAATCACGAATAGACGATTTTAGCACCATAAAAGACAAAGCTAGCCAAAGGAGAAATGACCATGAAATTCAGCTAGAAATAAATATGGAACGTGTGGGCAGTAAAATTCTTGAACTCCACAAACTTGTAAAGTCATATCCTGAAAAGCCTATTTTAGATAAGTTTGATTATACTTTTACGAAAGGAGAACGTATAGGAATTATTGGCAAGAACGGAACCGGGAAATCTACGTTTTTAAATATCGTAACCGGCTCAGACCAACCAGACTCTGGTAAGGTAATAGTTGGTGACACTATTAAATTTGGTTACTACACCCAAAAAGGAATAAATATCAAGGAAGGCCAAAAGGTTATTGATGTCATTCGCGAATTTGGCGATTTCATTCCGCTTATGAAGGGTAGACAAATTTCTGCACAACAGCTTTTGGAACGCTTTCTTTTCGATAGAAAAAAACAATATGATTTTGTAGACAAATTAAGTGGTGGTGAAAGAAAGCGACTTTACCTGTGTACGATTCTTATTCAAAATCCTAATTTCTTAATACTTGATGAACCTACCAACGATTTAGATATCGTTACCTTAAATGTTCTTGAAAGTTTTCTTTTGGATTTTCCGGGCTGTTTAATAGTGGTCTCTCACGACCGGTATTTCATGGATAAAATTGTAGATCACCTTTTCATATTCAGAGGAAATGCAGTTATTGAAGATTTCCTGGAAATTATTCAGATTTCCGTGCTTATGAGGATAGCAAAGTATTGGAAAGCCGTGAAGAGAAAGCAAATACATAAAAGAAGTAACGGCAAATAAAACCGAACAAAAGAAGAGTAGTCCTAAGAATAAACTGCCCTATCTAGAGCAGAAAGAGTATAACAACTTAGAAAAGGATATTAAGAAACTAGAAGCAAAAAAAGTTAAGGTGCAGAACCAATTTGCAGATAGCTCTCTAAGTGGCGAAGAAATAGATAAACTTTCTATTGAACTTAAAGAAATTAATGAAGCTATAGAAGCTAAAACAGAGCGTTGGTTTGAACTTTCTGCATTAATGGAAGGATAAACCTGTTCAAAAGCGAAAACAAGTTCTCAAAGTCTTTTTGTCAAAACAAAATAACAAATAGTTACTAGTGCAACAGTTGCTAAAACACTTGAAATTCTTGCCTTCGGCAACCAATCAACATGGGGTGCACTCCCCTTTTATCTATGGCTATGTTACCAAATGTTTATATCGCAAAAAAAAGTACAGCAGCTCTAAAAGCTTAAATGTGCTTTTTAAAAGCATTGCTTATTTTGAGTCAGAGCGGATTATGCTGCAAGACAATGAAGAAGAGCTAAAAGGGTTGATTAACAAAAACTTTCCCGAAGCTAAATTTGTACTAGCAGATGCAGATATAATTTATCTATCAAAAAAAAATATTTCTAAAGTAGAAACCCTTTTATCCGCGAAAAAAAACATTCACAATAATACCTTGCTTTTATTAGACGGTATTTATGAATCAAAACAATCCGAAGCTATTTGGAAAGCATTAAAAAATGACCCCAAAATAACGGTAACAGTAGATATGTTCTATTGTGGAGCTGTTTTCTTTAGAGAAGAACAGGCCAAGGAGCATTTTAAAATTCGGATTTAAACGCTTATTTTAGATTAAATTGCAATTATGAGCAACTATACTATTTATATTATTCTAGGAGTTGTGGCTGTTATATATATATTATCATCAATGAATAGCCGCCGTCAGTCAAAAGACCGTAAAAGCCGAAAATTTATGGATAATTACAAAAGTTCCAAAAAAAGAAGAAAAGGAACGAGACCGTTAAATCCATCTACCAATACACTGTAAATTTCTTAAAATGAAAATATACACCAAAACAGGTGATAAAGGAACTACCGCCCTAATTGGGGGTACTCGAGTTAAAAAACACCACGTAAGGATAGAAAGTTATGGTACGGTAGACGAACTAAACTCTTGGCTAGGTCTAGTTAGAGATCAAAAGATAGATAGCAGGTCTAAGGAGGTTTTGACCAAAATACAGGAGAATCTATTTGTTGTAGGTGCAATTTTGGCTACTGATCCAGAGAAAGCAATCCTCAAAAATGGAAAAAAACGTTTGAATATTGATGAAATCAAGGCAACGGATATTGAATTACTTGAGAAAGAAATAGATGTAATGGACGAAGCGTTACCTCAAATGACGCATTTTATCCTTCCCATGGGACACACTACAGTGTCATATTGTCATATTGCCAGAACTGTTTGTCGTAGAGCGGAGCGTATGAGTACACTTCTTTACGAGAATGAACCTTTCAACGAGAACGTTCTGTTATTTTTGAACAGACTATCAGACTATTTATTTGTGCTGGCACGAAAGTTGTCAGAAAACTTACAAGCAGATGAAATAAAATGGATTCCTGAGAGTACAGAAAAAGACAACTAGCGAGCGATTATAATTTTTTTGCTTCAGTTTAATTTGCTTTTCTCTAATAATTTGTTTAATTCATCGTTATCAAACTATTAATACAAAAATAATAGTAATAAAATAGCCTGATTTCCTTGGCTATATCGTTATAAAAATTATTTTTGCAAAAATTTAAATTGAACAACTGAAATGTATTGGACATTAGAACTAGCATCATATTTAAGTGATGCACCCTTACCCGCAACAAAAGACGAATTGATAGATTACTCAATCCGTACAGGCGCGCCTCTAGAGGTCGTCGAAAACCTTCAGTCTATGGAAGAAGAGGGCGGTGAGATTTACGAATCCATCGAAGAAATCTGGCCAGACTACCCAACAGAAGAAGATTATCTCTGGAACGAGGACGAATATTAGAAATATTACGTTAATTGAAACAAAAAAGTCTCTATCGAGGCTTTTTTTTTATGTAATTTTGGCAGGCATTTAGGCGAAATGTACATAGGCTACAAACTGGAATACCTTTTGCAAAGAACTACGCCATATGCACAATGTAATTATAGTGCCCTTCCGCTTACAATATCTTAAAGGCGGTCTAATACTAAATAGCTAGAAATGAGTTTTTTAAATTCGATATTAAAAGTATTTGTAGGTGATAAATCTGAAAAAGACGTAAAAGAGCTACAGCCTCTTGTAGAACAGATAAGGTCTTTTGAAAAGCAGTTAGAAGGAATTAGTCATGACGAGCTTCGTGAGAAAACTAAAACCTTTAAGCTTAAAATAGCCGAAGACATCAGCGAATTCACAAAAAAAATAAGTGAATTAGAAGAAGAAGTAAAAGCTTCTACGGATATTGATAAGAACGAAGATATTTATGCCGAAATAGATAAACTAAAAGAAGAATCATATAAAGTAAGTGAAGCTACTCTTAATGAGATTTTACCTATAGCTTTTGCTGTAGTTAAAGAAACGGCTAAGCGTTTTGCTCAAAATAAAACTATACAAGTTACCGCTTCAGAATATGATCGCGAACTTTCTGGTTCAAAAGACTATGTAACTTTAGATGGTGACAGTGCTATATGGAAGAATTCATGGAACGCCGCGGGAAAAGAGGTTACTTGGGACATGGTTCATTATGACGTACAGCTAATAGGTGGTATTGCACTACACCAAGGTAAAATTGCAGAAATGCATACTGGTGAAGGTAAGACCCTAGTAGCAACATTGCCTTTATACCTTAATGCTTTGTCAGGACACGGTACACACTTGGTTACCGTTAATGATTACCTAGCAAAAAGAGATAGTGCTTGGATGGCTCCTATTTTTGAGTTTCACGGTCTTTCAGTAGATTGTATTGATCATCACCGCCCTAACTCAGAAGGAAGAAGAGCTGCTTACAACGCAGATATTACCTATGGTACCAATAACGAATTTGGTTTTGATTATCTACGGGATAACATGGCACACACGCCAAAAGATTTAGTACAACGTCCACATCATTACGCAATCGTAGATGAGGTAGATTCAGTTTTAGTTGATGACGCTCGTACACCATTAATTATATCAGGTCCCGTGCCTGAAGGAGATCGTCATGAATTTAACGAACTTAAACCTAAGGTTGGTGATATTGTAAATCAACAAAGACATCACTTAACAGGGGTTTTAGCCGAAGCAAAAAAACTAATTCAAGAAGGCAATACTAAAGAGGGTGGTTTCTTATTACTACGTGTACATAGAGGTCTACCAAAGAACAAAGCACTTATTAAGTTCTTAAGTGAAGAAGGTGTTAAGCAGTTACTTCAGAAAACGGAGAACTACTATATGCAAGATAACAACAGGGAAATGCCTAAAGTAGACGAAGACCTGTTATTTGTTATCGATGAAAAGAACAACCAAATTGAACTTACCGAGAAAGGTGTAGATTATATTTCAGGTGAGCAAAATAGAGATTTCTTTGTAATGCCGGATATTGGCGGAGAAATTGCCAAGATTGAAAATCAGAACTTAGATATTGAAAAAGAAGCTGAACTTAAAGAAGAACTTTTTAAAGAGTTTGGAATTAAGAGTGAGCGTATTCATACCATGAGCCAACTTTTAAAAGCATACACGCTTTTTGAAAAAGATGTGGAATATGTGGTAATGGACAATAAGGTAATGATTGTTGATGAACAAACCGGACGTATCATGGACGGTCGTCGTTACTCAGACGGACTTCACCAAGCTATTGAAGCTAAAGAAAATGTAAAAATCGAAGCGCTTACTCAAACATTCGCCACGGTTACATTACAGAACTATTTTAGAATGTATAACAAGCTTTCCGGTATGACCGGTACGGCTGTTACAGAAGCAGGTGAATTCTGGGAAATATATGAGTTGGATGTTATGGAAATACCAACCAACAGACCTATTGCCCGTGATGACAGACACGATTTAATTTACAAGACCAAGCGTGAAAAATACAATGCCATAATTGATGAAGTCACTAAACTATCTCAAGCAGGCAGACCTGTATTGATTGGTACAACTTCTGTTGAAATATCTGAGTTGTTATCACGAATGTTGACTATTAGAAAAGTAAATCACAACGTACTGAATGCAAAACTTCACAAAAAAGAAGCAGATGTAGTTGCCGAAGCTGGTAACCCAGGTGTTGTAACTATTGCTACAAACATGGCGGGTCGTGGTACAGATATTAAACTGACCGACGAAGTTAAAAAAGCTGGCGGTTTAGCTATTGTAGGTACAGAAAGACATGACTCAAGACGTGTAGATAGACAGTTAAGAGGTCGTTCTGGTCGTCAAGGAGATCCAGGAAGCTCGCAATTTTATGTTTCTTTAGAAGATAACCTAATGCGTTTATTCGGTTCTGACCGTGTGGCTAAAATGATGGACAAAATGGGCTTGGAAGATGGTGAAGTAATTCAACACTCCATGATGACCAAATCTATTGAGCGTGCACAGAAAAAAGTAGAAGAAAACAACTTTGGAGTACGTAAACGTCTTTTGGAATATGATGATGTTATGAACGCCCAGCGTGAAGTAGTCTACAAAAGAAGGCGTCATGCTATACAAGGTGAACGTTTAAAAGTGGACATTGCCAATATGGTGTATGATACTTGCGAAGTTATTGCGGATACCAATAAGGCAGCAAGCGACTACAAGAATTTTGAATTTGAACTTATAAAATATTTCTCCATAACATCTCCTATTTCAGAAGATGAGTTTAGTAAAATGAGTGTGCAGGATATTGCCAACAAGGTGTACTCTGAAGCTTATAAGTACTATCAAGGCAAAATGGAGCGTAATGCAGCAACTGCATTCCCTGTTATAAAAAAGGTTTACGAAGACAATGCCAACAAGTTTGAGCGTATTGTAGTGCCTTTTACAGATGGTATTAAAACGCTTAATGTAGTTACTAATCTAGAACTTGCTTACCAAAGTAACGGGAAGGAATTGGTTACCGATTTTGAAAAGAACATTACGCTAGCCATCATTGATGACTCTTGGAAAACACATTTACGTAAGATGGATGAGCTAAAGCAATCTGTGCAGTTAGCGGTTCATGAGCAGAAAGATCCTTTATTGATTTATAAGTTTGAAGCTTTTGAACTTTTTAAAGAGATGATAAATAAGGTGAACAAAGAAGTTGTTTCTTTCTTGTTTAAAGGTGAGCTACCAAGCGAGAATCCTAACGAGATTCAAGAAGCTAGAACTGTAAGCAGACCTAAAGAAGAGCTTCAGACCAGTAAAGAAGAAATACCTAATAGCGATGAGCTAGCAGCTCAGAACAGAGCAGCAGGCCAAACACAAGGCCAACGTCCTCAGGTTACTGAAACTATCGTTCGTGAGCGACCAAAGATTGGCCGTAACGATAGAGTTACTATAAAGAATGTAATCTCTGGCGAAAGCAAAACTGTTAAGTACAAACAGGCAGAACCGCTTATAGAAAACGGAGATTGGGTGCTTACAGAAGGGTAAAAACCAGCACTTATTAGAATATTTAACGGCAACTTAGAGATAAGTTGCCGTTTTTTTTGCCCGATTGACGAGTAAAACGCTACTTAAATACAATTGTATCTACTATTGCAGGGCTATGAATAAATTACCCCCAAGGTAAAGTTGCGGTTAGTCAAGCAACTCTATACCTAGTTTATTCAGAATTTAACTTCCAGAAATGCCTCCACTTTAAAATTAAAGTGTGTTGTATCTTTGTGGAAGTGTCGCATTTTAAACGCGGATTCACTTCTTTTTTTTAAATGAATACCGAAAACGTTTACATGCGAAAGCCAAAAACACAGCTGAACAGGATTAGCGATAAGACCAAATTATTACTAAAGTTCAACTATATATCCTCTGCACTTAGTCTAATTATAGGCCTAATCTGCTCTTACGCCATTCATATGAGTGGCACCATTCCTTATGTTTTCTATTTCTATTTTGTTCTAAATTTATTGAACGTAGCGGCTTTTAATAAGCATAAGAACCTTACGGCAATGGCAATTGGTACCTCTGCACTTTCGTTCTTAAGCACCATTGTAATCACACTTTTTAGTGGAGGCATAAACAGTCCGTTTATTTTTATTCTTGGCCTTATTGTACTAGCAGGTTATATATCTACAAGGGTATTTGGCAAGGTTTACCTTTACCTTATCATTAGTACTATAATCTTAATATATCTTATTGATTATGCCAATTTTGATTTTATAGTAAATGAAGTTCCAGAGAGTTCCAGAGATTTATTTAGCCTGATCAGTATATTATTTTCAGTTTATTTACTAGGTGGTGTGCTAGGTAAAAACCTATTGAATACGCACCACAAGCTGTATAAATCAAAAGCCAAGATAGAAAAAAGTGTAGACGAAAAAGAAAACCTTTTGCGAGAGGTACATCATAGGGTTAAAAACAATTTACAGACCGTCTCCAGTCTTTTGAACCTACAGGCCAGAAACACGCCTAACGAACAAATTAAAGAATTAGTAAAAAGTAGTCAAAATAGGGTGACCGCAATGGCTATGATTCACGAAATGCTCTATGTTCGCGACAACCTCTCTAAAATTGAATTTGGATCGTACGTACAAGAGCTTACACAATTTCTTCTAAGAACAGTAGAACGAAAAGACAGGAAGATAGATGTTGCTATAGATATTCCCGATACTTGGTTGAGTATTGATACTGCCATTCCCTTGGGTTTATTAATCAATGAAACAGTGACCAACTCCATTAAGTATGGCTTTAAAGATATGGAAGTGGGTAAAATTACGATTGAACTCGAAAAAAGATATCAAAATAAATTTATCCTTAAAATTAGTGATAACGGAGCTAGTTTTCCATTAGACTTTGACTTTAAGAACTCTAACACACTGGGATTAAGACTAATTCATAATCTTGCAAGACAACTACAAGGAACAATAGAGCGCCTCCCAACTACTGAAGGCACAACCTATAAACTAGTATTTCAAGATATAGCAAGCCAATTTAATACGTAAGTATTATATTAGCTGACACTGTTTTTGTCTACAATTATTTTCCTTTATTTTAATTTAGGTTTTTCTGTCATAAAATGACAGATAATTCGGAATAAATTTGTAGATTTCTGACAGAAGCCCCAGCTTATCATTTTTAAAATTGTCCCTATTATAGTATAATTTCATGGCTAAAATTGCCATAGTTGTACTATTTTGCTATTTGGGGTGTAATTTTTCCACTTCGGCTTCAATATAATTAGTAATGCCTAACATGAATACGTTTCAAAGCAGATTAGACAGCCAAAGCAGGCTGCTAATAAACTTTGCATATTCTTCATCTGCTCTTTCATTTTTAGTAGGCATAGTCCTTTATATGTTGGGAGTGGTGGGCTATCTGCCTGCTACATTTCTATTATACGCGGTGCTGAACCTAGTCAATATGTTTCTGTATAAGAAATATAACAAGCTACTCATTACATCTGTTATTGGATCTGCTTTATCACTTATTGGTACAGTGGTAGTAACCCTCTTTAGCGGAGGTATTAACAGTTCGTTTATTTTTGTATTTAGTATTATTATTCTGGGTGGTTATATGACAGGTCATTTTTTTGGAAAAATATACCTAACGATAATCTTGCTTGTTACCATTGGGATATATGCCGCAAGTGAATACCTCTCAATTCCCAATGAGGTACCGGAAAACTCAAGAGACCTTTTCAGCTTCATAAGCATCATTTTTTGCTCTTATTTATTGTTTGTTGTTTTTGGCAAACATCTTTTACTTACTCATGAAAGACTAGAAACGTCAAAAACAAAAATAGAAGAAGGTATTGCGGAGAAAGAATTACTTCTTAGAACAGTACATCATAGGGTAAAGAACAATCTGCAGACCGTATCCAGTCTGTTAAGTTTACAATCAAAAAATACTACCAATGCTAAAATAAAAGAACTAGCTATTAGTAGTCAGCATAGAATTAATTCTATGGCTATGATTCATGAAATGCTTTACATGCAGGATAACATCTCTCAGATTGCCTTTAAGCCTTACTTAAAAGAACTGACTGATTTCTTGGTAAAATCTGCCAACAGTAAAAACTTAGATGTTACCGTAAACATAGATATGCCAGATGTTAATCTAGGTTTGGATACAACAATTCCTTTAGGTTTGCTAATTAATGAAGCGGTTACAAATTCTTTAAAATATGGATTTCCAGAAAATACAGCTGGTAGAATAGACATTCTCCTTAAAGAAAATGCAGAAGAATCTCAAAGTTATTTTCTAGATATTACCGATGATGGAGTAGGTTTTCCTGCGGAGATAAACCATAAAACCACCAAATCCTTAGGACTTAAACTTATGCACAATCTAGGACGCCAGTTAAGAGGTTCTGTATCACGGATTAAAACAGAAAACGGAACTGGTTACCATATTATTTTTAAAGACAAAGAGCGGCATTTACTAAATTAATGGGTAATTTATCATTAAAATACGATTTCCTTTTGTTGCTTATAAAATCTATATATTTAGTGAACAATAGAACCACCATATGAAAAATTCTCGACGAAAGTTCCTGTCTTCCATAAGCATGCTTGCTGCCAGTTCTGCTATGCCATTATATGCTTTTGATTTTGGCTCATCAAAAAAACTTAAGGTTGCCCTTGTTGGAACGGGAATACGAGGCATCACATTTTGGGGTAAAAGATTAGTTGACGAGTACTCCGATATTATTGAATTTGTAGGCCTTTCTGATATAAATAATAGTAGGCTGGCTTATGGTAAAAAATATATTGGTGTCGCCTGCCCTGTTTTTATCGACTTTGAGAAAATGGTGAAGGATACTCGTCCAGACCTTATTATTGTTACTACAAAAGACTCTACCCATCATCAATTTATAATAAAAGGTTTAGAAATGGGCTGCGATGTACTAACTGAAAAGCCCCTTACCGTAGATGAAATTAAGTGTCAGGCTATTTTAGATGCTGAGAAAAAATCCGATAAAAACTTAATTGTAGGTTTTAATTATAGATGGAGCCCTTACGCCACTAAGATTAAACAACTCTTGATGGACAAAACTATTGGCGATTTGGTATCGGTAGATTTCAGCTGGTACCTTAACACCTACCATGGTGCTTCTTATTTTAGAAGATGGCATGGCGAAATGGAAAGTAGCGGATCTCTTTGGGTACATAAATCCACTCATCATTTTGATTTACTTAACTGGTGGATAGATTCTGAACCTAGTGAAGTATTCGCTTATGGAGATTTAGAGTTCTACGGAAAAAATGGTCCTTTCAGAGGAAATAATTGCCGTACCTGCAAACATAGTAATGAATGCGATTTTTATTGGGATATTACCCAAAATGAATTTATGAAAGAACTTTATGTAGACCACGAACAAGAAGACGGCTACATACGTGATAACTGTCTGTTCCGAAAAGACATAGATATATATGATAAAATGTCTGCACAGGTAAAATATACCAACAATACTACTCTAAATTACTCCCTTACTACCTACTCCCCTTTTGAGGGCTGGAGAGTAGCTTTTAATGGCACAAAAGGCCGTATTGAAGCGTCTCAAGATATTCCCTACCATACTAATATTACCGTTTCTGAAGCCGAAAAACATACCAATGAAATGGATCAGACCAACAAAGAAGAACTATCCTATGAGCCCATCATAGTGCATAAACTCTGGAAGGAACATGAAACCATACAAGTACCTATGGAGAAACAAGGCCATGGTGGCGGTGATAAACGCTTGCAAGACAAAATATTCAAGACTTCAGACATAGAAGATCCTTACGGTAGAACCGCAGGTATTAGAGATGGTGCAATGTCAATTCTCATTGGTATTGGAGCAAGACGTAGCATTGAACAGAAAAAAGCCATACAAATTTCAGAGCTTACAGATTTAGTCCCTCAAAAAAAACGATAACAAAAGTTAATTACTTAGTTTTAGAGGTAGTATTTCGCTTACTTTTTTAAGTATACCATTAAACACATCTAGATTTACCGTAATAAAAAAAGTATTACCTAAATAAATAGAGAGAAAAATAAATTACCCTTTCATGCAACAAAGTACCGATTTAGAAAAAAGATTAAAGAGTAGGGTAAGGCTAGTTTTAAAAGTCAACTACTATTCCTCTATCCTTTCTCTCATTTTTGGTGGGCTATGTTTCTTTCTTTTAGACATTACTGAAGTTATTCCCTATACCTTCCTCTCTTTTGGTATCCTAAACATTATCAACATTTTATTATACAAGTACCACAAGAGTCTTACGCTAACCTATAATATTGTTTCCATGATGACGTTAGCCGGAGCCAGTATTGTAACATTGTATAGTGGCGGAATCAATAGCCCATTTATTTTTGTACTTGCCCTTATTGTAGTTGCCGGGTACGTTACTACAAGAGCCTATGGTACACTTTATTTAAACTTAAACCTATTGATAATAGTACTCATATATTCACAGAGCGTAGCAGATTTTAATTTTGTCAAAGATGTTGTTCCAGAATCTTCCAAGAACCTATTCGCTCTTCTCAGCGTCTTATTTTCAGTCTACCTTTTAGGCGGTGTTTTTGGGAAAAATTTACTTCACGCACATCACAACTTATACAAGACTAAAAATGAACTTGAAGAAAAAATACAAGAAAAAGAAACCTTAATTAAAGAAGTACACCACAGAGTAAAAAACAATTTACAAACCGTATCTAGTTTATTAAGTCTACAATCAAGAGGTATTGAAGACAAAGACGTTAAAAGTCTATTGAAAAGTAGCCAAAACCGAGTAATTACAATGGCTATAGTGCATGAAATGCTCTATATGCGTGAAGACCTTTCTAAAATTGAATATAAATCTTATGTACAAGAGCTTGCAGAATATTTGGTTCGCTCTATAAAAGGAACTAGTAGTAATATTACATTGAATATAGATATACCTAATGTTAAATTGAATATAGATACCGCTATACCTCTGGGTCTATTAATAAACGAAACAGTAACTAATGCCTTAAAATACGGCATTGTAGATAAAAATAAAGGAGAGATACATATTAAGCTTAGAAAAACCGACGATAATGAGTTTATTCTCTATATGGGTGATGACGGCCAGGATTTTCTAAAGACGTTACTCACAAAAACTCCAAATCATTAGGACTGAAGTTGATACATAACTTGTCAAGACAATTACAAGGTTCCATTATACGAGACCTAACTCAAAAAGGAACACACTACACTATAAAATTTAAGGAAATAAGAGATCAGATAACTAGTGTGGCATAAACATCACCTAGATATAGAAATTACCTTTTTAAAGGTAGCTTTAAAGAACGTAATACTCCTTTTGTCTTGGGAAATAATAGAACATGGCTCAAAATTAAGGCTAGAGCTATTACCAGAATAAATACAATCATAACAATTATTTTCAAGGTTATACTAAGCGGGGCTTATCCAATTTGGTAACAAAAGCCAACGCTTTCATTACTCTATATTCTTTCAATTTATATAATCTTACTAAGCTGCTTTTGGTACTAATTTCAGCTTTCTTAATAGTCTCAACATCACAAGAGCCAGAAGCCAAAACAGAACCCATTTCAAAAACGTAATTTTTAACATTGACTATTGTATTAGGGGGAGCAGAGACTCCGAAGTTTAAAACAAATAGCAAGATTAAAATAGATTTCATAATATTAATTTGGGTTGTATAAAGGTAATCACAAAGTGACACAAACCTTACCGTAAATCGCTGAACTGTAGTAATATTAGGCGTCTGAAATAATTTCTGACAAACTGTTTATTATCCTCGGTAAATGAAATGCAAATGCCAAACTTTATTCCGCGTTATATGGTTTTAGTCGATTTACTTTTTCAAGGGTCTACTTAAATGAATGATGATTGCTAAAGAAAAAAGAATTTTAAGCAACTATAATCTAAAGAATTAATAAATCAGATTAAATAGTTTAAACTTTGCTATTAATTCTTTAAAAATAACCGTTGAAAAGAAATGATTTAGAAGCTGATAATATAATTAGAATTTGATAAGAAGAAAGTAAGTATAGTTTTAAGCAAAGAGATATTACTTAGTGAATTAAATAACTTAAAACGAAAAGCTAATTGTCATTAAGCCATTTTAGCTTTGTTTCTTTTTGTTGTAAAAGAAAGTGCTTTAGTTACTCTAGCATTATCTCTCTTGTATAAACGAGCTACTTCTAAAGTACTTTTTAAACTAACTTCTTCGGTAGACGTTTCAGTAACGATAGTCATTTCTATAGTATTAACTTTAACTGCTTCAGTGGCTGTTTGAGCTTGAGCAGTTACTCCGATAAAAAGAACAAAAATTAAAGTTGCGATAGTTTTCATGACTTGGGCGTTTATATATATAAAACGCCGCAGACCCTATTCTACCGAGGTTCCGTTCGCTGAAAAACCTCTTATTTTCGGTTATCGGCACAACTTCGGTTCAAGTGTAAAAAACCATCGGTGAACGCGAATGACCTCAAAAACACTTTACCGAAACATTGTGCTTTTAATCCGAAAAGAACTCATTTCTTCCTACTATGAAAAACTAGGATACAGCTAATACAATACTATCATTAAGTTATGATTGCTTTAATTTGATACATTCTGGCCAAGCTCCATCTGAAACCGCCCAGAAACATAAACGTAGCGAAAAAGAAAAAGCTGCTAATTCTCAAAGGTCACCTCCATACATATTAAAGTTTCTCCTTTAACAATACTAAAGGAACTAGTAAACCAAACTGTATTCTTCTTTTCTAATATATAAATGTACCACGCAACGTGTTTTATAATATTGAATAACTATGTAAAAAGATATGGCTGAACCCCAAGTCTATTTTTACAATAGCGCATACCTATTAATTAGAGGCTTTTGTCTAGAAAAAGAATCAAAACAATTAAATTGTAAAGTATCTCTTGGGTTTTAGAAAGTCAGTTTCTGAAATATAGAATTTAGTGCTTTGCGGTAGAGTTGGTTGTTGGTGAACAAATGATTAAGCCATTTTAGCTTTGTTTCTTTTTGTTGTGAAAGAAAGCGCCTTAGTTACTCTAGCATTATCTCTCTTATATAAACGAGCAACTTCTAAAGTACTTTCTAAACTAACTTCTTCAGTAGACGTTTCAGTAACGATTGTCATTTCAATAGTATTAACCTTAACCTCTTCAGTGGCTGTTTGAGCTTGAGCAGTTACTCCGATAAAAAGAACAAAAATTAAAGTTGCGATAGTTTTCATGACTTGGGCGTTTATATATATAAAACGCCGCAGACCCTATTCTACCGAGGTTCCGTTCGCTGAAAAACCTCTTATTTTCGGTTATCGGCACAACTTCGGTTCAAGTGTAAAAAACCATCGGTGAACGTGAATGACCTAAAAAACACTTTACCGAACCATTGTGCTTTTAATCCGAAATTAAGCGCTTTATAATTTTGAAGAAGTGTCTTTTTACTCTACTACACCTTTAACAAAGGTTTTAGTAGTTAATCCTATATGGTAACTATGCTATCTCTGCCTAGAAAAAGCTAGGTTTTACGCAGAAGCTGTTCCTTAATAGATATCAACTTTGAGATTCGGTAAAAACATCTATATATAAAGGAAGGCTTCTTCTCTCTTCTATTTTGGGTGCCCTACAATAAAAAACGATAATTTTCAGTGTATGTACTATTCAGCTTACATACAAAATTGATGAACCAACGATCATGAGCATACTTTTGACGATTATTAGTTAATATTATTGGACTGATACATCTAAATGAATAATTTGCACATTCTTTTGAAAAAGAAAATAGATAAATTTAAAATCCCTAAATTATGAGACGTAATTTAATTACAAAATGGTTTTTGCTTTCGATGTTGTTTGTATCGTTCATTATGGTACCGGTAGCTTGTAGCAGCGATGATGGAGGAACCGAAACAGAACAAACACCAGATCCAGACCCGAAACCAGAGCCTGAGCCTGAGCCTGAGCCAGCTCCAGTACCTGACCCAACAAATGAGAATACCATCATAGATGCTACGGCTGCAGCTCACGCTAACGGGGTAAGTACATCAACAATAACTGTTCAATTGGCTGATGCCGATGGAAAAAAATTAACCGTAAGTGGAGGCGTAGTTGCCTTATCATCTACCGGATCGTCAACTTTAACTGATGTTACAGACAACGCAGACGGTACTTATACTGCAACCGTAAGTGGTACTGTAGAAGAAAGTATTGTGGTATCTGGAACTTTAGACGGAGTAGCTATAACAAGCACTGTTGAAATAACTTTTAACCCGGATGAATCCAACCCTGCTCAAGAAGCAGCCCAGTCAACGGTAGAAGCTGGTCCAACATTGCTCAGAATAAATTGCGGAGGCCCTGAAGTGACTTACGGGGATGTCACGTTTTTAGAAGATCAATACTTTGGTGCTAATAGTCAAATTTTCTCAAATCCTTTTGTAACTGAAATAGAAGGTACAGAAATGGACGAAATCTTTTTAACTGAACGAGTTTCCGCAGATGGCCCAATGTCTAAAGGTCCAACTACATATGACATTCCTCTTACCAATGGAACATATACAGTAAAATTATATTTTGCTGAAATTTATTGGGGTGTTGAAAATCCTCAAGGTCTAGAAGGAGGAGTAGGAAGTAGAATCTTCAACATCTCTATGGAAGAAATGGAAATATTCACAGGATACGATCTCTTTAAGGAAGATGGTCCTGCATCAGCTGGGACACGTATGTACGATGTTGAAGTTATTGATGGAGAATTAAATATTATGTTAGAAGCTACTGTTAACAAACCAAAAATTTCAGCTATCGAAATTTTCGGTACTGGAACAATCGGTTCTTAATAAGAAAACTTAACGTTTAATAGTAATAGGTCTTCAGAGAAAATTCTCTGAAGACCTATTTTTTGAACTTTTACGAGTAAGGAAACGTATATAAACCATACTAATTCATTAAAAAATAGTAGAATGATATTTAAAGCTATACTTGTTACCTTATCACTTTTTATAGGCACTTCTTGCCAATCTCACGTTGAAAAAAAAGAATCTGGTCAAGAACCACAGAAAAAAGAACAGATTACTAAACTAACCAGCCAAGATTTAGACAAATTTGAAACTGCATATTTCGCAAGTGGTTGTTTTTGGTGTGTAGAAGCCATATTTGAAAGTGTAAAAGGAGTTAAAGAAGTTGTTTCAGGCTATTCTGGTGGTACTGAAAAAAACCCAACTTATGAACAAGTTGGAGGAGGCATGACCAGCCACGCTGAGGCTGTTAAAGTTTATTATGATCCAGAAGTTATTTCCTTTACCGCTCTAGTACAAGTATTTTTTGGGTCTCATGACCCTACGACGCTTAATATTCAGGGACCAGATCGCGGAACTCAATATAGATCTGTTGCATTTTATAAAACCAATAAAGAGAAACAGATTATTGAGGGTTACATAAAAGCTTTGAAAGACCAAAACGTTTATGATGGTGCTCCCATTACGACAGAAGTGACCGAATTTACAAAATTCTATGATGCGGAAGATTATCACCAAGATTATGAACGTAAGCATCCTAAAAACTCATACATTACTAATGTGTCTGTTCCAAGATTAAATCGTTTCAAAGAAAATTTTAAAGAATACTTAAAGGAAGATGCTCATTAATTGAGTGCCTTAAATTTCGATTAAAAAAAATGCAGCCCTTCGAGGCTGTTTTTTTTGGGAGCAATAGCATTCTACGGCCAATACTAATCCTATTGTAGAACTACTTCGCTGTATTGCGCATTGATGTTTATAGACTTACTCGGATTCTTTTGATCCGCACTACCCTTATAAACCACACTACCCTGATTGGTAGTTTTATCTAATTTCAGTTTAGAAGGAACTACGAATTCAGACGCAGTTCCGTTCATATAAATTTTTGATTCTACTTCAGGTAGACTGCATTCAAATTCTGCATTTTGAAGGGTAACATCAAGAGTATCAAAATCATCGGCTACATTATGAATAAATAGCGAACCAAAATTATGGGTTACAAAAGCGGTCTTCATAAGGTTTTCTATAGTCACCTCAGAAGACCTAGAACTTAACCGGAGGTTAAGAACTTCTTCTAGGTCAACATTCTCGGAATAGTCCGCTCGCAATTGTCCATAATTCCATTTTTGGACGCTAATGGGAGAATACGAAACCGATACCTTGGTCTCATCCCCATCTATGGTTGCTGCGCATAATTTTGCATGAGAAAGCGTAGCGTTCATATTAGTAGTATGTTCCGCTAGTTTCACCTCACCATGGCGCACATTCATTTTTATCTTAGTCGATTTGGGCATTTTAATCTTTATAGTCTTCTTTACCTTGTATTTTCTACTTTCCCCTCCCCTTTTATAATAAAAGGTATTTGAAGAGTGCCTCTTGTTATACTCTATTTCATCTTCCATGCGCTCTTCCATGCGCTCTTCCATGGCCTCTGCTTTCCGTTCTTCTCGCTCTGCTCTCTTTTCTAACCTTGACTCTATTAGTTTTTTTTGGGCTTCCATTCTGTGTTCTAACTCTTTTTCATGCCGCTCACGTACCTTCTCATGTTTTGCTTCCATTTTTTGATGCCATTCTTCCATACTTTTTTCATAGGGCTTTCCAAAATTTTTCTGAAAATCTTCTTGCCACTTCTTTAAGTAGACGTCCCCCTCTCTTTCAAAAGCCTCATGGTCAAAATTTGGATTTGGAGCTGGCGGCATAGGTGGTTCAGGAGGCATTGGCATTTCCGGTAATTCTGAAAAATCAAATTCAAATGCATCAAATTCTGGTACTTCAGGAATTTCAATATGTAAATCGTCAACATCAACAAATGAATTCGTTGACCATGAGTTATCGTTATGACTAGTAACTACTACTTTTTTACTATTCCCCATAATAGAAAAACCTTCCCTAGTAAAATAGGCTTCTGCCTCTTTATCTGTTGCTCCTTCTAACTGAATAGTAGTTTCAATGCTAACTTGATTTTTATTCCATGTATCAAACTCAATATCAGCATAACTCGTATTAATGTCTAGAATGGCGTTATTTTCAACATTAAAACTCTCTGTATTTACTCGTTCCCTTATTTGCCCATAGGCCCCTATGCTGATGAGGCACAGGGCAACCGTTAGGGACTTAAACACTAGTCTCTTTAACTGCTTCATTTTTTGATGATTTTAATTGATTCAATTTTTCTTTAAGCCTATATAATAATTGTAAGCGTAAATGCAAGTTTTTGATCATTGCGGTAATCGTCTGGTCATTAGGGCCTACTTCATTCAACTCTTTACTCAACCGTCCGTATTCATGATTTAATTCGCTCAACTCTCCCATAAAACTATCTATGAGCGCTTTATTCTTATCCGAAACTTCCAGTCCTGATATTTCTAGGTTAATACTGGCCATATAATAATTCTCCACTTTTTTTAAGTCAGGCGAAAGGTCTCCCAACGATAACTTTTCTACTTTAATAACTTCTGTTTGTTTTTCAACTACGATTTCTTCTGGAAAAGATGAGTTTTCTTGCCAAAAAAAGTAGCTTCCAAATCCCAATAGCAATATGACCGAAGCTGCGATTTTTAAATATGGCAACTTCTTTTTCTTTTGCTCCGGTAGTTCTGCTTCCAAACGTTTAAGAAACCGCTCTTCATGACCTGCTTTTAAACTTGGCCTGCCCTCCTCCTCTTCGTTCCCGAAAATTTCCCTAATATCTTGCGCCATTATTCTTTTCTTTCAGTAATTGCTTCAAATACCTTTTCCCTCGTAAAAGCCTAGTCCGACAAGTGGTTTCGGTTAGACTTAATATTTGCGATATTTCGCCATGATCATAACCTTCTAACAAATACATCATTACTACGTATTTATATTTTTCTGGCAATCCTTCCATTGCTGCCTTAATCTCTTTTGCTGTAACACCATCATCTACAGACCAATCTTCATCTTCCATCACCGGCAGATGACGCTCTTCAAATTCAATAGTTTCATGTTTTTTCGACTTTAAAAAATCAATACATTTATTGATAACTATTCTTTTAAGCCAAGCACCAAACGTAACGTTGCCTTCATACTGCTCTATTCTCTGAAAAGCCTTTAGAAAAGATTCTTGCAAAATATCTTCTGCATCATCAGCGTTTTTTACATACCGCATAGCCACACAGAACATACCATCACAGTATTGCCGGTACAGTTTTAGCTGTCCTTTTCTGTTATTATTTTTACACTGTTCTACTACATCAATCTGAAACATTGGTCGGGTTTCGTTGTCTGTTTTGGGTCTATTCTATTATAAGGACGAAAGAAATACGTTTGTGTTGCAAAAAACACATAATTTTGTAGAGATTTTAATAAGATACATTTGAAACAAGTTACTATACAATCCGAAAACATTATCCTAATCGTCCTAGATCACGGTGCTGTAATTCAAAAATTACTAGTTAAAGGAACAGACGGGAACTACACGAATGTAGTTGTTGGTTTCAATTACCCTAGCGCTTATGAAAATGATAAGAAGTGTTTGGGAGCCTGTGTGGGAAGATACGCTGGCCGAATTTCTAAAGGTGGTTTTGTTTTAGACCAGCAAAGCTATCCTTTACACAATGTAAATGGTGTTCATTTACATGGAGGCAAAAAAGGGTTTGCAGAAAAAAGCAAATTTGAAGAAGTCAATTATGGACCTGAACCTTTTATAAAACTATCTTATGTAAGCAAGCATCTAGAAGAAGGATACCCTGGCAATTTAAAAGTTACCGTAACTTATAAGTTAGAAAACAATGCCTTAGTTATTGAACATAAGGCGGAGACTGACCGTAAAACGGTTGTGAATCTAACCAATCATACTTATTTTAAACTAGATTACGGAGAAGGTATAGCAGATTATCTGTTGCAAATGAATTGTACGCATTTTACCGAAAGCGGTAAAGATTTATTGCCTACAGGAAATTTTGTATCAGTAAAAGGGACTCCCTATAATTTTCTAGAAGAAAGACCTATTGGAAATACTCCTTTAGATGTACCATTCGCTATCCATCCCAAAACCAATTTGGCAGCCCGGGTCAAGTCTAAAAGGTCTGGTATTACTATGACCGTTCAAACCAACCAGCCTGCTCTTGTTGTTTATACACCACCAGAATTTCTTGGTATTTGTTTTGAAACCCAAAATTTTCCCGATGCACCAAATCAGCCTAACTTTCCCAGTTCTGTTTTAAAACCTTATGAAGAATATAGTAATATATCTAAGTATCACTTTTCGGTTACATAGCAAAAAAAAAGCCCTAAGAAGTCATACTTCTTAGGGCTTTAAAATATAAAATGCACCTATTATGCTTCAACCATTAAATTAAGCTCAACGGTAATATTATCTCTTGTAGCTTTACTATAAGGACATATTTCGTGTGCAGCGTTAATTAGTTCTTCTCCTTTTGCTTTATCTACGGTAGGTAAAAGGCAATCTAATGTAGCATCGATAAAAAATCCATCTTCGTCTTTATTAAAACCGATTATAGCCGTTACGCTAAAATCGCCCAAATCATCTACACCAAGATCTTTTGAAACCGCTTGAAGCGCTCCTGCAAAACAAGTTGAATAAGCCGCTGCGAAAAGTTGTTCCGGGTTAGTAGATTTGCCATCTGTCTTTCCGTTTGCACCAGGCATCTTAATATCTAAATCTACGGCACCGTCATCACTTTTAACATGACCGGCTCTACCTCCTGTATTCGTTGCTTCCGTTTTAAAAATAGTTTTCATTACGTATAAGTTTATGATTACATGTTCAAGTTAAGCTATGTAATTACAAAATTATAGCTTCAATTATTAAATTAATGTGAAAACCATCTTTCCCGTCAAAAAAAGAATGGATTAAACACCTAATGCGTAACTTAGATTAACCAATAGCAAAACAATGAAATTTTTAAAGTGGACTCTTATCACGTTTGCAGTATTAGGCCTTCTGTTCTTTTTTGTAATAAGCCCTTATATGAAAACGCAAACAAAAAAAAATAGCCCTGAAAAAACAGTGGCATATGTAAAGAATGGAATGGACCTGTCAGTAACCTATTCCAGTCCATCAAAAAAAGATAGAATAATATTTGGTGAACTTGTGCCTTATGATGCCGTTTGGCGGACGGGAGCAAACGAACCCACCACCTTTTCTACTACTAATGATATAAAAATAGCTGGCGAAAATCTGCCTGCCGGTACCTACTCATTATGGACTAGACCAAGCCGCCAAAGTTGGTCTGTAATTTTTAATAAGGACATACCGGACTGGGGGGTAAGTATTTTAAGTGGAGGAAAAGAAACCAACCGAGTTCCTGAGGAAGATGTGGTTGAGATTGAGATTCCTACAGAGCAAACCGCAGAAACGATAGAAAATTTTACCATAGATTTTGACATGAAAAATCAACTATACATGCTTATTTCTTGGGACAGAACCCTAATTAAAGTACCTATTAGTAAATAAGTTTGGAGAAAAATAAAAATACAGATGCAAAGGGTATTTCTCAAATTCAAAAGAAGAGAAAAAATATTGTTGACCCTACCACATTGGTTGAAGCCCTATGTAAAGGGGATAAAACCGCTCTTGGCAGAGCAATTACACTAGTTGAGAGTAATAACAAAAAACATATTGAGGAGGCCAACAAGGTTGTTACCCAATGTTTAAAGCGCCCAACTAAAAGCATTCGTATTGGTATAACCGGTGTTCCATAAGTGTTGGTAAAAGTACTTTTATAGAAATATTTGGCCAACTGTTAACTTCACAAGGAAATAAGGTAGCCGTACTTACGGTAGACCCAACGAGCAGTCAAAGTAGGGGCAGTATTTTAGGAGACAAGACTAGAATGGAAGTTTTAGCAAAAGACCCTAATGTGTTTATACGCCCATCTCCTTCTGGTTTATCTTTAGGTGGCGTAACCCGTAAAACAAGAGAATCAATTATTTTATGTGAAGCAGCGGGCTTTTCTGTTATTTTGATAGAAACCGTAGGGGTTGGGCAAAATGAAACTACCGTTCACGGCATGGTAGACTTTTTTCTTCTCTTAAAGTTGGCAGGTGCAGGCGATGAATTACAGGGAATAAAAAGAGGCATTATTGAAATGGCAGATGGTATTGTAATTAACAAGGCAGATGGAGATAACCTATGGCCAAAGCAAAAATTGCCAAAAGCGAATTTGAAGGCGCTTTGCAATTATTCCCGCCAAAAGAAAATGGTTGGAAACCAAAAGTGTCTTTCTGCTCTTCTATAGAAAACACAGGTATTGTAGAAATTTGGAACATCATTAACGATTATATTGATAAAAGTAAAGAGACCGACTATTTTAACGAAAAGCGAAAACAACAAAATAAGAGCTGGCTCTTTGAAGCTATTGAGGAAAGACTTAAGTCAGATTTTTTTAGTGACTCCCAAATATCAAAAGAAATAGGCAGTTATGTTGAACAGGTAATTTCTAAAGAAATCTCACCTTTTTATGCCGCAGACCAATTGATAACAATTTTTAAAACCCGATCTTAAATAATTAGCTTAATTTGCGAGCCAAACTTCTTTTAATCTGATGGATTTAGTTACCACATCCCTTCTTTCTATTGTTATACCGGTCTTTAATGAGTCCGAAAATGTTGTTCTTCTTACAGACAGAATACACGAGAGCTTGGTTGGTTACGATTACCAGATTATTTATGTAGATGATTTTTCTTTTGATGGTACTCGAAAGATTATCAAAAATATGAAAGATGAGAAAGTACACCTCATTAGTCTTAAACGGAACTATGGCCAAAGTTTGGCTTTGGCAGCAGGTATTGATTATGCAGAGGGTGAATATATCATTACCATGGATGGTGATATGCAAAACGACCCGAGTGATATCCCCAAGATGTTGACGTATGTTGTAAACGAAGATTATGATCTTGTTACGGGTATTCGTGCGGAAAGAAAAGATTCGTTCGTAAAAAAAATACCTTCTAAAATAGCTAATGCCTTAATACGCCGGACGGCCAAACTTGACATTAAGGATAATGGCTGTGCACTAAAAATCTTTACTAAAGAAACAGCAAAAGAATTGAACCTTTACGGAGAAATGCATCGGTTTATTACTTTGTTGGCACATTTTGAGGGAGGACGTATCAAACAAGTGCCCGTGAAACATCATGCCAGACATGCAGGGACATCAAAATATGGTTTGGAGCGTATCTTTAAGGTTGTGGCGGACATAATGCTACTACTCTTCATTAGAAAGTATTTCCAAAGACCCATTCACTTCTTTGGTATTTTTGGTTTTGTACTAATATTAATTGGGATAATTATAAACGCACACCTATTAGTGGTTAAATTTGGGTTAGGAGAAGACATCGGTTCTAGACCATTACTAACATTTGGTATGATGTTTATTCTGGCAGGGATTCAATTATTTACTATTGGTATTGTTATGGAACTATTGATACGCACCTATTATGAATCACAGAATAAGCGTCCTTATAGGATTAAGAACGTGGCGGTTGGAGACCAAATAAAATCGTAGATACCTTTTAGTAATGCCTAAAGCTATTTTTACCGAATGTGAATAAGATGCATTTTCTTTAATGCTCTCTTTCGGGTAGAAGGATTCAAAAAGTCTTTACTAAGCATTGAAACCTGATAATCGTTTTCAGTAAACTGCTGGTCCCAATCAAGACCGGCATCTTTAACTCTTCGCAAATCTATATCATTTACGTAAATCCAAATATCTTTTTTCCCTTGAATAGCTTTTAATGATTTATGACGCACAGGATGCTGGTTATAAAAATCTAACGCCCATGTATTAAAATCAGATATGCGATAAATCTGATCTACAGGTATTTGCTCTTCTGACACTACTTCCGCCATACTAGAACCCGCTTGGTATTTTAAAAGTTCAGGGTAAAAATGAAGATTCAATACGGAATTTAAAAGCAAAGAACTATAGACTGATATGGTGATAATCCGTAGAAAACGCGCTTCTTTTTTTAAACAGAAATAAATGATGACCATGAGTAAAACAATCAAAAGAATCGAAGCGATAACCCTTTCGAACTTGAATACATAAAAGCAGATGAATAAAATTGCCGTAAATACTATACTAAGAATAAAATACTGCGAACCTAAAAGTATCTTGAGAGGTTTTTTTTTATCAAATCTGATTAAATCATTTATGTACGATGCAGTGAACACCGCAAATAAAGGAATAATTATATTTAGGTAGTGAGGTAATTTAAACTGAGAAAGACTAGCTACTATAAAAAATATAGTAATCGTACCCAAAGTCAAAAATTCATACTTTGGATTATAAGAAAATTTCAATTTAAACAATGTTCTGACCCGCGAGCCAACCGCAAAGAGTGCAGGAATGGTCCATGGAATAAAAATCCATAAAAAGGTATGGAAAAAGAAAAAATAGTCTTTAGAGGTCTCCCCCATTACTCCTCCCGTACGTTCTAAACTCTGTTCCCAGAATATAAACAGAATACCGCTGCGGTTCGCAGTTCCACGAATTACCTTTTCTGGATGTAGATCAAACTGATGATAATATGCATACAGCATTGGAGCTATAGCTATTCCAAAAAAAGCGAGACCCACCAAAACTTTCCAACTAACTAAACTTTCCCATTTTCTAGTATAGCTCAAATGACAAATAATGGCCACACCAATTACAAAAAGGGCAATCTGGCCTTTGGACGAAAAGGCTAAACCTGCTGCCAACCCTCCTATTATAATGGAAATTAAAGTCCGTTTTTCAATGTAAGTAGCAAATTGCCAAATAGATAAAATGGTGAAAGCCGTAAGAACCGCATCAGTCCTAACGTCTATTACCGACAATACTATGGTTTGTGCAGTTAGGAAAATTAAAGCTGCCAATTTCCCAGTATTGGTATTATAAAGTAACTTACCTAACCCATAGCAACTATAAGCCCCTAATAAAGTGACCAGTATGGCGGGTATTCTATATGCCCAATCAAATAATCCGAAAATTTTAAAGGAAAAAGCAGCCAGCCAAAAGTGTAAATGTGGCTTATCAAGATACTGCGCACCACCTTTTATAAGATTAACAAAGTCGTTCTCTTGAACCATTCTCATTGCCATTACGGCAAATTGAGCGGAATCTGCTTCAAAGAGGGTGACAAACATTCCGGCCACGTAGACCAGAACAATTAACACTAATAAAGACCAATACCTAAGGTTCGATATCATACAGATATTTCTCTATTGCAAATATATACAACTTAGAAAATAACCAGCTAAAAAACAACCCTATTAGAAGACCCGTTAACACATCTAATGGAAAATGAACGCCTAAATAGATTCTACTGTAAGCAACTAGAAGTGCCCAAGACATCAAGAAAAATCCTATGTAAGCATATTTATGCTTCAGCACTAAAGTAAAGAAAAATGCTACTGCAAAACTATTTGCCGCATGTGCAGAAAAGTAACCGAATTTACCGCCACAAGATGATTTCACCAATCTTACCAAGCCATCCAAATCTGGGTCATGACAGGGTCGCAAACGCTGTACTCCATATTTAAAGAAGTTACCTAGTTGATCGGTAACAACAATTAACAATACAACCGTAACCAAAAGGACTAAAGTCTTTTTTAGCCCATAGGTTTTGTAAGCTAAAAATAATAGGGCAGCATACAAGGGTATGGCACTAAACTTGTCCGAAATAAACAGCCAAAAACCATCCCAACTAGAGGTCCCTAAATTGTTTAGAAAAAGGAAGAGTTCTTTATCTTGTTGAATAAGTTCTTGCCACATCTTCTTTAATTATTCTTCGTATCTGGCCACCTCACGGTCATAAAATTCGCCGGCTTGTTCTATAAGACTCTCAGCTTCAGATTCTAATTCCTTTTCATCTTCTGTAGAAAAGTCTTCCAACCACTCTACTTCATCGTTCTCTAAATTGATTATGAACCTTGGGTATTCAGTGTGTACTACAAATATGGCTGTGGGATAATCTGTATTATCACCTAACAAAAATTTTGGGAATTCCATTTTATGAATTTACTATTAACTTTTTAGTCAAATAATTGAAGCGAATATACAACATAACCGCCGATGCGCTTAGTCCTGTAAGCAAACCTATCCATATACCAGTGCTCTTAAGTTCCGTATGCAAACCTAAGTAATAACTTACGGGAAAACCAATTGCCCAATAGGCTATAAAGGTTATAAGTGTTGGTATTTTCACATC
The DNA here is from genome assembly GCF_030553095.1 of Zobellia laminariae. Lineage (GTDB taxonomy): Bacteria > Bacteroidota > Bacteroidia > Flavobacteriales > Flavobacteriaceae > Zobellia > Zobellia laminariae. Next base: position 3,059,350 of record NZ_CP130738.1, on the reverse strand, counting down.
TTGCAATCCGCGTAATGCACCCAATACTACCACTTGTACGCCATCTGATATTTGAAAGAAGGCAGCTACCAAAAGAAGTTCTGCGGCCAAGGCAATTACCTCGGTATTATCCGTAATATTCATTACATCGTCTAAATCTAAATATATAGTCGGAAACCAATGTCTGCCCAGTAAAAATAAAGCGGCAAAAACCACTTCTAACAAAAAAGTAAGCAAGAATATAGATAGCCCAATGCGCCGTAGGTCTACGAAGTTCCTTAACCCTTTCTGGTTTCCTACGCGAATCATAGCTGCAATACCCAATCCCATTCCAAACATAAAGGTCATGCTACTTAAATTTAATGCTATTTGGTTTGCAGCCTGAGCATTCTTTCCTAAAACACCACTAAGCCATATGGCTGCTGTAAAGATGGCTACTTCAAAAAACATTTGTAAAGCCGATGGAAAGCCAAGATCTATAATTTTTTTGATAACCTTTTTCTCTATCTTTTTGAAATCGAATCCGGTTACATAGTCATGAAATTTCTTTTTACTTCTGAGTAAATACCAGATATAACCTACCATTAAAACCCGTGAAACCAAGGTGCCGATAGCCGCCCCAACAATTCCCATTTTAGGAAAACCGAAAGAACCGAATATTAAAAGATAGTTGATAGTTATATTCACCACATTGGCCATAATTGTAGCATACATGGGGTATGTGGTTTGGGACAAACCTTCTGAAAATTGCTTAAATGCCTGAAAAATAATTAGAGGCACCAATGAAAAAGCCACTAAATCCAAATACGGTATAGCCAATGCCACCACTTCTTCGGACTGGCGCATAGAGTACATTAAAGGCTTCGCTATAAATATGACCCCAAATAGAAACAGCCCTAAAACAGTACACAAAACCAAACCATGCTTTAAGGCACTTTTGGCATCTTCTTTTTTACCGGCACCATCTGCTTCTGCAACTAAAGGCGTAATGGCTGTTGAAAAACCGATACCCAAGGACATGGCCACGAACACAAAACTATTACCTAAAGAAACCGCTGCTAGTTCTGCCGTACCTAACTGCCCTACCATAATATTATCGGCCAATTGCACAAAGGTATGCCCCAACATACCCAATATTACGGGCACTGAGAGCTTTATATTATATCTAAATTCTTTAGTATATTGCTGAAACAAAACTGATTTATTTAATAAGATTTCTGGTGAAAAAGAGATTTTACCCCCTCTCCTATTTCCTGATATTTTTTTTAAGGAATTATTTCTCGGCCAATTTGGCTTCCTCCCAAAATACATCCATTTCGCCTAAGGTCATTTCTTTTAATTCTTTACCTATTCCCTTGGCTTTAGTCTCTAGATACTGAAAACGACCAATGAACTTTTTATTGGTACGTTCTAAGGCATTTTCAGGACTTATATTCAGAAAACGTGCATAATTTACCATAGCGAACATGACATCACCAAACTCGGCTTCCATCTTATCTTGGTTTTGTTCTTTTACCTCTTCCCGTAATTCAGATAGTTCTTCCTGCACCTTTTCCCAAACCTGTTCCGGCTTCTCCCAATCAAAACCTACACCAGCAACCTTTTCTTGAATACGGCTTGCTTTCACCAATGCCGGCAAACCTTTGGGTACACCTTCCAAAACACTAGTTTTACCTTTTCCTTCTTTAAGTTTTATGTTTTCCCAGTTTCGTTTTACATCTTCTTCACTAGTTACTTTTACATCGCCATAAATATGAGGGTGACGGTTTATTAATTTTTCACATATTTCATTGCAAACATCGGCTATATCAAAATCATTGGTCTCACTACCTATTTTTGAGTAAAAGACAATGTGGAGCAATACATCACCAAGCTCCTTTTTAACTTCTTCCAAATCATCTTCAAGAATAGCATCACCAAGTTCATACGTCTCCTCTATAGTTAGGTGACGCAAAGTTTGCATGGTCTGTTTTTTATCCCACGGGCACTGCTCACGCAACTCGTCCATAATGGTCAGTAAACGGTCAAATGCCTCTAGTTTTTGCTGTCTTGTATTCATACCTGAAAATTTGCGTAAAAGTACAAAGACCCTTCTTTTAACGTGTCGAAAATTTAGAGTATTTTAGAAGTCTTTACTAAGACTTACCTATACCTTATTATGATTCATACAAACAGAAGAAATTTCTTAAAAAAGTCAGGTTTGGCTGCTGCCGGAACCTTATTCATACCTTCCATGAGTTTTGCCATTGCTCCCAACGAAAAATTTGGAGTCCAGCTCTACTCTTTTCGCGATGAAATGGCTAAAGATGCCAAAGGCACATTAGAACAAATTGCTTCTATCGGCATTAAAAAAATAGAATCGGCTCGTAGTAAAGAAGGCCTCTATTACGGTCTCTCTCCAAAAGAAATGAAAGATACTTGTGATAGTTTGGGCATGGAACTCTGTAGCGGACATGTTGCTTTGGACAAGGATTTTGATGACACCATGCGCCAAGCGGTAGAATCCGGTCAAGAATATGTTATTTGCTCTTCCCTTCCTAGCAATGGTCAAAACATTGATAATTACAAAAAGGTAGCTGAAGCTTTTAATAAAGCTGGCGAATCTTGTAAAAAACTGGGATTGAAATTTGGATACCACAATCATGAATACGAATTTGAATCTGATACAGGCGAAGTACTTTATGATGTTCTTATGGACAATACGGACCCAGACCTTGTTCATATGGAACTGGACTTAGGGTGGGTAATTGTTGCAGAAAAAGACCCTCTACATTATTTCGAAAAATACCCTAAACGTTTTCCGTTGTGGCATTTGAAAGATATGAACATGCACGAAAAGGTAAGCACTGAATTTGGTAAAGGAGGCCTAGACATAGCTATGATGATGAACCACAAATCCGACTCTGGTGTAAAACATATTTTTATAGAACAAGAAGAATATGCCAGTACGCCTATGGATAGTATGAAACATAACATGAACTTCCTTAAAGCCTTATAAACATGAAAAAAAATCAACTCACTTTTTTCTTGTCAGCTCTTATTATTTTAGGGCTTTCGTCATGTAAATCCCAAAAAAACATTTCCAAAGGAATTATTGCCAAAGATGCCAAACTAACTTTGGTTTCAGATGAATATGAGTTTACGGAAGGCCCTGCTGTAGACAAAAATGGCTATATCTATTTTACGGACCAACCCAATGACCGTATCGTAAAATGGGATGCGGCCACCAATACAGTTTCTGACTACATGAAGCCGTCCGGGCGTGCCAACGGACTCTATTTTGACCATGACGGCAACCTTTTAGCTGCTGCAGATGAAAAAAATGAACTATGGAGCATTGCTCCCGATAAAAATGTAACCGTTTTAATAGGCGACTACGATGGAAAAAAACTAAATGGCCCCAATGATCTTTGGGTAGATTTAGCTGGAGGAATTTATTTTACCGATCCATTCTACAAAAGACCTTGGTGGGAACATTCAGAACCAGAACAATCTGCCCGAAGAGTATATTACCTCTCAAAAGGAAGTTCCATTCCAAAGATAGTTGCAGAGGATTTTGAACAACCTAACGGCATTATTGGCTCTCCAGATGGCAAAATGCTTTACATTTCGGATATAGGAGCTAAAAAGACTTTTGTTTATACTGTTGATGCTAATGGAAACCTATCTAACAAAAAGTTGTTTACGGATATGGGTTCTGATGGTATGACGTTGGATAATCTGGGTAATCTATATTTAACGGGTAAGGGTGTTACCGTTTTCAATTCCAAAGGAGAACAAATAGAACATATAGATGTTCCCGAAAATTGGACTGCCAATGTAACTTTTGGTGGACCCGACCAGAAAACACTTTTCATTACCGCTATGGACTCTGCCTATACTTTAGAAATGAATGTAAACGGGGTGCGATAGTATTATTCTTAAAACGAAAAAAAGCCATTTCACAATGATGTGAAATGGCTTTTTCAATTGAAGTGGATTTATGTATTAATAAGCAAGAATTAATTCCATCCGCCACCTAAAGCACGGTATACATTAACCACAGCGCTCATCTGTTTTTGTTTGGTTTCAATAAGCTCAACTTTTGCTTCTAGTGCATCACGTTGCGTTAGTAAAACCTCCATATAATCTGCTCTGGCTGATTTAAACAGTCGGTTTGATATATCTATCGAAGCCGTTAGGGCATCAACCTCTTTCGACCTTAAATCATAACTTTTTTCCAAATTATCAATTTTCGCCAGTTGATTAGCTACCTCAACATAAGCATTCAAAATAGTCTGCTCATAATTGTAGACTGCCTGCAATTGCTTGGCACTAGCTCCATAGTATACTGCCTTAATCGCATTTCTATTAATCAACGGAGCAGTTAAATCCCCGACTAGGGAATAGAGAAGCGACTCTGGTGTTTCTAGCAAATATTTTGCGTTAAAAGACTGAAAACCAATTCCTGCAGAAATACCCAAAGAAGGATAGAAACGCGCCTTGGCTACTTTTACATCTAATTTTGCAGCTACCAAATCAAGTTCTGCTTCTTTGATATCAGGGCGATTAGCTAATAACTGAGATGGCAGACCCAAATGCACCGTTTCTGGAACTAAGTCTTCAAAACCTTGATGGTCTCGTTCAATATGTTGCGGATAACGACCTAGCAAAAAGTTGATTTTATTCTCCGTCTGCACAACTTCTTGTTGTATTTCGAACTGTAAACTTTTAGTATGAAAAACCTCAGCTTCAAACTTCTTTACCGCCAACTCATTTACTTTGGCAGCAGCCTTTTGAAGTTTTACAATTTCTAAAGCATTGCTCTGAATACCTATGTTTTGCTTAATAATAGCCAGTTCATTGTCCAAAGCCAACAACTCATAATATGAATTTGCTATCTCAGCAATTAGATTGGTCACCATAAAATTTCGACCTTCAATAGAAGAAAGGTAACGGGTAACCGCAGCTTTTTTAGCATTTCTCAATTTATGCCAAATATCTACTTCCCAATCAATTTCAGCAGCAACTAAGAAATCACCCAACGGCTCAGGAAATTCTTCTCCAGGCCGTATGTCCGTATTTGCATCACTGGCACCTTGACTAGTATATCTTCCAACTTTTTCCAATCCAGCACCTGCTCGTAAGCCCACAAAGGGGAGGTACTCCCCTTTCTTCTCCCTTACCTCACTTTTAGCAATCGCAATTTCTTGCAAGACTATATTCAGCTCTTGGTTATTGCCCAAAGCCGTATCTATAAGCATACGCAAATTGGGGTCCTTAAAATACTCTCGCCAAGCAATGGTACCTGTATTGGTAGAGTCATGCGAACCGTTATAAGTATCCGGCGTTGTGGTATTGGCCGTTCTTTGCAGTGCGGCTGGGCTTTTACATGATGTAAACGTCAGGGATAGACATGCTATACCCAAACCCATATATATTATTCTTTTATACATTTTTCTGAATTTCGTTAGTGGTTTATTTATCCGCTATAGACTCGGCCATCAATGGATGTTGTGGATCATTGTGTACATAATCTTCCGACAATGGATTCTCATCTTCAAACTTGATCAGTTTTCGTTTAGCTGCAATTGTTCCAAACAGATAGTAAAGCCCGGGAACAACGATTACACCGAAAATAGTACCTACAATCATACCACCAGCAGCAGCTGTACCAATGGTACGGTTACCAATTGCACCCATCCGGTTGCAAACACTAATGGAATAAGACCTGCAACAAAAGCGAAAGAAGTCATTAAAATTGGACGGAAACGCTCTTTGGCCCCAGCAATAGCAGCATCGAAAACGGATAAACCTTGCTGATGTTTCTGAACCGCAAACTCTACGATCAGTACCGCATTTTTACCCAGCAGACCAACCAGCATTACCAAACCTACCTGCGCATAAATGTTGTTGGAAAGTCCCATAACTTTTAATAGTATAAACGACCCAAAAACACCGGCCGGTAAGGAAAGAATAACCGCAAGCGGTAATAAGAAACTCTCATACTGCGCTGCCAGAATCATGTACACAAAGGCCAATACGATCAAGAAAATGTACAAGACTTCGTTACCACGACCTACCTCATCTTTTGAAAGTCCTGCCCAGTCAATACCATAACCCCTTGGCAAAACTTCTTCCGCAACTTGCTGTATAGCTTCAATGGCTTCACCACTACTAAATCCTGGAGCAGGTGAACCATTTATAGAAGAAGTTGTATACAGGTTATAACGAGTAATCTCATTAAGACCCTGCTTTTTCTCCATTTTCATAAAAGCCGAATAAGGTACCATTTCATCATGGTCATTCTTCACGTACATTTTCATAACATCTGCCGGTAATTTTCTAAACTCCGGAGATGCCTGAACATATACTTTAAAGAAACTACCAAAACGTACAAAACCTTGTTCGTAGGTACTACCGATAAGAATAGACAAATTGTCCATTGCCTTGGCAATAGAAACGCCCTTCTGCATGGCCAATTTATTATCTATTTTTAGTTCATACTGCGGATAGTTTGCAGCAAAGAAGGTAAACAGACCGGACAATTCTTTACGCTCTCTAAGTGCAGCCATGAAATCATCGTTTACTTTTTCAAAAGCCTTATAATCGCTAGAGTTTGTTTTATCTAACAGACGCAAAGCAAATCCGCCTGCTGCTCCATAACCCGGTACTGCTGGTGGTTGAAAAAATTCGATGGTAGCTCCCATGTGTCTTTCGCCTTTTCTTCTAGCTCTTCTATAATTTCTACCGATGACATTTCACGATCAGACCAGTTCTCCAAGTTAATAAGACAGGTACCCGCGTTTGAACCACGACCTTCCGTCAATACTTCATAACCCGCCAATGCAGAAACCGATTTAATACCTGGTATCTCTTCTGCAATCATCTGTAGTTTACGAGATACTTCGTTTGTACGCTCTAAAGTAGATCCTGGAGGAGTTTGCAAAATAGCATAGATCATTCCTTGATCTTCGTTAGGAATAAATCCTGTTGGCAATGTTTTACTTGTAAAAAATATACCCACACAAAAAGCAATCAATAGACCAAAAGTTACCGATCGCCTGTTTACTATAACCTTAAGAAAGTTGGTATACTTGCCCGTTACTTTTTCGAACTTATTATTAAATCCATCTAAAAATCTATTTAGCAGGGTTCTCTTTCTCGCTACACCATGGTTGTTTTTCAATATCATGGCACAAAGCACCGGTGTAAGCGTTAAAGCTACAATCCCAGAAATAACAATAGAAGTTGCCATTGTTATTGCAAACTGTCTGTAGAAAACCCCAACCGGACCCGACATAAACGACACTGGAATAAACACCGCTGTCATTACCAAGGTTATGGCAATAATGGCTCCACTAATTTCGTGAACCACCATTTTTGATGCCTTAAATGGCGAGAGATTATCCTCCTCCATCTTTACGTGAACGGCCTCTACCACCACAATGGCGTTATCCACCACGATACCAATGGCAAGAACCAATGCAAAAAGCGTAATAAGGTTAATCGTCAGCCCAAATATCTGCATAAAGAAAAAGGCCCCAATTAATGAAACCGGTACCGCGATAGTTGGGATTAAGGTTGAACGCCAATCGCCCAAGAAGATAAACACTACTAAAGCTACCAATATAAAAGCTTCACCAAGTGTGTGTACTACTTTTTCTATGGATGCATTTAAGAAACTAGAAACATCATAACTGATTTCATAGTTCATCCCTTTGGGGAAATTATCGCCTTTTATCTCCTCTAATTTTTCTTTAACCGCTTTAATTACATCGTTCGCGTTACTACCCGCTGTTTGTTTTAACGTAATTGCAGCAGAAGGATGCCCATCTAAGTTGGAATAGATATCGTAAAATTCACTCCCTAAATTAACATCGGCAACATCTTTTAAGTATAAAATCTCGCCATCGGGATTCGATTTAATTATAATGTCCTGATACTGTTTTGGTTCATTATACCGTCCTTCATAAGTCAACACGTACTCTAGTGATTGCGAGCGCTTACCAGAACTACGGCCCAACCTACTGGGAGAACCAATGATACTCTGTTCTTGTAGAGCTTCCATCACTTCTTCGGTGGATACGTTATAAGCACGCATTCTGTCCGGCTTCAACCAAACCCTCATAGCGTATTGACGGCTACCTAATATTTTTGCCATCCCAATACCCTTGATCCGTTTTAATTCCGGTAGGATATTTACGTTAGCATAGTTGTAAAGAAATTTTTCATCTGCATGCTCATCCTCACTATAAAGGTTTACATACATTAACATGTTGGGCTGTGCCTTAGAAATAATAATACCCTCTCGTTGTACCAGTTCAGGTAGTCTACTGGTAACCTGTTCTATACGGTTTTTTACACTAACTACCGCCTTATTAGGATCTACACCCAAGTCAAAAATAACCTGAATAGTAGCTTCACCTGCACTAGTAGCATCAGAAGTCATATATTTCATTCCGGGCGTTCCGTTAATGGATTTCTCCATAGGAATCAACACCGAATTAACCAATACCTCTGCACTGGCACCCGGGTAAGCAATACTTACATTTACCCTTGGTGGTGCAATAGAAGGGAATTGCGATATGGGTAGTGTCTTGATGGCAAGCATGCCCAAGAACACTATGAACAGTGATATCACGATGGATAGCACTGGTCTTTCTATAAATTTATTAAACATATTCTTGCTATTTTTTTACGTTAGATTATTCTGAGTACAGTTCTAAATGAGCGATAACCTCATTGGGGTTTTCAAACTCAAAGGATATCTCATCGTTATCCCTAACCTTACGCAAACCTTCTAGCAAGATTTTGTCGCCTTCTTTCAATCCTTCGCTTACCGCGTAAAGATCTTCCATATCCGCAGATATAGTAATCTCTCTAGAGGATACTTTATTTTCATCATCAACTACAAAAACATATTTCTTATCAAGCACTTCAAAGGTGGCTTTCTGAGGGATAATTAATGCGTCTACTAATGGTACAGGCATTAAAACGTTACCTGTTTCCCCATGTCTAAGTAAGCCATCTGGATTATTGAAAGTTGCTCTAAACGGAATGTTACCGGTCTCATTGTTGAAATCTGCCTCTATAGTTTCAACTATACCAGAATGTTCAAATTGCTTATTATTGGCCATCAATAAATTTACTTTGGCCTTGGTATCATCTTTTAGATTTGTCTTGTAATCTAAATATTCAGGTTCGGATACATTAAAGTACACCCACATTTTACTATTATCGGATAGACTGGTAAGTAACTCCCCTTCTTCCACAAGACTACCTTATGGTCTCACAAGAAAACGGTCAATTATTCCATCAAAAGGAGCTCGTATCTCTGTAAATCCTAAATGCACTTGTGCTAAGGCCAACTCTGCATTCGCTTTATCTAGCTTAGCCTTATCCATTGCCAACTCATTCTGAGAAACAACATCACTATCTGCTAGCGATTTTGTGTTTAGGTATTCAATATTAGCTACTTCAGCTTCTGCTTTTGCCTTTTGTTGTTCCGCTTGATAAAGCTTGGGCATAATTTGAAAAAGTAATTGCCCCTTCTTTACAAACTGGCCTTCATCTACAAATACTTTTTGTAAAAAACCTCTTTCTTGTGATCGTAATTCTATGTGCTGAATAGATTGTATTTGACAAACATATTCGTTGGTAACAACAGTATCTTTTTTTAAAGGACTGGTAACTAGAAACTTTGTTTCTGCTTCTTTGTGTTTTTTTTCTGATTTACAACTTGAGTGAAATAACAACACAGACAAGCTCATGAGCATGAAGATTCTTCTCATAACTTAATATTTTAGTTTAGATAATGGTTTATGTAGATGCTCTTAGAACATCATTAAGGTGATTTTTTAAGGTGCCTTATTTTCCGCATGGCACTAAAAAAGAAAAGCCCGACAGTAGTATATGTCGAACGTAGCCTTAAATCACAGCTGTAGAACGCTGAACATAAGATGAAGTGTCTTATAAGTAGACAGGTAAGTAATATGCTGATAAAAAGTAAATTGATTTTTAATCAGGTGAAAAAAGTAACCTGATTGGTAAAATGTAGAAAGCAAATGTAAAGAGGTATACTCTTTTAACTTTTTTTCGGATACTGTTGGTTCGCTTTCCTCCTCTTCCTCCTGTTCGTCAGTAATTTCAATTTTACTGTTGCGTTGTTTTTCAGAAGTAGATGATCTTAAACCTGATGGAATATACTGTTCGGGCTCAACGCTGGTACTATTTCCTTCCGATTGATGCTCTATACTTATATCTGTGACAGTGCTATAAGCTGTATTTGCAGTCAATTGACCGCAAACGCCTAGAATAAGTATACTTAGAGATAAAAAATATTTTGAGAAGCTTTTTTTCATCTGGCTGCAAAACTAATGCACACCTTTAATGTGCACAAACAGTATCATCTTAAATGTTTGTTAACTCCCTTATTTTTTTTCAAATTGCTATTCTAGCCTGAATATATCAAACAAAAGAGAACAAAAAGGTTCATTTTTTTAATATCTTTCCGTCAGGTCTTTAAGACTAAGGCCTTCTTTAAAACCCTAGGCGACATGAAAAATGTATTTGACCAAACCGATGTAAGCGAACTGGTTTCGCGCATTAATAAGCTCAACTCAGAAAGCACTAATTTATGGGGAAGAATGAGTGTAGGCCAGATGATGGCTCATTGCAACGTTGCTTACGACATGACCTATACGGACAAATATCCTAAGCCCACAGGTTTCAAGAAGTTTATGATTAAACTAATTGCCAAAAAAATGGTTGTTGGGCCTAAACCTTATAAAAGAAATATCCGCACCGCTCCTGAGTTTCTAATAACCGATGAGCGGGATTTTGAAGCAGAAAAACAAAAACTTGTTGCTCATCTGGAAAAGACTCAGCAATTGGGTGCCGCACATTTCCAAAACAAAGAATCTCATGCTTTTGGACCACTTACATCTCAAGAATGGAACGTTCTTTTCTACAAGCACTTAGATCACCACTTGCAACAATTTAATGTTTGATTTCCATTTAAGAGAAGCCTATCAAAATCAATCTATTAGACTTTTGATGACCTTATTTCAATAATATCCTGTATGCTCAACAGTCAGGAAATTTTGTTTTTTCATTATCTTTTAACCAACTAAAATAACTTAACTATGATCGTTTACCTCTATGAATTTATTGGAACAGCCTTGCTTATACTTATTGGCAATGGTGTTGTTGCTAATCTGGTATTAAAAGGAACCAAGGGTCCTGATACCGGTTGGACAGGTATTTCATTAGCATGGGGTATAGCTGTCTTTATAGGAGTTTACGTAAGTGCAGATGTTAGCCATGCCCATTTAAACCCAGCAGTAACCCTTGCATTGGCAACGGCAGGAAAATTCAGTTGGGGATTAGTCCCGGGTTATATGTTAGCTCAAGTTTTAGGTGCTATGATGGGTAACTTTATGGTTTGGCTTACTTATAAGAAACATTATGATGCTACTGAAGACCAAGGAGCTATTTTAGCTACCTTTTGCACTGCTCCGGCCATTAGGAGTCCTTTTTGGAATTTTATGACAGAGGCTATTGGTGCCTTTACTTTAGTGTTTGGTGTATTCTTTATTGCTGGTGGTACATTTGGAGAGGAAGCTATATCACTTGGCTCCTTAGATGCACTTCCTGTAGCTTTATTAGTAATGGGTATAGGTTTTGGTTTAGGAGGACCAACAGGTTATGCTATTAATCCGGCACGAGATTTTGGCCCCCGATTACTGCATGCCATCTTACCCTTAAAAGGAAAGGGAAGTAGTGATTGGAGCTATGCGTGGATTCCTATTGCGGGTCCTTTATTTGGTGGGTTTGTAGCCGCTTTGGCTTATCTTGCTGTTTCTGTTTAAGTAATACTATATATTCATGAAAAAATTAAGCTTTGTATTTATTTTCTTTCTGATTGTCCAAATTGGTCAAGCCCAAGAATTTATAGAAATACCCTATGAAAAAAGTAAGACCGTAAAATGGACACATGAAGAAAAACAATACTTCTCAGATATTTGGAATACAGAAGTAGTCACTAATGTATCTGTTCCCACTCTACAGGTTTTTCAACCTAAAAACCCCAATGGTACTTCTGTTATAATAGCCCCTATGGTGGTGCTTTGTACGCACATAGTATTAATAGCGAAGGAAGAGACGTTGCCAAATGGCTTGCAGATAAGGGAATAACGGCATTCGTTTTAAAGTACCGTCTTGTACCAACTGGTGAAGATGCGGTGCAAGAAGTTAGTGATGAAGGACAAACCAACCCTGCGCGAATAGGCGAAAGAGTTGCCCCCGTTTTACCATTGTCTGTTGCTGATGGACTTTCGGCTATTTCTTATGTTAGAGTAAACGCAGAAAAATATCAATTAGACCCAAACAAAATAGGCTTTATGGGCTTTTCTGCTGGAGGTGCCGTAACTATGGGGGTAGCTTATAACTACAAAGAAAAAGACCGTCCTAATTTTATTGTTCCAGTGTATGCTTGGACTAGTGCTTATCCTGTACAAGAAGCTCCAGAAAATGCGCCAGAATTATTAGTAATTTGTGCTAGTGATGACCCTCTAGGTCTAGCTCCGGGTAGTATTGAAATTTATAATTCTTGGATGAAGGCAGGTCATACACCTGAGTTACATATGTATGCCAAAGGCGGTCACGGTTTTGGAATGAAAAAACAAGATCTACCTGCGGATAATTGGGTTCAACGCTTTTATGATTGGTCGGTTGCACAAGGAATTACCTCAACTTCAAAATCTGAATAAATGAAAATATATTTTATCATCTTCTTTCTCGTCAGCTTTATCTCAAACGCACAAAGTGGGTTTACAGATGAAGTAAAGGCTATTGGTCAAAAATATGACACCCTTTATGACGCTTCAAAAGAAAGTATTGTCTTTACAGGTAGTTCTAGTATTCGTGTATGGAAAGATTTACAAGAGCGCTTTCCTGATCACCAAGTCATAAATTCGGGATTTGGTGGTTCACAGGCTTTAGATTTACTTCAGTTTACCAATGACCTTATTCTACGTTACAAGCCTAAAAAAGTCTTTATTTACGAGGGTGATAATGATATCCAAAGTAAAAAAAGACCCAACGAAATCATCAGTACTATTGCTGAAATACGTGACCTTATTTTTAAGGACAATCCGCAGACAGAAATTGTGCTTATCTCTGCCAAACCAAGTATTTCTAGATGGAAACTGAGAAGAAAGTATAAAAAACTAAACCGCAAGATGGATAAAATGACCCTAACGGACGGACGGTTAAAATATGTTGATATCTGGAAACCTATGCTTGACGGAAGAAAGGTAAAGCAAGATATTTTTGTAGAAGACGGTCTACATATGAATGCAAAAGGATACGAAATATGGTACTCTACATTAAAAAATTACGTCAATTAGCAACAAAATTATCCCAAACAATAAAACATCAAAGATGAAATCTAACTTAATCAAAGCGTTGTTTATCACCTGCATTTTTGTAGCCTTATGCTCTTGCGAATCTGAGAAGAAGAAACGCGTCTTGAATCTACCGCAAACGGATTTGGCCATGGAAAACTTAATTCCACTTCCTATGAAGGTCATTCCTACAAATTCAGGTTTTGCGCTAGATAAATTTACGGCCATCTACACTTCTGAAAATGCTGATGGTTTTCCTGAAGTGGGAAAATTTCTCTCGGAAAAAATTCACGCTAAGACCTCATTGGACATTTCTGTGAACGCTCAACAAACTCCTGAACGCGAAGGTGTAATTTATATCAATCAATCTGATAGCTTAGAATTAAACGCTCCTGAAGCTTATCAACTTTACATTACCAAAGATTCTATTATTCTGAACTCAAATACTGCAGCAGGTGCTTTTAGAGGGGTGCAGACTATCCGCCAGATTATTCCCGAAATACCTAACGATACTGTTGCGGCCTATAAGGTTTGGAACATACCAACAGGTAAGATTATTGACAACCCCGTTTTTGAGTACCGTGGAAGCATGCTAGATGTGGCTCGCCATTTCTTTAGCGTAGAAGATGTAAAGAAATATATAGACGTTCTAGCCTATTACAAATACAATGTGCTTCATTTACACCTATCGGATGATCAAGGCTGGCGAATAGAAATTAAGTCTTGGCCAAAACTTACTGAAATTGGCGGCAGTACCGAAGTTGGCGGAAAATCTGGTGGTTTTTATACTCAAGAAGAGTATACGGATATTGTGAATTATGCAGCTGAACGCCACATGATGGTCGTACCGGAAATAGATATCTTAGGGCACACGAACGCAGCATCTGTTGCGTATCCTTTCTTAAATGGAAATGGTAAAAAAGTAAAACTATACACCGGAATGCGAGTTGGTTTCAGCACTTTTGACACAAGAAAAGATACTACTTATGCCTTTATAGATGATGTTGTTAGAGAGATATCTGCTATTACCCCAGGACCTTATTTTCATATAGGTGGAGACGAAAGCCATGTTACCAAAAAGAAAGACTATATCTATTTTGTTGAGAAAGTAGAAAAAATAGTTCAAAAGTATGGCAAGCGAATGATCGGATGGGACGAAGTTGCTACTGCAGATATTGATTCTTCTTCCGTATCGCAATTTTGGTCCAGTAAGAAGAATGCTGACCTAGCTGTAAAAAAAGGAATGAAAATTATTATGTCTCCAGCAAAGAAAGCTTATTTAGACATGGAGTACGACACCCTTTCAAAACACGGTCTGCATTGGGCAGGATACATACCAACGGATACAGCTTATGTTTGGTCACCTGAAACCTACGAAGGTATTCCCTTAGAAAACATCTTAGGTATTGAGGCGCCACTTTGGTCTGAAACCATTAGTAATATTGATGAACTGGAATATCTTGCCTTCCCACGTGCTATAGGTTATGCCGAACTCAATTGGTCTACACCAGAAAACAGAGATTGGGAGAAATATAAAGTCCGTTTAGCCAATCAAGCGCCATTCCTAGACCGAATGAACGTAAAATACTATCCATCACCATTAATAGATTGGAAAAAAAGTAAATACACTTACAAAGAAATTCAGAAAGATTGATACATTAAGTTCCAATTGAAGCATTCAGTAAAATGAATCTGAAATTGGAACTTTTACAACTTAACATTCAAGCTTTTTTTCCACCAATTTCTGAAGCAATGAACGCAAATCATCGAAATCTACTGGTTTCTCTAAATAGGTGATAATTTCTTTAAAAACGGATGCCTTAGATCTATCTTCTGGTCTTCCTGAAGAAGTAGTAATTACTATGGGAATATCTGGACACAGCCCCATGTTATTTTTAGCTTCCAAAAATTCCCAACCGTCTAAAATGGGCATATTTATATCAAGTAATATTAAATCTGGACAGTCATTTTCCTTTAAATAGTTTATTCCCAATTGACCATTTGTTACAACGGATATATTCTGAAAACCAAGACTGTTAAGCTTAGTTTTTGATATAAAGTTGGTTACTTCGTCATCTTCAATAATTAGTATATCTATCATTTTGGTTGATTTTGTTATTTCTAAAATTGAATCTTAAATTCGGTTCCCTTATTTACTTGACTCTCTACTTCAATTTTACCACCACTTTCAGTAACTATTAAGTGAATAATATATAAACCGATTCCAAGGCCTTCTACATGCGTATGCATTCTTTTAAACAATCCGAAAACCTTATTGGACACACTTTTATCAAAGCCTAATCCATTATCCTTAAAAATCAATTGCATTCTACCATTAACTTCTTTGGTTGATATCTTAATGATTGGTTTCCTTTTTGGGTGCCTGTACTTAAGAGAGTTAGACATGAGATTCTGTATTATACTCTCCATATGAATAGGGCTATACTTAATAACTGAACAACCAGAAAAATCTTCTTTAATAATGGTTCTACTTTTAATAATATCGTCAGAAAGGCCTGCTTTTACCTTCGCTACTACCTCTGAAAAAACTACATCTTCACGAACACCATTAAAAGTAGACTTCATTGCAATTACTTTATTTAGAGCTGTAATCTTATCGCACATTACTTTAGTTACCTTTTGCATACTATCTACTATAGGTGCTACTTCATCACTTACTGGTCCTGCCTTTAAAAACATTGAGAAAAGACTTTTTAAGTTTGTAAGTGGCGCTCTTAAATCATGTGCCGCTACATAAGAAAACTCCTCCAATTCCCGGTTAGATTTTATCAAATTGATATTAACGCTTTCCAAAGAGTTCTGCGCATTCTTTAACTTATCTATGGTGTCACTTAAATTTGTAATATCCAGTGTAGAAATTCCAAGATATGCACCTACTTTAAATGCCCTACAAGTCCACTTATAATGAAGATTACCTTTCGCAAAAGCAAGTTCATCATACGCAACAGGAATTCCCGTATTAAGCACATCTTTGTAAGATTCATAGCGATCTGTGCCTTTTAGATACGGAAATACATCCAATATATTTTTTCCGATAAAATTTTCTTTGGTAATACCCATTGTGGTTACAGACGCATGGTTAACGTCTACAAAATTCATTTGGTCATCCAGAATAACAAAAGGAGAATGCGCATTTTCAAAAAAAGCACTCTTTAATTCGTTATTAATTTCGGTTACGCATTTCTTCATATTTTTTTATTTTAACAAATTAATTAGGTCTTAGACTCCTAATTTATAGTTGTTTAGCAAAAAAAATAGTTGAACGAAGCTGTAAAGGATAAAACTAAAGGTGAATAACAATTACCTATAGACGAAAAACATAAGACTTGTCTTCACTATCACTTAAACTATTAAAAAACAAATAGTTAAATAAGCTTATTACCTTAAAAAAGGTTCGTTAAAGTTTTTAGAACTATAAAGGAAAGCATAAGCTTAAACTTTAATCAAAAAGTAGAGGGCATGAACAATCCTAAGAAGATATTTTAATAAGGAGGAGAAAGAGCTATTTAGTAATTACTATACCTAACTAAAGGTTCTTAAGCACTTTTATTAGCATACTTGGTAGATAGCAGCAACTTAGTAGCATTCCAAAATTCTAGTGAAGTTGGATTTGGAGACAATGAATTTTCTGGGCTTTCAAAAAAGGTAGACACTAATAATTTGAGATATTGAAGATCACTATTTTCCGACTTTAGATGTTCAAAAGCCATATGCCAAATCAGAAATTCTCTATTATGAATTCTATTTTCCGAGATAAGCACTACTTCAGAATGTCTATTATCATTTTTAATTCTTTCAAAAAGTTCTCTTACAACAATTTCTTCGCCTTCAATGTATTGTATGAACCTTTCTTTAAAAAAAAGTAAGCATCCAGTAATGCTATTTTGGTTATTAAATTCACGTGCTTTTCCAAGCATTTCTTGAATTTCCTTAAGGCTAAAATCAGTATTCGCTACAGAGGTATATACTAAACAGAACATGTAATTTGGTATGTGTTTGGTTGTCTTGGTATTACTAAGTTAATAATTAAATCATGAAATAGATATCGAAAAACCCGCAATCGAACACTGTACAGTTTATTCTTTTACACTAATAAAGATTTATCCTACAAAAACTTAGTATCAAGTATATCTGAGGCTCTTTTGACTTTAAAAACAATATTAAAAAAACCCTCATTAAGAGGGTTTTCTAGTTCATCACAACATTTAAAAGTTGACTTTATTCTTCTTCTGAAGAGCCATCTTTATCTGCAGAGAAATCCGTTATATTATTCTCATGAAGAATGTTATACCATTGCATCACTTTTTTAATATCACTGGCATAAACTCTATCTTCATCGTAGTTAGGTAATATTTCAAAGAAATATTCTTCTAACTTAATTTTTTCTGCCTTGTGGGCTACTGAGGTTTTACCACCTTTTTCTTTTACCTGTATTTTTAAAAATACATCTCTTAACGGCAACTCTTCATCTAATGTATAAATTGCAATTTCAGAAAGAATGCTCACGTTGCTACGCATACCTACAGTAATACGTTTTTTGTCAATAAGCGATTCTGCAACAAACCCAGTACGGGTCTGTGTTACCAATTTGTAAAGGCCTTTTTCCTCCAATGGATAAGATCTTATCTAAACTCATATAAAAATTTACATTTTAGGAGCGCAAATATTGCACTTTTCAACGGATTACAATTAAACTTTAACGTCCTTTTTTCTGGTTAGGAAAACGCATACGATAATCTGCTCTAATATTTCCCTTAGAAATGTTGTTCAACCTGCTTTTAAGTAAGCGTTTTTTTAAGGGCGAAAGTTTGTCCGTAAAAAAATACCTTCAATATGGTCATATTCATGTTGAATAACCCTTGCCAAAAGACCATCATAGGTTTCCGTATATTCTTTAAAATTCTCGTCTACGTAAGTAATTGTAACGGTATCTTTTCTTTTAATGTCCTCGTGGATGTCCGGTATACTAAGACAACCTTCGCTAAAAGGCCACTCTTCACCTGTTTCTTCCTCAATATAGGCATTGATGAATACCTTTTTAAAACCGTCCAGTTTCTTTTGATCTTCTTCAGAAAGGTCTTCGTCTTTAGAAAAAGGGGTAGTATCTACCAAGAAGAGACGCACTGGCAGTCCAATTTGGGGAGCCGCCAAACCAACTCCATTGGCATTATACATGGTCTCCCACATATTTTCAATCAATTCTTTTAACTTAGGATGCTCTTTAGGTAAGTCAGTACCTACCTTTCGCAGTACGGGATCGCCATAGGCGATAATTGGTAATATCATCTAAATTTTATTTAAATAGGCTTGAAGAATAATCGTAGCACTAATTTCATCTACCAGTGCTTTATCTCTTCGCTTTTTCTTTTTTAGACCGCTATCTATCATAGTCTGAAACGCCATTTTTGAGGTGAAACGCTCATCATGACGTTCTACAGGTATATGAGGGAAAACTTTTTTTAGTCGATTTAAAAACGGTGCTATTAAAGCTTCCGACTCACTTGGAGTGTTATCCATTTGGCGCGGTTCACCAACAATGAATTTCTGTACATTTTCCTTTTCCGTGTACTCTTTCAAAAAATCTATCAGCTCAAAAGTACGGACAGTGGTCAAACCTGATGCTATTAACTGTAACTCATCTGTAATGGCAATTCCTGTTCTCTTCTTTCCATAATCTAACGCCAACAATCTTCCCAATACGAATTTATTTTTTTGCAAAAATAACCTATAAATTGTTATAACCGTAAAATTGAAACCCCAAATCATATTTGACTCTTATATTTGTACTTGAATGAGAAGGAGTACAAAAAACATCATTTGTACCAGAAAAATAATCATACGATTAGAATACATCGCACTATTGGCGCTGTACATAACACTATAATTGAATAGAAAAATGACCGAGTTAAGAAAGACCATAGAAAATGCATGGGAAAACAGAGAACTTCTAAAAGAAGCTGCTACTCAAGAAGCCATAAGAGAAGTTATAAACTTATTAGACCTAGGTAAATTGCGCTGTGCTGAACCAACTGAAAACGGTTGGCAGATCAACGAATGGGTAAAGAAAGGTGTTGTGCTTTATTTCCCTATTCAAAAAATGGAAACACTTGAAGCCGGTATTTTTGAATATCATGATAAAATTCCTTTAAAACGAGGTTATAAAGAAAAAGGAATCCGTGTGGTACCTAATGCCGTTGCACGTCACGGTGCTTATATTTCTGCTGGTACTATTTTAATGCCTAGCTACGTAAATATAGGAGCTTATGTAGATGAAGGAACCATGGTAGATACATGGGCAACTGTAGGAAGTTGTGCGCAAATAGGTAAAAATGTTCACTTAAGTGGTGGTGTAGGAATTGGAGGCGTACTTGAGCCATTACAAGCAGCCCCCGTTATTATTGAAGATAATGCATTTATTGGCTCTAGATGTATAGTTGTAGAAGGTGTACGAGTTGAGAAAGAAGCTGTTTTAGGTGCCAATGTTGTACTTACCGCATCAACCAAAATTATAGATGTTACTGGAGATGAACCAATTGAAACTAAAGGTAGGGTTCCTGCACGTTCAGTTGTTATACCAGGAGTTATACAAAGAAATTTCCAGCCGGTGAGTTTCAGGTGCCATGCGCTTTGATCATCGGAACAAGAAAAGAGAGTACAAATAAGAAGACCTCTCTAAACGATGCTTTACGTGAATATGACGTGGCTGTTTAAATTTTGTAGGAATTTTATTGGTTTGTATACTTTTTTATAGCTTTTATAGTTATAGTTTTGTTAATCGAAAGCACAGCTCTATACATTTACCAGTTTATGAACAGCCCTAGCGAAAAAATTTCAGCATTAATAATCACCTATAATGAGATTGGGTACATTGAAAAATGTATTGAATCTATGGTATTTGCAGATGAAATTATTGTGGTTGATTCGTACAGTACAGACGGTACTTTTGAGTATCTAGAAAATCATCCAAAGGTTAAAGTTATTCAACGACCTTTTGAAAATTTCACTGATCAGAAGTCTTTTGCCTTGCGCCAAGCTTCAAATGATTGGGTTCTTTTTCTAGATGCAGATGAAGTTTTGACACCAAAACTTCAAAATGAAATTCAGCATACAATTAATAGTGGCACAAAGAAAAATGCCTTTTGGTTCTACAGAACGTTCATGTTCAAAGACGAAAAGGTATTTTTCAGCGGCTGCCAAACCGATAAGAACTACCGTCTTTTCAGAAAAAGTAAGGTTGCTTTTGCTAAAGACAAAATTGTACACGAAACCCTTAATGTTATTGGGGAATCTGGTACTTTAAAAACTAAATTAATTCATTATTCGTATAAAGATTATTCCGATTTTAAAGGAAAAATATTGAAGTACGGAAGAATGAAGGCAATTGAATCACTTCGTAAAGGCAGAAGATTTTCCTACGCCAAACTGGTGATTAAGCCTATTTGGAAGTTTTTCAACCGTTACATAATTCGCCTTGGCTTACTTGACGGCTTTAAAGGACTTGTTCTTTCTTACATTCACGCTCGTGGTGTAGTAGAACATTATAAGGCCCTAAAAGCTCTAGAAACAGAAACTAGAACCTCAACAGCACCCATCAGTACAATTTTAGAAAGAGCTGCTTAGTTTGTTTTCATATCTTATCTTACCCTTTACTAGACCATTATAAATAATCACTTTTTATATTTGGTATCAGCTACACCCCTATATTTCTTAATTTATAGCAACAATTTTCTTTTGATCGATTTGTATGCTTATTTTTACCCTTTCGCGGAAAAAAGGCATGAAAGGTAAACCAAAACTCACCATAATCATATCATATTACAAGGCTCTGGAGAATCTAAAACTGATTCTTAAAGCACTTGGCGAACAGAGTTTTAAGAACTTTGAGGTTATTGTTTCCGAAGATGACAACAATCCTGAAACAGTAGGATTTATAACTACTAATAAAGACCACTACCCTTTCCCTATTCAGCACTTAAATCAAAAAGAAGATTTGGGTTTTCGTAAGAATATGATGCTAAATCTTTCTATTAAAGCTTCTAATTCTGATTTTTTAGTTTTTATAGATGGCGACTGTGTTCCTCATAAACATTTTGCTAAACAATATGCTGATAAAGCCGAAATAGACTATATCCTTTGGGGACGACGAGTAATGCTCGGCCAGAAAAAATCTATGCAAATTCTAAAAAATAAATCCCTATCCGGACTTGATCTCTTTTCACTTGCCAACTCAGACAGCGAAAAACTTAAAGATGCTATTTACTCTCCAAATCTAAGTCTCTCATTGAAAGAAAAAGGACTAAAAGGCTGCAACTGGGGTATTTACAAAGAACACTTAGTTGCTGTAAATGGTTTTGACGAAGATTACATAAGAGCGGGGGTTGGCGAAGATGACGATATAGAATGGCGCTTAAAGGAAAACGGACTTCATAAAAAGTCGATGAAAAACAAAGCTATTGTTTATCATTTACATCATGAAAGAAGCTATGCCGATGAAGGAGTCAGAAAGAATAATGAACTCTTAGAACAAAAGAAAAAAGCTAACCATATAAAATGTCTTCACGGTCTGGATAGTTTAGATTAATCAACTATACACCGCAAAGCACTCAATAAACCTAAAAGCGCTACTTTAGCTACCCGATCAAACAGAACTTAAAAATGAGAATTGGTTTCGAAGCAAAAAGAGTTTTCCATAACAATACCGGTCTCGGTAATTACGGACGGGATGTTATCCGAATTCTTAAGAAATTCACCCCAATAGATCAGTTTTATCTATACACTACATCTGTTTCATCTCAAAAAAGATTTGATTCCTTTGACAAAATTGTTATAAAATTACCCGAAAGTGGAATTTGGAAAAAATTGTCTTCTATTTGGCGCTTAGGACCTGTGGCTAATCAGATTAAAAAAGATGAAATCAATCTATATCATGGCCTTTCGGGAGAAATACCATCTGGGTTAAAATCAAGAGGTATACCAACCATTGTTACTGTTCACGATCTTATTTTCTTTAGCCACCCTCATTATTACTCATTTTTTGATAGAATTATTTATTCGATAAAATCGAAACACGCAGCAAAAAATGCGAACAAAATAATTGCAATTAGTGAACAGACCAAACGAGATGTTATAAAATATTTAAAAGCAGAAGACTCCAAAATTGAAGTTGTTTATCAAGGTTGTAACAAAGCTTTTAAGCAAGAATATCCGCAATCAGAAAAAGATAAAGTTCGAGAAAAATATAGCTTACCTGAACAGTATATACTAAACGTAGGCACCCTTCAAGAGCGAAAAAATGCATTACTTATTGTAAAAGCTATTAAGGGTACGGACTATAATCTGGTATTAGTAGGCGGTGAAAAGAAATATGCTCAAAAAATACATTCTTACATCAGAGAAAATAACCTTGAAAATCAAGTTTCGTTTTTAAAAAATGTTTCTGTTAATGAGCTTGCTGTCATCTATAAAATGGCAACTATTTTTTGTTATCCCTCGCTTTGTGAGGGGTTTGGAATACCTATTATTGAGGCGTTGTTCAGTAAAACTCCTGTAATTACTTCGCAAGGAAATTGTTTTCCTGAAGCAGGTGGACCTAATTCTGTTTACATAGATCCATCTAGTGAAGAAGCCTTACGAGAGGCTTTCTCAAAACTTTATTACAACGCAGATGAGAGAAAACGTATAGCTGATTTAGGCTATACCTATGTACAGCGTTTTTCTGATGAAGAAGTAGCAAAAAATTTATTCAAGGTTTATAAATCTATGCTTTAATGAAAACTATCTGTTTCTTTAATAGTGTAGAAAATTGGGGCGGTGGCGAAAAATGGCATTTTGACACCAGCCTGTATATGCATAAAAAAGGGCATCAAGTTCTTGTTATCGCCCATAAAAAAGTGAACTTCTAAACAGATTAAAAGGCACAGGGGTTCCTACTATAGGTCTAAAAGTTGGTAATCTTAGCTTCTTGAACCATACTAAAATCGATAAAATAAAGAACATTCTGATAGAGCACCAAGTAGGTTGCATTATCATTAATCTTTCTCGTGATTTAAAATTAGCCGGACTTGCCGCAAAAAAAGCGGGTACTGAAAAAATTATTTACAGAAGAGGTAGTGCCATACCTATTAAAGATTCTGTTCTTAATCGCTATTACTTTAAAAACGTAGTAACTCATATTTTAGCTAATTCAGAAGCTACTAAAAATACGGTTCTATCAAATAACCCAACCCTGTTTCCAAAAGAAAATATCACCGTGATTTACAACGGTATTGATATAGACGGATTTCTTAGCAAGGAGGTAAAACCCCTATACCGTTCCATTAACAAAAATGAGGTTGTATTGGTCAATTTAGGCAGATTAGAAGCCCAAAAAAATCAACAGTTCTTAATTCTACTGGCTAGTGAACTTAAAAAACGACAAGTCCCTTTTAAATTATTGATAGGTGGTGAAGGCCGATTAAAGGAAGCTTTACAACAACAAGCAAAGGAATTGAATGTTTCTGAAGATGTTCTTTTCTTGGGATTTATTGAAGAGCCTAAAAACTTTATAGTTTCTGGCGATATTTTTCTTCTTTCCTCCTTATGGGAAGGCTTTGGATATGTACTAGCAGAAGCTGCACTTTGTAAAAAACCTGTCGTAGCTTTTGACACAAGTAGTAATCCTGAAATTGTAATACAGGAAAAAACAGGATACTTAACCAAAGTAAATGACGTAGAATCTTTTGCGGATAAGGTTGAGAAACTGATAACAAATCCCGGCCTACGAGAGCAAATGGGCCATAAGAGGTTTTGAATATGCTCAAAAAGCATTTAATGCGAACACCATTCTTAAAAAAATTGAAAATTACCTGACTGCTAAAAAGCCAAAAACAAATAATATTACAGCTTTATTAATTACGTATAACGAGATTGAACATATAGATGCCGTTTTAGAAAATATAGATTTTGCAGACGAAATTATAGTTGTAGATTCATTTAGTACGGATGGAACTGTAGAACGAATAAAAGCACATTCAGGAGTGAAATTTATTCAAAGGGAATTCAAAAACTACACTGACCAGAAGGCTTATGCCATGGAACAAGCGTCAAACGATTGGATACTCTTTTTGGATGCTGATGAAAGGCTAACCCCCGAATTACGGAAGGAAGTCATTGAAACAGTAAACACAAACAACGAGGAGATTTCCGCGTACTACTTCTACAGAACTTTCATGTTTAAAAAGGAAGAATTGCGTTACAGCGGTTGGCAAAGCGATAAGAACTACCGTCTTTTCAAGAAAAGTAAAGTCAACTTTACTAAAGATCGTATTGTTCATGAAACCTTAGTTGTTAATGGCAAATCAGATGTTTTAAAACATAGGCTTATCCATTATTCTTATAAAAATTACGAAGACTACAAAAGTAAGATGGTCAAGTACGGTCAGATGAAGGCTATAGAAGAACTTCCTAAAAATTATAGTCCCAATGCCTATCACTTCATTGTTAGACCTTCATACAAATTTATAAACCATTACATTTTAAGGCTTGGTATTCTAGATGGAAAAAAAGGTCTTATCATCTGTTATCTGAATGCTCTTGGAGTTTATTCACGCTACAAAGAACTAAAACGCCTTAGAAAACAGCACTAATTTTTTTATATGCAAAATCTTAATAAAGAAATCAACAAGTGCATAGAGGTACTACAAAATGGAGGACTCATCCTCTACCCTACGGATACCGTATGGGGTATTGGTTGTGATGCAACTAATGAAGCCGCGGTTAAAAAAGTTTATGAGTTAAAACAAAGAGAAGACAGCAAAGCCCTTATATGTTTGGTTGCCAATGACGCAATGTTAGAGCGTACGATTGAAGAGGTCCCTGAAGTGGCTTACGATATTATAGACCTTTCTACAAAACCTACGACTATAATTTACGACAAGCCTAAAGGCGTTGCAAAAAATCTGGTTGCCAAAGACAATACCTTGGGTGTTAGGGTCGCATCGGATAAATTTTGCCGATACCTTATCAATAAATTCAAAAAACCTATAGTTTCCACTTCTTCTAATATTTCGGGAAAACCAACTCCCAAAAGTTTTGATGAAATAGACGCGGTTATTTTAAAAGGTGTAGACTATGTGGTAAATTTGCAGCCCGAACAAAAATCCGGAGTACCTTCAGCTATTATAAAACTGAGTAACGATGGTACAGTTAAGATTATACGGCAGTAATTTATAATGAAATACATATTTAGGTTTTTATAGAATGAAAAAAATCTACAACCTAAAGTCTAAAAATTAAACCTTTGAACCATACACAAGCGCTTTCCAACCCTATTTTTAAAATCGTTTCACAAGCTGCGGATGAACTTGGGGTAGATTGTTATGTAATTGGTGGGTTCGTCAGGGATTACCTGCTAGAAAGAGGAACACATAAAGATATAGACATTGTAGCTATTGGAAGTGGCATAGAACTGGCAAAAAAAGTAGCCTCTTTACTCAAGGGAAAACCGAAAGTTAGTGTTTTTAAAAATTTTGGTACCGCTATGTTACGCCATGACGATATTGAATTAGAGTTTGTTGGTGCTCGTAAGGAAAGTTACCACAGAGATAGTCGGAAACCGGTAGTTGAGGATGGAACTTTGGCAGACGACCAAAACCGACGCGATTTTACCATCAACGCTTTAGCTATATCACTAAGTTCTAGTAATTACGGAGAACTGCTAGACCCTTTTGATGGTGTTTCGGATTTAGAGAACAAAATTATTCGCACGCCTCTTGAGCCAGGAATTACGTATTCGGATGACCCGTTGCGTATGATGCGCGCCATTCGTTTTGCTACCCAACTAAATTTCACGATTGAGGAGGCCTCTTTACAAGCTATTACAGATAATAAAGACCGTATTAGAATTATCTCCAAAGAGCGTATTGTAGATGAACTAAATAAAATTTTGGAGAGCAGTGTTCCTTCCTTAGGGTTTTCTCTACTCAATAAAACGGGCCTTCTGCCTTATATATTACCAGAGTTGGTTGCCTTGCAGGGTATAGAAGAAATTGAAGGACAACGCCACAAAGATAATTTTTGGCATACATTAGAAGTAGTTGATAACATTTCGGAAACCACAGATAACCTATGGTTGCGTTGGGCAGCATTACTGCACGATATTGGTAAAGCACCGACTAAAAAATTCCACAAAAAAATTGGATGGACATTTCATGGACATGAATTTGTTGGTTCCAAAATGGTGTACAAGCTTTTTAAGCGACTCCGAATGCCATTGAACGATAAGATGAAGTTTGTTCAGAAAATGGTATTAATGAGTTCTAGGCCTATTGTTCTCTCCGAAGATTATGCTACAGATTCTGCGGTACGACGTCTAGTTTTTGATGCAGGAGAAAATGTTGAAGACTTAATGACCCTCTGTGAGGCAGATATCACCACAAAAAATCCAAAAAAACAGAGAAAATACAAGAACAACTTTAAAGTTGTTCGTCAGAAAATCATTGAAGTAGAAGAGCGAGATAGCATTCGTAAGTTCCAGCCTCCAGTAAGTGGCGAAGAAATCATGGAAACTTTCAACTTAAAACCTTCAAAAGAAATAGGTATTATCAAAGAAGCCATTAAAGAGGCAATTTTAGAAGGAGAAATTCCCAATGAATATGAAGCGGCAAAAGAATTTATGCTAAGAAAAGGAAAAGCAATTGGTCTTACACCGTCCTAAATTCAGCATATTAGGGTACTTCTTTATATCAAAAAAAGATACCAAGCTATTTTAACAATAGACCTCATTTTCTAACGTTTTACTGTTGAGACACAATGAAAGGACAATCGCATCGTTCAAGTGATTTTATTTATCAACGACATATTTACCAATTGTACCGATTTATTTTGGTAGTCAACGATAAGAATAGTCACAAATGATAAAAATAGATACCTTTACATAGGCAGATTCAAGATTGTCCCCCTTTTTATCCAATTAAAAAGTCATGAAAAAATTCCTCCTGATTGCACTCATTACCACTACTACAATAGGTGGCCTTAGAGCTCAACAAGATGCCCAGTATACACAATACATGTACAACCCAATGCCCATTAACCCAGCATATGCAGGTTCCCGTGGTGTTTTTAGTATAGCGGCATTACACCGCTCGCAATGGGTTGGTGTACAAGGTGCCCCAACAACACAAACACTTAATTTTCACACACCAGTCTCGGACAGAGTAGGTGTTGGTCTTTCTATCGTAAATGATGATATAGGAAACGGAACAAGTCAAGAAACTTATTTTGATGGTGTTTTTTCCTATACCGTTCCTCTTTCAAGAGAAGCTAAACTTGCATTTGGTTTAAAGGCTAGTGCACACGTGTTGAACCTAGATTTTAGCAAACTTGCTAACTACCAAGATGAAACTTCTGGCACTGGTCTAACTAATATTGATAACAAGCTTTCTCCTAACTTTGGTGCAGGTGTTTACTATTACAATGAGCGATTTTATGTAGGTCTATCCGTTCCTAATTTCTTGGCAACCAAGCATTTTGATGGTGATGCATCTAGTTCTTCTTTTTTAGCAAAGGAACGTATGAACTTTTATTTGATGACAGGATATGTTTATGACCTTAATCAAAGATGGCAATTTAAACCAACGTTACTGGTAAAAGCAGTAAATGGAGCCCCTTTACAGGTGGATGTTTCAGCTAATTTCATGTTCAGAAATAAATTTATTTTAGGAGCCGGTTATAGGTGGGATGCTGCTCTTAGTGCTCTCTTTGGATTTCAAGCTTCAGACCAAATATTATTAGGGTTAGCTTACGATAGAGAGGTTACTGAACTTGGTGGTTCGCGATTCAATGACGGCCATTTGAAGTAATTTTAAGGTATGAATTTCGCTCACGTCGCAGAAGAAGTATAGCACCAAGATTCTTTTAAGCTTCAGACTATTTTACTCCCGCTCTAACTCCATTTTTTGTGGTGGTTTAAACTCGTTCTCTCCTTTTTTCATTTCGGGTTTGGCCTAAATCACCCAAAAAAACAATTTTACGACTAAGTTATCCTACACATTAAGGGGTCTATACATCTAGTTTTTTACACTATACAACATATAGTTTGCAAGGTCTCGTGACCTAATTAAATTTACGCCACAACTTTGTAGGTCTTTTTTTACAATAGCTATAAACGGCTATTCTAAAGACTTTATAAAATACATTCCCAATTGGCGAATCGTTTTAAAAAAATTTTCGGGGCATTTCTCTTAGTATTATTAGCCCAGGTGGCAAACGCTCAGCAAACCACAAATTGGACATCGGTATCATCCACAGTATGGGAGTCGGTTACCAATGATGGTTTGGTTCGCGTTCAATGTACCGTATCCGGGGCTGTATCAATTTCAGGACCTGAAACAATGGGTTGTACCAGTGCTGCAACCTATAGCGATCCTGCAGTTTTTGGAAGTCCCTCTTTAGAGGTTTCTGCTAGTTCATCAAACTCAGGAAATTTGAGTTTTTATTTTTTTGACGCCGTAACTGATAATCCGGTTTACATTGTAAATCCAATTTTACATGCTGACAAAGTGGGTACTTTCACACTAATTCCTATTCTCGGAGGCGGCGCGGCCACTGGCAATTTCAACATTACCAACGGTACATGGTCGGAACTAAGTTCCAATGGAACTATATTTCAATCTACATCAACCCTTTTCAATATTGACGATAGTGCGCTACTGGCCAGTTCCGGGGGTGAATGCGGTAATGGAGTTAGTGACGGAGCAGGTGGAGGCAGTTTACGTGTTAACAATGTAACTCAGTCAATCCAAATGGATGTAGACGTAACAGGTGGCTTACTTAGCCTCCTAGGGTTAGGGTCAACCGTCGATGAAGTAGAGTTTATTCTAACAGATATAGTAATTGCAGAACCTGAAATTGAAGCAACCAAAACAGTTGTTGAAAATTTTTCGGACCCTGTTAGTATTGGGGATATTATAGATTACACAATAACCGTAGAAAACACAGGGAACGTTACTTTAGATAATATTGACCTAACAGATACTTTTACCGATATAGATTCAAACAATCTAACTTTAACAAACTCCCCTACTTTTAGTAGTTCCTCTTTAAGCTCGCTTGAAGGCACACTCCTTCCTACTGAAACAGCAACCTATTTAGCAAGCTTTTCAATAACTGCACCTGTATTGGAAACAGGAGGAGTTATTAATCAAATAAGTGTTCTTGCTGATAGTCCATACGGAACGGATGACGTAGATGATATTTCTGATAATGGTGTTGATACCGACGGAAATATAGAAGATGACGCTACTATAAGTTATTTTCCTACGACCGAGGACGATACAGTTGACATATGTGAAGAAGGGACAGTTGATATTTATATGCTCACAAATGATAATTTTGGAGGAAACGGACCTTCATCTGGAAGCATATTTATTGTTAGTCCACCTAGCTCTGGAACTGCTTTAGTTAATAATAACACAACCCCGTCCAATCCTGTTGATGATTATATAACCTATTCTTCAGCCCTCGGATATACAGGTTCAGATAGCTTTATTTATGGTATAACAGATAGTAAAGGATATACCCAACATGGAACAGTATCGATTACGGAAACCGCGGCACCGAATGCAGGAACCGATGGAACATTAATTATCTGCGCAGGAACAACCGTAACAGAAACGCAGCTTTTTAACGAACTCGGTGGCACACCCGATTCCGGCGGAACTTGGACTCCTACTCTTGCCGGTGCAGGGACCTATACTTATACAGTAGCGGCAACAGCTCCGTGTACAACTGACTCGACATCGGAAATAATCGTATCCGAACAAGCAGCACCGAATGCGGGAACCGATGGAACATTGACCATTTGCGCAGGAACTACAGTAACAGAAACGCAGCTCTTTAATGAACTTGGTGGCACGCCCGATTCCGGGGGAAATTGGACTCCTATTCTTGCGGGTGCAGGAACTTATACCTATACCGTAGCGGCAACTTTACCGTGTACCGTTGATAGTACTTCCGAGGTAGTCGTTTCCGAACAAGCAGCACCGAATGCGGGAACCAATGGAACCTTGACCATTTGCGCAGGAACTACGGTAACAGAAACTCTGCTTTTTAATGAACTCGGTGGCACACCCGATTCCGGGGGAACTTGGTCTCCAACAATGGCTGGCGCAGGAACATACACCTATACCGTAACCGCTACTTTACCTTGTACCGTTGATAGTATTTCCGAGGTAGTCGTTTCCGAACAAGCAGCACCGAATGCGGGAACCGATGGAACATTGACCATATGTCAAGGTGCAACAGTAACAGAAGCTCAGCTTTTTAATGAACTCGGTGGCACACCCGATTCCGGGGGAACTTGGTCTCCTATTCTTGCGGGTGCAGGGACCTATACTTATACAGTAGCGGCAACTTCGCCATGTACTGTCGATAATACTTCCGAGGTAGTCGTCTCCGAACAAGCAACACCGAATGCGGGAACCGATGGTACATTGACCATTTGCGCAGGAACTACCGTAACGGAAACGCAGCTCTTTAATGAACTCGGTGGAACACCCGATTCCGGGGGTACTTGGACTCCTACTCTTGCGGGTGCAGGGACCTATACTTATACCGTAACCGCAACTTCGCCATGTACTGTCGATAGTACTTCCGAAATAGTCGTTTCCGAACAAGCAACTCCGAATGCGGGAACCGATGGAACCTTGACCATTTGCGCAGGAACTACCGTAACGGAAACGCAGCTTTTTAATGAACTCGGTGGTACACCCGATTCTGGCGGAACTTGGACTCCTACTCTTGCGGGTGCAGGGACCTATACTTATACAGTAACGGCTACTTCGCCATGTACTGTCGATAATACTTCCGAAATAGTCGTTTCCGAACAAGCAGCACCGAATGCTGGAACCGATGGAACCTTGACCATTTGCGCAGGAACTACCGTAACGGAAACGCAGCTTTTTAATGAACTCGGTGGTACACCCGATTCTGGCGGAACTTGGACTCCTACTCTTGCGGGTGCAGGGACCTATACCTATACCGTAGCGGCTACTTTACCATGTACTGTCGATAATACTTCCGAGGTAGTCGTCTCCGAACAAGCAACACCGAATGCAGGAACCGATGGTACATTGACCATATGTCAAGGTGCAACAGTAAACGAAACGCAGCTTTTTAATGAACTCGGTGGAACACCTGATTCTGGTGGAACTTGGACTCCTACTCTTGCGGGTACAGGAACATACACCTATACCGTAACGGCAATTTCGCCTTGTACCATAAATGATATCTCAGAAGTAGTTGTAACAGAACTAGTAAACCCGAGTGCAGGTACCGATGGAACATTGACCATATGTCAAGGTGCAACAGTAAACGAAACGCAGCTTTTTAATGAACTCGGTGGAACACCCGATTCTGGTGGAACTTGGTCTCCAACAATGGCTGGCGCAGGAACATACACCTATATCGTAACGGCAATTTCGCCTTGTACCGGAAATGATACCTCAGAAGTAGTTGTAACAGAACTAGTAAACCCGAGTGCAGGTACCGATGGTTCTTTGACCGTTTGTGAAGGCACTATCGTAACAGAAAGTCAACTTTTTAATGAGCTTGGTGGAAGTCCGGACCCTGGGGAAGTTGGACACCTGCCCTTGCGAGTTCTGGAACATATACCTATACGGTAACTTCCTCGTGTACTGGAGATGACACCTCCCAAGTTATTGTTACAGAGCAAGTATTACCTAATGCTGGTACCGATGGAACATTGACCATATGTGAAGGAACTACCGTTACCGAAACACAACTATTTGATGAACTTGGCGGCTCCCCAAATCCTGGTGGAAACTGGACGCCCACTCTTGCTGGTGCAGGAACATACACCTATACCGTTGTAGCGACTTCTGCATGTACTGTAGATGGCACCTCGGAAGTGGTCGTAACAGAAGAACCGACTGCAAATGCTGGTATTGATGGAACATTGACCATTTGTGAAGGAACTACTGTTACTGAAGCACAACTATTTAATGAACTAGGTGGAACACCCGATTCTGGTGGAACATGGTCACTAACAATGGCTGGAGCAGGAACATACACCTATACCGTAATGGCAACTTCGCCATGTACAGCAAATGATACTTCGGAAGTTGTGGTAACAGAACAAGTAAATCCGAATGCAGGTTCTGATGGTTCTTTGACCATTTGTGAAGGCACAACTGTTACTGAAAGTCAACTTTTCGCAGAACTTGGTAACACTCCTGACTCAGGGGGAACATGGTTACCAGCAATGGCAGGCGCAGGAACATACACCTATACCGTAATGGCAATTTCGCCATGTGTCATTGATGATACTTCAGAGGTGATAGTTACTGAACAGGTATTACCTAACGCGGGAACCGATGGAATCTTGACCATATGCGAAAGAGAGACCGTAAACGAAGCTCAGCTGTTTGCTCAACTAGGCGGAACACCAGATTCAGGAGGAACTTGGTCTCCGGTTATGGCTGGTGCTGGAACGTACACTTATACAATAGCTGCAATTTTGCCATGTGCCATTGATGATACTTCAGAGGTGGTAGTCTCCGAACAGGCATTGCCTAGTGCGGGCACCGATGGAACACTGACCATATGCGCAGGCGAAAACGTAAACGAAACACAGCTATTTGCTCAACTCGGCGGAACACCAGATTCAGGTGGAACATGGACGCCTACGATGGCCGGGGCAGGAACGTACACTTATACAATAGCAGCAATTATGCCGTGTGCCATTGATGATACTTCAGAGGTGGTAGTCTCCGAACAGGCATTGCCTAACGCGGGAACCGATGGAACACTGACCATATGCGCAGGTGAGACCGTAAATGAAACGCAGCTATTTGCTCAACTCGGCGGAGCACCAGATTCAGGAGGAACCTGGTCACCTGTTATGGCTGGAGCTGGAACATATACCTATACCGTAACTGCAACTTCACCTTGTGCCATTGATGATATTTCAGAAGTGATTGTTACAGAGCAGGTACTACCAAATGCAGGTACAGACGGAACATTACAACTATGCGAAAGCAATACACTTACAGAAGCGCTGCTTTTTGCGGGACTTGGAGGCTCACCAGACCCTAATGGAAGCTGGACTCCTACCCTTGCGGGTGCAGGAACATATACTTATACCGTTTTAGCAACTTCGCCATGTAAAGGAAATGATACTTCTGAGGTTGTTGTAACCGAAGAAGCTGCGCCTAATGCTGGCATGGATGGAACATTGACCATTTGCGAAGGAATCACGGTAACGGAAACTCAACTTTTTGCTCAACTCGGTGGAGCACCAGATTCTGGTGGAAGCTGGACTCCGGCAATGGCAGGCGCAGGGACGTATACATATACCGTGATTGCAACTTCGCCTTGTACTGTAGATAGTACTTCAGAAGTAATCGTATCTGAACAACCAACCCCGAACGCAGGAACAGACGGAAGTTTGATTATTTGCACGGGCGAGACCGTAAACGAAACACAGCTATTTACCGAACTAGGTGGTACACCAAATTCTGGTGGAGTATGGACACCTACAATGGCTGGAGCAGGAACATATACTTATACCGTATCGGCAATCGCCCCATGTACTTTAGATGACACCTCCATAGTAATCGTATCTGAACAACCAATTCCAAATGCAGGAACGGACGGAACTTTGACAATTTGCAAAGGAACTATCGTAACAGAAACACAACTCTTTGATGAACTTAACGGAACTCCCGATACTGGCGGCGATTGGACACCTACTTTGGCTGGTGCAGGAACCTACACCTATACCGTAAAAGGTAATGTATGTTCAAACGCAATAGCGACCGTCACCGTTAATGAAGAAATTCAGCCGAATGCCGGAACTGATACAACGCTCACCATATGCCCAGGTTCCACTGTCACAGAAGCAGAACTTTTTTCCCTCTTAGGCACTGATAACACTAACGGTACGTGGAGTCCGAATCCTGAAGGAGCCAGTGCAGGTATATTTACCTATAGTAT
Organism: Zobellia laminariae; assembly: GCF_030553095.1. GTDB lineage: Bacteria > Bacteroidota > Bacteroidia > Flavobacteriales > Flavobacteriaceae > Zobellia > Zobellia laminariae. Next base: position 3,024,971 of record NZ_CP130738.1, on the reverse strand, counting down.
TCCTGGAAACCTATGTGGAGGCGGTTCAAATGCAACCGTTACGGTAACCGTTTCTAGTCTAGATTCTGATGGTGATACCATATTAGACTGCGATGAAATAATAGATGGTACCGATCCTTTTGACGACTGCGATTCCATTGGCGGAAAACCATTACTCAGCAGTGATTGTGATAATGACAAACTCACAGAAGAAGAGGAAGCTTTATTGGGTACAGATCCAATGAATCCCGATTCTGATGGTGATGGCGTAATAGACGGACAAGAAGTAACTGATAGTACTGACCCATTGGACAATTGCGATTTCCTATTGGAAAGCCAAACCCTTGCTCCAAGTAGAATTTGGAATGATGCGGACTGTGATATGGACAACCTGACAAATGAACAAGAAATAGACAGAGGAACCGACCCTACCAATCCTGATACCGACGGTGATACTATTAATGATGGCCAAGAAGTGATGGATAATACTGACCCACTTGACCCTTGTGATTCTATTGGTGGCACAGCACCGAACAATATTTCTTGTGAGTTATTTATTGAATTGGACCTTGTTAAACAAGGAGATATTTTAAACGGAAGTTTTAGGATAATTAATATTGATAGATACCCTGACCATCAGGTAGAGATATTTAATAGATGGGGGTTCTGGTTTGGGAGTCTTCTAAATATGATAACAACAATAATGCTTTTGAAGGGTTATCAAAAGGAAGAATTACCATTATAGAAAACCAAAAATTACCATCTGGTGTTTATTTCTATAAAATAAAATATGTAGCTAAGGATGAGGATAAAATGAAAGAAGGATACCTCTATCTACAAGATTAAACAGAGTAAGTAAACATGAAAAGTACCATACTAAAAATCTTGTTTTTACTTCTGACGATGCAATTAAGCTTCGGGCAGCAGGATGCTCAATTCACCCAATACATGTATAACACATTAACGGTGAATCCTGCCTATGCCGGTTCTAGAGATGTTCTTGGTGTTTCGCTACTGCACCGGTCTCAATGGGTCGGAATGGATGGAGCCCCTAGTACACAAACCTTCAACATACAAGGCCCTTACAACGACACAGTGGGATTAGGATTTTCCATCGTACATGACGAAATTGGAAATAACACCAACCAAAATACCAATTTTGATGTTGCTTTTTCATACAGTGTACCTACTTCCGAGAATTATGAACTCTCATTTGGTCTCTCTGCTGGTGGGCAATTATTGAATATCGATTTTAATAAATTGAGAAATTATAGCGCTAGTCTAGCACCATCTGTAGAAAAAGAATTGTACAAAAAATTCACCCCCAATGTGGGAGCCGGAGTATACTTTTTTCACTCCAATAAATTTTATGTTGGTCTTTCGGCACCTAATATTTTAGAAACCGAACATTTTCAAAACCCAGATGATAATGGCTCAGTAATAGCTTCTGAACGCATGAATCTTTATCTGATTTCCGGATATGTTTTTGATCTAAATCCATCTTTAAAATTCAAGCCCGCATATCTTATAAAAGCCGTTACTGGGGCTCCCCTTCAGGTAGACCTTTCTGCTAACTTCTTAATCAAAGAAAAATTCACCTTGGGTGCTGCCTATAGATGGGATGCCGCCATGAGTGCGCTATTTGGTTTCCAAATGGGCAAGCAATTCATGCTAGGACTTGCCTATGACCGTGAAATATCTTCATTAGGTGGTTCGCAATTTAATGATGGTTCTTTTGAAATATTTCTTAGGTACGAATTTATCAAGAATAACAAAATTGATTTAACCCCTAGATTCTTTTAGAAATGAGCATAAAGCCCACATATCTGCTAGTTCTACTCTTTTTGACCACTTGGGGTTCTAGCTGTTTTTCACAAGGAAAAAAAGAAAGCAGAAGCTGATAATTTTGACCATTACGCCTACATGCAGGATATTGAATCCTACCCTTCTCTACTTGAAAAAGGATATGATGAGACTACAATCCATAAAAAATTAGGCAATGCCAATTACCATAGTGCCAACTACGATGTTGCTACATTCTGGTACGAGAAACTTTTAGAAAATGATGAAGTAGCGGTATCTCCCGACTACCTCTACCGTTATGCCCTAGCTCTTAAATCCATAAAGAGGTATGATGAGTCTAATCTATGGATGGAAAAGTTTAAGAAAATAAAGAATAACGATACACGCGCCAACCTTTTTACCAATAACCCAGATTACTTAAAAGAGATACAGATTCCTAAGGAGCAATATATTATTGAGAACCTCAGCGACATCAATTCCCCGGAATCAGATTTTGCACCTTCGTATCTTGCAGGAAACCTAGTATTCACAACTTCTAGAGATCTTGATTTACAGAAATACAGCAAACTGCCCTACCTCAACCTATATCAATCTGAAATATCAGAAGAAGGCAAAACGGGTAAGCTTTCTTTGTTATCAGAGATTTTGAATAGTAAAGCCAATGAATCCTCTACCTCTTTTTCCAAAGATGGAGAAACCGTTTATTTTACAAGAAATAACTTCTCAAAAAAATCATTTAAAAGAGATAAAAATGGGATTAGTAGACTAAAAATTTATAGAGCTTTTAAGAACGGTGATTCTTGGGGAGAACCAGAAGACCTTCCTTTTAATGACACCAATTATTCGGTTGCTCATCCTTCTTTAAGTAGTGATGGCACCAAACTCTATTTTGCATCAGACATGCCCGGAGGGAAAGGTGCATCTGATATTTATGTTGTTACCGTTTTATCCGACGGAACCTTTGGAGAGCCTGTAAATATGGGAGCGCTTATTAATACAGAAGGAAAAGAAACCTTTCCTTTTATTTCGAGTTCTAATATCTTATATTTTGCTTCTAACGGTCATCCCGGCCTTGGCGGTCTTGATATTTTTAAAATAGACCTGAATAAAGAAAACAAGCCTACCAACTTGGGAAGCCCTATCAATAGTTCCGAAGACGATTTTTCTTTGGTGATGGATGCATCAGATGAAATTGGCTATTTTGCTTCAAACCGAAAAGGCGGAAAAGGCAGTGACGATATCTACGGATTAAAACGAAGTGATTCTGACTGCTTTACTTTTATTGAGGGTAATGCCTATGATAAAGATTCTGAGAAACCCTTAGCAGAAACCATAGTGGAAGCACTTGATTATGATGGTCAAAAATTAGCAGAAACCGTAACAGCTTCAGATGGTTCTTATACTATCCGAATACCTTGTCAAGAAAAACAATATCAACTGTCAGGCAAAAAAGAAGGTTACGAAGTAGGAACGCTCTTTATGCTAACCACCAGCGACAAAAAACAAATTAAGGATACGCGTTTGGAGTTAGAGCAATCTACCAAGGTTGTTGACGTTGGTTCCGACTTGGTCAAGGTTTTAAAACTTACCCCTATCTACTTTGACCTGAATAGCTCTTACATTAATAAAAGTGCATATCCTGAACTAAATAAGGTGGTTGATTACATGAGTAAAAGACCGGATATTAAAATAGCCGTAGGCTCACATACCGATAGCCGAGAAGGAGACCAATACAATGTATGGCTATCCAGAAGACGTGCCATGAGAACGGTACAATACATCACATCCAAAGGTATAGACCCGTCACGAATTTCAGGAAAAGGTTATGGAGAAACTCAATTATTGAACCGATGCGCCAATGGCGTTCGTTGTTCGGAAAGCGAACACCAATTGAATAGACGTTCAGAATTCATCGTGATCGAAAAATAACCTATTTCCCCTCCAAGAAATACCATATGAAGCACTAAAATTCTTCAAGGAGCCTTATTTTTGCATAAAGGAAATTCAGCTATGCAGAAAAATTTTAGAAAGGTTGCTAAAGTTGCTTTGGTACTCGTATACCTCGTTATTGTTGCCGGTGCCGTAGTACGTGCCACAGGTAGCGGAATGGGCTGCCCAGATTGGCCTAAATGCTTTGGCCACTATATTCCTCCAACAGAAATTTCTGAACTACAATGGAAGCCAGATACCGATATTAAGAAAGGCCAAATAATTATTGTAGATGAAACCCTTCAAGTTGCTTCCGAAAGTTTTAAAACCAGTGCCACCTTTGATAAAGATAAGTGGGAAACCTATACCAAGCACGATTATGCGCAGTTTAACGCAGCACACACTTGGATAGAATACATTAACCGTCTATTTGGAGCCCTGGCTGGCTTGGCCACTCTAGTCCTAGCTATCATGTCTATTCGCCTGTTTAAAACTAACAAAACGATAACTATTTTATCTTGGCTGGTAGTATTTGGCATGGGCTTTCAGGCTTGGTTAGGGGCAACCGTTGTCTATTCCCTTTTAGAGCCTGTAAAAATCACTGTTCATATGGTAATGGCATTGGTTATTGTGGCTTTCCTTCTTTACATTATACATATAACCAAAGCTACAACCAAAAAGGTGAAGACCTATAAGGACATTGTTCCGCTTTTATCCTTTGTGCTTTTCATGACCTTAGTTCAAGTTATTCTGGGTACTCAAGTTAGACAATTTGTAGATGACCGAATGGATATTTTAGGCGATGTCGCTAAAAACCTATGGCTATCAGATGCAGGTTGGCAATTTTATGTACATCGCTCATTTTCTATAGTCATTGTATTATTGAACATCTTTTTAGCACAGCGTATTTATAAGTATAAGCTCAATTTTCCAAAAATTAATTGGGTCCTGTTTTTCTTATTTATAGAAGCCATGTCCGGTGTTGCCATGTATTACTTTCATTTTCCATTTACTTCGCAACCTATACATCTGGTATTGGCCAGCTTGCTTTTTGGAGTCCAGTTTTATTTGCTTTTAGAAGCTATAAGTGCCAAAAGAAGCTATAAATCTTTGTAACTTTGTCAACCCTTAAAAATTGCGGTTATGATTTACAAAATACGTATCATCTTAGATGCCAAGGAAGATATATTCAGAGACCTTGAGATAGAGTCAGGCACTTCTATGGAGGAGTTTCACAACGCTATTGCTCAATCTTTTGGATTTCTAGGTAACGAAATGGCTTCTTTTTATACCTGTGATGAAGAGTGGATTCAAGATGAGGAAATCGCACTTTTTGACATGAGTGATAATGGTTCTGATGTTAAGTTGATGAACGAAACTTTCTTAGAAGATGTTATGACAGAGGATAGCCCTAAGCTTATCTATGTCTATGATTTCTTAAGCATGTGGACGTTCTTTGTAGAACTTGCCGATAAGGTTGAACCTGAATCTGGTATATCATATCCTAACGTATTATTCAGTTTTGGAGAGCTTCCGGAAACACCACCGGAAAAGAATTTTGAGTCAAAACCAGCTTATGATTTTGACGACACCTTTGATAATTATGACGACCTTGATTTTGACGAAAACTGGAACTAATCCACTCTAGATCCCTGCATTTTTTAGCAAATCGAACATCAAAAAAAATCTATTTAGAATTCTGATTACCAGCAATCTACACTTATCAAGAATTAAAAAAGCTATTGAATTATGATTAACCTATACCCTACCCAAATCGAAACAATTTCCCTTCACCGCGTGGGGAATAAAAACAAAAGCGAAGGTCTTTTTCTTTCTGAAGAGCCTTTCTCTTTGAATGATGAGACCACTGGTCTTTTAAAAGAATATTTCTTTAAGCCTTTTCGTGAAAAGGAAGAGAACTATTTTAAGCTTGTAAATGATGTAGATGTTGAGTTTAACGAACTACACAAAATAGTTTCAGACATTTTTGCTGACCCGGAAAGTATGCATGCCAATTCTAAGAAAATTGCTCAGCATCTTTTTGAGCAATCTAATCACCCGCATATTAAAAGTGGAGAGGTTTATGTTGCGCATTTATCTAACGTTATGTTAGATAATGTAAAGACCGATGCAATTGGTATTTTTAAGAGTGAGCTTAAACACGATTTCCTTCAGTTTGAAGAAAAAGGAAGCAACTTAGATATCGTAATTCAACAAGGTATAAACATTAATAAATTAGACAAAGGCTGTCTGATTTTTAATGTAGATAAAGAAGAGGGTTACAAAGTGCTTTCTGTAGATAGTAACCGTTATGACACCAAATACTGGCTTGAAAATTTCTTGGATGTAGATGCCCTTGCAGATGAAAACTTCTACACTAAAAACTATTTGAAGTTTTGTCAGAATTTTGCCAAAGATGTAGTGTTACCAGCTGAAGACAAGCAGCAAGAGGTTCTTTTTATGAACCGTGCGGTGAACCATTTTGCCAAGAATGACGAGTTTGAAGAAACTAGCTTCTTGAACGAGGTAATGGAGAATCCGGAATTAATACCTGAATTCAAACATTACAAAGAGGAAAAAGGTCCTAAATACAGTATTGAAGACGTGTCTAACTTTGATATTGCCAATAAAGCAGTATCTGATGCGCGTAAGAAAATAAAGAATGTTATAAATCTTGACACCAACATACAAATTAAGTTGGACTTTATAAATCCTGAATCTGCAGAGAAATTTGTAGAAAAAGGTTGGGATGAAGAACGCCAAATGTACTACTACCTAGTATACTTCAATAAAGAGGAGAAAAACTAGTACTTATATTAGTTGGTATTTAAAAGAGAGATCATCTTTTAAATACCAACTATCTTATTTAGTGATCTATTTTTATATTTTGTTCTAGTATTTGTTTCATACTTACATCTTCATAATTACGCCGTACAAAGTTCAAGGCCAAGTCTAATACTTCTCCCATAGTTTTAGCTTTTTTAAACTGCATATCAAGTGTCAGTTCATAAATTGCATCTCGTAACATCTCAATATTTTCCGGAGTAGAGATATGGTCCTTTTTGGCAATAGCAATTAAGCGTTTTATTCGAGCTCCCGAACTTAGGATTCGCTTAGCAACAATAGACCTTTCTTCCAATTTATACTGATCTATAGAATCTCTTGTCAATTTTTTCTAACTAGCTCTACCATTTGGTAATTTTCCTTAAAAAATTGTGGCCTGTATACTTTTAATTTCCCTTCAAAACATTGCTGATCAAAATCTATGGCACGAATACGATAGACCACATGATCAAAATCGTGTACCGGTACTATAACGTAGTTGTAAGACCTCATATCCCCTAACAAACGTATCATACAACGTTCATTGAATTTAACGAACCCTTTGGCTAATTGCGATTTTTCAGATTCAGTACAATTGGGTAACATATCTTTTATAAAAACATCACCGGGAATACCTGCAATATGCTCCTCGATCAATGTGTCTTTATACACCAAAAAGTGAAGGTTGTAAGGAGAAAGCATGTGCTCTAGTTCCAAACCATAAATACGTGAGGCATCGGTTTTTTTTACGTAGAAATAAGTAAAGTTATCATTCAATATATTTCTAACCTTAATCCGAAAAGGCTTTGAGTTACCAAAAGTGCAAAAGTCTACGGAATCAACATTTAAATACTTATGAATATTCTCATTACCATCAGAGAGAAGTATAGAGTATACTTTTTTCAGACTATTGTCTATTTCTATTCTATCAAACTCCGAGTAATATACACGAACCCATAATGTATCTTGATCATCGGCATCATAAACCACGACCGATCCTGCAAAGCGCAACAAATCGTCATAAAAAATAGGAATTTCTGTTTTACGGCTATAGTGCCCTAAATATTGATCCAATTTTTTACAAACCGGATACGCCGGCTTTTTCTTAGACATTAATCGTTCTTCTGACATACTACAAATTTACTTACAAATTACTCATTTCAATCTAATAACGTAATCGTTCCTAATAGATTTCATGCTTAAAACAACATATTTTGGGAGGTTGGCAACATTTATTTATTTAAGAGTGTAAACCTTAGTTATTTTGAAGCTAGACCCACTTGAAACCAACCCAATGATTAATCTGTTTAAGCCCTACTTTAAAGCGATTCTTTTTTTCTAATCGCATTTAGCACATTTTCTGGATTTGCACAATTAAGTGACCTGCATTATTTACCCCCGATGAAGCAAGGTTTAAATAACCAAGGTATACAATACCAGGCGGTACATCTGTCTACTCCAGAAACCACAGCATTTACAATAAATGCATATAGAGGTACAAATACCACTCCTATACAGACATTCTCTATTGATAATTTAAACCCAGCTGTTTGGAACTTAGCCAATGGGGACAACAACATTACCCTAGTAGATAATAACAACACCGGGATAGTACTTACTAATAGTGGATTGCGTTTTGAAGCTCCTATGGTGAAAAATTCTATGTAAACTACAGAGGTAAATCTGCTGCACAAGCAGCTTCTTTGACTGCTAAGGGGCGGCAAGCTATGGGTACTAATTTTAAATGGGGTGGTGTTCCTAATAAAGGTAGTCAAGTTTCTAAATCCAACACTTTAGGTATCATGGCCACTGAAGATAACACTACAGTTACCTTATCTGGTTATGACCCTGGCTGTGAATTTAGAGTGGGCGCTAATAGAGCAGGTATAACTGCAAATTCATATACGGTAACATTAGACAAAAACGAATCATTCGTTTTTGAAACCTATATAGGTACAGCTCCTACCCAAGCCCATGAAGACGGTTGGATCGGTGCTTCTATTGTAGCTACTAATGATATTGTTATAAGTAATGGTTCTATTAATTTTGGTAGTCAAGATGGCGCTAGTCATAGAGATGCAGGTATTGACCAACCCGTACCTATAAATAAGTTAGGTAAAGATTATGTTTTTATAAGAGGTAACGGTAATGTTAATGGTCTTACGGAATTCCCCTTGGTTATTGCTACGGCAGACAATACACAGGTATTTGTTAACGGTGGCACCACACCTATAGCTACCATAAATAACGGTGAATATTTTAAAGTACCTAGCTCATACTACTCTTCTAATACAGTAGGTGCAAATATGTTTGTGCAAACATCAAAAGATGTTTACGCTTATCAATCTATGGCGGGATCAAGTGCATTGTATACACAAGGATTAAATTTTGTGGCTCCCGTAAACTGTCTTTTACCAGACAAGATGGATAATATTCCTGATATCCGAAACATTGCCGGAAGTATTGTAACTGGTGGGTTAACAATTACGGCATCAGTAAACACTCCTGACAGTAACGTTAAAGTATTTCAAAATGGGGTTGAAATTAGTAAACCTGCATCTGACCCAGTAGCCGGGTCCGCTGATTGGAAAACATTTTTTATACCTAATCTAAACGGAAATATTAGCGTAACATCTACCGGTCCTATGGCCATAGGTTTTTTTGGATATAGCGGAGCGCAAGGTGTTGCAGGCTATTTCTCCGGTTTTGATACCGTACCAGAAGTAAGACTAGAAATCAACGGAGGTACTGTTGGGGATTGCTTTGCAGGATCAAGTATTTTTGAAGCTTCAGATGATAATTTTGATGCGTATCAGTGGTTTTTTGATGGTGTATTAATCCCAGGGGCAAACTCTTTTGATTATGCTGCCACCGTTGCGGGAGACTACTTTGTTAGAGGAACCAAAGGTCCTTGTACGTATGACTCCCAGTCTATTACAGTTTTCTATTGCGAACCAGATGTTTTTATTGAAAAAACTGTAGACAAACCAGAAATAAATGAAGGAGAAACAGCCACTTTTACCATTAGGGCTGAAAATAAATATTTCCGTGACATTACGAATCTACAGATTACCGATAATATTCCTGCTGGGTTAACCTTAGTAAACGCCAATACAATTACAGGAAGTTGGAACGGAACAGTTTGGAACATTGGAACTTTAGAACCAGGAGATATTGTTTTTCTAGAGCTTGAAGTAAGAGCAGATGAAATAGACATCTTGCCTTTAATCAATCTCGTCAATACAGCTACCAATTCTCAAGACCAAACGGATGCTAATACTACAAGAGATGATGAGCCTCTGCTAGAATTATTGTACATAATGATTTTGATAATGACGGTGTAGTGGATAGTGTTGATTTGGATGATGATAATGACGGAGTTTTAGATGCCGTTGAACAAATGTGTATCATTTCTAATGATGTGGACTTCTCTTCACCATCTTCCACTGTGTTAGGTGGTAGTGCCGTCACAGAGATTTTTACAAATTTCAATGGTTTTTGGAGAAGTTCTTCTTCTTCAATAAATCCAGTATTGCCAAACTTATCACATGAATTATTGGCATTCACCTCTGGAGGCACCACTTTTAGCACCGGGGTTGCAGACGATGACGTTTATGACTCCAACGGAAATGGTTTAATAGACGGTATAGACTCCAATAATGATGGTATCGCGGATATTTCAGCCACAGAATCTAGCTGGATGGCTTTATCCCCATCAAGCAATATTTATAGCGAGGCAACTTTAGAAACCAGTTTAAATGATGGGAATCTTGATAATGCTTTGGGATTGACCGTTATAAACGATCCTACAACAGACCCATTAAACCCTTTATTGACGAACGGACAAAACGGATTAGATTTAGGTACCGGTGTTGTTAACATCGGCGATACATGGACTTATGAAATAGATCCTATCGTAGCTACTAATGTGGGTGATGGTATTCCAGATATATTATTAACCCAAGTTGCAGACCCAAGTGGTGTCGGTCACGTTGTAAGTCTTTATGATGCCACAGGTGCTCCTCTAGGTAACGCAGTACGTGTGCAGGCCTCAAGTGGAGGAGCACTTACCAGCGTTGTTGGCTCTTATAGATTAGATGTTTACCACGCAAACGGAAGCGTCTTCTTTAATAATACCACTAGAGATTATCGTTTGGCTACAGTAGAATTGTCAGAATTTGGTATACCCACCGCTAGTTTAAGTGACGTATCCTATCTACGATTAGAACTTGGTTCAAATGCCGATGTTGCATTTTTATCCTACAATACAGCGTCCTTTTCAGGATTTTGTGCGAATCTAGATACCGATATGGATGGCTTTCCTGATCATTTGGACCTTGATAGTGATGATGACGGTTGTAGTGATGCAAACGAATTTTATAAAAGTGATACTGCAGATGGTGGTGATGGAGGAGAATATGGTACAGGAGTTCCTGTAGTTGACCCTGCTGATGGAACCGTGAACGCAGCGTCTTACAATCAGGTATTTGCTCCGGTTATTGTACTGGGCAATACTACTGAGGAACTAGGTGGTACGGATATTAATGGTCAAGATGTAAGTTTAGGAGATACCTTTAATTATGTAATACGATTTCAAAATACCGGTGATGATGATGCAACCAATTTCACTATAAGAGATGTTTTACCTAATAATGTTACCCTAGACAATATAAATATTGATGATGCTCCGGGAGTAACAAATACATATGATATAAGTACACAAACCATTAGTTTTAGTATTCCTGACAACTTGGTACAAATTGGTGATCCTGAATATAATATTAAGATTACAGTTTCAATTTCTGGGGATTGTTCTGAATTTGTTGCGGCCTGTGCTTCTCAGTTAGAGAATAACGCTTTTGCAACGTACCAAGGTATTATCAATACCAGTACATTTTCAGATGAGGATGGTAGCAACACAGCCGGTTCTTGTACCTCTACCTTAGAAGTAGCAGCAAACAATGTGGCTGATGCACTTACCAATTGTAATGTGGCACGTTCCGTACAACTTTGTGGGGCCGATGCAGAACTTACAGCTGGTTCAGGTTTTGAAACTTACAACTGGGCTATTGACACAAATAATAACGGAACAATTGATTCAGGAGATACTTTATTGAACGATGGAGATCCTGACAGTGACCCAAGTACTTTAACTATAACTACCGTAGGTAATTATATTGTTGAAAAAACAGTGAGTAATGGTTGCTCTAATCATACAGAATTAATTTCCGTAGAACGCTATGGAGCAACTCAGACTAATCCAATTATCGAATACTTTAATCAAGTTAATGGTGATAGTAACCCAGATAACAACATTCAAGGAGAAATCGTTACTTGTTCTATAGATGGAAACTCAATGCCCAATATTTTCCTTTGTGGTACTAGTGATAGCGCTTTTATTCAATTAGGTATTACAGATGCACAAAGCATTACTTGGCAGAAATTAGATGAAAGTAGTTGTAATGAAGCAACTTGTGGTGAAGTTAGCGATGACTGTGCCAATACTGATAGCAATTGGACTTGGACTCAAGAGGCTGTTTCAAATAATTTTACCATTACCGAAAGTGGAAAATTTAGAGTCGTTATCGCCTATGAAGGTGGATGTTTTAGCAGATTCTATTTTAACGCTTATCAAAACACCCTTAATATTCCTGAGCCAGATTCTTCTGATATTATTTGTGATACAGATGGTTCAATACGGGTTATTGATTTAGGCCCAGGATATGGTTATCAATTATTTGATGTAGCTAATAACACTATTGCTGTTCCTTTTACTGCGGGTCAAGGCCCAAACTTTGATATTACTACTAGCGGTACTTATAAGGTTCAAATTACGCAACTTGACCCATCAACTGGGGCTCCAATAGCCAATAGCTGTGTGTTTGAAACTGAAGATATCGGAATTCAAGAAAGAATTTTTGAAGTAACCCTTAGTAGTACCCCTGAAGATTGTGATGAACTTGGAACCGTAGGTATTCAGGCATTAAACGTTTCCCCAGAGTACAGCTATGAGCTTTTCTTTGATAACGGTAGCGGAAGTGCCGGGGCATTTGTTACAAACAATTTGGTTTCTACAGACAACACCCACACTTTTACAGGAGTTGCCGCAGGAGACTACGTAGTTGTAACTACTACAACAGATGGTTGTAGAGATGTTGATACGATTACCGTAGCCGAAATTCCTAAATTGATATTAACTGCTGCAACCCAAGAAGATATTACCTGTACACTAAAGGTGTTATCAACCTAACTCCATCAGGAGGAACAACGAACTATAAATATGCTATTTGGAGTAAAAATGGCGTCCTTAATTATACTGACGAAGCTAGTATTCCTGATGCGGATTATACTCCCAACACAACATTTTTATTTGGTTATGAGGGCAGTCCTTCTACTTATGTTCCTAATGCTGACGGCGATTATGTTTTTGTTGTCAAGGATGATAACGGTTGTTTTGGATTCTCAAATAGTGTACATATAGACGATTTAGGTACGGTAAGTATCACTGCTTCTAATTCAGAAATTACTTGTGCAGATTCATCTACTTCCGTATTAACTATTAATGCTACAGGGGGTACCGCACCTTATCAATATAGTTTAGATGGTGGCACAACCTACCAAACTGAAAATTTCTTTAACAATATAGCTGCTGGTAATTACACGATTACCGTTATGGACTCTAGTGGTGTTACCGGAACTGGTTGTGAAGAATCTATACCATATGAGGTTGTTCAACCTTTTAGACTTACAGCATCTCCAGCAATTATTGAAGACGCCTCTTGTGATACTTCTGGTGCTACAATTCCAACCGCTCTAGTAAAGATATTGAATACCACTGGTGGTCAAGCTCCGTATGAGTACAGTTTTGATGGCGGAAGTACTTTTAATATAATTGAAGAAAAACGTTTGGCTTCGGGTACTCACCAATTGGTAGTAAAAGATGCCTTAGGATGTTCTACAGATTTAGAAATTACGGTTCCTAACATCATTGCAGACCCTAGTTTTGGTAATGATGTTACTTATACTTGTGATGGTAATGGCGTCATAACCATTACACCATCTAATACAACAGATTTCTCATACGAATACCAACTAAACGGCACTGATAATACGCCTATAGATAATAATATATTTAATGCTGTAACTCCGGGCACACAAACTGTAACTATAGGGTATACAAGTACCATAGCAGCCAATCAAAGTACATTGTTCCTTGAGAACTTTGGAACTGGAGTTACTACTCAAATTGCAGAAGTAGGTCCTGGATATTGTTACGAACCTCAAGATGGTACAGATACTGCTTGCAATTTGGGCCCTGCCGGAATTTTGGTTAATGCCGAGTATGCAGTAACCAATAGAGTGACCAATCCTAATACCACTTGGAGAAGTCCTAATGACCATACTGGTTTGACCGATGGTAGATTTATGGCAATTGGTGTGAGCGTCTCTGCAGGAAACAATAACATTCTATGGTCTAGAACAGGTTTAGATGTATTGGCAAATCAAGATATTACAATTTCTTTTTACGCGTATAACCTTCAAGTAGATGGTACTCCTGGTCGCGAACCAGAAGTACTTGTAGAACTAGTGGATGCCTCTGGAAATGTAATTAACAGTATGGCAACAGCTGCTATTGATAAAAACAACAATGCAGATGACTGGCACTTCAGAGAGGTAACGTTTAACCCTGGTGCAAATACAGTTGCTGGTGTTTTATTACGTACCAATCTAGATAGTGATGACGGGAACTTCTTGGTTTTAGATGATATCCAAGCAATCCAAACTCCTGAAATATGTGAAAAAACACAAGATATTACGGTTGTTGTAGAATCTGGAAAAGCTTTTAAAGTAGCTATTTTAGGAAGTGCAAACCCAACTTGTAACGGTACTGATAATGGTGACATTCGTTTTGAAGTAACTAATTTTGATATTACTTTTGGATATAGGTATTCTATTGACGGAGGTATTACTTGGACAACAGAAACTACTTCTCCAATAAATACCCCTTCTACCCTTGCGGACGGTACATACAATGTAATGGTCGAAAAAATAGACGACAATACGTGTACCGCTACCTCAGCTACTACCGTTACCCTAACTTCACCAAACATATTAACAGCAAGTCTACAACAGACAGCTGAGTTTACATGTTTTAATACTGGAGCTACATTGGAAGCAACGGCAACTGGAGGTACTCCTATTATGAATATCAGTTAGAATTAACAGATGGAACTGTAATTAGACCTTCTAGTAGTTCATCACAATTCCTAAATGTACCACAAGGGGATTACTATGTAAGAATTAGCGATTTAAACAATTGCGAAACTTTATCTCCTACGGCCGTTACCATTGCCCAACCAAATACGGTAAGTTTTGATTTAACCGCTACACAATGTTATGACGGACTTAGCAACGGAACAGTAACTGCTACGGTAACTGACGGAAATGGAAATTATTCATTCAGACTAAATAACGGAGCATGGCAAACCCCTACTCCTATTACAGGTTTAGCATATACTTTTAGTAACTTATCAGAAGGAACTTTTGATATTGAAGTAACTGACCAGTATGGTTGTGTTTCTGCTATACAGTCTATTACCATTGCTCCAACAATTACACTTAGTGTGGTTCCAACAAATGCTAGTGTTTGTGCCGATGGTACTTTAACAGCAACGGCGTCTGGTGGTGACAGCAATTTTGTATACGCGTTTATTCCTTCTGGAAATACAGTTTTAGATAGTGATTTCTCTGCTTCTAACACTACCTCAATTGCTTTAGCCAATATTGGAAATTATGATATTTATGTAAGAGATAAAGCAAATGGTACCGATGCATGCCAAACTATGGTCACAGAGACCATTGCTGCTAATCCAGTTTTAGCAATGACCGCTGTACCTACAGACCCTGAATGTCATGATGGCACTGGTAGTATTGCAGTGAATATTAGTGACGGATTATCACCTTTTGATTATCGTTTGGTAGATATGACCAATGGAACACCTGATCAAGTTCAAACTAATGTTACGGGTAATACCAAAACATATTACAACTTGGCGCCAAGGTACCTATGATGTGATTATTACAGATGATGCTGGTTGTTCAGAAAATGAAACTGTGGTTATTAATCAACCTGCCGAGTTAACTGCCGTTATAGTTTTAGCCTACGCTAGTGATTGTACAGGTGGAGCAGCTGATTTTGGTTTCGACTTTACCAGTGTTACAACCGGACTTGCAGGAACAATTGAATATAGTGCTGATGGTGGTACCACTTGGGTATCATCTCCGGTATTCAGAGGATATACTTCTGGCGACGAGGTTTACCCTTCTCTTCGTACAATAGATGGAAGTAATAATTTAATCTGTCAGACAGATCTTCCTAGAGAGATTATACCTTATCCTTTAGATGATTTAGATATAACTACTTCTTCTGTAGTTGAAAACTGCGATGAACTAAAAGTTGAAGTACAAGGTGGTGAGGGAATACCTGGATATGAATATGCATATTCTAATGACCCTTCAAATTTTGATGCTACAACGGCTACATGGCACGTTGGTGGTAGCACTCATCTTGATGGTACTGCCGTAACAGCAGGTCATGGTAGTTATGAATTCACAAACTTGATTCCGGGCAGAACTTATGTGTTCTACGTTAGAGATAGTAATACGCCAAGTTGTACAAGACAAAGTACTGTAAATGTAAATGAGATTGCAGGTGGTTTACCTATGGTCATCACTGCAGATATTACCCCGTCTTGTAGCACTTCAAATAATGGTACCATTACATATACAATTGTAGATGAAGATGGTATTACCGAACCGAATATGGAGTGGTTCTTATATGATGTTAATGGCGTGCTTATTAGAGATAGTGCAGGTACGGTTGTATATAACAATACAATTACTATCACCAATCTAGCGCCAGACGAATATTATATAGAAGTAAGACAAATAGATAGTGGTGGTGCACAACAATGTATCAGCGCCAGTGAAAACGAAATCTTAGATGAGTTAGAAATCATCACAGGAGACACAAGTTCAATTCAGGATATATCTTGTGAGAACCCACTTAATCAAAATAGATAATGTTCAAGGTGGTGGAGGTACTTATTTCTATACCATTACTGGTCCTAGTCCTTTTACTACTATTTCAACTACAAGCGATAATCCAATTGAGATAGCTGCGAATTCACCTGCTGGCACATATACTGTTACTGTAGAAGATCAATATGGTTGTTCGTACAACCTAATTGATGTTCCAATGAATTTCATGGCCGCACCAAGTATTACTGATGTGGTGATAGCTAATTGTGACACCAATGCATCTGTTACCATTAATGCAACTGGTACAGGTACGATTCTATATTCTTTAGATGGTGGAAGTTCATATCAAAACAATGGAGGTGTTTACAATACTGTTCCTGCGGGTAACTATGATGTATTTATAAAAGATGCTTCTGGTTGTATAGACACTTTAAATATAGACGTACACCCTACTCTACAAGCTTCGGCAAGTTTAGATAAACAATTAGGTTGTGATGCTGGTTTTGAGGCAGAAATAGCAATAGAAGGTCTTGCTGGTTCTGGAAATTATGAATTTGAAATCTTAGATAGCGCCTCAGCTGATGTAGTTTCACGTCAAACCCTAACAGGTGGTGCAATGAACGTAGCAGTAAGTGTTTCGGATAACACTATAGATACAGATTACACAGTTAACGTTTATGACATAGGAACCGCTTTACCAAATTGTAGTAGGACTTTTACTGTGAAAATTCCGGCAGCAATACGACCAGATTTTACTGGCAACCCTACAGATGTAAGTTGTTCTGGTGCAAATGATGGTAGTATAGAATTGGTTCAAACCAACAATGGTAATAATCCATTAACCTATACATTAACGCCAATGCCTGCAAGTGCATCTTGGGATGCTACCACCCAATCATACATAAACCTACCCGGTGGCACGTATGATGTGGAAGCTAGAGGCCCTAACAACTGTCCAATAGTAAAATCTATAACAGTAAATGAAAACGCGCTTATTACTTTTGCCTTACCTGTCGTAGACCAATTTGGTTGTACTAGTGATAACAACACTAACAACGCAACTATTACTATTGATTTGAGTAGTATTTCTAACGGAAGTGGTACTTATAATCGTTTTGAATTCATAGATGATGCTACTTCTAATGTTCTCCAAAATAGCAGCAGCTTAGTCTATGAGTACACAGATGTTGCGGGTGGCAATGTTATTGTTCGCGTATATGATGATGAAGGTTGTTCTGTAGAACAGACGGTAACGGTAAATGCTTATGATGCTTTAGTTGATGCTACAGTTGTAGTAACACGCGAAATTGACTGTGTTAATAGTGGTGAAGATTTAAGAATAGACGTTACTAGCTCTATTACTAATTCTACTACTGACCTTAGCAATTATGAGTTTAGAATCTTGCCTTCCACTACCTACCAAGCATCTAATGAGTTCTTGAATAGATTAGAAGGTAACTATACCATAGGTATAAGAAATATCACTACGGGTTGTGAAATTACAAGAAGCCATACCGTAGAAGACCCAAATACATTTAATGTAGTTGTAGATAAATTATCTGATGTTGTTTGTCACGGAACTGATGGAAGTATTCAAATTACTTTTACAGATGCTACTTATACTGGTAATTTTGATTGGGAAGTTTTAAATGCCGATGGCACAGCAACAACCCGAACGGATGACGAAGGTATTTTTAGTGGTACAGGTACAACCGCTTCTGTTCCAGTAGCAGCAGGTAATTATATTGTTAGAGTTGCACAAGTTGGTTTCCCAGAATGTAGCCAAGAACGTGCAATTACTATAACAACCCCAAGCGCACCAGTTACTTTGGCTACTATAGAAACTAAGGATGTTGGTTGTTCCAATGATATGGGTAGTGCCAATATTATACCTAACGGTGGCGAAGCACCTTATGATATTATATTAACTCACACTCCTTCTGGCACAACTTACCCAGCTAATGCTGTGAACAGTTATTTGTTTAGAGGTTTAAGCGATGGACAGTATTCTGTTGAAGTGACGGATAACTTAGGTTGTACGGTACCTTTTAACAATGCATTTGTATTGTCTCCACCAGAGCCAATAGCTGCAAGTATTCAATCAATAGTAGAATTAGTTTGCGAAGGTGGTACCGATGCAGAAATAACCGCAGAATTTACACCAAGGACTATTAGCAACCCTACACCAAGTTATAGATATATTCTTAAAACTTATGATAGTGATGCTCCATGCTAATCTGTTACAGACTTCAAACTCTCAAACTACAGCCACTTTTAGCAACTTAAGGTCTGGTTTCTATAGCATTACTATTTTAGACGACTTAAATTGTTCTGACGAAACCAATATTGTAGAGATTGTTGAACCTACCGAAGTAAAAGGCTCAATAGTAACCGCACAACGTTTGGGCTGTTTGTCTGATGCAGAGCTATTGTTAACTGCTTCTGGCGGTACAGGGCCATATGCTTGGAACACTACTGGTATTCCTCCGTTCAATAATATGAACGAAACTAGTGGACCTAACACCCATTTGTTTACGGGTATTACTGCAGGTACTTATCAATACTATTTACAGGATAGAGAAGGTTGTATCTCCGTTATTACGAACAGTATTACTATCAATCCAATTATTCCTTTAACGGTAACATTGGATAATGATAATCCAACAATTAATTGTAATGGTGATAATTCTGGAGTTATTGATGCAGAAGCTGCAGGCGGATTAGGTAATTACCAATACGCGTTGTTCTCAGATTCAGGTTTAACCAACGAAGTAAGTCCAAATCAACCAACAGGTTTATTTACAGATTTATTGGCAGGCACCTATTTTGTTAGAGTACAAAGTGATGATTGTCAAGTAACATCTTCGGCAATAACAATTACCCAGCCAGACCCACTTCTTATAGATACGGGTAACACCATTTTTAATGATGTAACCTGTAACGGAGCAGATGATGGTAGCATTACTGTAAATATGCTTGGTGGAACAGGTATTTATCAATATGCCATCTCTCCTAACTTAGATAGATTTAGTGATGACAATACTTTTGACGAGCTTGCTCCAGGAGATTACACCATAATTGCTCAAGATTCTAATGGATGCTTTGAACTTTTTGAAGCTACCATAGAAGAACCTGAAGTATTAGAAGTATCCGCTATAGCCACACCAGAAATTTGTGTTGGCGAAGAAGATGGTACTATTACACTAACTATTACTGGCGGTACTGCCCCATATAGTACACGTCTGTTAGATGAAACTAATTTTGTTCTAGATAGAACTAGTTTTACGAACATGGCCGGCGGGTTGTATATCATTTATATTGAAGATGCTCAAGGTTGTGAAGAAACTATAACGGTTACTGTTGATCCAGGGGTTAACCTTGGAGCTCAGGTAGAACCTGTCTACGGTTGTAACGGTAATATCCCTAACAACTATGTGAATATTGTACTTGATGATTTAAGTATTGAGAACGATGTACTCTTTGGGTTAGATACAACAGACCCGTCTGAAATGCAATTGAATCCATTCTTCCGTGATATAACTCCCGGGACACATTACATTGCTATTTCGCATGAAAATGGATGCATGACAACCTACAGTTTTAAAATAGAAGCTTTTGACCCATTAACCCTAACTGTGTCAGAAACTAATATTAATGAAATTACAGCAGTAGCAGGTGGCGGTAGAGAAAACTACACCTACTATTTTGGTGATACGAATAATGGTACTGAAAATGTATTTTACATCACCAAAACGGATACCTATTTGGTTAGAGTTGTTGATGAAAATGGTTGTGAATTCACAGAAAGTATTTTCATGGAATTTATTGATATAGAGATTCCAAATTTCTTTACACCAAATGGTGATGGAGCAAACGACATCTGGAAACCAAAGAACATCGAAATTTATCCAGACATCTTCATCAGCATTTATGACAGGTACGGTCGTACAGTTTATAAGTTCAGAGATAATGAAGACGGTTGGGGTGGATTCTATCAAAAATCAGAATTGCCTTCAGGTGATTACTGGTATGTAATTAAATTGAACGGTGAAGCAGACACAAGAGAATTTGTTGGACATTTCACCTTATACAGATAAGTAAATAACAGAGGTAGCTAATTCAGCTACCTCTACTTTACGGACAAAAACAACTTAATACTAGGGTTTTACAACTTAGAGTTGTGCTTTTAGTAATGTTTAAGTTTCTTAAGCATCTAATGAACCCTTAAACTTATAATGAACCAAAAGTTAATTTTATTTTTTTTATTCATGTTGGTTTCCGCCGCTGGTTTTTCCCAGTTGAGCGACCTTCACTATTTACCACCATTAAAACAAGGCGGTAACAACCAAGCCGTTACCCAACAGAGTATATACTTATCAACTCCAGAAACCACAGCGTTTACTGTAAACATTTATCGAGGTACATCTACCACTCTTTATAGTACAACTACATTGTCTAAAACTACACCTCAAGAAATAGCACTACCCAATGGCGACAATGATATTACAATGATGAGTAATGGTAATACCGGTGTTGTTCTAACTATTGGTGGTTTACGTTTAGAAGCTCCTTATGGAGAAAAATTCTATGCGAATTATAGAGGTAGATCCGGCTCACAAGCAACTTCCCTTACAAGTAAAGGAAGGCAGGCGATGGGAAATCATTTTAAGTGGGGAGGAACTCCAAATAAAGGTACTCAAGCGAGTTTAACAAATTCACTAGGCATAATGGCTACTGAAGATGGCACTACAGTTACGGTTTCAGGATATGATCCAGATTGTGAGTTTAGATTAGGAAATGATAGAGATGGTATAATAGCCGATTCTTATACCATAAATTTAGATGCCAATGAATCTTTTGTTTTTGAAGCTTATGTTGCAGAAACTCCTGCAAATGCCGATGGCTGGTTAGGTGCAGATGTTATTTCCAATAACCCCATTGTTATAAGTAACGGTGGTCTTAACACTAGTGTAAGGGTAGGATATTCTGGTAGAGATGCTGCTATTGACCAACCAGTTCCTCAAAATAAATTAGGTAAAGAATATGTTTTCATAAGAGGAAATGGAACAAGTGAAACAGAAATACCAATAATTATCGGTACTCAAAACGGTACAAATATTTATGTAAACGGAAGTACGACAGCTATCGCTACTATAAACGATGGTGATTATTTTGAAATACCTGAAAGCAATTACTCGGTTTCTTCTGCAGGAGGAAATATGTATGTAACCACTTCTAAAGATGCCTATGCCTATCAATTAATGGCGGGTGCAAGTGCTATTTATACCCAAGGACTAAATTTTATTGCTCCTGTAAATTGCTTATTACCAGATACAGTAGATAATATTACGCATATAGAAGATGCCGCTGGAGTAACTATGACCGGTGGGGTAACTCTAATTGCCTCTACCACTACCCCAGATGCTAACATTACAGTAACGGACGGTAGTGGACCAATAGCCCTACCCGCCCCTTCCGCAGTTGCTGGAACAAGTTTATGGAAAACCTATTATGTTGCAGGATTAACAGGAGATGTAACCATAGAATCAACCGGGCCAATAGCAGTTGGATTTATAGGCTTTAGTGGTGCCAGAGGTATTGCTGGGTATTTTTCTGGTTTTGATACCGTACCTGCAGTAGACCTACAAGTTACAGGTGGTGGTTGTCTACCAACCGCACAAGTAGAAGTTACAGACCCCAATTTTGATGATTACCAATGGTTTGAAAACGGTGTTCTTATAGCAGGTGCAAATAATGCCACTTATACACCAACTAATGCCGGCGATTATTACGTACGGGTTACAAAAGGAGGTTGTACCTATGATTCGCAACCTTTAACCGCTTACTATTGCGATCCAGATATTATTCTAAGCAAAGATGCAGACCAAAATACGGTTACCGAAGGAGATACGGTCACTTTTACAATTACCGTTGAAACTTTAGGAATAGACCCAGTCACCAACTTAGTTTTGACAGATGTTTTACCACCTTGGTCTAGAATTGATTTCTTCCTCTATATCCAAAGGAACATTCACTTATCCTAATTGGAATGTTGGAGGCATGACTTCCGGTGATCTAGAAACTTTGACTTTGGTCACTAGGGCCAGTTTAGACAACATTTATTCTACGACCGCCAACTACATAAATACGGTAACCAACAGCCAAGACCAAATTGACTCAAATATCACTACGGACGACCCTTCCGAAACCGTAACGGTAAACAAGAGTATCCCTACTACTGTAATAACCAATAGAAAAATTACCTATCGCGTTAATAGAAATTAATCTTTTAGTGTAACATTGTATCAAGTATCTCGTCAAGTAGGTATAATCAATCAAAAAACACTTGACGTGAGCACCATTCTAACAGTTAATCATCTCACCAAAAAGTTTGGATATCTAACGGCTGTCAAAGACCTTTCTTTTACCATTGAAAAAGGAAACGTATACGGCATTCTTGGACCAAACGGAAGCGGTAAATCTACTACTTTAGGTATTGTTTTAAATGTTGTAAACGCCACACAAGGAGATTTTGCTTGGTTTGATGGTACAACAACCACTCACCAAGCCTTAAAGAAAGTGGGCGCCATTATTGAAAGACCCAACTTCTATCCGTACATGACCGCGCTTCAAAACCTGAAGTTAGTTTGTAAAATAAAGGAGGTTAGTGAAGAGAAAATTGAGGAAAAACTAGAGCTTGTTGGTTTATTAGACCGAAAAAATAGCAAGTTCAGAACCTATTCTTTGGGTATGAAGCAGCGGTTAGCCATTGCCTCTGCCCTACTTAACGACCCTGAAATTCTAATTTTGGATGAACCCACAAATGGTTTAGACCCACAGGGGATTCATCAAATACGGGAAATCATTAAAAAAATAGCTTCTCTAGGCACTACCATTTTATTGGCATCGCACCTTCTGGACGAAGTTGAAAAAGTCTGTAGCCATGTTATTATCCTAAGAAAAGGAGAAAAATTATACTCTGGTCGTGTAGACGGTTTGTTAGCAAGTCATGGTTTTTTTGAATTGAAAACTGATAACCTAGACAACTTAAAAAGCTATTTAGAAAAACATGCAAGCTTCGGAAGAATAAAGTTGGAAAACGGCTGCATCACTGCAATTTTAAAAGAAGAGATGAATGCGGGCGAACTTAATAAAACTCTTTTTGACCAAGGAATAATACTATCGCACCTAGTAAAAAGAAAAGAAAGCCTAGAAGAGCAATTCCTAACCTTGACCAAAAACCAATCCAACTAAAGCCATGAAACGACTCCTACAAATAGAATTCATAAAATTGTGGAACAACAGGGCTAGTAAAGTTCTGATTCTAGCCTATTTTTTACTGCTTACTTCTATTGCCTTGGTGGCTGCTGTAAAGTTTGATATTGGTCCAATAAAATTTCACTTAGCGGAGCAGGGAATCTTCAACTTTCCCTACATATGGCACTTCAATGCTTTTATAACAGCATTTTTTAAATTGTTTCTAGCTATTGTAATCGTATCCATGATGGCTAACGAATACAGTAACAAGACTATTAAACAGAATTTAATTGACGGTCTTTCCAAAAAGGAGTTCATACTTTCTAAATTTCTGACCGTTGTTACTTTCGCCTTAATTTCAACAGTTTTTGTTTTTTCAGTTTCGCTCGTTTTAGGTCTATTTTACTCCAATTTTACTGAAATCACCATCATTTTCTCAGGATTAGAGTTCCTTTTAGCCTTTTTTGTAAAGCTAGTCGGTTTTTTCTCTTTCTGTCTGTTCTTAGGTATTTTAGTAAAAAGGTCGGCTTTTGCATTGGGCTTTTTAATCTTATGGCAAGTATTTGAAACGTTTATACGCGGAATCATCAGATGGCGATTCTTTGATGCCGAAACTACGGATATAGTTATGGGTTTCTTTCCCTTAAACGCCATGTGGAACCTCATTAAAGAACCTTTTACCAGATTAAGTGCGGTACAAACTGCGGTAAACCAAATGGGTGAAGAAGTGGTACTGAATTATCATGTGCATTGGTATGAAATATTGATTGTCCTAGCTTGGACGGCCATTTTTATTTATGGGTCTTACGCTCTTTTGAAAAAAAGAGATTTATAGAACATTCTTTACATAGTTTTCTACTGGTAATCCAGTAGAAATAAGTCGCTGTTTTCTAGTATTTATTAGTTAGAATTATTGGCGGTCTACCCTTTCGATTATATTCAACCTAGAATATAATTGAACGCTATGAAATTCATCTCTACACTAGTCTTAGTCCTAACCTGTTTCACGGTTATTTCTCAGCAAGCAAATGACTGTATTGATGCTATTGTTGTTTGTGGCAACAGCGATATTTCCAGTAATGCTTCAGGCTTTGGTACACAAGAGTTAGACCCCACCACAAACCAATGTGTAAACCAAGAAGTCAATAGCTTGTGGGTAAGTGTTAGTATAGCGGTTGGAGGCTCACTTGCTTTCACAATTCAACCTAAGGTTGATGATTTAGAAGTAGATTACGACTTCTTTATTTTTGGTCCTAATAGCAATTGTCAGAATTTAGGAAGTCCTATACGATGTTCAACAACAAACCCTCTTCAAGCCTCTTTAGATTATAACATTACAGGGTTAAACGAAACCGAACTAGATCAAAATGAAGGTCCATGGACCGGATGGGAACAGCTTTGTTTCCCCTATTCCCGTTACTGCAGGAGAACAATATTACATTCTCATTGACAGACCCAATGGTGATGGTGGTTTTAATTTAGAATGGACAGGTACCGCCGGTTTTCTCCCCTCTCCAGATGTTACACAACCAAATGATATTAAAGTGTGTTCATCGGATTCAAATACGGCAATTGATTTAACAGAAAATGAAGACTCAATCACCACTAGCACTACCGCTAACATTCTATATTTCAACACATATAGAAATGCTTTTGATGGTATAAACTCTATTGCGGACCCAACTCAATTTACATATAATGGTACTGAGAACGCTATTTTCGTTCGGGTAACAAATCCCAATGGGTGCTTTGAAATTGTTGATTTTGAAATACAATCTACATCATTTGATAACCCTCCAGATTTGAGCTACGCCATTTGTGATACCGATCGTGACGGAAAAGTAGATTTTTCGGTAAATGATATTATTTTAGACGCTGAAAATGCAATAGGCAATAGTTCAGCATATGAGCTGACTTTACATCCTAATGAAAATGCAGCAATCGCAAACTCAGGTCAGATTATTAATCCTATTTTTTCTTCGGCCAGTACAACAATTTATGCACGCGTTACCTCTAATTTATCTAGCGATTGCTATATAACATACCCTATTTCCCTAAACCTTAATTCTTCTGAATTTCCAGCAACCGTTAATCTAGTTCAATGCGATGTAGATCAGGACAATTCAACAGATGGTATTACTAAAATGGATTTAAACCAATCCTTTCCAAATGCAGATACAACATCTATCTCGTATTATGAAACGGAAGCTGACCGAACAGCAGACAATTCCATTGTAAATCCAAACATCTACACCAATACCACTCCCTTTAACGCAACTATTTTTTATAAAATTGATGATAATGATTGTGATAGTTTAGGTAAAATAGCAATTGAAGTGAACCCAACAACCGTAAGCCTAAATAAAATTAGCCCAGTAGTAGCATGCGCAGAAAATCCTGCAGATGAGTTTCCTGAAAGCACCTTTGATTTAGAAACTATCCGCCTGAATACCTATTCCGGAATGGATGTAGCTTTCTATGAAAGTTTAGAAGATGCTTCTTTAGAACAAAATCCGCTTGACGGAAATTACAGAACAACCTCAACATTTTTATACACGCGTCTAGAGACTAATAACCAATGTAATACTGTGGAAGAAATAGAACTCATTGTAAATACACCACCCGAACTAACTTTAGAAGAAAGTTATATGGTATGTACGGACGGAGAGCCTTTGGTAATTGATGCTCCGGAAGGTTTTGATGGATATAGTTGGCTTAAGGTTGATGGAGGATTATCCCAAGAAGTTAGCAATGAGCAGCAAGTACGTATTAACGAACCCGGAAATTATAGATTAGAAGTTGAAATTCAATACAAAAACAGCAATCAAGTCTCTAGCTGTTTTACCTATACAGATTTTCTAGTAACCCCTTCAGTTCCCGTTATTATTGACGATGTCATCATTCAAGAATCTTTCAGCAACAATATTGTGGACATAAAAGTAAGCGGAGACGGAGATTACGAGTACTCCCTTGACGGCGAAAATTACCAAGAAAAATTCAGGTTTGACAATGTAGAAGCTGGCTTTTATACAGTTTTTGTACGTGACACAAACGGTTGTGGTGTTACAGAAAAAGAAATTTCAGTCATTGGATTCCCAAAATTCTTTACCCCTAACGGAGATGGCGCGAACGATATGTGGCAGGTAATAGGGATAAATACCAATTTTGGAGACCAAGTAATTAACATCTATAATCGCTACGGAAAACTTGTAAAACAACTTTACTCTAACTCTATTGGCTGGGATGGATTAATGAACGGACAGCCACTCCCTTCATCTGACTATTGGTTTAGAATCAACTTAGAGAATGGCAAAGAGTTTAAAGGCCATTTTACATTGAAGCGATAGTTACCCAGATTATTTCCCTTTTAAAGGATAAAATCGGCCTTTCAAAGAAATTATACAATAACCAATATATAGCCTACTATATTAGCTCTCAAACGTTAGAGCTATATGAAACTCCCTCGCTATCATCTATTTATTATAGGTGTCCTTCTCGTATTTTTTAGAGGAAATGCAATAGATAATTACCCCAATCCCTTAGTTGGCAACGAACCATTTATTACCACATGGACTACAGATAACCCTGGGACATCAGATGATAATCAGATTACCATTCCTACATTTTCTAGTGAAATTTATAATTATACAGTTGACTGGGGTGATGGTAATACTGATGCTAATGTTACTGGCGACATAACACATACTTATTCCACGGCAGGAACATATGAGGTCTCTATCTCTGGAGAATTTCCACAGATAAATTTTCGCGATTTGGGGGACAAAGAAAAAATTATATCGGTCGTACAATGGGGAGATATTGAATGGAAATCAATGCGTAGCGCATTTAGCGGTTGTACAAATTTAGATGTAAGAGCTACAGATTCTCCAAATTTATCGGAGGTTACCATAGTAAATGGTATGTTTTCCGGTTGTTCTTCGCTCATAGGAAATGAGTCTTTCAATAATTGGGATATGGGCATGATTATAGAAATGGAAGGTATGTTTGCTGCCGCATCACAATTCAACCAACCAATAGGAAAATGGGATGTAAGCAATGTTAAAGATATGACCGGTACATTTAGCCAAGCTACCTCATTTAACCAAACTATCGGGAATTGGAATGTTGGGAAAGTGGAAGAAATGTGGGATATGTTCGGCGGAGCAACTAGTTTTAATCAAGACATAGGAGACTGGGATGTGAGCAATGTCTTGGACATGTGTGGTATGTTCCTTCTCGCTGAATCATTTGATCAAAACCTAAGTAAATGGAAACCCACTAGCTTACGTTCTGCCTGTTATATGTTTAACTATTCATCACTATCCACCGCCAATTACGACGCCCTTTTAATAGGTTGGAGTGAACACAATCTTAAAACCAATGTAGATTTTGAGGCAGATAATAGTACGTACTGCGCCGGAGAGAAAGCCAGAAACAAGTTGATTAATACCTTTGGGTGGAAAATTAATGACAAAGGATTTTTAGGCATTACAATAACTGAATTACCTAACCAAGAACATACAGACAGCTATACTCTTCCGACGATTACAGGGACAAACTTAACCGGAAACGAAATGTATTATACAGGCCCTACCGGCACCGGTCAATCTTTTTCTTCTGGTACAACGCTTTACGCAAGTGATTTTCCAGACTATCCCATAACACTATACATTTATGATTTTAGTGCCGCTAGTACATCAGGCTGTAATGATGAGAAAAGCTTTGAGCTTACATTAAACACTATTTGTAAAAATCCAATTGCCGATAATTTAGAGTCTGCATTGAGCTGTACTAATTATACATTACCAGAACTAAGTAAAAACAATTTCTACTATACGGAAGCCAATGCTAATGGTGAAAAACTTGAAGGAGGTAATATTATCTACAATAGTAAAACGCTGTATATCCATACGGGCTCAGGCGACTGTTATGACGAGAATACTTTTAAAATTACAATAAACAGAAGTTTATGCGATATTGAGATTAAACCAGTTGATCCCTGCTTGGTTGAATTTCCACAATTTATAACACCTAATGGTGATGGCCGATTTGATGTATTCAAACCCAGAAAAAATCCTTGCGGGCAATCCGGTAAATTGCATATTCTTGACAGATACGGTAGACTTGTTTATGCAACTGACGATTTATCATTGGGCTGGGACGGCACTGACAACTCACGAAAACTACCTGAAATGGATTATTGGTACCTATTCCAAAACTCTGATTCCGGTAAAACATTTACAGGTCATTTTTCAATACTCCGATAGCTTCACCAAAAATTTCAATCCAGTCACTTTAAATCACTCATCTTTCGTAATTTTAAAGGATGAAATTTAAAGTAGTCTCAGAGTTCAAACCAACGGGCGATCAGCCACAAGCCATAAAGCAACTTGTAGAGGGAATGGAGGCCGGCGAAAAGTACCAAACCCTATTGGGCGTTACCGGTTCCGGTAAAACCTTCACCGTAGCCAATGTCATTGAAGAAGTACAACGCCCTACCCTAGTCCTTGCCCATAATAAAACACTGGCTGCACAGCTGTACTCTGAATTCAAGCAGTTTTTTCCAGAAAATGCGGTTGAGTATTTTGTCTCTTACTATGATTATTACCAACCGGAAGCTTTTATACCCTCATCCGGAATTTACATAGAGAAAGATCTTTCTATAAATGAAGATATTGAAAAGTTACGTTTGAGTGCTACTTCATCTTTGCTTTCCGGGCGTCGTGATGTTCTAGTGGTGGCTTCCGTTTCGTGTTTGTACGGTATTGGAAATCCTGTGGAATTTCAAAAGAACGTCATCACAATTAAAAAAGACCAAGTAATTGCGCGTACCAAATTTTTACATCAGCTTGTACAGAGTCTATACTCCAGAACTACGGCAGATTTTAGAAATGGTAATTTTAGGGTAAAAGGAGACGTTGTTGATGTTTTTCCTAGTTATGCCGACCATGCCTTCCGTATTCACTTTTTTGGTGATGAAGTTGAAGAAATAGAAGCTTTTGACCCTTTTAACAACAACGTAATTGAGGTTTATGAGACTTTGAACATTTACCCTGCCAACATGTTCGTTACTTCTCCTGATATCCTCCAAGGTGCTATTCATCAAATTCAGGAAGATATGGTAAAGCAGGTAGACTATTTTAAGGAAATAGGGAAACCACTTGAAGCAAAACGCCTTGAAGAGCGTACAAGTTTTGATTTAGAAATGATTCGTGAATTGGGCTATTGCTCTGGTATTGAGAACTATTCGCGTTATTTGGATGGTCGTCAATAAAGGTACTAGACCTTTCTGTCTTTTAGATTATTTTCCAGATGATTATTTAATGGTTATTGATGAAAGTCACGTAACCATACCCCAAGTACATGCCATGTATGGTGGTGACCGTTCTAGAAAAGTGAATTTAGTAGATTACGGATTCCGACTTCCTGCGGCTATGGACAACCGCCCTTTAAAATTCGAAGAATTTGAAGCCCTTCAAAACCAAGGCAATCTATGTGAGTGCTACTCCTGCAGATTATGAGTTAGAACTAAGTCAAGGGGTGTTTGTAGAACAGGTAATTAGGCCAACAGGGTTATTAGACCCTATTATTGAGGTAAGACCAAGCCAAAACCAAATTGATGACCTTGTAGAAGAAATACAATTACGGGTAGAGAAAGATGAACGAACCTTGGTTACCACTTTGACTAAAAGAATGGCCGAAGAACTTGCAAAGTACTTAACACGAATAAATGTTCGTTGCCGTTATATTCATAGTGATGTAGATACGCTGGAAAGAGTAGAAATCATGCAAGACCTTAGAAAAGGTATTTTTGATGTGTTGATCGGAGTGAACCTACTTCGTGAAGGATTGGATTTACCAGAAGTTTCTTTGGTGGCAATTTTAGATGCGGACAAAGAAGGCTTTCTACGAAGCAATAGATCGCTAACACAAACCGTTGGTAGAGCAGCAAGAAATTTAAACGGAAGAGCTATAATGTATGCCGATAAAATTACTGCTAGTATGCAGATGACTATTGATCAAACCAACTACCGCCGTGAAAAGCAAATTGCCTATAATACAAAACATGGTCTAGTACCAAAAGCATTGAACAAAAGTTTAGATAGTGTGCTCTCAAAAAATTCGGTTTCCACATATCATTTCGAAAAAGAGGAGATGAGAGCTGCCGAACCGGACCTGGATTATTTGACGAAAGATCAAGTTGAAAAGTTGGTTCGTGAAAAAAGAAAAGCAATGGAAAAAGCCGCTAAAGAACTTGATTTTATGCAAGCCGCAAAATTGAGAGATGAGATAAAATTGCTTCAGGAAAAAGCTTAATTTTGGTCTTTTTTATTGAAAATGATAAATTTCTCACCATGCTAAATATTAAGTTCACTTACAATAGCTTTAAAACCTGATTAACAATCATATAAAACCTATTTTTAGACAAGACTAAAATCAGTTTTATAGCAATATTTCATACTCAAAACCACGTTACAACACCACCTTATCTTTCTTTCATAATATAGCTGAAAAACACATATTATTCACATATTAGCTTAGTGAATTTGATTTGAAATGACTACCTACAAAAAGTAAACATTTAGATTTTTATACGCAATCCCTCCGTTATAACATTCTTCCTTTAACAAAAAAAAGAAGCCCCTTGAAAATGAATCCAAGGAGCTTCTCCAACTAACCAACCAAACTTAAATCCCCGATTAAAATCGGGATTATGAACCGTTTTATCTTAACGATAAAACAACCAATCTAACAATTACTTTAACTCAATAAGACGCTTTGGTTTTGGCAGAGCTTCCTCTTTTTTCGGTAACTCAACCTTTAAAATACCATCAACATAATCAGCTTTTATAGCATCTACATTAATTGATTCCGGAAGTGTAAAAGCTCTTTTAAAAGATGAAAACCTAAACTCGCGACGCGTATAATTTTCTTCTTTTACTTCTTCTTCATTCTTAAATTCAGACGAAATAGTTAAAAGTTCATTATCCACTTCAATATTAAAATCTTCTTTTTTTCTACCCGGCACAATCAACTCAAGGTCAAAACTCTTTTCATTATCCTTAATGTTTACAGCAGGAGAATTTCCGCTTGTATTCTCCATACCACCAAACCAATCAGGCTTGAAAATTTCGTTCATTAATGATGGGAACGCTAAATTATTTCTCTTTACTACACTCATGATATTTATATTTTGAATTAAACTTCAATTTCAATGGTTAAAGTCAAAATACATACCATTCACAAAAACATGTCTTTTTGACATGTTTAACGTTTATTTATATGACTAAATGTCATTTACAATAGTTTTTGTATGACATTTTAAGTTTTGCACATCATTTTGTGTTCAGCTATCCCTTAACTAGTTATGATTCTTTTGCAAGGGTATGGTTCTAAGTGTTATTTGTAATACCTTGCTAAAAAATTCAAGGCCATGACCAACAATGATGTACTCAAGAAGCTTAGAGTAGCCCTAATGTTCAGGGATGATGATATAATTGATGTTTTGAAACTTGTAGATTTCAAAATCAGTAAAAGCGAATTAGGAGCCTTTTTTAGAAAAGATGACCACCCTAATTATATGGAATGTGGGGACCAAGTATTACGTAATTTCTTAAACGGTCTGGTCATTTATTTAAGAGGAACCAAAGAGAATCCAAAAACCCTAGGAGAAGTTCTTTCCAAAAAAGTAATCAAACCTGCTGCTAAGGTTAATCATACAAAAAGACCTGATTTCAAGACACAACAAGAGAGAAGGGTCAATAAAGATATTACGAACGTAAAATATAAGAACAAAAAAAAATCCTGAGTTCGATGATGAGTCGTACTCAGGATTTAAGTTCTTGCAACAGGGCTTAGCCCGCTATGCGCACAGGCATAGTATAGGTTCTGCCCACTTTGTAATCCTGCACATTTACTTTCTGGTAATTAAGCTTCTCTTTAACAAAGATTTCCATAACCTCATTACCTGCGTTAACGGTAAGAATTACAATCTCACGCTCTTCATTCAGCGTGAACCGCACAAAAGCGGTCATGTCTACATGGGTTGACGTTAAAGAATTATCACTTAACAGCTCTGAAATTTGCACCGCTAAGCTTTTTGAAGGATTTTCATTTTCTCCGTCGTTAGCAAAAGTGTTGCCAATTGAAAGTAGCATTGCAGCTACAAAGACTAAACTAATTTTTCTCATGATGTATCGTTTTAAATGATTTGATGAATTACCTTAAAGACGACAGGGTCATGAGATTGTTACGAAATGTATTTATTTTAACATATCCTTGTGATTTGAACTATGCACTTCATAAGAATACCGGGCCTAAGCTACATCAACTCTCAAAATTGATATGCCTACTCATATTTTCTTCTACGGATATAAAAGATTCTATACCTCTAATACCCTCTATAGTTAGTATTGCTTCTTGATACAGATTCCTATAGTGCAAACTGTCCTTTGCATGTACTTTAATGAATATATCATACTTACCGGTGCTATGATGGATTTTAACCACTTCTTGAATTTTTGTCAATTCTTCGATCACCACCTTATACAAAAAGCTTTCTCTTAGATAGATTCCCAAGAAGACAGTCATCTTATAACCCATCTTGCTATAGTCCAAGCTTAATGTTGAACCTTTTATCACCCCCATGTTCTTCATCTTTCGGGTACGCATATGTACTGTTCCTATGATATACCTGCATTCTTGGCTACTTCCGTATATGGCATCTGCGCATCGCCGGATAGCAGTGTCAATATCTTATGGTCTACTGAATCAAGTTTATCTCTCATATGTAGTCTTTTTCTTGGTTATTTAGAGTTCTATTTAAATCCTCATCCATCAACAGCCAACCTTACTCAACTGATAATTACTTAATAAATTTCATTGTTTAGATGATTTTAGTAAAAATAGTTTAATGATTTCGAAAAAACAGATATAATTCATTAATTAAATTCGTTTTTTTATGAATATAATTAAATTTAGAGCACTTGTAATTTACGATGTCATAAAAATGCTTTTTTAGGCGTAATTCTCCAGATTGACAGGTTTTAGAATCGCAAAAAAGATAAATTTACCATATTGATCATATAATTAAATAAACCTACCTATTCGTTAGATAAAACTACTGTAACTACTTAAAACACAGTGTTTACAAGGGTTTCCTAATTTTTTTTAATCAAAAAGACGCACTAATATTGTGGTGTCGCTAAGTCATAAATAAATGACTATCGGCACAGTAAAGTATCCGGAACTTTTCTTTAGAACTGCATTTGACCACCGTCCCCCCACGAAATGGAGAAGGTGTGGTTGGACAAATGAACAATGTTTAGTATCAACCAAAACCTTGTACTTATGAAGAACGCTCTAATACTATCACTCTTATTTTTAAACTGTATCTATGTATCGTACGGTCAAGAGACAACTATTACCGGATCGGTAATAGATGAAGTCGGTGTCGTGTTGCCTTAAGACAGATATTATAATTAAAGGCACAACCAAAGGAACACTAACAGATTTTGATGGTAATTACACTATAGATGCCCCAGCGGATGCTATTCTTGTAGTATCATCATTAGGCTATGCCACCAAAGAGGTTCCTGTAAACGGTCAGACTTCAATTAAAATAACATTGGTCATGGCCGCGGAACAACTACTTGAAACTATTGTAGTGGGCTCAAGGAGACAAGGGAGGACAAAATTAGACACTCCTGTTCCTGTTGATGTAATCAATATTGCTGAAGCAGCTATTAACATGCCACAACAAGACATATCTCAAATGCTAACCGCGGCAGCCCCTTCATTTACTGCATTTACCAGTGGTGGGGGTGATTTATCCTCTTTTGTTAGTCAACCAAGTCTTAGAGGGCTTGCATCAAGTCAAATGCTTGTTCTTGTAAATGGTAAGCGAAGACACTCTTCAGCTATTTTAGCTGGTAATCAAACGGGAACTCCTGGTCCCGGTGTAGATATGAGATTTATTCCTTCTGTAGGAGTAGACCGAATTGAAATTCTTAGAGATGGTGCTTCTGCCCAATATGGCTCTGATGCTATAGCAGGGGTGATTAATATGGTTATGAAAAAAGGAACAGGCGAATTTAAAGGTAGTTTAACTGCCGGCGCATATACCAACAAGCCTTATTACGAAGATTCAGAATTAACAGCAGATGAAAGATCTCTAAACAGATCTTTTGATGGCTGGGATGGTCAAAACTTTCAATTTGATGGGAATTACGGTATTGCGTTCGAGAATGATGGCTACTTTAATGCATCCGTTATGCTAGCTCAAGCGGAACGTACAGTGAGACCGAGTGTATTGTCTCTGGAGCGTGCTCCTTTATATGATGAATCTTATTTAACAAACAACAGAACGGAAACAAATGGGACACCAATTATTACAAACCCTGAACTTATAGCTGCACAAGCTAGCGGAGATGCTGGCCTTATTAGTTCCCTACAAACGGTACAAGGGCTTATGTCTGCAAGAGATATTGAACAAATTGATGTGGCTTCATATTCTGGTTTACCAGCTAAAACGAACATGAGTTTAGCTTTCAATATGGAAACTCCCTTAACAGAAACATCGGATTTTTATGCTTTTGGAGATATTGGCTATCAATATTCTGATGCATACAGCTGTTTTTATAGAAGATCCGCACAAGCGGACAGATCTAGTTATGATCTATACCCTAACGGTTTTAGACCTCAAATCTATAATGATCAATATAACATCTCCCTTGCTACTGGAATTACAGGAATGATTGGGGACTATGATTTTGATTTAAGTAACACATTTGGTACTAACTGGGCCAAATACGGAATGTTCAATACATGGAATGCAAGTATTGGCTCTGGATCTCCTACAGATATGAATCTTGGTACGCATAGTTTTTTACAAAACACTATAAACTTAGATGCTTCTCATTTTTATGAAGATATCCTATCTGGATTAAACGTTGCGTTTGGTGGAGAATTGAGATTTGAAAATTATATTATTCGAGCGGGTCAAGAAGAAAGTTATACAGCTGGCGATGCCGGTGTAATTACCGCTACAGAAGATAACCAAGCACTTGTTGGTCCAGATGGTTTTCCTTTGGAAGATC
Source organism: Zobellia laminariae (assembly GCF_030553095.1). Lineage (GTDB taxonomy): Bacteria > Bacteroidota > Bacteroidia > Flavobacteriales > Flavobacteriaceae > Zobellia > Zobellia laminariae. Next base: position 2,989,041 of record NZ_CP130738.1, on the reverse strand, counting down.
TTTTCGGAAGCCCTTACGTTGACGAATTCGGAAATCCATTATCTCTTGAGTATGCTGGTGTAAGTCAAGAATTGGTAAAGAATTACGCATTAAACTGTCAATGTTTTAGAGGTTATGCCCCAGAAAACGAAGGCAATAACTGGAGATCAGTTATGGCTGCTTACGTAGATATGGAACTAGACCTTACTAGTAATTTTTTAGTATCAGGTGCACTTAGAGTAGAAAATTATTCTGATTTCGGTAACGTATTAACTGGAAAATTCGCCGGACGTTATAAAATAGGTGAAAACTTTTCTTTTAGAGGTTCGTTCAGTAGTGGCTTTAGAGCTCCTTCTTTACAAGAACTGAACTACTCGCATAGCTATACGTTCTTCGTTGACCTTGTTCCTTTTGATGGCACCCTTTATCCTAATAACAGTTCTGCCTCTCGCGCTTTGGGCGTTAGCGCTTTAACCGAAGAAAGATCTAGAAACTACAGTTTAGGTTTCACGACCAAAATTGGAAAAGTTGACATAACAGTTGACGCCTATAAAATTGACATATTTGATAGGATTTTTGAAACAGGAGAATTTGATGCTTCCTCTTCACCTGCACTCGAACCTGTGATCGGTAGTGGTTTAGCAACGTTCAGAATCAATGGCGGTGATATAAGTACCCAAGGTATTGAAGCCGTTGTTAACTATAACACCAACTTAGGAGCTGGAAAGCTTGGATTGGTATTGGCCGGTACTTTTAGAGAAAACAAATTTGAAGGTGTAAACTTACCTGATTTAAATACCAACTTAACAGATGCTCAACTAGAAGAAAACTACGTAAGCCGTTCGCTTATCGGTCAATTTGAAACGGGTACGCCAAGTTCCAAAATCATAGGAACACTTAACTATTCTGTGGGTAAATTCTCTGCTATGCTTAGAGGTACGCGTTTTGGGTCGGTTCAAACTAGAGATAACAACTTACGAACATTAGTTCCTGAAGGAACCCTAGGTTATGCTGATCAGTTTTTTACACCTGAATTCACTACAGACATAGGTCTTACCTATAAATTTAACGACACCTTAAGCCTTACTGTTGGAGGAAATAACGTTTTCAATGAATATCCAGAAATCTTAAGATATGAACTACGTAGCTTCAACCTTTACTCACAATATCAGCAAGGATCTGCAGGGGCTTATTACTTTGGAAGATTAACTATTACCCTGTAATGATTTCAACTAACAATTAAGAAGAAGAAGATTATGAAAACATATAAAACTATTATCTTAATTTTTACCGTAGCTCTGGGGCTTTTATCCTGTGAGCAAGAGAGACTAGAACCCGTACTTACTACAGCAGAAGGTGGCGGTACTTTAAGCACCTATCTAGCATACACGATTGAATCTACTGACCCAACGGGCTCAAATGTAAGTGGAAGAATCGTTTTTTATAAAACTACTCTAGACCAGACATTGGTTCAAGTTTCTTTAGACAGCCCTGAGTTCAGTGCACTCTATGACTCAACCGATCCTTTTGAAATTTTTTATCCTTCGGCAATTATGGGGGGAGCTGTTGGCACAGAAATTACAACAATGATGACCATGTATGACGTCAAGGTTTTTGCAAAACAATTTGACGAAGATGCTACACAGCTGGATATAGATGACTATGATCGCGATGGGAATACCGAAGAGAAACTTCCTTTCCTTAATTTTTATGCCGAATTTGGAGAAAACAAGTTTTATGTCGTTAACGAAGCTGGTTTTTATGAAAGTATTTCTGAAATGGATTCTCATATCAACATATACGCTGATGATGGGACAACGATTATTGCATCAGGTGACTTAGGCTTAAACGCAGAACCTGTGGAATCAAATTAAACTTAAACTTTTTAACTTAAAACACACATTATTATGAAAACATTAGACAGAAGAGCTTGGTTGAAACGAGGAGCACTTACAGCTGCTGGGGCAATAGCTGCACCGTATTTGAGTTATGGGGCATTTGGTAACGAGCCAGTGACCATAGATGCTCAAGGCAATCTTCCATATACTCCCTTTTTTAAAGAGTATTTGCCTTATGAAGTAGACAAACCTGTAGAACTTCTTGCAAAATTAAATGCCAATGAGAACCCTTACGGACCATCTCCTATGGCAGTTGATGCTATGCAAAAATATGCACCAAAAGGTAACAGATATGCTCAAAGGAGTTATATACACTAATAGATAAAATTGCAGTATTAGAAGGAGTTGAAGCCGAAACTATTATGATGGGGCCTTATTCTTCTGACCTTTTAGAAAAAACTGCGATGGTGTTTTTCCAAAATGGAGGAAATATTGTTTCTGCGGATCCTGCATACATGTCATTGATAAAAGTAGCTGAAGCTACCGGAGCAACATGGAAGCCCATCAAACTAAAAGATGATTGGTCTCATGATTTACCAGCTATGGAAGCTGCAATAGACGCTGACACAAAATTGGTATACATCTGTAACCCGAACAACCCTACGGGAAGTATGACAGACCACGAAGAACTTGTTGATTTTTGCTCTAGGGTTTCTGAAAAAGTTCCAATTTTTGTAGATGAAGCCTATTTAGGATTTTTAGATGATGCTGCCAAAAAAAGTATGGTATCTCTAATAAACGAAGGTAAAAATGTAATGATTGCACGTACTTTCTCTAAAATTCAAGGTATGGCCGGCTTACGTGTAGGTTATATGGTTGCTCAACCAGAAACATTGGCTATCATTCAAAAGATAACAAGAGGTGGTATGGGTATTTCATTACCATCAGTTTATGCTGCAATGGCAAGTATGGATGATATTGAATTTTCAAATAAAACAAGAAAATTGAATTCTGAATGTAGAGAGTATGTTTATTCTGTATTAGACGGAATGGGCTATAGCTATGTACCATCATCTACAAGCTTTATAATCTTTCCTATTGAAATGGAAGGAAAAGCATTCTTAGAAAAAATGACCGCAGAAGGTGTTGGTGTTCGTGCTTTCAATATTATGGACAAAAACTGGTGTCGTGTTAGTATGGGTACTATGGAAGAAATGAAACTTTTTGGTGCTGCCTTACAAAAAGTACTGGCTTAAAATTATGCAATGCCCCCAGAGAGTCGGTTTTTATAGTCAATTGCCTTGATATTTTAGACGCTGGCTCTCAACGGGTTATTCAACCCTTTTTACCTACTCATATCAATAACTCTTAAACTAATCTCCCTATGAATTTCGCCCTTCAAAATACGCTAGAACTATTACTCATTATTGGTCTAGGGTTACTATTACAGAAAAAAGTAGCGAAGCAAGACCTTAAAGGTGTAAAAGTTATTATTCTAAGTGTTGCCTTACCAGCCGTAATTTTTGTTGCGCTTTTAAAAATAAAATTAGATAGTTCTCTATTGATATTCCCCTTGCTTGCTCTAGCATTCAACCTAGTTATGCTACTAGCATCAAAATATCTTCTGAACACAACCTTATCTAAAGAAGAAAACTCAAAAAAACGAACTATAATGATGCTGATGCCTTCTTTGGCACCATAAGGTCTATCATGCTTCCCTTTCATTGCCATTTATTTAGGCGATGATTCTGTAGCACTAGCTGCTCTTGCTGATGTTGGAAATAAAATTTTTGTTCTTATACTGCTTTATATGGTTGCCATGCATTGGTATCAAAAAAGAGCTATAAAAGATTTACAAACCTCAACCTCTAACAAACTAAAGGGATTAGGTTTAGCGCTCATAAAAGAACCTATTAATTTGGTTATAATTGTTGGTCTCTTACTTCTATCCTTTGGGTTCAATTTAGAATCTTTACCATCGTTCGTACAAAATACTGCATTACATATTAAAGTAATCATGACCCCTCTTATCCTATTGTTCATAGGCATGGCGGTACGTATAAAATCTGGAGAATTTGGATTGATTCTCTCTCTTTTAACAAGAAGAGCAGGAATTACATTCTGTCTATCCGCTGTTTTCATTTTATTATTTCCGGCCCTATCGGCACCATTGGTACTTTTACTAATAGTATTCCCACAAAGCTCATGTAGTTTTTGGCCATTTGCACATATGAGTGCCATTAGCTCTATGGAAGAAAATGACAAGCAGGACAAACCAACCTTTGACATCAACTTTGCTGTAAATGTTTTAGCATTGTCTTTACCGTTTTCAACTATGTTAGCTATTGGTATATTCTCTTTTAGTGATTTCTTTATCAATCCTACAATTTTACTCTTAATAGGCTTTGGTATGGTTACCGTTTCCTTTATCCCATATATAATTGAGAAAGTAAAGAAAAATAAAGAAGCAGAATTGTCCGGTCAGTTCAACACTTACGTAGGAATTGATTCACAAACTTCAGAGGAAAGCTAGTTTAAAAAAATAACTTCCTTAAATTTATCAAAAAAAATAAAACATGACCATTGGTATCCCCAAAGAAGTTAAGAACAACGAAAATCGTGTAGGTATGACTCCTGCCGGTGTATTTGAACTAACCAAAAACAACCATATCGTTTATGTGCAATCCGGTGCAGGAGATGGCAGCGGATTTTTTGATAATGACTACAAAAAAGCGGGTGCGCTTATTTTAGACACCATTGGCCAAGTTTATGGTATTAGTGAAATGATTGTAAAGGTCAAGGAACCTATGGCCGAAGAGTATAATCTGGTGCAGCCCGATCAAATCATTTTCACGTACTTTCATTTTGCATCTAGCGAACCATTAACCAAGGCAATGATAGAAAGTAAGTCTATTTGTATTGCTTACGAAACCGTGGAAGATGAAGATGGCACCTTACCTCTTTTAACGCCAATGTCCGAAGTTGCAGGAAGAATGGCAATTCAGCAAGGTGCTAAATATCTAGAGAAACCTGCAAAAGGCAGAGGTGTTCTATTAGGCGGTGTACCTTATGTTGCTCATATGCAAAGTTCTTATTTTAGGTGCTGGAGTAGTTGGTGTACAAGCAGCAAAAATGGCTGCTGGCCTTGGTGCTCAAGTAACTGTTTTAGATATTAATATGAAACGTCTGAGGTATATAAATGATGTTATGCCTCCTCATGTAATAACCGAGTTTTCTAACGAATTCAATATCCGAAAGTACATAAAAACACATGACCTTATTATTGGTGGTGTTCTTTTAAAAGGAGCAAAAGCACCTAATCTTATTACTAGAGATATGCTAAAAGAAATGAGACCATAACCGTTATTGTAGATGTTGCAGTAGACCAAGGTGGCTGCGTAGAAACTACGAGACCTACAACTCATGAAGATCCTATTTATATTATTGATGATGTTGTACATTACTCTGTAGCAAATATGCCCGGAGCCGTACCTTACACATCTACCGTAGCACTTACTAACGTTACATTACCGTACGTATTAAAGTTAGCGAATTTAGGATGGGCAACTGCCACTGATAAAGACCCAGCGCTAAAGAAGGGACTAAATATTATTAATGGAGAAGTAGTTTATGACGGAATAATGGAAGCTTTCTAAAAAAGTTATTTCCTGAATACAACATAATTTAAAAAAAAAAAACGGTCTCCTATAAAGAGACCGTTTTTCAATTATAAAATGAGAAGCTTTTCTTATCGTTTTGCAACTTCAATTGGAATACGATATACAATACCTTTTTGGAAAGTACCTTTTGATAATTTTTCGTAATCAATAGCTCCTTTCAAATAGGTTCTTAGTGCTTCGTTTTCTGTTTCGATAGAAAGAATTTTTAAATAATTCCCTTCATCAACAGCAACTCTAACTTCTGCTTTAGAGCCTCTAATTTCATTTGGAATTACGTTATCACTTAGCATCTCATAAATTTGAGAAGTAAGCAATTGTAAAGCTTTTGGCTGATGTGATTCTGGAGTGCCGGCAAATGCATAGCCTATGTTCAACGCCATCATCACCATAAGTGCATAAACTGATTTTTTCATGATATTTTGTTTTGTTTTGCTAATTCAGATAACTAATTCATATTAAAGATAACACAATGTAAAGCCTTGATATTGTTAATTTAATAAATTTTAACACTACAAAACAGTAATGTCATAAAATAGAGGTAAAAACTAACGAAACCTCAGCTTTTTACCCTAAAGCCTTTCCATGTAAGGCAAGACTGGATAAAAAAACTCTTTATTTAGAACAAAAAAAGAGGGATGAACCGCATGGTTCATCCCTCTTTAAAATTTATAAAAAGTGTAAGAGCCTAGCTCAATACTTCTTTTACGATATCAGCCGCTTCTTGAAACTGAACTGCAGAATGTACTGCTAAACCAGAATTATCAATGATTTCTTTTGCAATTTCTGCGTTAGTACCTTGCAATCTAACAATGATAGGAACTTTAATAGCGTCTCCCATATTCTTGTAAGCCTCTACAATACCATTTGCAACACGGTCACAACGTACGATTCCACCAAAAATATTAACTAAAATTGCTTTAACACCTTCATCCTTTAGAATGATACGGAAAGCTTCTTCTACTCTTTTAGCATCAGCTGTACCACCAACATCTAAAAAGTTAGCTGGCTCACCACCTGCCATTTTGATTAAATCCATTGTGGCCATTGCCAATCCGGCTCCGTTTACCATACAGCCAACATTTCCATCTAAATCAACATAATTTAGACCTAATGCTCCAGCTTCAACTTCAATTGCATTCTCTTCACGTAAATCACGCATTTCTGCATATTGCTTTCTACGGTAAAGTGCGTTGTCATCAATAGATACCTTAGCATCTACAGCCATAATCTTATCATCTGATGTTTTCAACACAGGGTTGATTTCAAACATACTAGAATCGCTCTCTACATACGCTTTATACAAGGCAGTAACAAATTTTGTCATTTCCTTGAATGCCGTACCAGAAAGACCTAAATTAAAGGCTATTTTTCTAGCTTGAAATCCTAAAAGACCTGTAGAAGGGTCTATCTCTTCGGTAAAAATAAGTTCAGGAGTGTTTTCTGCAACCTCCTCAATATCCATTCCACCTTCTGTAGAATACATAATCATGTTTCTACCTGTACCTCTGTTCAATACAACAGACATGTAAAACTCTTTAGTTTCACTATCTCCTGGTAGTATACATCTTCGGCAACTAAAACTTGGTGTACTTTTTTACCAGCAGCAGATGTCTGTGGGGTAATCAAGTTCATTCCTATGATGTTTCCTGCAATTTCTTCTACTTCTTTAAGGTTTTTGGCCAATTTTACGCCTCCACCTTTACCTCGACCACCTGCATGCACCTTATGGGCCTTTATAACGTGCCAACCGGTTCCGGTCTCTGCCGTTAACTGTTTTGCAGCCTCAACCGCTTCCTTTGGATTATGGGCCACGATACCGCGCTGAATGCGCACACCGAAACTGGCTAAAATCTCTTTTCCTTGGTACTCGTGAAGATTCATATATTAAGGTATATTTAGATTCAGAAGCAAAAATAGCAAACGCAAAGGATTTAGACTAATGAAATATGGAGTTAGTTGCAAGCAAAGAAAATCTTAGTTGAGAAAAATTAGCCTATAACCAATGTAAAATAATTAAAAACGCCATTATTATTAACCTAACACATAGGCCTCTAACCCATAAGATAGAGCTTTAAAGATTGAAGTCTTCAAAATCTAATGGGTCAAAATTCTTGAAATTCCCGTTCATTTCTATCGTCTTTTTGGTGCGATTTACTTCGCTTAACATAGAAATGGTTGAAATTAAATGAGATTTCATAAATAATAATCGGTCTCGTTCACTAGGCATTTGCAGTAATTGGTATTCTTGATTGAACGAAAGCCCCATCTTATGAACCAATACATAACTATTGAACTTCTCTAATGGCAACGGGGTATAAGGCACTCCCATTAGCTCATATAATTCATGTATTTTATCTAATACTTCTTGCTTTATCTCTTTTTCAGCATCATTTACACTGTCTAGAAACTGAATGGTACCGCCGGCATAGAGTTTCCCTTTCATTTGTTTTTCAAAACTAAGAATACGGAAAACTTGGCGTGCTACACAGGTTACATCCATCTCACCATTATCATATGTGTTCACTATCTCTACCAATTGCACCTCTGTACCATAGATCATATTATCATTAATATAAACTGGAATACCAAAGGTAACCGCCTCTTTTCTACAGTCCACTATTAACTGCTTATAGCGATCTTCAAAAATATGCAGGGGTACTGTCTCTCCTAAAAAAAAAATAGATTGTAAGGGTAATAATGCCAGCTTCATAATGTGAAATTTGGTCTAAAAATACAACTGAATTGACTAACCACAAACTTATTTCAAAACCATGTTTGTTTTAAAAATAACAATTTGTTGTATTTTTTATATTTGTGGTTGATTTTTTGCCCATATGGGATTAACGGATTAAATTTGTATCAAATACCGAAGGATATGAATAATGCCGATTTGCTAAATATAGCAAAAACCTATGGAGATCCCGTTTACGTTTACGATTCGGAAAAAATAATTTCTCAGTTTCAGAGACTTACAAGCGCTTTTAGTAGCGTAAAGAAATTGAAACTTAACTATGCTGCAAAGGCATTATCCAATATTGCCATACTTAAGCTAATGAATAGTTTAGGCAGTGGTTTGGATACTGTTTCTATACAAGAAGTTCAATTAGGATTACTTGCTGGTTTTAAGCCAGAATCAATAATCTTCACCCCTAACGGTGTTTCTCTAGAGGAGATAGAAGAAGCTTCTAAATTGGGCGTTCGCATTAATATAGATAACCTTTCTATTCTAGAACAATTTGGCAGCAAGCATCCAGATGTACCTGTATGTATTCGTATCAACCCGCATGTTATGGCAGGTGGAAACGCTAATATTTCTGTAGGTCATATTGACTCTAAGTTTGGTATTAGTATACACCAGATTCCGCATTTGTTACGCATTGTTAATGTTACCAACATGAACATAAACGGTATACACATGCATACCGGAAGTGATATTTTAGATATTGACGTTTTTCTATATGCTTCTGAAATACTTTTTGATACCGCTAAAAACTTCAAAAACCTAGATTTTATTGATTTTGGAAGCGGATTTAAAGTTCCTTATAAAGAAGGTGATATTGAAACCAATGTTGAGGAATTGGGCAAAAAATTAGGTACTCGTTTTAACGAGTTCTGTAAAGAGTATGGCAAACAACTTACTTTGGCTTTTGAACCAGGAAAGTTTTTGGTTAGTGAAGCAGGTAACTTTCTTGCAAAAGTAAATGTGGTTAAACAAACTACTTCTACTGTTTTTGCCAGTATAGATTCAGGTTTTAACCACTTGATCAGACCTATGCTTTATGGCGCTACTCATAGAATTTTAAACATTTCCAACCCTAGTGGCAGAGAGCGTTATTATTCTGTTGTAGGTTATATATGCGAGACCGATACTTTTGCCAGCAACAAGAGAATTAACGAAATAAGTGAAGGAGATATTCTTTGTTTTAAAAATGCAGGTGCTTATTGCTTTACTATGGCCAGTAATTACAACTCAAGATTTAGACCTGCAGAGGTTCTATGGCATGAGGGTAAAGCCATATTAATTAGGGAACGAGAGACTTTTGAGGATCTTACTAAACATCAAATAGATGTTAAAAATCTCTTTTCTCAGAAGAAGGAAAAAGCTTTAGCAAAATAAACTTGTTAGATTTTCGTTAGTTTTGGTACATTAGTTGGACTAATACCGCAAAAATCAAGATGAAAATACCCGCCACATACGCTTTAAAATTTGTTCTATTTCTATTTATAGGACTTACAGCTACAAACATTAGTGCCCAAGAGGTTAAATGGTTGAGTTGGGATGAAGCAGCTGAATTGGTAGCTACCGAAAAGAATCCGAAGAAGATTTTTATAGATGTCTATACAGATTGGTGTGGATGGTGTAAAAAAATGGACAAGGATACTTTTCAGGATTCTCAAGTAGCCGCTTACATGGCCGAAAATTTTTACATGGTTAAGCTAGATGGCGAAGGCAAAGATCCGATTGATTTTAAAGGAAAAACCTATAAATTTATTCCATCAGGAAAAAAAGGGTATCATGAATTTGCTGCTGCACTTATGCAAGGCAGAATGAGTTATCCAACCACTATTTTTTTAGATGAAGAAATGAATATGCTTTCTCCAGTACCTGGCTACCAGAAACCAGAGCCTTTCTTAAATATCGCTAAATACTTTGGCGACAATATTTATAAAGATCAAGACTGGAAAACCTATACCGGCGAAGGAAAATAAGGAACTATAATAAGACATTACGAAGCCCGATATCATTTGAATGATATCGGGCTTTTTTTTATGATTCAAAAGCTAGATTACTCTATTCTTCTTGTATTCGTTTTTACTTTTGAGTACTTTCATTCTACCAAAGCAAATTTCCAGTTCAAAAGTTCATGAAAACATTCTTAATTACCTTAATTGCAAGTCTCGCCCTTCTTTCCTGCGCAGACAAAAATAATGCTCCTTTTAAATTGGAAGACGGAGTTTCTTTAGAATTGGCGAACTATAGAAAAAGCCAAATTTCCAATATAAACTATCAACTAGATTTTAACATCCCGAAAGATAGAAACTCGCCTATACCCGCCAAATTAGTTCTAAGTGTAGAAATTTCTAATCTAGAGGCTCCGTTGTACCTCGACTTTAAAGAACAAACTTCCAACTTAAAATCTATTGTGGCAAACAACAAAAAGATTACCGTTGTTCATGAAGAAGAACATATCACAATTGCACCTAAGTACCTTAATATTGGCAAAAACATTATAGAAATTGAATTTATTGCCGGTGAATCATCATTAAACAGAAACGATACTTATCTCTATACTCTTTTAGTTCCGGACAGAGCTAGAACACTTTTCCCTTGTTTTGACCAACCCAATCTAAAAGCTACTTACTCTTTAGATATTACCGCACCAAAAGATTGGGCAGTACTTTGCGGTGCTCCAGAAGTTAGTAAAGAAGAAATTGAAGATTTCACCAAACATCATTTTGGAAAAAGTGATCAAATGAGTACGTACTTGTTCTCTTTTGTTGCTGGCGAATTTGAAAGTACCCACCAAAATCAGGGTAAGTTTGATATGAAAATGCTTTATAGGGAAACCAATAAGGATAAGATTGCCTTTAGTACAGATACTATCTTTAATCTTCATCAACAGTCAATATCCTTTTTAGAAGATTACACTAACCACAAATTTCCTTTTCAGAAACTAGATTTTGCAACTATTCCCGGGTACCAATATGGTGGCATGGAACAGGTGGGTGCCGTTCAATACAAAGAAAGTACTCTGTTCTTGGATGAAACATCTACTGAAAATCAAAAACTACAAAGGGTAAAACTTATAGCTCATGAAACAAGCCACATGTGGTTTGGAGATTTGGTAACTATGAATTGGTTCAATGATGTTTGGATGAAAGAAGTCTTCGCTAATTTCATGGCCGATAAAATAGCGAATCCGGTTTTCCCGGAAATTAATCACGACCTCGCTTTTATGACCACGCACTACCCTAGGGCATATGGTGAAGACAGAACCAGAGGATCTAATCCTATTCGCCAAGAATTAGATAATCTAAAGAATGCCGGTTCCCTCTACGGAAGTATTATCTACAGCAAAGCACCTATAATGATGCGACAACTAGAGGCTGCTTTAGGCAAAGAGGCTTTTCAAAAAGGGGTTCAAAAATATATTAAGACCTACAGTAACAGTAATGCTACGTGGAACGACTTAATTGCCCTATTTATAGAAAATACAGACGTGGATATTGAAAAATGGAGTGAGGTTTGGGTAAACGGTCCCGGTCGCCCTATATTCCACGAACAAATAGTGTACGATTCCAATGAAAGAATAATGTCTTTTACCATAAGTCAAACTGCAGAAGATGATAGTTACCGTGTTTGGCCCCAAACTTTTGACATTACTCTGGTCTACAAAGATAGTTTGCAGAACATTGCAGTTGATATGAAAGGGAGTAGTGTTGAACTTAGCGCAGCAGTAGGAAAATCAAAACCCTTATCTATTATCTATAATTCCAATGGCATGGGTTATGGCGTTTTCCCCATGTACGATATAGAAAGCCCAGAAACTCCTGAAATTAAAGATGATATTACGCGCGGCTACATATACATTAATAGTTATGAAAGTGCATTAAACGGTTTAATTAAGCCCGAAACTATACTAGAATTCTACCGTGAAAGCTTAGCTACTGAGAAAAACGAGCTTTTGACCAATCTACTTTCTGGCTACATTAGCAACCTTTTTTGGAAATACCTTTCTCCTGAAGAAAGAATAAAATATCAACCTCTTCTTGGAGACATGCTTTGGTCTCAATTACAGATGGAGATACCTGCTAACATAAAGAAAACGTTATTTTCTACTTTTCGTTCAACTGCTTTTTCTAAAAAATCCATTGCCCAATTGTATAGCGTTTGGCATAAAGACCATATCATACCTAATTTAAAGCTCAACCAAAATGATTATACTAAAATGGCTATGAGTTTGGCTCTGTTCAATCATACGGACTATGAGAACATTTTACAAGAAGCCAAAGAAGATATTAAAAACCCTGATGATTTGACGGAGTTTAATTTTCTAATCCCTTCGTTATCAAATGATTTAGCTGTTAGACGGGAGTTTTTTGTATCACTTAAATACAAGAAAAATAGACAGAGAGAATCTTGGGTATTAAGCGCATTAAGTAATCTAAATCATCCATTAAGAGACGAAGAAAGCATTAAAAACTTAAGAACAAGTCTAGACATGTTAGAGGAAGTTCAAAAAACAGGTGATATTTTCTTTCCTAAAGGATGGCTTAATAATACCATCGGTAAACATACATCTGCCGAAGCTTATACTATTTTAAATGATTTCCTAAAAGACAACCCCAATTTAGAACCGACTCTATTGAGTAAATTATTGCAAGCGTCCGATGATTTATATAGGGTGCATACTTTTAGCGAAAAAGAAGATTCAGTTCCTGCCAAGTAGGATTTGATTTTAAGAGTATATCAAGTAACAAAAAAGAGCACTCTAAGAGCGCTCTTTTTTGTTATTTGAAGATAATTAATATCTATCTACTGTAATTAGGTGATTCTTTAGTAATGGTTACATCGTGAGGATGACTTTCATTAATACCACTTGCAGTAATCTTAACAAAACGGCCATTCTCTTTTAATGCGTTGATGTCCTTAGCACCACAGTAACCCATACCAGCACGAAGACCACCCACAAACTGGTGAATACTCTCATATAATTCTCCTTTGTATGGTACACGACCTACAATACCTTCTGGAACTAGTTTCTTAATATCATCTTCTACATCTTGAAAATACCGGTCTTTACTACCTTCTTTCATAGCTTCAACAGAACCCATACCACGGTATGACTTAAATTTTCGGCCTTCGTAGATTATAGTTTCACCTGGAGATTCTTTGGTTCCCGCAAGAAGGGAGCCTAACATAACGGTATCCGCACCAGCAGCAATAGCTTTTGGAATATCACCTGTATAGCGAATTCCTCCATCGGCAATTACCGGAACACCAGAACCTTTAATCGCTGCCGCTACTTCTAACACAGCAGAAAACTGTGGAAAACCAACCCCTGCAACAATACGAGTAGTACAAATAGAACCTGGACCAATACCAACTTTTACGGCATCTGCACCTGCTTCTACCAAATATTTAGCTGCCTCACCTGTTGCAATGTTACCTACAATAACTTCTAAATCTGGAAATTTCTTTTTAACTGCCTTTAAAACAGTAACCACACCTTTAGTATGCCCATGTGCCGTATCAATAACAACAGCATCAACACCTGCATTTACTAAGGCCTCTGCCCTATCTACTGCATCTGGAGTAACACCAATAGCCGCAGCAACACGTAACCTACCGTAGGTATCCTTGTTAGCCATGGGCTTTTGGGTCAATTTTGTAATATCTCTAAAAGTGATAAGTCCTACCAATTTATAGTTCTTATCTACTACTGGAAGCTTTTCAATTTTATTTTCTTGAAGAATATCTTCGGCTTGGGCCAATGAAGTACCCTCACTTACCGTAACCAAATTCTTAGAGGTCATTACTTCAGAAATTGGACGGTCATTATTTTTTTCAAAACGAAGGTCTCTGTTGGTAACAATACCAATTAATTTTCCTTCGCCATCTACAATAGGAATTCCACCAATGCTAAATTCTTTCATATTCGCCTTTGCATCACGAACAAAAGAATTTAATGGTAAAGTAACAGGATCTATGATCATACCACTTTCTGCACGTTTTACTTTACGCACCTTTACTGCTTGCTGAGCAATGCTCATATTTTTATGAAGAACACCAATACCTCCTTCTTGCGCAATGGCAATAGCCATTCGCGATTCAGTAACCGTATCCATAGCAGCCGATACAACTGGTACGTTTATAGTAATGTTACGTGTAAATTTGGTTTGAATATTAACTTCTCTGGGGAGTACTTCAGAAAAGGCAGGGACTAGAAGTACGTCGTCATAAGTGAGACCTTCTCCAACAATTTTATTCAGGTGAGCTTCCATAGCAATTAATGATTTAATTGCGTGCAAATGTAGTGAAATAAATTCGTTATCACCTTATAATCAATACTCGTTTGCTTCAAAAGGCAATCGTTAAGAAACCACTCACATTCCTCTGCCTAATATCTTTAAATCACATCATAAAAAATACCAATCTATTTTTATACAAAGTGTTTTAAAAGTGAGAAACAAAAATCCATCAGATTTTTTAATATCTACCTTAAAACTCTTTTATAATTTAAATTGAAGCGTCGTATAAAATGTTCTTGGTTCAGACGGAATAATACCTGCACCCCGGGTAGCCGGTAGCTCTTCTAGTAAAATATGAATTATCTAAAAGATTATTAATTCCTGCTTCTAGCTTCCATTTTTTATACGTGTAAGAGAGTGAAAAATCTAAAATATCATAAGCAGGAATTACTCCTTCTATTCCTCTTTGGTTATCATTTACATCTTGTAATGCGTTGGTGGCATCTGTAAATTGATCAGCAAAATAAGTATATTGAAGGCTACCCAAAAGGTTATCATAACCGAAGTTTAACCCTGTCTTAAGATTGACTTTTGGAATGAACTCTACTTCATTACCTTCTACATTGTTTCGTTCAGAAGAAAGATATTCAGATTTAGTGATTGCTAAATTGGCAAAGTAGTTCAATTTCACTTTTTCCGATTGAGGAAAGAAGGTTTCCTTTAAGCTCCAATTTGCAAAACTTTCCAGACCATATATAAAAGCAGTTCCAATATTCCCTCTTGCTCTTAATAATTTCCCAGTTGAAACTTCTTCACCAGCCGCATTAACCTGCGTTTCTTCTTTCAATATTTCTCCTAGCCTATTATCATAATAGAGCCCATATACGCTTACATCATACGATAGAATATCTTTAAATCTTCCTCTGGCACCAAAATCTGCAGTAAACCCATCTTCATCTGAAATATTTGAATCTACTTGAAAAGAAGGGTTTACTACGCGAATATCACTGAACGTTACAGAACGGTAGTTTTGCGAAAAATTACCATATAACTCTACACTAGGCGATAGCTTATATGTAGCCCCCAATCCTAACAAAACAAAGGTTCTATCAAAAACCCTATTATCATCTATCTCTCTATTAAGTAATGGGTTACCCGCCAAATCTAAAGTGATCTCTTGGTAACTACCTATACTTTCTGTTTTAATATGTTCCAAACGAAAACCAGGCGTTACCGCTAATTTATCTGAAAGGTTGAAGATGTTCTCCCCGAACAAAGCCACATTAAAGTTAGGAAAATTGAATTGTGACTGTCTTTCGTAATTCGGGAAACTGGTATCGGCAAAATTAAAATCGGCATCCGCGGCTGCAGAGCCCGGTCCTTGCCTTTGGTCGTTATTCGTTTTGTAAATTTTAGAGCCTAATAATAAAGGGCAGATTCGGTTCCTGCCAAATTATATCTCGTTAATACCCTTACTAGCTTCAGCTCCCCAATTACTAAAATTATCAATCAATAATTCCCGTGGCTCAGTTATAACATCTTCTTGTGAAACTCTGTTGGTTCTAAAACCCAGTGCTCTACGAGAGGCATTCAAACCGAAAACGTTTAAACTAAAATCTGTCTTTGGAGAAAATGCATGGTTCAAACGAAACGAATATAAGCGCCAATCTACCTCAAACCAGTTTCTATCACGATTACTAAAAGTTGGGTCTTCATAAAATTGGGCATCTGTTAAACCATATGGCTGCTTCGCTAAATAGTGCAAGAAAGTGGTCTCTAAGCTTACTTTGGTTTTATCGGAAATCTCATACCCCAAATGCGTAAAATAGTTCTTGCTGTTAAAATTTGAATTAGGACGAAACCCATTTCCATCTTTATAACTCAGATAGGTGTAGTAACTAAATTTACCCACCGTACCACTCAAACTATTGAAGCTTGTAAACAGATCATATGAACCAACGGTTTGGCGAGAAATGAGTTCTATTTCTTTGTTAGGATTTGGTTTTTTAAATTTGAAGTTGATTAAACCTCCAAATTGGCTACCGTATTGTAAAGAAGCTGCACCGCGCACTACTTGAATCTCCTCTAGAGATTCTGCGGGTGGTGTATAATAACTTTCTGGGTAACCCAGCACATCTGCGCTAATATCATAACCATTCTGACGCGTATTAAAATTAGCTGTTCTGTTAGGGTCCAATCCCCTACCGCCTATATTTAATTGCAAACCAGCATCGCCATTATCATAAATATTAAGCCCAACAACCTGACTATAGATTTGTCTGGCATTGTTGGCGGCAAGGTTCCCCGTAAGGCCTTCCATAAGTACTACCTCTGTTTTTTTACCGGCATAAATAGCAGTACCCTCTACTTTTTTTAATTGTTTTAATGCGAATACTTTTTCTCTTCTCTCGGTTAAAACCACTTCTGAAAGTTGTTGAGATTTTATTCGCTGAAGCTGAACATTGAGATTAAAAGCGGTATCAAATGTTAATTCCTTTTCATATACATCATATTCAAAAGCGAAAACTACTACCGTATACTTACCTCCAGCAATATTAAAGAACTCAAAATTACCATCAGAATCCGTAGTTTTTAGAAGTTGCACCTCTTTTAAATATACTTCTGCATCTTGAACGGGATTTCCCTTTTCATCGGTGACGTTACCAGAAATCGTAATCTGAGAAAAGGCAGAGAACGAGGTTAAGAATACTATGAATATGATACTAAATTCCCTTAATTTCATCAGTAAAAGGTATTATCCAATTTTTATGTTCAAATGACTCCCGCTCTTGGCCAAGGTCAACTTTTGGGTCTATATACGTAGTACTCAACCGCCCATTCAGGGCAACTCGACTATCAACAAATATTTGCACGTTTTTATGTCCGTCTTTTTCAAAATGTCTTTTTAGATATTGAGCATATTCTAAAATAAAATCAGGTTGAAAAGACATTTGTTTTTCTTGAAAAGGTGTCAAAAAATCTGAGTTATCCACATAAAACCACTTTCCAGAATCTTTGCTAACTACTTTAAATTGCGCGTATCCGGACTTTTCCATTAGCATTACTCTCCATGAAAATCGGTATCCTTCTTCCGTCCAAAATAATTCTCCAGGATAAACTAAATAACGCCATGGCATTAGTAATTGAATCACAAAAAATAATGAGATTAAAACCAGTTTGGAATTGGTTACCACATTCAGTGGCATAGCTAAGATTCGTTTGTTATCGAATCTATTTTTCTCAATACGAAAAAGACCACTAAAATAAGATAAGAGCTTATGATGGAAAGATGAATCAAAAAATATTAATGTAGAGACTATCATAACATACGGAAACATTCCAATGGGGAATAACACGCGTGTCATTACATGAAAAACAACTACCATGACAAAAGCAAAGGGCCGTGTTTTCTTATACAATAATAAGAATGGAATAGCCAAATCATAACCGGCTCCAAACCAGCTAAAAGCATACTGTACCCATTCTTCATGTAAAAACTGACCTAAAAGCGGAGTATCAAATTTAGATGGCAACCAAATTTTTAAAGGCATAGCCTTAAAAAGCCAATCGGAATTTAGTTTGGCCAGTCCTGCATAAAAATAAACTATGCCCAACATGAGTTTTACACTATTGATAGTCCACGCTGGTATTTTTTGAAACGCCTTTTTAGAATCTTGTTTGGCATCCAAAGAAAAATAGGCATTGGCCGGTAGAAAAATCATTAGAAAACTTAGCAGACTAATAAAGTAGTAATGGTTAAGGTAGGTGGTCTTGTCCATCAATTCTATATAGGTAAAGCTTATAAAAAAAGTAACGATAGCTACTTTGTACTTATATCCTAAAGCCACAAAAATTGCAGAAAGTCCACAAATAATAAATATGAGGTAGGTGTAGACTCCCAAAGGTTTCACCCATTCAAAACCATAATAAGAGAAGAAAAACTTAGGCTGAATGTATAATTTTTCAATCCATCCGTAGCTCCAAAATCTTACAATACTCAGCAACATCATTACACCAAATAAAATGCGAAAGACCGCCAAAGGGGCGGCCTCTATAGGGGCTGTAATATGTTTGCTAATGAAATGGTTCATTTTCTAGTCGCCATCCGCATCAACAAAATCAATACTTACGCTCATAGCAGAAACCATATCTACTTTTAACATAGGAACAATGCGCTGCACCTCATCGTACGCCAATAGCATATTAGTTGGCGGCACATTATTTTCAATTTCCTCTCGGAAAGGTGCCAATGCTTCAACTTTAGTTTTAGCTAAATCAAATTGATCATTAATCAATTTTGTCAAATCATCACCATCCTTAATTGTGTTCAATGCATCTAAATAAGATGCTAAGCTTTCTCCTGCTGTACTCTTACCGTAGTGTACACCATTAAAGAAATCTTGTACAGCTTCAAAACCCTCTAAGAAAAGTATGTTAGAAACATCTGCTTTATAATAAGCTTCTACATTTTGAGGAAGTACGTTTTCAGAAAAAGCACCTACAGGGATTCCCATTTTACCAGCTCTCAAAAACTTCTCATAGTAAAAAACATAGTCGTTTATAAAACGATCCACAGATGCTGTTGAAGATGCACCGTCATTTTCTACAAAAGTATCTCTATACCCTGAATTCCATTCAGCAAGCACTCCCGTGGTTAAACCCGCCATATCAGCAATAACATCACCTGTATAGGAAATTAGGCTTTCCTTGTCAGTTCCATTATATTTTGCAACAATGTCTTCGTCCGTATCTCCCAGTCCATTAATTAAATAATCTAAAGCAGGGAAACCTTTTGCATCTCTATTAGAAGCAAGAGCAAGGTCATAAGTTCCCGAGGTTACAAAACCATCTATTTTAGGCCCATCAGTAGGGTAGATATTCATGTTTAAACGTAAGCCAACCGTTTCGGCAGGGCCTATTTCAAACATAGAAACCCGTTGCCACATTTTATAAGCGGATAACCAAGATGCTCTAAAAGCTACAAGGTTAACTTCACTAGCATCTCCTTTGAAGGTATCAAAAGCAGTTTGCAAACCAGACATTTCACTAGAAAACGCTTCGTAAGAAGGTATGATTATATTATCTGCCCAATTGGTTAGCATTGAGCCACGCTCAAAACTCACTTCTTCTGGTTCTGGATCTACAGTATCATCTGTAACAGCACTTCCACTACTATCGGAGCTACATGCCCATATCATTGTCGCCACAGTAAAAATGGCAAGAAACCTCTTCATAGCTTATTTTTATTTATTCTAATTAAGCAAAAGTATAAAAAGCAGCCTGTTATTTCCTAACAGATGCTGCTTTTTTTTCAACACTTAAAATTTAGTACTATACAAGTAAGATTACTCACCGGCTTGCGCAACAGTAAAACCGAATCGTTCTGCGATATCTTCACAAATCTCATCTATAGTTTCTGCTTCAACATCCCATAGTCCGTTTACACCATCTTCCATTAATTCTTCTAAAAGCTCATCGGACTCTTCCTTTGAAAAATAAGGAGCGTCCGTACCCGGTTTACGTGTAAAACGTAAACTATAAATAAAACCATAAGCTTCAGACAGTGCATGAAAAGCACTTGCATAATTAGGTACTGCATCTGCTAAAGTTGCTTTTGCACGTTGCATATAAAATACACCCCTAACGGCAGGTACTAAAGATATTTTCTCTCTAATAATCTCTGCTTGAGCATCACGAACATCATAATCTCCGACCACGATAGCCGCACGACCTAACTTAAAGGCTTGGAAAATTTCATCTGCAATACCTGCAAAATCAGGATCTTCTTCTAGCTTCCCTATGTATTCATTTAAAAAGCTATCCGCACCTAAATCTGCATTAGGATTGGAAGCATCCGCGTTAAGTCCATAAATGTAGCCATAAGCCTCATCCCATTTATGTTCCATGTTGGTATAGGATTTATCTTCTAATACTGTTCCTGCATCATTGTCTTCACGACTAGAACCTTCATCCAAAACCGCTGTACTCAAGTAATTGTTTAATGCTTGATCAGTCATCAAAGCACCTATTAAACCTTTTGCAAATAATTGGTTGTATTCAAGACCTTGTGCATTGATGTAACGTGTTTTTTCACCATCGGCCAATTGACCAGCTACACCTGCCTCAGCAGTAACATTCCAATTGGTAAAAACATTATTTACTTGACCATCTATCCATGATTCAAAATCAGCACGGATCAATGCTTGATCCGTAGCATTGGTAGAAAAGTAATCTACCGAAGCAGCAGTTTTACTACGAAGATTTTTATCTGAAGCATTTAAATCTGCATCTTCAAAATCTGCAGCACCTTCTTCATGTGCATATATTGATTTTAATGTTTCTGCCGTATTGGTATTGGTAGTAAGAGCTCCCAAAAATTCTTGAGCCATTAAAATACGAGTAGTTTGACCTCCAAAGCTTACAGTAGTCTCTCCATTTCTTTCAAAAGTATAACTAGCAGGATTATCTATTACGATAGCTTCATCCATTTCTGTTCCTGTTGCGTCATCATCTGAACTACACGATGCTAGAAAAACTACCGTACTAATGGCTAATGTAAAAAGGACTCTTCTCATTATATAAATATTGTTTATTTAGACTTGATTTAAATAGAGCGCAAAACTAATACATGAAGTTTAGCTACGCAAAATTATTCTTATTAAATCTAAATAATATTACAATCGATAAATTTTAAACAGTGATTATATCATCCTTTTCGACAGGAATTTCAATCAAATTATTTACTATTTATAATTAATCTAAATAAAAATACTATTTTTGATTTATCATATTGGGTGAGGTTCTTTCTCTAACCACAAAGAGTTTGCCCATTGTTAACCCCAGATTAATTAAAGATTACACTATGGACGATATCAATCCAATTTACCACAACCCTTTTGGCGTAGCATTCCAGTGGAAGAGAAATACTTTAAGGACGTTAGAAAAATACAGATAGTTTTTAGGGATACAGGTCTACTCTTGACTAGAAACGAGCTGGAAAAGTTTCAGAAAAATATTGAAAGTACCATGAACAGCAACACGCCGTGTGCTGATTGTAACCAGCATGATACTTGCAGGTCATTACTTTTAGATACACCTGCCCCACAAATAACTTTAGCTATGAACTTAACAGAACTGAACGCAGTTCAGGATTTGGTAGAAGGCACTTTGTTTCAATTGAATTTGGACACCTACTTGAACAAAATGTGTAATGAACAGGATGATTAATGGTACTTTGAAAAAAGCTCCGTAGCCTTGTTATAAGCGGCTTCAAAAACCATCCAATTAACACCGGAATCCGCTTTTTCTGCAGTAAAATACGAAAGCATTTTCTCGGTAGGCATATTACCGGTTAATTCGTCTTTTGCCATAGGGCAACCTCCAAATCCTTGAACGGCCCCATCAAACCTACGACAGCCGGCTTTGTAAGCAGCATCTACCTTTTCATGCCATTTGGTAGGTGTTGTATGCAAATGAGCACCAAATTCAATATCTGGATATCTTGGAATTAATTGTGAAAAGAGGTATTCAATTACTTCTGGTGTTGATGACCCTACCGTATCTGAGAGCGAAAGAATTTTAGCTCCCATTCCGCTTAATTTTTCGGTCCACTCCCCTACTATGTCAACATCCCATGGGTCACCATAAGGGTTACCAAAACCCATAGATATATAGGTCACTACCTCTTTACCAGAAGCATCGGCAATATTGAGTATTTCCTGAAGGGTTTCTACAGATTGATCAATGGTCTTATGCGTATTCCGCATCTGAAAATTCTCGGAAATAGAAAAAGGGTATCCTAAATATTGAATCTCAGGATGCTCGGAAGCATCTTGTGCTCCCCTAACATTAGCCACAATACTTAGCAGTTTGCTATTTGTTTTTGAAAGGTCCAACTTTGATAGTACCTCAGCAGTATCTACCATCTGCGGAATAGCCTTTGGAGAAACAAAACTTCCAAAATCTATTGTATCAAAACCACAGCCTAACAAAGCCTGAATGTATTTTACCTTTTCATTGGTAGGTATGAAAGGTTTAATGCCTTGCATGGCATCTCTAGGACATTCAATAACCTTAACCTTTTCCATCATGAAAATTAAATTCTAAGTAGGCAGTTTCAGCCACCCTTTTAACTACTCAAAATTAACATTAATTATCCGATACTAGAATATAGACTGCAATACCAACAAAGACAATGATTTGCAGCCACTTTAAATAAATACCGGCTGCAGAGTTTTCTTTAAAATACACGGAAATACTCCCTGATAGGAAAGCTATCATGCTAAAAATAATAAAGGATATAAACATAAACAGCAGTCCAAGAACATAAAACTGCACCATGGTACTTATCTCTTCGCTAAAAAGGAAACCATAAAAGAATGCCAGAAAAAATATGGTCACTTTTGGATTTAGCACGTTCATTATAAAACCTTGCTTAAACAATTGCCCAAGTCCCTTTTTAGGTACAGCTCCTTCTGTTAAATCCAAATCACCACTGCTTTTAAAGA
Organism: Zobellia laminariae; assembly: GCF_030553095.1. GTDB lineage: Bacteria > Bacteroidota > Bacteroidia > Flavobacteriales > Flavobacteriaceae > Zobellia > Zobellia laminariae. The sequence goes on along the minus strand of NZ_CP130738.1, from coordinate 2,966,064 downwards.
CCTTGTATGCAAGATAAAAGAGGTAAATAGCACCCAAAACTTTAATGCCCATAAAGAGCGCCTCACTCTCTCTTATAATTATAGATACCCCAAAAGCTAATAAACTGGTATGCACTAAACAACCAGAAATAAGACCGGCTGTAGTTGCTAGCCCATATTTCTTACCATTTACAAGACTTTGCATTAACACATAAATATTGTCTGGACCGGGCGAAAAAGACAAAGCCATAGTGGCCAACATAAAAGTGTAAAGTATTTCGTAATTAATTGTACCCAAATTCCGTTTTATTTTAAGTATAAATCATAGGTTCCAAAATTTTCTTCTTGAAACCTCAATGAGTGCACTAAAGTAAGTACTCTTTTTTATATCTTGTCACAAATTCAGGTTTCAACGAAATTCATTTTTTTTATGTTCTGAATTTTTAGCTGGTCGCAATTTCCCCTCCTGTTAGGCCATAAGAGTAATTGCATCACAAAAAAATAAATGACATGAAACAAAGTCACATTACATTCACTTTGAGTTTAGTTTTGGTAGCGCTACTTTTAGTAGCCTTTGAAATCAGAAGTGAAACTAAACCAATATCAGAAACCTTCATGCAGAAAGATAGCCTGTTACGCCATGTAGTGTTGTTTAAGTTCAAACCAGAAACTTCAAAAGAAGATATCAAAAAAGTTGAGGAAGCATTTACTGCGCTTCCCTCAAAAATTCCGCAAATAGTTAGTTATGAATGGGGATTGAACAATAGCCCCGAAGGTTTAAACGAAGGTTTTACCCATTGTTTTTTCCTGACTTTTGAAAGCGAAGAAGACCGTGCTATTTACTTACCTCATCCAGACCACAAAGCTTTTGGTGAAGTTTTGACTCCACATCTAGGTGGTGTACTTGTTGTGGACTATTGGGCTAAATAAGAAAATTCTATCTTATAAGCTTATCTAGTTTTCACTACCCTACCTCTTAAGAAGAGCCTTATTTATTCTTTTAATTAAACCTATGGTCCTTCGTAGATAAAACCAGTATACAATTGAACTAAATCTGCTCCTGCATCTAACTTCTCTAAAGCGTCTTTTTCAGAATGTATTCCGCCCACACCTATAATAGGAAAAGCCTTGTTGCTCTTTTCTGCCAAGAACCGAATTACCTCTGTACTTCTTTTAGTCAGTGGTTTTCCGCTTAATCCACCCATTTCTTTTGTAAGCGATACTTCTGATTTTAAGTTCTCTCTTTCAATGGTGGTATTGGTAGCTATAACACCGTCAATTTTTGTGTCGGCAACGATAGTAATGATATCCAACAACTGATCATCCGTAAGGTCTGGCGCAATTTTCAATAGAATAGGTTTTTCCTTCTGTTGTTTCTGCAAAGCCAAATTTGTATTTTCTTTTTTCAAATCCAACAAAAGAGCAGTCAAAGGTTCTTTGTCTTGAAGCTCACGAAGCACTGGCGTGTTTGGAGAACTTACGTTGACCACAAAGTAATCTACATGGTCAAAAAGTGCATTAAAACAGATTAGGTAATCCGAAACAGCATCTTCATTAGGCGTAACTTTATTCTTGCCTATATTACCTCCAATAAGTACTTTATGTTGTTTCTTTAAACGTTCTACTGCATCCTCTACGCCCATATTATTGAAGCCCATACGATTCACAATAGCTTGGTCAGGTTTTAACCTAAACAATCGCTTCTTTGGATTTCCTGCCTGCGGTTTAGGAGTAAGCGTCCCTATCTCTATAAAACCAAAACCAAAGTTGGATAATTCATTATAGAGTTTAGCATCCTTATCAAAACCAGCCGCTAGGCCTACCGGATTTTTGAATTTAATACCAAAAACCTCCTTTTCCAACCGCGAGTCTTCTATGTTATATATAGCCTTGAATAAACCGGAAAAACCAATTTTACAAAGAAAACGAACTAATGAAAAGGTTACATGGTGAGCTTTTTCCGCATCAAGCGAAAAAAGTAAGGGCTGAAGTATAGACTTATACATGAAGGTGGGTGGTGTTTGCGCAAAAATACAAACTTACCCCAAGTAAGGGCACAACTTATCACTATTTTTAAAAATGAAAGAATGGGGTCTTTTCAAAGAAATTAACGAGTACACCGCTAATAATTACTCTTCTATTCCATAATCCCGTAGATTTTAGGCTCTACTTTAATTGGTTGTCGTATAGCCTCATTACAAAGTTGAAGGTAGCGTTCATATTGCTTAGCATTGAAAACAGAAAGAAGCTCTTTATCACTCTTGTAGGCTAAATCTAACTGCTGCTTCTGTAAAACTTTATATTTATCAGCTAATTTAATAAGATCCTCTTCTGTACTTTGCGGATGTTCCGCCAATAATTTTTCAATTTGCTCTTCCGTACTTTTCGTTTTCACCTCAAGTTCCCCTTTCAAAGTTTCCATAATGGCTATTTGCTCCTCATTTAATTGAAAGATAGTCTTGATGGTTTCGCTGTTTTTACCACCTATATCTAATGTACAGTTTTGCGCATTGACAACAGAAAAGAACATTAAAAATACTAGCAAACTATATAATTTTGGCAACATATATTTCTGTTTAAAATTTAATTCCATTTATATAAACAGCAATTTAAGTGAAAAATTATATTTCTTCTTTGAATGACATCTTTAAACAAAAATAAAGGCTGCCCTTTAGGACAGCCTTTATTAATAAATTTTTGACTTTATATTTTATTTAAGTGTGAAACTCACTCTAGCGAATAAGAATCGACCACCAATACCAAATTGTTGTGCTCTACGAGACCAATCAAAACGGCCTGAACTTCTATTATTAAACTGCTCTTCTGCCCTGTCTGGGTAGATATCCAATAAATTGTTAGCTCCTAATGTAAGTGTTAAAGCATCCGTTGCCTTATACCCTATAGAAAGGTCTGTTACTATCTTAGAACCAAAATCTTGTTGGTTTGCTATAACAGTAGTAGCTTCAGTAACCTCGCCAAAATATACGTTTCTCAAAAACATAACCCATTTATCAGAAGTAAGACTATTTGAAAGATTAAGTTTCGTACGTGGTACGGCCTCTTCTAAATACACTCTACTATCTTCTGGAAAGTAAGTATCTACAAGACCTGCATCTTCCAACACTTTTGATGAATTAATATCACCTATTTGATTAGTTTTAGATAACGTTCCGGCTAAATCAGATTTCAATCTCCAGTTATCACTTAAGTTAGCTGTATGTGTAAGCACAACATCCAATCCACGAGACTCCGTGTTGATTGCATTTGCAAAGAAAGAAGCAGCCGTGGCATTGGCCTGACTTAACAAATTATCCAATTCAGTTCCTGTACCAGGTCCTTCAAATTGACCTGTATACACTACTCTATCATTAATTTCTACATAGTAACCATCTACAGTTAAGGTCAGGTTTGCATCTGGAATTTTCGCTGTAAATCCAACACTAACACTACTTGAAGTTTCTTCCTTTAATTCCGGAATACCCAAAAGCTTAGCAGCTCTACTATCATTGGCAAAAGTGCCTACCTCTTGTGGGTCACCATTTTGATCAAAAATTGTAGATGTAGAGTTAAAATTTATCTGGTGTAAAGAAGGTGCTCTAAAGCCTGTATTGGCTGCAGCTCTAAGGTTTATGTTATCATTTATTTTATAACGAGCAGCTAATTTAAAATTTATGGTAGAACCAAAATCGCTATAATTCTCAAAACGTGTAGCAAAACTAGCTACGAACTTTTCTGAAAAATCTGCTTCTAAATCAACATAACCTGCAACACTACTACGCCCACGAGAAAGCTCATTATTTGGACTAAATCCTGGAAAAACCTGAGACCCACCTTAGTCTTCCATTTCCAAAGAAATCTTGTGATGCCTGTTGGGACGCTAAAGTAATACGCTGCCCATCTGCCGTATATTGCGAATACGAAGCTTCTTCACCTTCAACAATATCATAGTTTTCAACACGGTATTCCGCACCAAAAGCAACATTCAAACCAGACATAGCATCTTCAAAAAAGCGAGTTACGTCTAAATTAGCTGTATTCTGTGCAAAAGAAAAACCACCTGCATCAAAAATAGTAGGTGATGCATTTTGCATAGAAGCGTTAAATGTGTTTCCAATAGTATATAGAAAAGAGTTCTTTCCATAGGTGTTACTTAAATCAACATCCCACTCATTAATCTTTCCTTTAATACCTACAGATAAAGACCTGTCTTTAATCGTTGAATTAATTTCAGGTAAAAACCCGTTCATATATGCCGGTGTAAAAGTTCTGCTTTGATTTGGTAAACGATAGAAACCAGCTGAATTACCAGTTCTTGAACTAATACCTGCAAAAGAGTATACTTCCGTTCCGTTATCATCTAAAGGCAAAGAAAAGTTAGCAAAAATCCGTCCACCACGTAAGGCTGACTGACCAACTCTCATGTTATAATCGCTTCGTTGTTGCCCTCTTGCGGAAAGTTCTGCTTCCGTAGCATCAGCAGATAAAATGGGTTGAAGCTCTGCTTTCGTAGTGGCTCCGTTCAAGTTTATTCCTGCTTGATTTGCGTATTGGATAACATCTGTTACATCATCATCTAATAAATTAGTTAAATTATAACCGTCACCATTAGCAATTCTTTCGATTACATTATACTGATTAAAAACATCACCATCCCATTCTTTCATTCTACCGTAAGGCTGACGAACATCAAAATCACCAGAAAGATTTAACAAACCTCCATTTTGCCCTAAAGGAACTCCGTAACTAGCAGCAATGTTAGTTGTTGCGCCATCTACTCCACCAGTTTGATCATTGGCATTCTTGGAAAAATTAGCACCCGTGGTAACGGACATGTTCAGTTCATTTACACTTCTATTCAAAACAATGTTGATAACACCAGCTATGGCATCGGACCCATATTGGGCAGCTGCACCATCTCTTAAAACTTCAATACGCTGAATAGCCGCTGCCGGTATAGCATTTAAATCCGTACCAACACTACCACGTCCAAAAGTTCCGTTTACATTAATCAAAGAAGATGTATGTCTTCTTTTTCCATTAATTAGTACTAAAACCTGATCAGGACCTAAACCTCTTAAAGAAGCAGGGTCAACGTGATCTGTACCATCTGAAATAGTTTGGGTGTTTGAAGTAAAAGAAGGTGCCACGTAATTCAGGATCTGGTTCAAGTTCACCTGCGGGGCCACACTGTTCAGTTCTTTCATACTTATTACATCTACCGGAACCATACTTTCAGTAGCTGTTCTATTAGGGTTACGCGAACCTATAATGACAACTTCTGACAAAGCTACGCCAGAAGAGAGTTGTATACTCATTCCGCCAGCTTCTGCAACAACTTCCTTCTTTTCATAACCAATATAAGAGACCACAAGCTTGTCTCCAACCTCAGCATTTATTGAAAATAAACCGTCAAAATCTGTAGTGGAACCAGTGGTTGTTCCCTTAACTACCACTGAAGCGCCGGGTAAAGGGCCGCCGTCTTCATCTAATACTGTACCCGATATTTGGGCACTGGCAATACCTATAACACTCATAAAGAGTGCATAGCATAAAAAATACTGTTTTTTCATAATCATAAGTTTGAGTTAATTCTATGAGAAGTTAACTAAATTTTAAGTTTTATGTAAGAAAAACACTAAAAATATAGTCTTAAAAAAAAGTGTATTTGTACCTAATAAGTCCTATTTTGTACTTTTGATTTAAAATTAGAATAATGCAAAATATCATTGATCGCTTTTTAAAATATATTAAAATTGATACCCAAAGCGACCCAAATTCCGAAACTACCCCCAGTACTGAAAAACAATGGCATTTAGCAGATTTGCTCGTTGAGGAATTATTAGAGATTGGAATGGAAGAAGTCTCCATTGATAATAAGGCATACATTACGGCTACCCTACCCAGTAATATTAAAACAGATGTTCCTACTATTGGTTTTATCTCTCACTTTGATACTTCACCAGATTTCTCGGGAACAAATGTTAATCCTCAGATAATTGAAAATTATGATGGTAAGGATATTATTCTTAATGCACAGGAGAACATAGTGCTTTCCCCTGATTATTTTGAAGACTTATTACAATATAAAGGTCAAACTTTAATTACAACAGACGGCACAACATTACTTGGTGCTGATGATAAAGCAGGTATTACGGAAATTGTTACAGCAATGGAATACCTTATTAACCACCCAGAAATAAAACACGGCAAAATTAGGGTAGGTTTTACTCCCGATGAAGAAATAGGTCGCGGAGCACATCATTTTGATGTTGATAAATTTGGAGCAGACTGGGCCTACACTATGGATGGAAGCCAAATTGGCGAACTAGAATACGAGAACTTTAATGCTGCCAGTGCCAAAGTGGTCATTAAAGGTAGAAGCGTACACCCTGGTTACGCCAAAAATAAAATGGTGAATGCCATAAGCATAGCCAGCGAATTTTTAGAAATCTTACCACCTGAAGAAACGCCTCAAAACACATCTGGCAGAGAAGGCTTTTTTCATGTGCATCATATAAAAGGTGAAATAGAACATGCCGAATTTGAGCTTATTGTTCGTGATCATGACAAAACCTTTTTTGAAAATCGAAAACAATTGCTTCGCGATATTACGGATAGGCTTAACGATATTCATGGCAATTGCATAAGCATAGAAATAAAAGACCAGTATTTTAATATGCGTGAAAAGGTTGAACCTGTCTTCCACATAGTAGAACTTGCGAAGGAAGCTATGGAAGCCATGCGTATTACTCCTATCATAAAACCCATACGCGGCGGAACCGATGGCTCACAACTAAGTTATATGGGATTACCTTGCCCTAATATCTTTGCTGGGGGACATAACTTTCACGGTAAATATGAGTACGTTCCGGTAGAAAGCATGATAAAAGCAACAGAGGTTATTATTAAAATTTGTGAGTTAGCAGCGAAAAAGGCTGTATAACAACAAATCCTTATCTTTAGAAAAGAAACCTAATAACGGTCTACATTTCTATGGACATATCTGAAAAAACAGAAGCTTATTACGCGGAAGAGCACCCTTTTAAAATGGGTATTGCTTTACTGCGAGATTTAGTATTGAAAACAGATTTGGTAGAAACATACAAATGGAACTTCCCAACGTATACTCTTAATAAGAAGAACGTTCTAGCTATTTGTAAATTCAAAAATCATTTTGGTATCTGGTTCTTTAACGGTGTCTTTCTGAGCGACCCAGAAGATATACTGGAAAATGCCCAAAAAGGCAAAACCCAAGCTATGCGACATTGGAAATTCTACTCAGAAAAGGATGTAGATATTTTAAAAGTATCCGCATATATTAATGAGGCCATTGAAAACCAGAAAAAGGGAATTGAGTTAATTAGAGCTCCAAAAGAGAAAATAACAAGCGTAGTTATTCCCATTGAATTAAAAAGCGCTTTCGACATTTATCCTAAAGCAAAAAGTGCTTTCAAAAAATTAACTCCTTACAAGCAAAAAGAATACACAGAATACATTGCGAACGCCAAACGTGAGAAGACTAAAGCAAGCAGGTTGGAGAAGATTTTACCGATGATTATTGATGGTAAAGGTCTAAATGATATGTACCGATAGAAAAGCTTCCAAATTCTTATTTACAAAAACTTGGAAGCATCGTTTTATTATAACATAGGTAGCTTCCAATTGTTTTGATAATTGGCCGTAATTAACTTATTAGCATCTTCCTCTTTAAACTTACCAGATGCAGCATCCCAATAAATACGATTACCCGTTTTAAAAGCCACGTTACCCATATGAGATACTAAGGCAGCGTCATAACCCACTTTAATGGGTGCATTAAGCTTAGTGTTATCTCTACTCTTTACAGCTTCTATAAAGTTTGCTGTATGCAGATCCAAACCACTAGCGTTACCCTTATCATAAGAAACTGCTTCCATTTTAGGGGTTCCTTTTTTACCCCAACCCGCAAATTCTTCTTCCGGTATAACTTCCCAGCCGTTACGATCTACTACAAGGGTACCATTATTCCCAATAAAAGCAATGCCATGGTTACGACCATAATTCCCGCCATCTATTCCCGTAGCATGCTCCCAAAGAATTGAAAACCCGTCATATTCATAAACGGTTTGTAAAGTATCTGGAGTTTCAGAAGCATCTTCAGGGTACGCGAACTTTCCACCTAATGCCATTACAGATTTAGGAGTTCCTGCTTTCATTCCGTATAAAGCATAATCTAACAAATGCACACCCCAGTCGGTCATCAATCCTCCTGCATAATCCCAAAACCACCGAAAATTAAAATGAAACCTATTCGCATTAAAAGCACGTTCCGGAGCAGGACCTAACCACATTTTGTAATCTACGCCTTCCGGAGCTACAGAATCTGCAACAACAGGCACAGGTTTCATCCAACCTTGATAGGCCCATGCTTTTGCCAAGCGAATGTTTCCTAATTTACCGGAATGCACAAAATTAATAGCATCTACAAAATGAGGTTGACTACGCTGCCATTGACCAACTTGAACCATACGGTCGCTAGAGCTTACGTAATTCAACATTATATTAGACTCCTGAATAGAATTAGCTATTGGCTTCTCACAATAAACGTCCTTTCCTGCCATAAGAGCATCAGTCAACTGTAGACAATGCCAGTGGTCTGGCGTTCCAATAATAACTACATCAATATCTTTATTCTCTAGTAACTTACGATAATCACGATACCACAAGGGCTTTTTAATTCCTGCTTTTTCAAGGTCTGCAGTTCTTGTCTTTAATACAGCTTCATCTACATCACAAAGCGCAATAACGTTCGTTTCGCTCATCTTCAGCATAGAGGTCAAGTCACTAAAACCCATCCCCTTACAACCAATCAGTCCAACATTGATTCGGTCATTAGGACCAACACGTTTGCGCATAGTAGCTAAAAGCTCCATTGGAAATAAAAATGCAGCACTAGACCCTGCTAGGGCCAATGAACTTTTTTTGATAAAGTTTCGTCTATTTTGGTACATCGTTCAAGTTGTTTTGTTCAGAAGATGAATATACTAATTTACGGTAGCATGAGACCAAAAAAAAACACCGCTAATTGCTTAGCGGTGTTTTTAATTTACTGATTGTGTACAGTTATTTCTTTTCGGGAGCGTTCAATTTTTTGCTCATTTCCATAGAAATGGAAGAACGATCAAATTTTAATTTACCAGCCATAGTTTCTAGTATGCAAGAAAAATCACTATCGTTAAGATCCATGATCTTACCATGCAAACCACTTTTTGTAACTACCCTATCGCCTCTTTTTAATTCAGCTGCGAATTTCTTTTCATCTTTCTGGCGTTTCATTTGAGGTCGTATCATAAAGAAATACGCTACCACAAAAATCAAAATCATCGGAAGAAACTGTCCTATATCACCCATATTTTAAATATCTAATCTATTGTTATTTTGTTGGTCCTACCGGAGCAGCTCCTTTAGGGTTCACAAATGCCTTAATACGTAATTGCTCAGTACCTTTTTCAGTATTTGCATTTACAGTAATTGTTTTAGTTATTTGGTTCTGTCCCGATCCGTTAAACTTAACAACCAACTCACCTGTATCTCCCATAAGTGCGATAGGGTCTTTTGGAGGATTAGGAACAGTACAACCACAAGAACTAGTTGCATTTGTAATAATTAAAGGTGCATTACCTGTATTTTTAAACGTGAATATAGTCTCTTGAGGTGTACCTTGTTCTATTGTACCAAAGTCGTGCTCTGCTTTCTCAAACTCCATTACCGGAATTTGCTTACCAGCTTCATCACGTTGTGCAGCTTCAACTACATTATCTGTTTTTACTTTACTAGACGCGTTTTCTTTACATGAAACGAACGCCATAAGTGAACACATGCTCAAGGCAAAAAATGTTTTTCTCATATCTATAACTTTAATTTGGGGTAAAATTAATCAATTATTTTAAATCAGGCCTCTACCTATTTTGTTAAGCTTACCTTCTTTTCTGTATTCTTTCACAAGATTATCCAAAATACCGTTGATAAAGATGCTGCTTTTTGGAGTGGAATACTCTTTAGCTATCTCCAAAAATTCATTGATAGTTACTTTTTCCGGTATGGACGGAAAGTTCAAAAGTTCGCAAATTGCCATCTTTAATAAAATAGCATCCATATCTGCAATACGGTCCTTATCCCAATTAGGAGTTTTACCTTCTATTTCCTTGGTAAGTTCCCCATCTTTCAACAAGGTTTTTCTAAGTAGATTTTTGGCGAACTCCACATCTTCTTTATCCTTTATCAAACGAGGTAAGAAGAAAGAGGTAGACTGATCACTCTTAATCTTTTTAAACATTTTTAAGATATAAGTGTTTACAATAGGAATATCATCTACCCAAGTAAGGTTGCTATCTTCAAAATAGTCGTAAATTTTTTCATCGGGAGCAATAATCTCTTTGAACAAAGTAATAATAAACTCTTTGTCTTCTGCATAAGTGCTGCCTTTAACGGACATATATTTCTGATATGCCGCACTTGAAACCATGTTGTTGTAAATAATCTTTACATACTCCTCGTTCAAATACCAGTTATCTAGCTTTCTTTTTTTAAGCTCAGCCAATAATGGTTCGTTATGTACCATTTGAAGCAATAATTTGTTATTTACAAATTTTGCCTGATCCGGTAAATTATCTGCCTCAGTAGCTAGATATTTTTTTGAAGAAATTCTTAATTGGTCCGACCCCCTTTTCTGAATCTCAATGATTAAGCTCAGCATTAGAAGGTAAAGCGTATACATATTGTCTATGCTAAACCGTAGAAATTTTTCTTGTTTCTCTAAAGAATCGTCTTTAGATTGGGTAATTGCATAAATACATTGCATTACTTTTACCCGTATGTGTCTTCGTGTTAGCATTTTAAAGAACTTTTTTGGAATAGTATTGGTTTGACTTTCACGTGGCAAAAATAAGAATAAACCCCAAAAGACTACTATACAAAACGATGAAACAATCATAGCTTTTGATTATCGGAGAGAAACACGACCACAAAAGCCTGTTGTTAAGGTTATTGACAGCTAAAAAAAGATAAAGAATTACCATAAACTTAACTTTTAGCCTTCTTATATTTAATTTCCGTCAATTTGTAATCCATCAACATCTTATGGTATTTATAACATATGGTTTATACCCAAACCATTATCTTTGGCCAATTAAATATAGCCTTAGTTTATACCCTGCATGAAGGAACTTGCACACCTAAATAAGTACTTTAAAAAATATTGGTCCAAATTACTGGTTGGGCTATTCATTACCATTATTGCTCGTGTGCTACAATTGGTTATGCCTAGGTACGTAAAAGAGTCGATAGTGGTTATCGAAAACTTTATGGACGGACAGGTTGAGGAATCAGCTGCAAAAGGACTCCTGCTAGAGTATATTTTAATTATTGTGGGGGCTGCCCTGCTATCGGGTTTCTTCACTTTTTTAATGCGTCAGACAATAATCAATGTTTCTAGGTATATAGAGTATGACCTTAAAAATGAAATATTTGACCATTACCAGTTTTTGAGCCTAAACTTTTACAAGAAAAATAGGACTGGTGACCTCATGAACCGCATTAGTGAAGATGTTAACCATAAGGTACGTATGTATTCCGGGCCAGCATTAATGTACGGCATCAATACTATAACTTTATTTGCCTGTATTATACCTATTATGTTTATGACGGCACCTAAACTGGCCGCGTATACATTAATTCCGCTACCTATTTTATCGGTTCTGATTTATTATATCAGCAAGATAATTCATGAACGCAGTACTATTGTTCAACAGTATCTTTCCACACTATCAACTTTTACACAAGAAGTATTTTCTGGAGTTTCTGTAATTAAGGCCTATGCCTTAGAACCGAGCATAAATAATGACTTAAGCACTTTGGCTGTTGAGGGCAAGGATAAAAGCATGGATTTAGCCAAGGTAAATGCATGGTTTTTTCCATTAATGGTATTACTTATTGGTATCAGTAATATTTTTGTTATTTATATAGGTGGAAAACAATATATAAACGGAGAAATAGCCTCATCAGGAGTCATTGCTGAATTTGTTCTCTACGTAAACATGCTTACTTGGCCAGTGGCCATTATTGGTTGGTTAACCTCTATTGTACAACGCGCAGAAGCCTCGCAAAAACGTATAAACGAATTCTTGAGCGAAACTCCAGATATTAAGAATACAGTACTTGAAGAAACACCGATTAAAGGAAAAATAGAATTCAAAAATGTAACCTTTACCTATGAGGATACAGAAATTACCGCTCTGGATAATATTTCATTTACCATTAATGAAGGCGAAACAGTAGCTATTCTTGGCAAAACGGGTTCTGGAAAGTCTACAATATTAGATTTGATTGCAAGATTATACGATGTAACTTCTGGAGAAATATTGATAGATGACACTCCTATTAAAGATTTGAATATAAATAGTATACGGCAAGCAATAGGCGCTGTACCGCAAGATGCTTTCTTATTCTCAGATTCTATTAAGACCAATATTAAGTTTGGAAAAGAAAATGCTACTGATGAAGAAGTTATAGAAGCTGCTAAGAATGCCGTAGTTCATGAAAACATAATGGGCTTTTCAAAAGGATATGATACGGTTTTAGGCGAAAGGGGAATTACGCTGAGCGGCGGACAAAAACAACGGGTATCTATTGCCAGGGCATTATTGAAAAAACCAGAGATATATCTTTTTGATGATTGCTTATCCGCTGTAGATACAGAAACGGAAGAAGATATTTTAAATAACCTGAAAAAGGCCTCTAAAAATCGTACTACACTTATAGTTAGTCACCGGGTATCATCTGCTAAAAATGCGGACAAAGTATTAGTTCTTTCCAATGGTAAACTTCTCCAAGAAGGCAACCACACTGATTTAAACAGTGTTGAAGGGTATTACAAAGATTTATACTACACCCAACTGTCAGAGAAAAAGAAAACTAAAAAATTGTTGCCGTATTGGCTTTTTTTTTACATTTTTGAAAGATTAACAACTATTAACTACACTTTAAACGCGATGAACGAAAAAGATTCAATGGACCAGGAGGAAATTCATTCCAAAGTTTTACGGGCGGGAAGACGCACGTATTTCTTTGACGTACGAAGTACCAAGGCAGGCGATTATTATTTAACCATCACAGAGAGTAAAAAATTCACTCACGATGATGGCTCTTTTCATTATAAAAAGCACAAGATTTATCTATATAAAGAAGATTTTGAGGCCTTTAAGGAAAATGTAGAGGAAATGATGAATTTCATTATTGAAGAAAAAGGCTCTGAAGTTATCTCTGAACGTCACCAAAAAGACTTTAAGAAAGAAGAGGAAGTAAAGGTTACTGAAGAATTGAAACCTACAGAAACAGAAAGCTTTACCGATGTTAGTTTTGACGATATTTAAAAACTAGCACCAAATTCTATACTAAAACGACCCTTTCGGGTCGTTTTCTATTTTAATAAGTTCTTACTGCACTCAAAAAATTAATTGGTTCGCACGTATAACCAATTATATAAAAACAAGAATACAATAGCTCCTAAACCTACAATTCCATTGCAGAGCAAAGCTATTACCGTAAACAATAACGCATAGTACACAGGATAAGCCAATAGGGCAAAACCAAACCGCAGGGTCCCCATAAATTCTGGCTCCCAAACCTTGGGTCTGGCCCATTTGCGCCACAATAGAAGTAACGGAAAATTTAATACCGTAAAAACAGCGTTGCCCACCACGCCAAAAAATCCTTTTTTCTTTTTGACAGGATTTACAGACTTTGTTGGGTCTATGGTCTTAATAACTTTATTGGTCTCAAAAGGATTCAGAAAATCAACATCCAAAGCATTTAATTGCCCTGAAATATTATCATATTGCTTCTCATCTGCAATGTGCGTAGTTAGCGTTTTAAGTCTGTCGGACACCATTCCCTTTACACTATTCACCGAACCTTGCACATCGTTGGCGTCGTACATTGTATTTACCACAATACTTTTGTCAAAGTAAATAGCCATCCTATCCGGAAACCCAGAATTGCTTTTATAATTAAGCCCTACAGGAACAATATGAATATCTGTATTTGGCAATTGTTCTACGGCATTGAACAGAATACGGGTAAACCCTTTGCTTAAAGGTCTTACACGACGCTTAATATTATGGTTAGCTTCAGGAAACATGAGAATGGCATGTCCTTTTCCAAAAATTTCTGCACATTGATCAAAGACCGCTTGGTTATTTTTTAAAGCTTCCCTTCCATCTCTAATCCTATAAATGGGAATCATCCTCAGGTAGGCAAAAAACTTTTTTAGCGTGGGTTTGGTAAAAACATCTGACCGCGTTAAAAAGAAAGGTTTACGGTTGCAGTTTACACCTATTAAAAGCACGTCTAACAGCGCACTTTGGTGATTTGGCAAAAAGAGTACAGGTTTACCCTTAGGTACATTCTCTAGCCCTGAAACTTGAATTTTACCATAGTAAAAATACAATCCGGTTTTAATCCAGTTTTTTAATAATTGGTAGCCTATATTTTTCAAGTCAGTGTTTCTGTTTTAATTGGTTTATAACCCCAAAATGTAGCAAGTAAAAGGCCAGAGACCAAATGCCAGATTCCCCAAAACGCAGCCAATAGCGCCATTCCGCCTAGGCCATCAAAAAAGGTAAAAATCAAAATTAAGCCTAATCCAGAATTCTGAATGCCCGTTTCTATGGTTACTGAACGTATGTTTCTTTTTGACAGCCCCATAACTTTGGCGAACGAGAACCCCGTTAAAAAAGCCAAGGATATTATGTAAAACTACAATCCAGAATACGTACAAAATGTAATCGTAAAATACTGTGCGGTTATTATACAGCGCCAAAAATACCAATAGTATAAAAAAGACCAATGATACTACTTTAAGAACTTTGCCTAATTTTTTCGCAAAGTTGGGCCTGAGATGATTTACCCAAATACCTAAAGCTAACGGTAATCCTAATAACAGTGAAACCAGTTGAATCATTTGCCATGGCGATAATGCTACTTTTGTTAAAATCTGTTGCGTAGGTACATATAAATTACCCCAAAACTGAAGATTTAAAGGAGTAATTACAACCGCCAACAATGTAGCAGCCGCAGTAAGACTTACAGATAGTGCTGTGTTACCACCTGCTACATGAGATATATAATTAGAAACATTACCTCCCGGACAAGCTGCCACCATTATCATACCCAAGGCAATACTAGGTATAGGGTTTATTATCAATACTAGAAGAAAAGTTAATAGCGGAAGTAAAAAAAACTGACTAACTAGACCTGTAAATATTGGTTTAGGGCTCTTAAGAAGCCCCTTAAAATCTGATATAGAAATTTCTAAAGCAATGCCGAACATTACAAATGCAAGAGAAACATTCAATATCCACTGCGCCTGTGCGTCAAAATTAAGGGAGACGTTATCTAGTAAATTTTCAGTCAATCAATTACGATATTTTCAGTCCGTTTGCGACTGTAGCTCTTGGTTGTAAAAGCTCCACATCCTTGCCATTAACGGCACCTAATATTAGACATTCACTCATGAAATTCGCAATCTGCTTTTTAGGAAAATTTACAACAGCAACCACCTATGGGTATCTAAAAGTTGTTCTTTAGTATATAGCGTGGTAACTTGTGCAGATGTTTTTTTTACTCCTATTTCTTCTCCAAAATCTATATGAAGTTGGTATGCAGGGTTCCGAGCTTCAGGAAAATCATCTACTTTAATAACCGTTCCGACGCGCAGATCTATCTTTGCAAAGTCCTGCCAGTTTATCGTATCGCCCATGTTATTATTTAGTGTTTAGATTATTTACAGAAGATGAAGGTAAAAATAGATTATGGTTTTGCAAAGGCACTCAAAATACTTTTTATAACTTTAAGTTTTAAATACAACTAATAATGTCAAGAACTCCCAGTAATATGCTTCCGTTAGGAACGCTAGCCCCAGATTTTAATTTATTGAATACCCAGAACGGGGAGCAAGCATCCCTTACTAATCTGAAAGGCAGAAAAGGAACTGTTATAGCCTTTATTTGTAACCACTGCCCTTTCGTTAAGCATGTTAACCCGGAATTAGCAAAATTGGCAAGAGATTATCAATCCAAAGAAATTGGTTTCATCGCCATTTCTAGCAATGATGTTGACAATTACCCGCAGGATGCTCCACACCTCATGAAACAAGTAGCTTTAGAGGAAGGGTATACGTTCCCTTATTTATATGACCGAACTCAGCAAGTAGGAAAGGATTATGATGCTGCCTGCACACCTGATTTCTATTTATTTGATGCGAATTTGAAATTAGTGTACCGTGGTCAGTTAGATGATTCCCGACCAGAAAATGGCATTCCCGTAACCGGAAAAGATTTAAGAAATGCCATTGACGCTTTAATTGAAAATAGACCTATAAGCAAGTTACAAAAGCCAAGTATTGGTTGCAACATCAAATGGAAAAAATAACTTTTCTCGTTTCTTTTAAAAAATCATCGGGAATGCTACCAGCCTTTCCTCTCTATTAAATTAAAAATTTGAGCAAAGTGATGTCTTCCATGCCACGCGTAAGTTCCTATATTCTCATCTAATGATACTTCCGTATTATTGTGAGGATGAATAAAAGTCTTTTTAAGTTGAAGACTAGAAAGTCCTTTTAACAAATAGACTAATTTACCATGAATAGCCTTTAACTGATCTAAAGAAAACTGAATAGGTGCGGTCTTGGTATCAAAAAGTTCGGCCCATAAGATTTTCATCGTAAGCTTTTATAATAGGGTTATCCTCCGTAAGTGCCCATTTAAATCGTAGATAGCTATTATGATGACTATCTGCTATATGATGGACCGTTTGTCTTACCGTCCACCCACCAGGTCTATAAGGCGTTTCTAATTGTTCCTCTGTTAAATCCTTAACCAGGTTCTCTAGCTCTTCAGGAATCATTTCCAAAATATGAATCCATTCCTGAATTTGTTCGTGGGTTATCTGCGCAGGTTTTTCAAATTTTCCTATCGGATATTTTAACTGCTCTAAATCTATTTTTTCCATGCACTAAAAATAGGAAACTTTAATACATTTTTAACCATAAACCTAAGGTCGTCTTTCTATAATCTACTAATTTTATAGGATTAAGTTTCAAACCTAAAAACATATATAATGGCAACAATACGATTGGGCGACAAAGCCCCTAATTTTACAGCAGACAGTTCTATTGGAAAAATTAACCTTTATGATTATTTAGGAGATAGTTGGGGTATACTTTTTTCTCACCCAGCAGATTTTACACCGGTTTGTACTACTGAATTAGGTACAGCTGCTCAATTTAAGGGTGAATTTGACAAACGTAATGTTAAGATGATAGCATTAAGCGTAGATGGTGCTGCATCTCACCTTGAATGGATAAAAGATATTAACGAGGTTCAAAAGACCAATGTAGAGTTTCCTATTATAGCAGATGAAGACAGAAAAGTTTCTGACCTGTATGATATGATTCACCCAAAAGCTGACAGTACTTTAACGGTACGTTCTGTATTTATTATAGCACCAGACAGAACAGTAAAATTAATGTTGACCTACCCAGCTTCCACTGGTCGTAATTTTTATGAATTATTACGTGTAATAGATTCTCTACAACTTACTGCCAATCATAAAGTAGCAACACCTGCCAACTGGAAAAATGGTGAAGATGTTGTAGTAAGCCCGGCAATTTCTACCGAAGACGCAAAACAAATGTTTACTAAAGGTGTTAAAGAGGTTAAACCTTATTTACGCATGACACCAGACCCAACATTATAAAGGTCTTTTTAATTAATAACGAAGCCATCTATAATTTAAAAATATAGATGGCTTTGTAATTTCTATAATTCTTACAAAAGAAATAACAAGGGTAGATATCTATAAGCACATTGCTTTCTTCTTATTCAATTGAGAGTCTATTCTAAAATTTGTAAAAATCTCACATGAAAGCTGTTAGCAAACTTATAAGATGGAAGAAATATTTTCTAAATAACCTTCAGATAAAGTAAAGATAACTTAGTTAAAATCATTGAATTAATTTTTTATAGTTATCTTTGTGGCATAATTTAATTTAATTTTTTTGTATTATGAGTAAAGGAACAGTAAAATTCTTCAATGATTCCAAAGGTTACGGTTTTATCACTGAAGATGGTTCAAGCGAAGATCACTTTGTACACATTTCTGGTTTAATCGATGAAATTCGTGAAGGTGACGTTGTAGAATTTGAGCTACAACAAGGTAAAAAAGGATTGAACGCGGTAAATGTGAAAGTAGTTGACTAAGAAAGACGCATAAACTTTTTTTATACAAAAGCCCTGTTACCAATGGTAACAGGGCTTTTTTTTATTTCATATAAGTAAGTATTGACAATCTTGTCGTATTTTTCATACATTTGTTCTAAAGTTTTTAACGCAACCCTTTTGCTATTTGTGCGTCAGTTAAAGACTAGGTTTTCCCCAATTAACCAAACAATAGAATATGCTTGCTTTTTTTGGTATTATTTTCGTGTTGCTTGTAGTAAATATCATTTTACTAATTCTGAGCACAGACAGAGCAAAGAATTCCCGATAAACGGCATTGGGTAGATTCATTGATTCTTTAGCTGAGTGGCAAAAAACCACCCTGCCCTCCTCCGTCATGTTTTTTTTGAATTAAAAACCACCAACATTAGTTTATTTACGTAACTACTTAGCGTAGGTACACATTAATGATACACTCATTAGACGAATGCTCCTAGAAAGTGGAGCAATAAAAAAAGAAAGCCCTGACATTTCTGTCAAGGCTTTTCATTATCTATTAAAATAGCAAAGTTGCTTTTTTATTTTACGCCCATTAATTCAACATCAAACAGTAATGTAGCATTTGGAGGAATAACACCGCCTGCACCTGCACTACCATATCCTAAGCTAGAAGGTATCACCAATCTGGCCTTATCTCCTACTTTTAAAAGTTGAATACCTTCATCCCATCCTGGAATTACTTGACCAACTCCTAATTGAAAATCAATTGGTTCGTTACGCTTGTAAGAAGAATCAAAAACTTGACCGTTCAATAAAGAACCTTCATAATGAACTGATACCGTCTGACCTTTTTCGGCCTGTGCACCATTTCCTTTTTGAATCATTTTATATCTCAATCCACTTTCAGTCTCATCAAAGCCAGCAGCTATTTTATCTAATTCTGCAGATTGCTTAGCCTTTTCTTCAGCTAAACGTTCTTCTTTAGAACTCTTAAACTTGGCAAAACTCGCAAGAGCATCCCATTTCTGAGCTTCATCACCTACACGAACGATTTCAACACTGTTTATTTTGTCGCCTTGAGCAATAGCATCTACCACCTCTTGACCGCTTTCTACTTTACCAAAAACAGTATGCTTATTATCTAACCATGGTGTTGGCACATGAGTAATAAAGAACTGGCTACCGTTAGTACCAGGCCTGCATTTGCCATAGAAAGTACACCTTATCCGAATGATTAAGGTCTGGATGAAATTCATCATCAAACTTATAACCGGCATCACCGCTACCAGTACCTTGTGGACATCCACCTTGTACCATAAAATCAGGAATTACCCTGTGGAATTTTAATCCATCATAATATGGCTCACCTGCAGCTTTTGCAGAGTTATCTTGTTTTCCTTCGGCAAGGGCAACAAAGTTACCTACCGTTCCCGGAGTTTTATCATGAGTTAGTTTTACTAATATCTCACCTTTATCCGTATTGAATTTTGCGTAGATTCCGTCTTGCATTTTTCATTTTTTTAATGAGCGGCAAAGATAGGCAAATTTGTTCAAAAATCTTGACCGTAAACCTTGGCACTAATCAATTCTATATCTTTTTACCCAAAGAAAAAGACCCTATTATTTGAAGAATAAAAGAAACCCTAAAGGACTTCTCCTTGCTTTTATAGAATCTACTTTATAATTCCATATTTATCAAACAAGTAAACCAAACTAGCCATTGTAGCAGCACCTAGTTCCAACTCGCGCTCATTAACGTGTTCAAACGTATCGTTTTCTGCGTGATGGTGCACAAAGTAACGTTGCGAATCAGGTCTAAGACCTGCCAAAACCATGTCATCACTTTTTAAAGGTCTAATATCTGCACCACTATATCCTTTTTCAAAAAGATGAATATAATACGGTTCAAAAAGACTTTTCCAGCTATGAACTTGTTTCAGATTTTCGTCCGAACAGTCAAAAGAAAATCCGCGTGGCGTAAAACCACCCGCATCACTTTCTAAAGCAAAAACGTGCTTTTCCTTTTTATTACTGGCTACCTCTGCATACTTATTACCACCTCTTAATCCATTTTCCTCATTCATAAACAACACAGCACGAATAGTCCTTTTTGGCTTAT
Source organism: Zobellia laminariae (assembly GCF_030553095.1). Taxonomy (GTDB): domain Bacteria; phylum Bacteroidota; class Bacteroidia; order Flavobacteriales; family Flavobacteriaceae; genus Zobellia; species Zobellia laminariae. The sequence continues at coordinate 2,945,712 of NZ_CP130738.1, read as the reverse complement.
ACCCTGTGGCTTTCAAAAGACGGAGAACATCCATACTTTGTACGCAACCAGCACCGTCATCATGAGAGCCGTCTCCTAAATCCCAAGAATCTAGATGCCCCCCTACTACCATAATTTCATTTGGAAACTCACTTCCCTTTATTTCACCTATAACATTAAACGAGTCAACATCATTAAACTGCTTACAATTCTGTTTGAAATAAAACTGAGTCTCTGTGCTTAACTTTAAAGTAGTACTCAATAATTCCGCCCCTTTAGTACTTATAGCTGCAGCAGGAATTCTTTTTGATACTGGTGTATCTCCATAGCTCATAGAGCCCGTATGCGGATAATCATCTAATCGTAAATTCATAGACCTGACAATTACCCCAACAGCTCCGTATTTTGCTGCCTCTTCTGCTCCTGAATAACGCTGGTCTACACAACCAGAATAGGAAGCAAAAGTGCTTATTACGGTAGGATCCATTGGCCTATTATAAAAAACGATGTTACCTTCTATCTTGGCTTTACCTAACTTTTGCAAATCTTCAATACCTTGCACCTCAACAACACCTGCCTTAATTCCTTGCAGAGGAGTTGCTACAGATCCACCAAGTGCACAAATAGACACATTGGTTGAAAGACCATGCTTGTTTCAAAATAGGCAAATTCTGGTGTGCCGCGAACCCATTTAGGAACTTTTACAGGCTGAAGCCAAACACGGTCAAGACCCAATGAATCTAATTGAGCTTTAGTATATTCTACCGCTTCTTGTGCCTCAAGACTACCAGATAACCTACCTCCTATTTGATTAGAAAGATAATTAAGCCAGTCATATGCCTTGCCATCAGTAAGTGCTTGATCATAGATTTTTTTTAACTGTTTCTCATCTTCGTTTTGGGTATACCCATTTACACTAATACCTATACATAGTAGGAGAAGGATTATTTTCTTCATTGAGCTTCTTTTTCTAATTGTTCTTTATATTCCGCCAAGTTGGCTTTAATTTTATCATCAAGCTCTGGCTCCTTAATATCCTTATATTTTTTAAGCTCTTCAAGTAAGACTGAAGCGACAATTACTCGTGCCGCCTTTTTATTATCTGCAGGAACAACATACCACGGGGCGTGTGGTTTTGAAGTCTCGTTAATGGCTTCTTCATAAAATTTTTGATACGTATCCCATAACTTTCGTTCTTCAAGATCTCCCGGAGAAAATTTCCAATTCTTACGTTTCAACTCCAATCTTCTAAGCAACCTTAAGCGCTGCTCTTCTTTTGAAAGGTGAAGAAAAAACTTAAATACAATTGTACCACTTTCAGCAATATGCCGCTCAAAGTTGTTTATCTGCTCAAAACGTTTGTCCCAAAATTTCTGGTCAATATCTGACACCTCATGAATACCTATGGAATATGCTCACCCATTATGTATTCTGGATGTACACGGGTCACTAAAACATTCTCATAATGTGTTCTATTAAATACGCCAAACTTTCCTTTTGCCGGTAAGGCTATATAGTGTCTCCATAGAAAATCATGACCTAACTCTAATTTGGTTGGCACCTTAAAACTGTGCACTACAACACCACGTGCATTAAAATCTTTGAATACTTCACGAATTAAACTATCCTTTCCGGCGCTATCCATACCCTGTAAGCAGATTAACACGCTGTATTTTGAGTGAGCGTAGAGTGTATCTTGAAAATCACCCAGCTCCTCGCGGATGGATTCCAAGTCCTTTTTCAGTTTTTTATCGCTGACACCAAAATCTTCTTTGGTAGCACATTTTGACAACTTGATGCTCTTATCTACCCTAAATGAGGTTATTTTTTTTCCATACATAGGTTGAATATAAAACTATTTTACCGTTGAACGGTCGTGAATGTTAAAAAAAATGACCGTTTAGCAACAGAAACTTCCGGTTCATCCAAAATACTATAGAGAGGGCGCCATCCATCGAAAAAACTACACGTTAACCACCTGACCGGGGTAACTTTACACTGTAATAATCCCAAATTTTACAGCACATAAAACCTAACATATGAAGTTATTTTACTTTATACTATTTCTATTCATATTTACATTCTCTTCCTCTTATGGGGCAAGTCAGGATTGTGATTACGCAACCTCTAATCTAGGTTATGTAAAAAGTCAGACCAAAAAAGCTCTTTCTATGAAAGACTTGCAAATGACTCGTTTTTATACATATAAGGCACTAACTGCCCTTGAAAAATCAAAAAAAAATATTGCAGATTGTGGTTGTGAAGAAGCTTCGGACAGTGCTCTAGAGAATATTGAATATTTAAAAAACGCCACTAAAGCCACTTCGCTTGCAGGTGCTAGAATATTATTGAACAAAGCACTTTTATTTAGTATAGAAAGCCTTGAAGCAATTGCAAACCATGATGAACATGGTAGTATATACGGTTCTGATAATTTGATTATGAACGTTGCCAGTTCTAACAACGAAGAGACTATGGCTTTTCTTGACCAGAATAAAATACGTCAGAGAATAGACACTTCTTTATTGAAATATAAAACTTCTTTAGATCATGTTATCAATACCGTAGATTGTGCCGAAGCTCGCGCTTTTGCTCAAAATATTTACGAAAATTGTGAGCAAGAACTTTTGAAGCCACACTTGTCTGAAAGCAAGAAATACTACAATTTAAAGACTAAAGAAATTACAGAGAAGGCTCTTGACCGTTTGGGTAATTGCGAAAGAAAGTAGGACTATTTCATAATCCTACTCTAAGTTTCCAGATATTACAGCTACGTGAATTTATAGCTTATTTACTGGCAAAAAGTTTCACATCTTCTTCTGCCACTTCTTTCCCACCTAAGATAATTAAACGTTCAACTACGTTTCTTAGCTCTCTAATATTCCCTGTCCAATCGTAACTTTTAAGAAGTTTGATAGCTTTAGCCGAAAAAACTTTGGGTGCAATACCCTGTTCGGAAGCTATTTTTTTGGCAAAATGTTCTATAAGCAACGGTATATCATCACGTCTATCGTTCAAGGCAGGAACTTGAATTAAAATTACTGCTAATCTATGGTATAAATCCTCTCGGAAATTACCATCTTCTATTTCCTTTTTAAGGTTTTTGTTCGTTGCAGCAATAACGCGTACATCTACTTTAATATCTTTATCAGTACCTACACGAGAAATTTTACTTTCCTGAAGAGCCCTAAGTACCTTGGCTTGGGCAGATAAGCTCATATCACCAATTTCGTCAAGAAAAATAGTTCCCTTATTAGCTGCTTCAAATTTACCCGCACGGTCTCTTACAGCGGATGTAAAAGCACCTTTTACGTGACCAAAAAGTTCGCTTTCTATTAATTCTGATGGAATAGCAGCACAATTCACCTCAATAAACGGCCCACCACTACGGTAACTTTTTTCATGAACCCAATGCGCTACCAATTCTTTACCGGTACCATTTGATCCCGTTATAAGCACGCGAGCATCAGTAGGGGCAACTTTCTCGATCATATCTTTAATGACGGAAATCTCTTCGCTATTACCGATCATCTCATAATTCTTGCTCACCTTTTTCTTTAAGACCTTATTTTCAACAACCAATACTTTGCGATCTACCGCATTTCGTACAGTTGTCAAAAGGCGGTTAAGATCTGGTGGTTTTGAAATGTAGTCAAAAGCACCGAGCCTCATGGTGTTTACCGCAGTATCTAAATCTCCATGACCGGAAATCATTATAAAAGGAATTTCTGGTTTTATTTTTCGAGCAGCTTCCAACACTTCTACACCATCCATTTTTGGCATCTTAATATCGCAGAGCACCAGATCATAATCGTTGTTCTTAACAGCTTCTAAACCTTTTAAACCGTCTTCTGCTTCTTCCAATTGATAACTGTCGCTTTCTTCAGAAAGAATCTTAACCAGCACACGTCTAATTGCAGCTTCATCTTCGATTACTAATATTTTGGGCATAGTATCTTAATTTTAAAGTCCTATTCTAAATCCTGTTCTAAAATAAAAACTAGGATTATCATTTAATGTAAAAATATCATTTCTGTCTTCGTCCCTCAAAACGCCATCTTGAAACACCGTATGACCAGCATAAGCATAAAGAAATGTATTTGCAGCTAATTTATATTGATAGCCCACAGTAACTAATGCTGCCGAGGATGATACCGAAGAAGCACTTGTGGTATTAGGTAAAACGATATTATTTTGCAAATTCACATAATAACCATCAAAAATAAATTCTGTCTGAAACTGATGCTTTTCTTTCATGTGATATTTCATTCCGGTTTTTGGGACTCCCACAACATAACTCCAGTTTTTATGAAAACGTTTTTCATAATAGAAAATAGGCAAGGGCACACGAAGGGCTACTGTAGAATTATAAGCAATACCCAATACCATAATAGAAGGCTTATCTATATTCTTTTTCTCTTTAAGAAATCCTGCTGTAGCATTTACCGAAAAATCTCCGTTTTCCAAAGGGTTTGATAAGGTAGATGACAAACGAGGTGTAACCACTCCTATAAACCGCCAGTCTGGTGTAAATTTCCAAACATACGCCATATTGAAGTCTACCACATGAAACTGCTTTAGACCAGCGCTACTAAAAGGAAGCTCTCGCTGTAAATTATAAGCCAATCGGTTATATTCTACTCCAATTACCACCAAGTTATTAGAATCTTGCACTTTTATAGGTACGTTCACCAAAAGCTTCATCCTGGATAGTTCAGCATCCGAACCATTTCTTGGCATCATCATATATTCTGCCCTTACTATGTCTGGAGTTTGGCTTAGACCAACAAAAGAACACAATAGAAAAAAGACAGCACAGGCACTAAATTTTCTGCAATTCACTCTATTTTGCTTCTATATTATTAGTGTTACTATGTTGAAACGGTTTCTGTTGGATAATATGTATATCTCTTTGCGGAAAGGGTATAGAAATATTGTTTTTTCTAAATTCCGCGTCTAATTTATATCTCATTTCACTTTTAACTCTAGTGACGTTAAAACTATCTATTGTATAAAAATTAAGAGTAAACAGTAAGGCTGAGTCTCCAAAATCTTCAAAAATTACAAATGGTTTTGGGCTTTTTAATATACCCTTTTGCCCTCCCGCAAGAGTTTCTAAGATTTTTGTTGCCAAATTAATATCGCTGCCATACGCAATACCAATTTTAATTTGTTCTCTGGTTGTCTTATGATTTTGGGTATAGTTATAAATTATGTCGCTGATAAACTTATGATTGGGAATGATAATTACTTTATCATCTCTAGTTATAGCTCTAGTTGTTCTCAATTTTATTTCAAACACCTTGCCAACTTTACTATCTATTTCTATAATATCACCAACATGAAGAGATTTATCGATAATAATAAAAATACCTCCAATTACATCTTGAAAAAGCTCTTGTAACGCTAAGCCCAGACCAACAAAAAGTGCTGCAGATGCCGTTAGAAGCAGTGTTATATCTATACCGGCCGCACTCATAGTTAAGAGTATAACAACTACATAGACCAAGTATCTTATGAACTTAAAAACACTAACAAACTTAAGTTTGTCTTCCGCCTCCATACGTTGCGTTAAAAGTATACGCAACCATTTTAGCACAAACCCGGTAATCAAGAAAACAACGGTTACTAGCAACAAAAGTCCAATAGTAATATTAATAGAGTTTTCGCCTTCCCCATACCTGAGTCCAAGATTAAGAAAATCCTTAACCCCTTGCCAAAGGCCTACTTCTAGAATTTCTTCTACTTTACTTTGCGTTTCTTGAATCATGCTCAATATTTTAACCACTTGAACAATTCCTTATAGGTTGGTTTTTTACCGTACATTAGAATACCTACCCTATAAATTTTTGCAGCCAGCCATACTATACCTATAAATGTAACAATTAATAGGATAATAGAAGTGACCAATTCCCAAACGGGTACACCTCCTTCTCCAATACCTCCTAAGACGCATGAGCATAACAATTGGCGAGGTTAAGGGGAACAATGAAAACCCAACGGCAATAGGACCATGTGGATTACTGAAGACCGAAAAGAAACCCACATAAATTGCTAGCATTAAGGGTAAAATAATCGGGAAAATAAATTGTTGCGTATCCGTTTCATTATCTACTGCAGCCCCTATAGCCGCATAAATTGAGCTATAAATTAAATAACCCAGTATAAAATATATCAAAAAGAAAGTAATAAGCATTGCCCACGGAATCTTAAAAAGTTCTTGGGCATATAACTGCATGGTCTGGTCTACCGTAGGTAAGCTAGGCCCCATATTTGGGGTAATGGATGCTCCGGCATTCATTGCAGATGGGTCTATATCAAAAACGGCAAATGATATTAATAAAAGGATACTTGCGGATACAATCCAAATGGCAAATTGAGTAAGTCCCGCCAAAGAAGTACCTATAATCTTGCCCAGCATGAGCTGAAACGGTTTTACCGATGAAATAATCACTTCAATAATTCGGCTAGTTTTTTCCTCTATGACACTCCGCATGACAAAACCTCCGTAGATGATAATGAACATCATAATCAAGTAGCCAAAACCACCTCCAATAAAAGCCTTTATTTCATTTATACCCTTAAGGTTTGTCTCTCCCGAAAAGGTTTCTGTATTCATCTGAAAATGCGTATCCATCTTTGCGAAATCTGCCGCAGAGATACCCAATTGATGCAATCCTTCTTGACGTAATCGTTCTTGAAAAGTATTCTCAAGTCTTTCTACCACCTGCGTAGGAGGCGCATCTTTCGTATAAAAAAAAGAGCGTTCTGTTACTGCTCTTACAGTTGAATCTTTTGGTATATATAACAGACCATCAAAACCTAAACTAGCAACAGAGTCTTTTGCCTCTTGTAACGTAACATCCCTAAAATCAACAAATGCCGTGGTTGCGCTAGGTACAAAATCATTTGAAAAATAATTACTCTCGTTCAATATGCCTATAACCCGAGATTCGTTATCATTCACTTTGGCCAAATACGCAACAAGTACCACCATTGCGACCATAAGAATGGGACTTAAAAATGTCATTATAACGAAAGACTTATTCCGCACCTTGGCCAAATATTCCCTTTTTATAATAAGTGGTAATTTATTCATCTAGACCTTTTCCTTTACTTTGTACCGTTTGTATAAAAATTTCACTTGTAGACGGAATGGTCTCTACAAAATGATTGATGTTTGCTTTTGATGCCAAAAATGTCAATAATTCCCCTGAATCGTCAGTAGGTAACTGAAGCGTAAAATCTAACTGATTTTCTTTAACATCAAATTGAGAACCGCTTATTGTGAATTTATCTGATAGTTCTTTTAAAAGTATATCCGCATTATTTGTCTGCAAGCCCACATTAAATATGTTGTTCTTATAGGCTTTTTTAATATCGGATAACTTGCCGTCCAATATTTTTTCGGAGCGATGAATTAATGCAATGTACTCACAAAGTTCTTCAACAGATTCCATTCTATGGGTCGAAAATATAATTGAGGTTCCATTATCTTTTAACCTTAGTATTTCTTCTTTTATCACATTGGCATTAATAGGATCAAACCCACTAAAAGGCTCATCAAAAATTAAGAGTTTTGGTTCATGTAATACAGTTACAATAAACTGTATTTTTTGCGCCATACCTTTAGAAAGTTCTTGAATTTTCTTGTTCCACCAATCGCCTATCTCTAATCTTTCGAACCAAAATTTTAATCTCTTTTTTGCCTCGGCTTTTGATAGTCCTTTTAATTGTGCAAGATAAAGTGCCTGCTCCCCCACCTTCATACTCTTGTACAGGCCTCTTTCTTCCGGCAAGTACCCAATTTGGGCAATATGTTCTGCTTTTAATGGCTTTCCATTAAATAAAACCTCTCCACTGTCCGGGTATGTAATTTGATTTATAATACGAATAAGGGTAGTCTTCCCTGCACCGTTAGGACCAAGAAGTCCGTAGATACTATTTTCAGGAATCTCTAAAGAAATTTTGTCTAGAGCGGTATATTCTCCAAATTGTTTGGTGACCTCTTTAGTGACCAAAATATTGTTCATACAAGAATTTTGTCAAAGATAGTTTTTTGTCTTCACAAGACGTTGCCAATGTCTTTAAAAACAAAACCCACCCTTAAGTAAATAAGGATGGGAAAAAAATTGCTATGAAAAAGAAAATTAATATTGGAATCCAATATTAAACCAAATATACGTTTTTTATTTAAAACCCAATAAAATGGATTTATGAGAACATATCTTTCACTTTTTCAAAGAATGACTTATCAGATTTCTCAGGTTTTGGCATAAAATTTTCATTGTTCTGCATTCGCTCAAAGAAGTCTTTTTGCTCTTTGTTCAACTCTCTTGGAGTCCAAACATTTACATGAACCAATAGATCGCCACTACCGTAACCATTAATGCTTGAGATACCTTTACCTCTTAAGCGTAATATTTTACCGGACTGAATACCGGACTCTAGTTTTATGCGGACTTTACCAACAACCGCATCAATTTCTTTAGAAGTACCTAAAACGGCTTCAGAAAAACTAATGTATAAGTCATAATGCAGGTTATCTCCCTCACGTTTTAGTGTCTCGTGATCTATAGTCTCAATAGCCACCAATAGGTCTCCTGGTATTCCATTGCTACCCGGTGCATCGTTACCTTTATTAGGCACCTTTAACTGCATACCATCTTCTACCCCTGCTGGAATATTGATTGATACTGTTTCTTCAGAGACTTTAAGCCCTTGAGCATCGGCATCACTAGGTTTTTTATCTAAAACCTGACCACTACCACCACAAGTACTACAGGTAGCTGCAGTTTGCATACGCCCAAGGATCGTATTGGTAATTTTGGTCACCTGACCAGCACCTCCACAAGTTCCACAGGTCCTGTATGTAACACCGCTTGCCTGTTTTTTTCTTTTGACCTTTATTTTTTTCTCAACGCCATTGGCTACTTCTTCTAAAGTCAACTTTACGCGTATACGTAAATTACTTCCTTTGACTCTGCGTTGTCCTCCGCCAAAACCTCCGCCACCGAAACCTCCGCCGCCGCCAAAGGCGCTACCGAAAATGTCTCCAAACTGACTGAAGATATCATCCATGTTCATTCCGCCTCCGCCGCCGAAACCGCCAGAACCGTCAAAAGCGCCATGTCCAAATTGGTCATAACGTGCTTTTTTGTCAGCATTACTCAAAACTTCATACGCTTCCGCAGATTTTTTGAACATTTCTTCAGCCTTGGGATCACCCTGATTCTTATCTGGGTGATGCTCCAATGCCTTTTTTCTATAGGCCTTTTTTATCTCCGCTGCGCTGGCATTTTTACTAATGCCAAGTACTTCATAATAATCTTCCTTCATTCTTGATTTTTAGTTTCCTACAACCACTTTTGGATGACGAATAATTTTATCACCAAGCTTAAATCCTTTTTCAACTACATCAACAATCTTACCTTTGAGCTTCTTGCTTGGAGCCGGTATTTGTGTAATAGCCTCGTGTATATCAGCATCAAAAACATCACCTGCTTCAGCACTTACCTCTTCTAATCCTTTAGATTTCAAGGTTTCGCGAAACTTTACACGAATAAGCTCTACACCTTTAAACATTTCTTTGTCTTCTGATTTGGCCATCTCTTTTAAAGCACGCTCAAAATCGTCCAAAACCGGTAACATAGAAACCATAATTTCTTGCCCGGCTGTTTTGAATAGCTCTACTCGCTCTTTTGAAGTTCTTCTTTTGAAGTTTTCAAACTCTGCGAACAACCGAAGGAATTTATCTTTTTCCTTCGCAAGGTCTTCCCTTAACTGTTCTTCTACACTTAGTTCTTCTTGCTCTATATTGCTCTCAGACGTTGCTTCAGTTTGGTTTTCATCCAAAACTTCTTCAAAATCTTCTGTATTTTGTTTATCGCTCATTGTGATACAATTTGAATTCTCGTTTTAGGTTGGCAAAAGTACTGCCATTTCTTTAAAAATGTCAAAATGTCATTAAAAAAACTACATAACATGCCTCTATGGACCTAAAAGACAACAATGCGCCAAAACAATGGGTACAAGTCATAAAAAAACACCTGTTAATTACAGATGTTCTATTCATTATTCCCGTATAATTATCTGCCCTAAGAACTATATTCCTTGGTTAAAGAACCCAATTCAGATGATTCGGTACATTCTGGACTACTGTATATTGCTTCTAACGCTACACATACATTAGGAAAGATAAAATTAAAACCTTCTTCCTCTATTTTTTTACAACTTACCCGTTGGCTGGCAAACAGCAAATAAGACATTTTACCTAAAATTATCTTCATAACCAGCTTAGGTATATTAGGTAGCACAATTGGCCTATCTAAAACCTTGGCTATTTCTTTAACAAGCTTAGTATTCGTTACCGGGTTAGGACCTACACCATTATAAACACCTTCCAACCCATGCTCCACGACAAACATAAAAATCCGTGCTAAATCTGAAACATGAACCCAAGACTGCCATTGTTCGCCACTACCAAATGCAGCTCCAACATAGTTTTTGACCGGTTTTGCCATTTCCGGAAGCGCTCCGCCTTTACAAGACATTACCAAACCTATTCTTACTTTGGCAACTTTAAAATCAAAACTATTGAATTTATCTACTTCATTTTCCCAGACCTCTACTACTTCTCCTAAAAAACTATCGTCTACGGCTGTTTCTTCTTCCGTATAAAATTTGCTTAAAGAATCTGGGTATCTACCAATTGCAGATGCTGAGACAAAAGAGAATATATCTGTGGCATCTACCTTTTCCAACGCAGTATGCAGCGTACGCAAGGAATTAACCCGACTGGACATAATTTCTTTCTTATAACTGGAGGTCCATCTTTTGGAGATGCTAGCACCTGCCAAATTTATAATAGCAGAAACTCCGACAAGGGAATCTAAATCGATTTCTCCTTTATCAGGGTTCCAATAATAACCTTGAAATTTGGGCTCTGAAGTAATTTTACTTTTACTGGTAGTAAGATAATTTACCGCAATATCTTTCTTGTGGCATTGCTCTACAATCGCACTGCCTACCAGACCTGTTGCCCCTGTAATCAGTATTCTCATAAACCAAAGATATAGGATTTCCAAACCAACTGACTATCATTTAATTCGGATTTAACACTAAACCGTGTTCATATGTTAAGAAAATGGGATGACCTGTGTTTTGTTAACTTTTCTTTAGAACTAAAAAACTACTTTCTGGCTCTTAACATCTCTCTTTTTCCCGGTGGGCCAAGGCAAGCGTTCTACCTCAAAACCTACCGCGAGCATAGCTCTTCTTACACTACCCTTGGCTGCATAAGTAACTAAAACTCCACCTTCTTTCATGGCACGGTACATCTTTAAAAATATCTCTTCGGTCCACAACTCTGGTTGAACCCGTGCACCAAATGCATCAAAATAAACAAGATCAAAAACATTTTCGTCTGCTATATCAGCAAAGAGCTTTTGCTCCTTTTCAAGAATAAAATTTTCGGAAATTAGAATATCGCTTTCCCAAGGCGACTGGTGCATCTTTTCAAAATCCTTTTGAAATTCTTCAGCCTTTAATTCTGAAATATAATTGAGCTGTTCTAATTCTTCTGTAGAAACAGGGTAAGCTTCCACGCCTCTATAAGCAACTTCTGTATTATTTTTTTTTGATTCAATGTGGGTAATTAGGGCATTAAGTCCTGTACCGAAACCTATTTCAAGAATAGCTACCTTTTTTCCAAAGAAGAGTGAGAGACCATGTTTTATAAAAACGTGATATGCTTCTTGTACAGCACCGTGTTTTGAGTGGTACTGCTCATCCCATTCAGAAATCTGAATGGTCTTAGATCCATCTCCTGTGGTAATAATCTTTCTTTCCAAACTATTGATTTTTAATCAAAACACCATCTGCCTCAAAACCAAAGGTTTTCTTAGGTTCCGTAATTTTTGCGATTTCCGACTCTGCTTCTCCCCCATCTTTGGCGTAGTGCTTTTGATCTTCCACACTCATAGCTTCAACATAAGCATATCCATTTACAATTACTTCTTTCCCTGTTATATCACTTGGCATAAAAAAACCATAGTCCTTAAAGCGCACCATTGCTTCTTGCCCGTCATCTAACTTTAACTTCATCCAACAACCTTTTACTTTACAAACATCTGTTACTGTGGCTTTAAATTTTGTCCGAAGCGTATCTTTAACCGTCATTTTATCAAACCTCATTGTCATTTCCGCATCTGTCAAGACATTACTAGCCTCTAGATTAGCACCAATAATTTGATAGTCAACACCGTCAAAAGTGACCTTTTCTGTTTCTTGACCCCTACAGGCTAAAACCACCATAAAAACCGCAAGTAAATTGTTAAATAGACGCATTTCCGATAAAAATTAGATATGTACCGCAAAACTGGGCATTTTATAACGAAAAAAGAAGAACAGGTAAGGATAATTCGTTAATTTTAATTTTTTAATTCTAAAAATTATGAACTCGACCATGCAAAAAATCAGCATAGAAAAGGTAAAAGAATCCAAAATCGAACAAGTAGATTTTAACAATCTTGCCTTTGGCAGTGTATTCTCTGACCACATGCTCGTCTGCGATTATAGAAATGGTGCTTGGGAAACTCCAAAAATAACTCCCTACCAGCCTATTACTCTTGATCCATCTGCAAAAATTTTCCACTACGGTCAATCTATTTTTGAAGGAATGAAAGCCTACAAAGATGACAAGAACAAAACGTGGCTTTTTAGACCGTTAGAAAACTTTAAAAGATTGAACGTCTCGGCAAATCGTATGGCTATTCCAGAATTACCAGAAGAGTTTTTTATGGAAGGACTTAAAGCGCTGTTGGAATTAGACAACAAATGGATTCCTCAGACCGAAGGAAGTTCTATGTATATAAGACCTTTTATATTTGCGTCCGGAAATGGCTTTCACGCTTCTCCTGCTGATGCTTATAAGTTTATAATTTGTCTTGCCCCATCTGGATCTTACTTTTCAGGAAAGGTAAAAGTTCTTATTGAAGAAAAGTATTCCCGTTCAGCAAATGGCGGAGTAGGTTACGCAAAGACCGGTGGCAATTACGCTGGCCAGTTCTACCCTACGCAATTGGCAGTAGCTAAAGGTTACAACCAAGTTATTTGGACGGATGATAGCACACATGAATATATAGAAGAGGCTGGTGCAATGAATATTTTCATTCGTATTGATGATACTTTAATTACAGGCCCAACTAGCGATCGTATACTAGATGGTATTACCCGAAAAAGTATTCTACAGCTAGCTGAGAAAAAAGGAATAAAAACAGAAGTAAGAAAAATTACTGTTACAGAAGTAGTTGAAGCTGCTAAGAACGGAAGATTGAAAGAAATGTTTGGAGCAGGTACTGCCGCTGTCATTTCACCAATTTCTGCATTTGGCTACAGAGGCGTAGATTATGATCTACCTGAAATAGAAAACAGCTTCGCTTCTCAAATGAAGAAAGAGATTACAGATATACAATATAACCGTTCCGAAGACCCGTTTGGCTGGAGAGTTGGTCTTTAATAATTAAAGATTTTTATAGACCTAATATATTAAGGGTACTAAAAAAAACGGTCACTAAATTCTTAGTGACCGTTTTTTTATACTTCGCAGACAATACCATTATCCCTTTAAAATTTCGGAAATATTGGGCTTAAAATAATCTGGCCCCTTAAGTACTTTGCCATCTTCGCGGTAAATAGGTTTACCGTCTGCACCCAACTTACTCATATTACTACGCTGTATCTCATTAAAGACCTCTTCAATTTTGTGCTGCATACCATGTTCTAATATAGTACCACATAATATATAAAGCATATCTCCCAAAGCATCTGCAACCTCAACTAGATCATCATTTTTTGCAGCTTCCAGATATTCATTGTTCTCCTCGTCCATCAAATTAAAACGTAGCAGATTCTTAGCTTCCCCCAAATCTGCTTTCATGGTTTCTGAAACGCCTTGCCCAAAAGAGGTATGAAAAAGCGCTACGGCACTTAGTTTGTTTTTCATCTATAGTTGTATTGATTTAAAAATAGTTTCTGCCAATAATAGCGTAATTTTGCCGAAAAATAAAGAATATGTTCACCACCGGACAAATAGCTTTTGCAACGATTTTTGCTAGCTGTTTTATCATTATTATCTTTTTTTCTTACAAAAAAGACAAAAAATTACATGCTAAAAACTACAAAGGGGTGAAATGGGTAGGACTTTTATTCATAGCATTCGTAATAATTCTCCTCTTTATTAAGCATTTCTTGAAATATTAAGACAATCTTCACAGATTCGTTAAAAGCACCATTTTTAACGACCAAAAGCCGTTTTTTGACGTATAACATAACAAATAGCGTAATTTTGCGTTATCTATTCCAAAGGGGCAATATTATGATGACTTTTTTCACAATACTTTTAGTACTTATCGGAGCAAATGCTCTGTTTATGGTATTTAGTTTAAGCGGAATAAATAACGGAGGTAAAAAATCTCAGGGAAATGAGTCTACATCTCCTAAAGTTTATCCTTTAAACAATCTTTCTTCAAAACTTAAGAAAGCGGTTTAACAAGTAAGTGCTACAAGCACAGTTCATCTGATAAATTATTTACGTAATTTGCACCGATGAAACAATTGTTACTCGTATTCTTAGGAGGTGGCATAGGTAGCACACTTCGCTATCTAGTTTCTAAATCCCTCAATACCCACTTTCAATATTTCTTTTTAGGTACTTTTTTAGTCAACATTATAGGTTGCCTGCTCATTGGTCTTATTTTAGGGCTTTCTATTAAAACCAATTATCTGACCCCAAACCAAACGCTTTTACTAGCAACAGGATTTTGCGGGGGCTTTACTACTTTTTCTACTTTTGCTTTTGAAAAACATTCGCTCTTAACTTCCGGCGAATTAATACACTTCTCTATTTACCTAATTGCCAGTGTAGTAGTTGGCATAGCTGCAGTTTCCTTTGGCCTATGGCTATCAAAATTGCTATAAATTAAAATTTTATAACAGCTGACCCCCCTTTTTGTTAAAAAACTAGCACATTCAGCAGAAAACTTAAGATTATCTAATCTTATGGCAGTTTTTCTTCATTTTTTTCAATTTTCCTTTACTTTTTGCAGATTTAAATCAACGAAAAATCATTTTTGAGCAAATATTATTGGACACCCCAAAAAATATAGGGGGTATAATTCCTATAAACATAAAAATAACTACTTAGACCCCAAAATTTTTAGGGTGTTAATTATTTTAACATACATTTGCTATTCTAATTAATACAATACTTATGAAACAAATCGAGGCAATTATTAGAAAATCTAAGTTTGATGACGTCAAAAAAGCGTTACATCAAATAGAGGTTAACTTCTTCAGTTACTGGGATGTAACCGGAGTTGGAAATGAAAAACAAGGTCATGTTTATAGAGGTATCTCTTATAGCACGAGCGACATTCAACGAAGATATCTTTCTATAGTGGTATCTGATGAATTTGCACAACGTACTATTGACACCATTCTTGAAGTAGCTTATACTGGGAATGTTGGAGATGGGAAAATCTTTGTTTCTGAAATTTTAGAAGCATACAGAATCCGTACAAAAGAAAACGGACAATCTGGAATCAACTAAAAAAACCAATAACTAAACTTTATAGAAATGGACGCAGGATTATTTACAGCAAATAACGTTTGGATGATGTTGGCTACCGCTCTGGTATTCTTCATGCACACCGGATTTTCTTTTTTGGAAATCGGCCTTACAAGACAAAAAAATACAATAAACATATTATTTAAGAACATCTTTATTATTACAGGTGGACTTTTACTTTACTATGCATGGGGCTTTAACCTTATGTACCCAGGATTTGAAGAAGGGTCTTCTGGAATAATTAAATTCTCTATGGATAGCTTTGGAATATCAGCTCCTGAAAACGGAATGACTCCAGAATATGCAGATGGAGGTTACACATGGTGGACAGACTTCTTGTTTCAAGGTATGTTCGCAGCTACAGCAGCTACTATTGTATCTGGTGCCGTTGCAGAACGTATTAAAATTGGAGCCTTTATGATTTTCACAGTTGTTTACGTAGGTCTTGTTTATCCTATAGTAGGCGCATGGAAATGGGGTGGTGGTTTCTTAGACTCATGGGGTTTTTATGACTTTGCAGGTTCTACATTAGTTCACTCTGTAGGAGGTTGGGCAGCATTGGTTGCCATCTTTTTACTAGGTTCGCGTATTGGTAAATTTGATGATGAAGGTAAAGCGAAAGCAATACCGGGTCATAGCATACCTATGGCAACAGCAGGTGTACTTATCCTTTGGTTAGGATGGTTTGGTTTCAACGGTGGTTCTGTACTTTCTGCTGATCCAGAATTAACTTCACTGGTATTAGTAACTACAAGTTTAGCAGCAGCAGCCGGTGGTTTTGGATCTATGATCTTATCTACCATATTATACAAGAATTTAGATTTAACCATGTTCCTTAACGGTATTCTAGGTGGTCTAGTAGGTATAACGGCTGGCGCTGACCTTATGTCCCCTAATGAGGCTGTAGTAATTGGCTTTTTAGCAGGTATACTAATTGTTTTTGCAGTTGCTTTAGTGGATAAAATGAAATTAGACGATCCTGTTGGTGCAGTTGCAGTTCACTTGGTATGTGGTATCTGGGGAACATTAGCAGTAGGTATCTTCGGAGCACAAGCTGGCGGTGAGCAATTCATGGCGCAATTATATGGAGTATTGATCGTAGGTATCTTCTGCGTAGTTTGCTCCTTTATCATCTTAGGAACCTTAAAAGCGGTAATGGGACTTAGAGTGAGTAAAGAAGAAGAGATTGAAGGTCTTGACATTCATGAACACGGTATGGATGCTTACCCAGATTTCATAAACGACTAAATTATATTAATTAGAAACGGAGCGTTTTGCAGAACGCTCCGTTATATAACACTTTCAAAATCTTCACAGATTTCAATTAAATCATTCCACACAGGGATAACAAAATAAAAATACAGATGAAAGCGATTACAAATACAAAATACGTAAAAAATCTATTTTTCCTAGCAATATTACTTTTCTCTGCGACCGCTGTTGTTGCACAGGAAGAAGAAGAGGAAGAAACTAACCATCATTTACTTTTACTGGTTCTGTTGATGCATACTACCGTGCCAATCTAAACGGAGATAATTCTGCACCAGATGGTGCTCCAAACGCTGCGCCAGGTTCATCATTCGCCAACTTACCAGGTTTCTCTCTAGGTATGGCAAATTTTGTTGCAGGTTATGAAGGCGAAAAAGTTGGTTTCGTTGCAGATTTAGTATTTGGCCCAAGAGGAACGGATGCCATATTTGCTTCTCCAATTTATTCTGCAACAGGTAATATAGTAAATCAATTATATGCTTACTGGAATGTATCTGATGCTGTTACTTTAACCTTTGGTAACTTTAATACTTTCTTAGGTTACGAAGTTATATCTCCGGTTGCTAACTTTAACTACAGTACTTCTTACTTGTTTTCTTATGGTCCGTTTTCTCATACAGGTTTAAAGGCTGATATTGCTTTATCAGATGATTTTAGCTTAATGTTAGCAGTTATGAACCCAACTGATATGACCGAATTGAATGTTACCGGTAAATATACATACGGAGCTCAGATAGGATATAGCGGACAGTATTTAAACCTATTGATTGACAATGGTGCTTATGAAGTTGATTATACAGGTGGATTTGATTTATCTGATTCTTTCTTCCTAGGATTGAACGCTGCTTATTTTGATGGTGACGGTGCAGGAAGCTTTGCTGGTGCAGCAATTTACCCTCAGTTAACAACTTCAGAAAACTTTGCTATTGGTCTTAGAGCAGAATATTTTGCTGAAACTGACTCTTTCGGAGCTATTGGAACAAGTACTACCGATGGTGATGCAAGTGTATTCGCTGTTACTTTAACCGGTAGTGCAACTATAGGAAATTTAATGATCAAGCCTGAACTTCGTTTAGATACGGCTTCAGATGATTCTGGATATTTTCTTGATAGTGACTTAATGGCGCAAAAGAGCTTATCTTCTTTTGTTCTAGCTGCAGTCTACTCTTTCTAAAAAAGAATTATAATGGTTAAGTGTTTATAATTTAAAGCTAATTCAAGTAAAGGCCCTGACGTTTAACGTTGGGGTCTTTATTTTTTGGAAGGGTCAAAAGCTTTTACACCAGCTAGTATCTCTGTATCCAAATTATTTACACTAGGAACAACAGGACAAGAATACTTCTTATTATAAGCACAGTACGGATTATAAGCTTTATTGAAGTCGATAACTATAGTATCTCCATCAGGTATAGAAAGATCAATATATCTACCACCTGTATACGTCTCTACACCATTGGTATTATCAGTAAAAGGTAAAAATAGGTAATCCCTATATTTTTCTTGTTGCATCAATTCCTTATTTTGATACACCTCTAATTGTCTGTTTTTTCCATTTAAAGTAAAATGGGCTATACCATAAACCGTTTCCTCAGAAGAATCTCCGGTAGTACTAGGCATTAAAAAAGGTAAAGCTTCTGGCGTACGAACAAACTTGGCCGTTACTACATAATTAGTATCAGGCGCAAAGAAATCCAATGCCTCAAAATTTTTGCGATAACGATCCGGTAATGGCGAAGTCTCTGGATTTTTAAACTCCTTATTTAATTTTTCCTGATGGTCCAAGATGGCCTGTAACGCATCGGTTTCAACAACCACTACCTTTTCCTCAGGCGCATCGTGGTATTTTTTATCGGTCTTACATCCCAAAACCATAAGAAAAAAAACCAAAACAAGAATTCGCATACAATCAATTTTTGCAACAAAAATACAATATAAAGTTATTAACCTAATTGAACCAATTGTACATTGCGGCGTAAAAGATTAAAAATGAACAAAATTTATCCAATATTACTCATACTGACTTTGTTCTGCTCCTGTAACACACCAAAAAAACAACCTAAGGCCATAGCGGATTTAAAACGGATTGCTCCCGAAATTTCTCCCGACCGTTACAATGTAGCTTTTCTAATTATGGATGGGACTTTCAACACGGAACTAACGGCTCCGTTCGATATTTTTCAACATACCAAATACCGGGAAAACATAAAAGCCATGAATACCTTTACCGTGGCCAACACATTAGACCCTATAACAACTTTTGAAGGTATGCGCTTATTGCCTGACTTTGATTATACCAAAGACCAGCTGCCACAAATAGATATTCTGGTAATACCTAGTGCAGAACATCATTTAGACACAGATTTAAAGGATACCGTAATGCTTGATTTTGTTCGTAAAATAGATAGTTCTGCCTTATTTATGACAAGCCATTGCGATGGTGCTGTAGGCTTCCCTAAAAATAGGACAGTTCATAATTCGAATTTACTAACTTTAAATTCAAACTGTCACGATGAAAAACAGCAAGTTTAGCGAGAGTCAGATTATCAAGGCTCTAAAGGAGAATCAACAAGGAAGATCCGTTGGCGATGTTTCAAGAGAACTGGGAATAGATAAAAGCACATTTTACTACTGGCGCAAGAAGTACGGTGGTATGGAGCAACAGCAACTTAAACGGCTTAAGGAACTGGAAGATGAGAACAACAAGTTAAAACAGATGTACGCTGATGTTAGTTTGGATAATAAGATGCTGAAGGACGTACTATCAAAAAAGTTCTAAGGCCTTCCGACAAGAGAGTTCGTGCAAAGTATCTCATCGAACAATATGTAATTCCCATCGTGCGTGCCTGTAGTGTGGTAGGCTTAAGCAGGTCAATGTGGTATTACCAGAGTAAAAGAGACGATAGCGAGGTTATCGATAAACTGACCGAGCTGGCAGAAGCCTATCCTACCAGAGGTTTTGACGAGTATTACTACAAGATCCGTCGTGAAGGTCTAAAATGGAACAGAAAGCGTGTATTGCGAGTATATCGTGATATGAAGCTCAGCCTTAGGCGTAAACATAAGAAGCGTTTGATAAAACGCATAAAGCAACCTTTGGAAACTCCGTCGACCCTTAATGAATGTTGGAGTATGGATTTTATGAGCGATGCCCTTATAGATGGAAGAAAACTGCGTGTGCTCAACGTCATAGATGATTGCAACCGTGAAGCTATAGCGATCGATGCAGGACTCTCATACCCAGCTAGAGCGGTGGTGGAAACATTGGAAAACCTCAAAGAAGAAATAGGGACACCTCAATATGTTCGGTGCGATAACGGACCTGAATTCATATCTAGGACCTTCATGAACTGGTGCACGAAAAACCATATAGAAATTAAATATACACAACCCGGAAAACCAATGCAGAATGGTTACATAGAACGTTTCAATCGCTTCTTCAGGGAAGACATACTGGATGCCTATTATTTTAATGATATCCATCAACTTCAAAGGATAAGCGACAACTGGAGAGAGGACTATAATTTTAATCATCCACATAAATCCTGGGCAACAAATCACCTAAAGAATACATGCACAGGTTTGATGAAGAATTTAAATTCTTCATCAAACCTGACCTAAATAATAATTATTTATCGAATTTAGAGGTGTCCTAATAAGGGGAAGTCTACAGTGCTTTTGTTTTGGCTAAAGCCGATGTTCTTAAAGGAAAAACCTCTACGACCTTCCCTAGCGATATTGAAACATACCGCAAGATGTTTCCCAGCTTAAAAGTAGCCGATAACGTTCTATTTGTTCATGATGGAAAATATATTACTTCGGCAGGAGGTGCTAAAAGTTTTGAAGCTGCCCTCTACTTATGCGAGCATTTATACGGAAAAGAAGTTGCTGATGCTTTAGCAAAAGGCTTGGTCATTGACTGGAACTTACAGGAAACTCCACATCTTATTGTGGAATAACAGCCATTATTCTTCAATAATGGAATAACGGGCCCCTTTTAAATATTTCTCCACCAATTCATTAAACTCCGGTGTTATGCGTAGCAACGCAGTATTTTCCAGAGCGTAAAGTTCGCTTCGGTTCTTATATCCTTTTTTCAGAAGTTCTTCTAAGTAAAAAAGAGCTGTACCATAATCGTCGGTTTTGGCGGTGTAGGATATGATTTTTAGATAACTTTCAAAATTATCTGGCTCAATTACTGTCTTCAGCATCCATAAAAAATTCAAGGCTTCTCCATCAATCGGGTCCTCTGCGCTAAGGATATCTACATTATCAGAAACCAATGCTTTCAAATAGCCTTCCAAACGTTTCCCCATTTTTTGCTGAAGTACCTCAGGATTTTTACGAAATTTCTGAAGCTCTTCCATTTGATATTTCCACCATCCTAAATTATTGTAATTATAGGTAAGAATATCTTCCTCTAAATAATAATTATACTCGTCTTTAATTAAGCTCTCTTTTAAAGAGAGTGCATTCTGAGTTCTATTTTTATTTTTGAATAGTCGGCTTTTTCGCAACGTCTTTCTACTCGCTTTTATAGAATCCAAAGGCATAAAAGGTTGGTATATCTCAGACATCTCCTCCAACCAACTATCAGCTAATAGAGGTTTATTTGCAGAATACAACCTATTTACTTTTACCAAATCTGACTTATAGTTTGCATCTATATATGCTTCATCTTTTGACACATTCCCTTTTGCCATTGCTGCCAAAGTCAATATTCTTAAGGCTTCACTAAGATCTGAAGTTTTAGGCCATTCCTCACCACCATCAAAAATCAACAATTGGTTAGGGTACTTTAATTTGTTCAGAATTTTTTCTGCCGCTAACATATCTGGATAACTAAAATCCTCATCCCCAACAATACCGATAAAATGAAACGGGTTTCTATTCGTAAGCACCTCAATATTAGCTACTGACGCACCACAGGCAACCACACCTTTCACACCCTTTATAAAAACTGGAATTAGAGTAGAAAACCGGCCTCCAGCAGCAAAACCACTTGTATATATGCCGTTCTTTTGAATAGGTAACATAGTAGTCACTGTATTCAACATTCTGCTTGTAATTAGTATATTTTTAGTAATAGATAGTGTATCACTAATATTATTGGAAGCTGCAAGTACATACCCCTGTTCTTCGGCAGCAGCACTGAACATGGCTAAAGATTGTTTGCCTCTACCGTTCATATCAAAAACAAATACTACCGGCCAAGTTTTAGAAACATCAAATTTCTTTGGCAGGTACAAGGAAAATGTTTCGGGAACGGTATCATTGACTACTAATGAATCTATTACCACACCTTTTTTTAATGTAATATTTTGTGCAGAACCAATAAACGTAGCACTAAATGCCAACAACAGTAGTATTCTTTTCATAAAATTTAATCATCAAAAATCTAGCCAAACGGCCGGTACCTAAAGATCTTTATTAGATGTATGTTCCATAAATGAATAGGGAGACAAGACTACTCTCCTATTTTACCTATTTCAACACCTTCTGAGTAAGCCACTTTAATATCATGTGCACTAAAGGCCTTTTTTATAGCCTTGTTAGCGCTAAAAGTAACCTCCCAAAAATCATCGGGCAACACATATGGTCGTACAATTAATTGTACATTATGGGAGTCAAAATCTACAATACCAATTTCCGGCACAGGCTCAGGAAGTATTTTTGAAACCTCTTTTAGAGCTTCCTCTAAAACCTGTCTTACTTTTGGAAAACTTTCTTCATAAGGCATGGTAACCTCCAATTCCAACCTGATCATCCCTTTTTCTGAGTAGTTCGTTACTACAGATTCTGTTATCATTGAGTTGGGAATAATTAATATTTTATTACCAGGAGTAAGTACATCTGTACTAAAAATACCAATTTCAACCACCCTACCAAACTTGTCTTCTACCTGAATCCAATCTGCTACTTTAAAAGGTTTGAGTGTTAAAATCAAAATACCTGAGGCAAAATTTCCTAAACTCCCCTGCAAAGCCATACCTACTGCAAAAGCAGCTGCGGCAAGTATTGCAAACAAACCTGTTAGATCTGCACCAAGCACGGTGGCTATAACAAATAGCACAGTACCTTTTAGAAGCACCCCTACTATAGATGATAAAAAAGGGCGTAAGGTTTCTGAAAACCCAGTCTTTTCTAAGGCTTTACCTACAAGTTCAACTATTTTTTTGACAACCTTAAAGCCAACCCATAAAAATAAGTCCCGCCAAGAAAATTCGCGGTACGTAAAAAATTACCTTGTCGGTAGCAATCTGGGCGTACTCATTAATTTTTTCCAAGTCCATGAATTAAAATTAATGATTAGCGAGCATTCTCCTACAGAAAGTTTGTGTTTTTTATACATTTTACATTGTAAAACTTAATAAATAACACTAAAAATAAAGTTTGATGTTTCTAAAGAAGATAGAGGGCTACTATCTTTTTAAGGAAAAATGGCTCTTAAATTCCTTTCGTTCCCCGTCTTTGGTGTATTCTACCCTAAACCAATAATCGTTTGACGGAACTATTTTTCCATTAAAAGTACCGTCCCAACTATCATTTCCGCTTAACTGAAATAATAACATTCCATATTGGTTATAGATACTTACATTAGGATCCTCCATACCTGCAAAACCAACTATAGACCATCTTTCATTATCTCCATCACCATTAGGTGTAAAAAACCGTGGAAAATCTACTACTGTAAATTCTTTTGAGAGTGTACTACAGTTATGAATATCCGTTACAAAAGCCGTATGCTCTCCTGCTGTTAGATTTTCAAATCTATTTCCTGAAGAAAAATCTGAATCGTCAACACTATAGAGATAACTGCCATCTCCCTCGGCCATAATATCTATGGTATTATTATCCGTAAAAGGGTCGGAAACAAACACTACTTCAAAAACTTCTGCCTGTGGGGAAGTAACTACTTGTGTAGACAACGAAAATTGACAACCCAATTCTTTATTTAGAAGATTGACTACATAAGTACCTTCTTCATTTGCTGTATAAAAAGCATCTGTTGCTCCCGTTATTAAGTTTTCCGGAGAAATACTGTCCTTATACCATGTAAAACCATATTCTGAAGTTAACAGTTCTGTATTTAAAACTGGTAACGGGTCTATTGTACCTCCATTAGAATCCAAACAAAGAATATACTCCTCCTCTAATCCTGACTCAAAATCTACCCCTAATAACTCTACCTCAAAAGAAGAGGTTTTATAACAACTATTTCCAGATGATATTCTAGTAAAAATAGTCTCTGATGCATTTGTTATCTCATACGCTTCGGGAGTTTCAATTGCATTTTGAAAAGCCTCGGCATCTTCTAACGATAAGTAATATGTAACCTGATAGATTTGTGAGTCCTGTGCACCAAGTATTGGTTTATCATTAACCGTAAGATCCACTATCTTACCATCACCGCCGTCTACATTACAAAAAATTAAAGAATCTGGCTCCTCAATATTAACAGGAACGGGAATAAAATCTGCTTCTAAAGTTCCAGTAGCAACGCAAGATTCAGAAAAAACGAGTTCTACACGGTATTCGCCGCCCTCAGTAACATCTACCGTAGACAGTCCTGACCAAGCTGCAATTTCAACATCATCTTTAAACCAGACATAATCATCAACACCTACAACAGTAGCATCCAAAGCTATGGTTTCATTAACACATGCAGGGTTTCCGCTAGCCACAGTTCTATCATCTCCTAAATCATACCCTAAAGAAAAACTTCCTGCTTCTAAAAAAACTGCAGAGTCTACTTGAGAATCACGATTATCCGCTATTACCAACTTAATAGTATATGAATCGCCTTAAGCACCACTAAAGATTCCGCTGTCATACTAACAGTTTGACCATGAAAAGATATTGCCGAATCATCTCCGTTAATCTTATCAAAATAAGAAAGATTTTTACTATTGCACTCCCCTGTCACTCCGGGCCTAATAGTCGTAACACTAACAGGCAATTTGTTATTAGGAATTACAGCCAAGTTTGTGGAAACACCTTTTGAATCGGTTAATATAAATGCAAAAACATCCCCAAAAGTACATTGGTAATTTTCCTGATATTCTTCTGATGCAAACAAGAAATTGAAACTGATACTATTGGTTTGGGGAACAAAGTCAAATTGAATATAAGATGCGTTGAATAGCAAATCTGACCCCGTAATGGACTTCAAATCGGCATCACCAAGCCATTCATCACTTCCTGAATTGTGAATATCATCGTTAGGTCCCTCAGCCAGTTTAGCCCTACCTGTACTTAGAACAATACCCTCTTCAAAAGGAAAGTCAGAACTATTAGCATCAAAATAACCAATACCGTTCACACCTTCTGCGCTACCGGTCTTTGAAGTATAATTGCCAGTTTCTGCGCAATTACTATTTATTAGAATGTCCTTCACCAACTCTTCTACCGAATAAGTGGTGACATCAACGTTTATCTGAGCCCTGAGCCCAATAGACGACAGTAATAGTACTAAAAAACCTAATATTTTCATTTTCAATAGCATGATTCCAGAAAGCCTGAAAGTTAAATATAAGAAACTCTTTACAGGTTCTTAGCACTTATTTAAAAATTTCGGGCAACGGAATTATTTGACCTATAACTCCTTTCTAAAAGGGATTCTTTCCTATTGGTGCACTTGATACTACGTTAGATAGTATAATGTGGGTACGCGTCTCACCATACTGAATTAGTTTATCTATAAATCGTTCCAAATGAAACTGGTCTTTTAATACAACCTCCATAACAATATTCTCATTCCCAGTGATACGATAACAATTCACCACCTCTTTATACGTTTTTACGGTCTCTAAAAAAGGTTTTAGTTTACCCATAAAAGCTCTCAAAGTTATAATAGCTTTAAGATGATGTCCTGTTTTAGCATGCGAAACTTTTGTATTGTAACCTTCTATGATACCCAAGTCTTCCATCTTCTTTATACGTTCCGCAACAGCAGGTGCGGTAAGCCCTACCTGCCTACCAATATCCACATAGGTTTCGCGAGCATTTGCCTGAAGAAGTTTGAGTATTTTCCAGTTTAAATCGTCTATATTCATTTTCGAGCCTAAAATTAATAAATAGCTTGTTATCCATAGCTAATATATAAAATCACTTTCGATTCTAAAGGTAAAACTTGGAAACTGGCCGTAACTTTAATAATCCTAATTCTTAGTAATAGAAAAATGTCTTACGATAATCTTCGGGCCTTACCGGTCTACAAAAAAGCTTTAGAGCTCTGCCATATGAGTAGGGAGATTGCTTCGTACGTTTCTTTGAACAAAGACCTTATGAATCTCTATCAATCTAATAGCCATAGAGATACTATTGCAAATTCTTTATTAACGGACGCTATTCTTATTCCTAAAAAGATTGCTTCCGCAGAAATTAGTGGGTGTCATTTAGAGCGGATGAAAAGTGCGAGCTTCATTAATATTATGATTCGTAATATTAATTCCTACTGTAACGGCTTAGAAAATGATGGGGTAAAAGAAAAAGAATACCTGAACCTTCTGAGAAAAGAAATAAAAATCTTTAGACGTTCTTTTAAGAAATGGCGAAATTCTTTCCCTGACTGAGGGCACCAGTAGTTTAAATTAAACAGCCTCCTCTTCATTTTGTTTTAAATTTACGATATACTAAAATTGTTAGTTTAAAGTTCTAATTTTGGATTTTAAATTATCGATTTTGAAAACAACTATTCTTATTCATTGCCCCGATCAAGCGGGAATCATAAGTGTTACCACTAACTTTATACATCAACATAAAGGGAACATCATTTATCTTGACCAGCATGTAGACAAAGAAACCAACGTATTTTTCATGCGTTTGGATAGTGATTTTGAAGATTCAAATTTTCCCACTGAGACATTCAAGCAAGAATTTCAGAGAGAACTTGCCGATAGATACAACATGCAATGGAGTATGCACGAGGCGGGCGTAAAACCCAAGATGGCACTTTTTGTATCTAAATACAACCATTGTTTATACGACCTTTTAAGTAGATTTAACTCTAGTGAGCTTGAAGTTGATATTCCTTTCATTATCAGTAACCACCCGGACCTTAAACCCATTGCCGACCAATTTAACATTCCATATTATCACATACCGGTAACAAAAGATACCAAAGCGGAAGCTGAAACGAAACAATTAGAACTCTTAAAGGAATATGAAGTCGATTTTATTGTTTTAGCTCGCTACATGCAAATTGTAAGTCCAAAAATCATAAGCAACTTTCCCAATCGTATTATAAATATTCACCACTCATTTTTACCGGCATTTGCAGGCGCCAAACCTTATCACGCGGCTTTTAAACGTGGTGTAAAGATTATTGGAGCCACAAGTCACTATGTGACCGAAGAACTGGATGCAGGGCCTATTATAGAGCAAGATGTTACTACGGTAACGCATGCCCATAGTATAAAAGATTTTATTGCTAAAGGTCGTGATTTAGAGAAAATTGTGCTTTCAAGAGCAGTTAAGCTACATATTCTTAGAAAGACTATGGTCTACAACAATAAGACAGTAATTTTTTCGTAGTATATCCTAAGACATAGAAAGAAGTGTTCAAGGTTCTTAGTTACAGAGAATACCTGTACCTAATAAGCTGCTCTTTTTTCTCAATATTAAATTTTAAAAAAGTTATGAAAAAACTGGTTATATTATTTCTTGCATTGAGCTTAAATTCATGTCACGAACTTCAACAGGTCGTAAATCAATTACCGCAAGGAAGCGTTGCCCTAGGCAATGACCAAATTGCTGCGGGACTTAGAGAAGCGCTAGATAAAGGCATTCAAAGTCAAGTAAGCAAACTGACCAAAGAAGATGGTTTTCTAAAAAATGAAGCCGTAAAAATACTTCTCCCTGAAGAACTTCAAAAAGTAGATAAAACTCTTCGTGACATTGGACTTGGTAGTTTAGCCGATGAAGGTCTTAAGGTATTGAACAGAGCCGCTGAAGATGCTGTTGGTGAAGCTACTCCTATTTTTGTTGATGCAGTAAAGGGAATTACATTTAGTGATGCCAAGAATATTTTATTAGGAAGCGACAACGCTGCTACTCAATATTTGACTTCAGCTACACAAACGCAACTTTACGCTAAATTCAATCCGGTTATCAAGAATTCTTTTAGCAAAGTAGGAGCCGATAAAATTTGGAGCAACCTTATTACAAAATACAATAATATACCGCTTACGAAGAAGGTTAACCCAGACTTGACGGACTACGTAACTCAAGAAGCACTTAATGGTGTTTTCACGATGATTGCCGTTGAAGAAAAAGAAATAAGAAACGACGCAAGCTCTAGAACAACTGATCTTTTAAGACGTGTTTTTAGCTTACAGGATTAAAAATAAATATTTTGTATTAACCTTACAATAACTTGAAAATTAACCCGTTAAATTCATAAGTAGTCTTTAACAACTACCAATCTCTAAGACCTTGTTGATCATTTTAAATTAGAGATTGTGATACTGAATTTTTTGAGTTAGTAATTTTTGAGTTAGTTAGTTTAAAACCGGTGGGAGCACCGGTTTTTTTATGTTCTTTTTTTGAAATACTGATAAACTCTGATTTCGAAAGGAGAAGATTCCTCACGGTATTTACTTGAAGTTTATTATCCTCTATCTACGTCAGCCACAAAATCTATAACAAACCGATTGAATAGTTGAGGCTGCTCTACATTAACTACATGACCACAATGCTCAATAGTCAACAAACTAGATTGTGATTGTTTCTGAACCATTTTCTTTACAGAAGGAAGAAAAAGATAATCTTCACCACCCATAACATATAGTGTAGGAATATTAATATCACCTGCTCTAAAAAAGCGTAAGAGTCTATTTATTTGCGAGCCCATTTTGTACCATCTCACAAATTCCT
Source organism: Zobellia laminariae (assembly GCF_030553095.1). Taxonomy (GTDB): domain Bacteria; phylum Bacteroidota; class Bacteroidia; order Flavobacteriales; family Flavobacteriaceae; genus Zobellia; species Zobellia laminariae. The sequence continues at coordinate 2,916,962 of NZ_CP130738.1, read as the reverse complement.
TTTGATACATTCGTTTTGCTTCACGAACAAAAAGCAATCTAGACTCTTTGTGATTGCCATCTGGCATTATCGCAAAAGTAAAAAGCTTGTAAAGCCAGATATAAGGAACAAGTGATTTAAAAAGACCACCAAAGCCCATTAAAATCCTAAAGCGCATATCCAACCTAATAATAGCACCGCCCAATACCATGCTCTCCACGCGGCCAGGATATTTTTCAGCCAAATTCCTTATAAGTACAGTACCTAAGGAAATACCTATAAAATGAGATTTTTGAATTTTAAGATAATCCAAAACCTCTAAGATATCTTCTGTGATATAGTCAAAAGTATATTTATCGTCAAAGGCGTCTTTTAAGCCTTATTGCGAATCACCATGACCTCTAAGATCTAGTAATAAAATATTAAAGTGTTTCTTAAACTCCCTTAATTGTTTAAACCAAATAGAAGAACTTCCTCCGGCTCCATGAACGAAGGTGACCCAAGAATCTGATTCTTGATTTAGATATGTAACGTAATTCAGCAAGTGTTCTATTATTTTCTCCCATTTGGGAATCTTGCAATGTATTAAATCTTTTGATCCATTATTGCCTTGACCAAAAAATATAATCCACAAAGATGTTAGACAACGAAAAATTCAATAAAAACTGAAGAATACTAAGAATCTGCCCCACAACTCCCTATGTGCCCTGAAAGAGATTATTGATTTCTTATCATTTTAACTAAAAACGATTTGACAGAACTGCAAGAAAAAAAGAGTTATTAACAAGTCTTAAACGAGATTCGCAAGCTTTGTATTTGGTTACTGTTAATAAATCATCAATTCAACTTAATTTTTGCTATCTACAGCGAATATCGAGATCCAAAGTTGGATTCCGTCCGTATATTTGTAGTAAAGCATTTATAATTATGGAAAATCAGTATTGCAAAGTAGGAACAGTTACTCCAATCACATCAAACAGAAACGTGATTTCGCTTTTAGAGTATCAGTATCAGACCTTTTTGAACAAAGCCAGTGACATGAAGTACACTGATGCTAAATTGGTTGAATTTTTCGAGCAAAAAGCCGAGAAGATTCAAAGAGTTCTAGAAAATATGATGAAGTAGTTTCTTCGGAAATTATAAAAGTTCGGCCATTTGACGTTGTAGCTCCAAAGCTTTAAGCCTTGCTGCATCCGCAAAATCCGCTTCTGCTGAGGCATATATTATTCCTCTTGAAGAATTTATAAGAAGACCTACATTTTCACTCATACCGTTTTCGCAAACCTCCTTTAGACTTCCTCCTTGTGCTCCAACACCTTAAGCACCAATAAAAAGCTTTTTGGAATAATTTTCCGAATATCCTTCAAGTACTCTGCCTTGGTTGCACCTACTACGTACATTAGATTTTCAGAATTAGCATAGGTTTTTGAAGTCTCCAGTACAGTTTTGTACAATTCCTTTCCGTCTATCAATTTTGTTTGAAAGTCAAAAGCACCAACATTAGATGTTAATGCCAATAATATGGTGTGCTTATCTTTAAAAGCCAAAAAAGGTTCAACCGAATCTTTGCCCATATACGGGGCTATGGTAACAGAATCAAACTCTAAATCCTCGAAAAACGCTTTTGCATAACGTGTGGAAGTATTACCAATATCTCCTCGCTTAGCATCAGCTATTGTAAATAGCTCTGGATAGTTAGCGTTAATGTATTTTATAGTCTTCTCTAAGGACTGCCATCCTTTGATACCATACGCTTCATAGAAAGCTATATTAGGCTTGTACGACACACATATATCATGGGTAGCATCAATAATAGCTTTATTAAAAGCAAATATTGGATCTTCTTCACCAAGAAGGTGCGCCGGAATTTTTTCTAAATCGGTATCAAGACCAATACATAGAAATGATTTTTTCTTTCTAATCTGGGCAACAAGTTCTTCAGTAGTCATAGAGGAGCTACGGCTATAATTAAGTTTTTAAAAATTGGTACATTAAAAAATCTCGGAAGCTTCTTTTAGTTTTTCGGTATTCTCCACGAAGCTAAGCTCATCGATAATCCTTTGAATATCACCATCAATAATATTTTGCAAATCGTAAAGAGTCAACCCAATACGGTGATCCGTTACACGACCTTGTGGATAATTGTACGTTCTAATCTTAGCTGAACGGTCACCACTGCTTACTTGAGAATTACGTTTTGCCGCATCTTCTTCTTGCTTTTTAGCAAGTTCTTGATCATACAGACGTGAGCGCAATACCCTAAAGGCTTTATCCTTATTTTTATGCTGTGACTTTTGATCTTGACATTGCGCAACCAATCCCGTAGGGATGTGTGTTAAACGCACTGCAGAATACGTGGTGTTCACGGACTGACCACCAGGACCTGAAGAACAGAAAAAATCTATTCGAACATCTTTTGGATCTATCTGAACATCAAAATCTTCAGCTTCAGGAAGTACCATTACGGTTGCAGCACTGGTGTGTACCCTTCCTTGTGTTTCTGTCTGAGGTACACGCTGCACACGGTGCACACCGGCCTCAAACTTAAGGGTACCATATACGTCCTTACCAGTTACTTCAAACTGAATTTCTTTATAACCACCACTGGTACCTTCGCTTAAATCTATAACATTAGTTTTCCAACCCCTGCCTTCGCAATACTTGGTATACATACGAAATAAATCCCCAGCAAAAATACTAGCCTCATCTCCACCAGTTCCAGCCCTAATTTCAACTACCACATCTTTGGCATCTTCAGGATCTTTAGGTATGAGCATTAATTTAATTTCCTCTTCTATTTTAGGTATACCCCCTTTTGCTTCATCTAGCTGCATTTTGGCCATTTCTACCATCTCTGCATCACTACCGTCCGCTATAATTTCTTCCGCCTCTTCAATGTTGCTCATGAGCTCTAAGTACTGCTCACGTTTAGCTACAAGCTCCTTTAAATCGGAATATTCTTTGGTCAATCCTACATAGCGTTTCTGGTCCGAAATAATATCCGGTTGAATAATAAGGTCAGAAACCTCATCAAAACGCTGCTTAACAATATTAAGTTTATCTATCATTATCTTACATCACTTGTGTTGCGAATTTACGACAAATTTGTACATTTATTGATATACCTTGGTTTTGATAAAAAGCATTTTTTATCCGTAGACTTAGTAAGTTACTGTGCTGTTTTAAAGCTCTATCACTTTTAAAAAGATAGAAAACGAAACAATCTACCTAATTTTATGCTTCATTCTATCTACTACACCTGAAGTATTTAGCTAGTTTTCTATTAAATCATCTCAACCCCTTTTATTTGCTCCAAAAACTATTTTCACAAAGTAATCATGAAAACAAATAACTCGCTTAATTAAAAGAAGGATATTGTAAACCGATAAATTCCAAAAAAGATTTAAAGAATGAAGGGTATCTTTCTTAATGAAGCAATTATTCAAAAAATGAGGTTATTTAGGTTCATCACTCAATAAAATACCACTACTCTTATACACCTTATTATCAGCATCAATCAAAATAACTTCGGTAACGCCCAATTGATTTATCAGAGCCAACCCATCTTCTTTGCCCATTATATATACTGCTGTTGCTAAAGCGTCACAAAGTTCTGCGCTCTTTGCAAAAACGGAAACACTATTAATTCCTGTAGAAGGATAACCAGTTCTAGGATCTAAAATATGGGAGTATTTAACTCCATCAAAAGTGACGTATTTTTCAGAATTTCCAGAGGTTGCTACTGAAGATTCTACAACTGGTAACCAAGAAAAAATCTTTTCTTCACTTAATGGATTCGCTATACCAATTAACCATTTTTCTCCTGTTGCTTTTGTTCCCCAAGTAGTTAAATCTCCTGCGGCATTGATAATACCACCCAAAACCTGTTTAGAAACAAGAAACTCCTTAGCTTTATCCGCAGCATAGCCTTTACCAATTGCTCCAAAAGAAATCTTCATGCCCTTTTGACTCAAATACACTGTTCTCTCTATAGGGTTCAAAATAATTTTTTCGTAACCTACGTTTTTAATCGACTCACGAATATCGTCAGGACTAGGCATTTCCTTCATAGAACCATCAAATTTCCAGATATTATCCATGGAAGCGAAAGAAATATCGAATGCACCATCCGTAATTTCAGAAATCTGTTTGGCGCGTTCAATAAGCATATACAACTCCATACTTACTTTTACGGGCTTGATACCAGCATTTTTATTTATCAATGAAGTTTCGGAATCTGGGTTCCATGCAGAAATCATATTTTCTATACGAAGGATTTCCGCAGTAGCCTCTTCAATATTTATATACCCTAAATCTTCATTACCGGATACAACGGTAATATCAAACCGTGTACCATAAGCTCCATAGCCTTATGTACAGTTACCAGTTTCTTTTATGGGCAAAACCACTGGATAAGAAAAAAAAAAGAAAGTATGTAAAATACTATTCTCACTAAAACATAGATTTTAAATGTGTTATATATTCATTAGGAGAGAGTTTGAGATAACCTGTCTCCCCTAAGACCTCAGCCTCTTTATTCAACAGAACTACTAAGGGAAAATGCCCCTGAGCGTTATATTTTTCGGCTAAGCCGTTATTTTGGGCGGTTAGCTCTTCACTAAGTTTATTTGCTTTTTTTCTTGGAAAATCAGCTCGATAAAGTATTAAATCGGCTTCAGCAAATTTCTTGAATTCTTCAGATTCCCAAATTGTCTTTTCTAGTCTTATACAAGGGGCACACCAATCCGACCCGGCAAAAACCAATAGTAAATTCTTATCGTTCTTCTTTGCCAAAGCCTGAGCTTCTGCATAATTTTCCTGCCAATCCTGGGCAGAAAGAGAGGTGACAACGATCATGCAAAATAAAAATATAATCTTCTTCATATCTAGGCTAAAACAAATTCGGTGCCATTTATTCAAAAATGCGCAACATATTATCAGTTAATTCAGTTTTAAAAATCTTCAATGTCTTTGCTGTTGCTCCATCTACTTTATTGATTGGCGTGCCATTTTGCTCAAAACGAGACCCGTGTACATCACAATAAAATATACCGCCATCCAAATCAACAAAACGCACTTCGTCATAACCTTGATGGCTACAAACTTGGCTAGCTGCAACAAATTCTCCTTCCAAGTTTTTAGCTACCACCACTAAATTTTTCAATACAAATCCGCCATTATTAGCAAGTTTTGCATTTTCGGGATCACTTAAGTCTAGGGTAAAATCTATTCCGGTAGGCACGGGGGTGTTTCCTTCCGCACTCTCATCTTCTTCGCTATCATTAGAACAACCATGCAAACATGGAAAAGCGAGCGCAAAAGCCGCACTGGCTCCTAAAGTTTTTAAGAACTGTTTTCTTTCCATAGTACTGAGGTTTACTATAGAAAACGAAGTATTGAATCGATTCGTATGCTTTTAATAAACAAACTTGCCATAAGTGCTCTCAATTGTTAGTTTTTTAGAAGCACTAGCTTCTACCCTACCCACAATTTGAGCATCTACGCCAAAACTTTCTGAAATAGCAATAAGTTCTTTGGCTACAGTTTCATTTGTATAAATTTCAAGACGATGGCCACAGTTAAAAACCTGATACATTTCTTTCCAGTCTGTACCGGATTGTTCTTGAATTAATTTAAAAAGCGGTGGAACAGGAAAAAGATTATCCTTTATAATGTGAAGCTCATCTACAAAATGTAGAATTTTGGTTTGCGCACCACCACTACAGTGCACCATACCATGAATATCTTCAGAAGAATATTTATTAAGTATTTTCTTTACAATAGGCGCATAAGTACGTGTTGGCGACAATACCAATTTACCAGCGTCCAAAGGAACATCATCAATCTTATCAGTTAATTTTGTATTACCTGAATAAACCAAATCATCTGGCACGGAAGCATCAAAGCTCTCTGGATATTTCTCCGCAAGATATTTAGAGAACACATCATGTCTGGCAGAGGTAAGTCCATTACTACCCATACCTCCATTGTATTCTTTTTCGTAAGTAGCTTGACCAAATGAGGCCAAACCAACAATAACATCTCCTGCTTTTATATTGGCGTTATCTATAACATCTTTCTTCTTTAAACGAGCGGTAACTGTAGAATCCACAATAATAGTACGTACCAAATCTCCCACATCTGCCGTTTCGCCGCCTGTAGAACGGATTGTTAAACCATGTGATGCCAAATCTTTGATTAGCTCTTCGGTTCCATTAATGATTTCAGATATTACTTCACCGGGAATCAAGTTCTTATTACGTCCTATAGTAGAAGAAAGCATAATATTATCCGTAGCACCAACACAGATAAGATCATCTATATTCATAATAAGTGCATCTTGAGCAATACCTTTCCAAACGGATAAATCTCCCGTTTCTTTCCAGTACATATAAGCCAATGAAGATTTTGTTCCGGCACCATCTGCATGCATCACCAAGCAATAATCCTCATCATTCGTTAAATAATCTGGCACAATCTTACAGAACGCTTTTGGAAAGAGTCCCTTATCAATATTCTTTATGGCGTTGTGCACATCTTCTTTTGAGGCTGAAACACCTCTTTGGCTATATCTTTCACTAGTAGACGAACTCATTATTGTGGCTTTTGGGCAAAAATAAGGTATTCACCGAATAATCATAGCTTGACGAAAAAAACTTTCTAAAAGTTCTTCAACAGATTAGAATTTATGATAAACACCTCCACCAATAACCGCTCTTTTAGGTACATTGGTTCCGGAAATTGCTGAAGTATAGTTAGCTAACACTCCAAATTTTTCTGTAATTTCTACTATGGCTTTTATACCATAGGCAACATACTCCTGATCATTAAGATACAATCCAGTAGCCAAATTAGCTTCGGGAAGTATAACATCTCCATTTTCAAAAGAGGTTGAAAAGTCTAGAAAACCAATTAACCAAAGTCGTTTTATAGGTTTTACCCCTGCTTCAGCACTAGCTCTAAAATTTGAACTATAGCCGTTAAAACGGATATCTACTCCTGTAGACGCTTGAACAAAGAAGTTATCATAACCTCTACCAATATTAAGTTTCGGAGATAATGTAAATGTATCATACCCACTTCTAAGTCCTGATGCCTCAAAATAGTTTCCGGTGTTAGCCTCAACATTAAGCTGACCTGAAATCACCCATTTATTATTATAAAGTTGGTGTTTTACACCAACTACCAAATTACCCAAAGCAGTTTCAGAACCATCTGAAGTAATAGGCGTACCATTAGCAGATGATACTACATCGCCAGCTTTTATCATTTTTAAAGGCAGACTTAACAAAACAGTAGTCTTATCGGAAATACCGTATTCACCAAAAAGTTGAAGAGTATTATCTGTTATTATTTACGCTCGGTTCTATAATCCGGATTTCCATAGATACCTGAATAGCCGGCTATGTTATAATAAGATAGTTGGACATAAGCTTCGTTTTTTGCCTTCGTCCAAGCTCCTTGAGAGAAAAGAGAAATAGAAAATAAAAAAAGCAGGGTGAAAAGGTATTTTTTTAAGGTACTATGCATATTGAGAATATTTATAATATTCTTTACTTAGTATAACTTTTCACCACTGCCTTACATCACTTTGACCAATATTTGCGCCTCTCAACTAATTGTTATCTAAAACGTAGCTGATAGAGCACCTAGTTTACACTTATTTAATAGACAACAACTCGCGGTACTTAGTTAATGGCCAAAAGCGGTTATCTACTAGTCTTTCTAATTTATCGCAATGCATCCGTATTTCATCAAAATATGGTTTTACATTATCACAGTAAGCAAATGCTTTTTTATGGGTATCGGTAAGCTTATTTGCTTTTCTTCTAGCATCAATCATAGCATCTGTCTGCTTTTTAAGCTCTGTGACATGCTCAGCAATTTGCTCAATAATTCCCGACTGGCCATCTGTCAATTTTCTGTGTACGGCACCATAAATTTCTTTTAGGCCCAAAACATTTTTAATCAAAATATTCTGGTATTCTATTACTGAAGGAATTATATGATTGTACACTAATTCATTGAATACTCTACCCTCAATCTGGATATGTAAAATATAGGCTTCCAGCTCAACTTCTTGTCTCGCTACAACCTCTTTTTCACTCATAACGCCCATAGACTCAAAAAGGTTTAGACTCTCTTTTGAGGTCAAAACTTGTAAAGCTTGTGGCGTATTTTTGTTATTACTTAATTTTCTTCGTTTTGCTTCTTTCTCCCATTCATCGCTATATCCATCACCATCAAAACGAATACGTTTTGATGTTTTGATATATTCACGTAGCACATTAAAAACAGCCTCATCTTTTTTAAGACTCTTTTTATCTACCAACGCGTCTACCTCCTTTTTAAACTCTTTCAGCTGTTTCGCAACAATTGTATTTAGAATGGTCATTGGTTTTGCACAGTTGGTCTTTGATCCAACACCTCGCATTTCAAATTTATTCCCAGTAAACGCAAAAGGAGAAGTACGATTACGATCTGTATTGTCTAATAAAATTTCAGGGATTTTACCAACAACATTTAGTTTCAGTTCTGTTTTCTCTTCCGGTGACAGTTTCCCTTTGGACACACCTTCTAATTCATCTAAAACACTACTTAACTGTTTACCTACAAATATGGAAAAAATGGCTGGTGGTGCTTCATTAGAGCCCAATCTATGATCATTACCTGCTGATGCAATAGACGATCGCAATAATTCTTCATAGGTATCAACAGCCTTTATTGTATTTATAAAAAACGTCAAAAACTGAAGATTCTTCATTGGTGTAGAACCAGGCTCAATAAATTTACACCCGTATCCGTAGCTAAGGACCAATTATTATGCTTACCCGAGCCATTAATATCTGCAAATGGTTTTTCATGAAAAAGAACCTTAAGATGATGCCGATCAGCAATACGGTCCATAACATCCATTAAAAGTAAATTGTGATCTACCGCCAAATTTGCTTCTTCATAAACAGGAGCCAATTCAAATTGATTAGGAGCAACCTCATTATGTCTTGTTTTCAATGGAATACCTAAGCGCATACACTCTACCTCCAACTCCTTCATGAAGTTTATGGCACGTAAGGGAATTACCCCAAAATAATGATCATCTAACTGTTGACCTTTTGCCGCTGAATGCCCAACCAACGTTCTCCCGGTTAAACTAATATCAATTCTAGAAAAAGCAAGCTCCTTATCTACCAAAAAATACTCTTGCTCCCAACCTAAAGTGGCATTTACTTTTACTACTGTTTTATCAAAATATCTAGCTACGGCCGTTGCAGCTTCATCAACAGCTCCTAAAGCTCGCAATAAAGGTGCTTTATTATCTAAGGCCTCTCCCGTATACGAAACAAATATTGTTGGTATACACAAGGTGGTATCGTATACAAAAGCCGGACTTGTTGGATCCCATGCAGTGTATCCTCTTGCTTCAAATGTATTACGAATTCCTCCACTGGGAAAACTAGAAGCATCCGGTTCTTGTTGCACCAATTGTCCACCTCCAAATTTCTCCAAAGCCCTACCGTCTGGCATTAAATCAAAAAAGGCGTCATGCTTCTCCGCGGTAGCCCCAGTAAGTGGCTGAAACCAATGTGTATAATGTGTAGCACCCATTTCTATAGCCCAACATTTCATGGCTTCGGCTACTTGATCTGCTATTTTTCTATCGATTTTTGATCCAGAAAAAATAGCGCTTTGCACACTTGCCAAAGCATCTTTGGTGAGGTATTGCAACATGCGCTCACTATTGAATACATTGTTCGCAAAAAGCTCTGACCTACGGCCCTGTTCATCAACACTTACACGGTCTCTCTTTCTACTTTCGGCTATAGCATCAAATCGCTGTCTAGACATACTTTTACTTTATTTTTATCGGCTAAAATAAGGATTAACGATTTAATAATAAAAACTTAAAATAATCAACTTACCATAAAATACCCCATTAAAAATAGGGCTATATTAAATTATACTCATTTTTTTCATATTTACCCCCCTAAAAATTAGTATAATTCAGTAAAAAACATATTTTTGTTCGTCTTTAAATTTAAAATTAATTACCGTAATTATGAGCAAAACTAAATTAGAGTACATCTGGTTGGATGGATATTTCCCCACACAGAACATGCGTAGCAAAACTAAAGTTGTAAACGATTTTAGCGGAAAATTAGAGGATTGCGATATGTGGTCTTTTGATGGAAGCTCAACAAGACAAGCCGAAGGCGGGTCTTCTGACTGTTTATTAAAACCTGTTGCTATATATCCAGATCCTGCACGTAGAGATGCCTTTTTAGTAATGACTGAAGTCTTAAATGCTGATGGTACTCCACATGTTTCAAACGGTAGAGCTGGTATTGATGATGATGATAATGATTTCTGGTTCGGTTTTGAACAAGAGTACTTTATCATGGATACAAAAACACAACTTCCTTTAGGTTTCCCTATTGGCGGATATCCTGCTCCACAGGGAATGTACTACTGTTCTGTAGGTGGTTTGCACACACACGGTAGAGAACTTGTTGAAAGGCACGCTGATCTTTGTATTGATGCTGGCTTAAATTTTGAAGGAATTAACCAAGAGGTTGCTTCTGGACAATGGGAATTTCAATTGTTCGCTAAAGGTGCTAAGAAAGCTGGTGATGAAATCTGGGTAGCTAGATACCTTTTAGATAGATTAACAGAACAATATGGTTACTATATTGAATACCACCCAAAACCATTAGGTAAGGATATGGACTGGAACGGTTCTGGTATGCACGCTAACTTCTCTAACGAGGTTTTAAGAACTTGTGGTTCTAAAGAAGTTTACGAGAAAATATGTGAAGCTTTCCGCCCAGTTGTAAAAGAACACATTGCAGTTTATGGTGAATTTAACGACCAACGTTTGACTGGTCTTCACGAAACTGCTTCAATTACTGACTTTAGCTTTGGTATTTCTGATAGAGGTGCCTCTATACGTATTCCAATTATTACAGTAGAGCAAGGCTGGAAAGGTTGGTTAGAAGATAGAAGACCTGCTTCTAACGGTGATCCATATAAGATTGCTGGTAGAATTATCAAAACAGTTAAATCTGCTAAGATTTAATTATAAGATTTTTTGTTGTTAACATAATGTAAAACGCCCGAACCAATTGGTTCGGGCGTTTTTTTTATATCTAATTATATAAGCAATCTACTTTTTATCTGGGCCTTCCCAAGTTTTTATGGCATTTACAGCTTCGTCTGTATAATCTGTAAAAACACCGTCTACACCCGCATCAAAGAAAAGATGGTACTCACTTTCCGCATCTCCGCTACTCCACTTCTCATCTTCATTTCTAAAAGTATATGGGTGTACCTGCAAATCATATTTATGGGCCAGCTCAATAAAATTAGTTTTTGGTAAAAGAGAAATAGCTCCGCTTTCATCAGTTGTAAACGAAATTATAAAAGGTTTCCAAGGACCAATACCATCTGCGTAAGATGATACAAAATTCATACCTTCTTCAGTAGAAAAATACTCGTAAGATCTTGCATCTCCATTGGCATAAAAATCAAAAGGCGCTGCGTATGAAATAAAATCACCTTCAGGCACATTATAATCTAAAGAACCGTCAGTATTTACGTTATATGTCGATATTAATTGTACCAACTTAACGTCTGATTTTGAATTGATGTATTGCAAAGGCGCAACCTCAAAACACTGCACAAAAACAGGCGAATCATACGAGTCTAATTTTGCTTCTGATAACTTAGCTAATAGGGCATCTTCAATAGCGAGACCTATTTGGTTATGAAAATAAGGATGTTTCATTTCTGGGTAAAGACCAACATCGTTTCCTTTTAGGGTTTTTTTTGATTTAGCCAAAACAATGATTTCATCTATTGTTGGAATCTCGAACATTCCATCAAACTGATTAGAACGATCAGAACGAGCCTGCTTGGCTTTCAATTTCTTGATTTGCTCTAAAGTAAAATCAGAAACAAACCAGTCCGTTATTTCTTTTCCATCGAGATTTTTAGTGGTTTTAAGGCTGGCGAATTCAGGTAAATCAGCAACGTTTGTTGTACCAGAAATAAAAGGCTCATGTCTTGCTACCAAAAAGCTATCCTTTGTCATTACAAAGTCTGGCTCAATATAGTCCGCACCCATTTCAATAGCCTTAGCATACGCCTTTAACGTATGCTCTGGATAAATAGATTGCGCTCCTCTATGCGCAATTATCAATGGTTCGTGCACCTGCTCTTCCTGATGCCCTCCTCCAATAAAATCATCTAATTTATCGCATGAGACACCCATTGTTAACAGTGCGAAACCTGCCATTGATAAAAAATTCATTCTTTTCATTTTAGTGGTTTTAAAGTTAACACTAAAACAACAAAACGAATATTAGCTAAGCGTAAAAGAAAGTTACCATATTAATACGATTAGATAATGTAATCTTTAGGAGAATGTAAATACAACTAGATTGCAAGTTAATTTAAGATAAAAGAAAATTGAAAGAATAAAGGCTCTCTTCCTCTTATTTGGTTTTTGTATTTAAGCCAAAAAACATATTTCTGTACGCTCTTTGTTCTTCCGAAACGTTCGTGACCTCCAATACTTTTGAAGTTCGTTTTTTTTCTAGTGAAGGGTTAGATTTCACGTTAAACTCACTCCCGTTACGCCTATAGGTAATTGACAAGGTATCCGTTAAGACAGGATTCAATATCACATCCTCATAAACAGTATCACTTGACAAAAATATATGTGTAGGTATATGGTTTATTTTTAAAATAGAGTCTCCTTTTTTAAGTCCTAGAGAATTTTTTTTAGCCCATGTAACGTAATAACTGGTATCATTTTTAATTTTTCGAATATCAAATGCCCCATAACTTGATAGTTTTGATTTTGAAGGATAATATGCATATCCAAGATTATTGAGATATTCATTATAAGGCGGTATTTCAGTACCTACAATATATCTATTATAAAAATCCTCTACACCATAATACCAGTTCTAATTAAAACATCCTTTAAATCATCCTCTAAAAAAGCAGTGTTTTCATACTCATTCTTTAATTCAATAAATACATCTATCAATCGCCTGTTGCCATTAGTATTTTCCATGATTGCTATATCAAGCCCCATAGCAATCAACTTACCTTTTTGATAAAAATTTTCAATATCGAGCATTTTATTTAACCAACTAATGACATTGTTTTTTCTTATAATATTCCGCCCACTTTGCGTCATGCTCTGCCTCTTCTTTGTTAAGGAGTAATCAATAGCTGATTGCAAATCATACTTTGGGTTTTTGGATAAGTATTTGGCATTAAGTAAAAAGGCAAAATAATCCGTAATTCCCTCATACATCCAAATATGTTTTGACATATCAGGCTTACGAAAATTAAAGTTGGTGATTTTATCATCATGAATGCCTAAAGGTGTTATAGCGTGAAAATATTCGTGTGGCACAACATGGTTATAGTATGAAAAATTATCCTGTAAAGGATAGTCTAAATCGCAGTACACAGAACTGTTTGTATGCTCAAGCGCAGCATCAACACCAAAAGTTTTTAAAATACCCTTTAACCGCTGTTCTTTAATAAAATAAAAAATAAAAGTATAATCCTCATTTGAAGTAAATCCCGAATAATCAGAAATGCTTTCTACTATTTTTTTGATTCCTGACTTTAGCTCTAATGCAGAATTTTTTCCATCTTCAGAATGTACAGCGATATTAAAACTGTGCTCATCAATTTTAAAAGAAGTTGTATCTGGCTCTGCATATAAAACCGGTTGATCTATTAATGAACCATAATTAGAGGTAGATAAAATTTCTGTCGTATCATTCAGTATCTTTTTTTGAATAGCTGTAGCTCCAAAAAAACTTTTAGGACGAACCACTTCGACTTCAAATGGTAAATTTTCATAACCCTCAAAGTACCCCGTGACCAACTGAAAGTTTAAAAGCGCACTTTTCTTTGTTATTATCGTACCTGCGCATGGTATAATATTATTCCATACCTTTTTATTACCTAATGATTGTTTTACCGTATATTCCAAAAACTGTAATGGCCGCTCCCCTTGCACTTTAAAAACATTATCATATTTTGATACCTTCATTATATCTCCCCTTACATCATATGCCGTAAAGTCAGAATAAAATTTTGCATAATTCACTTTCATATAAGTTCCATAATAATTTGTGGTACCACAAATTCAAATCCACTAAATAAATCAGGAGGATACACACGAACCCTTAACTCGTCTGAACCTGTTTCGTTTAATTTAAACTTAACAATTGTCGTGTTTTGACAAATTCCAAAAAAGGAGCATAAAAAAAAGAAAAATACAAGATAATACCTCACAGAAGATTCAATTAAACTATTGGATAGTGATGTAGACAAACGCAATATAAACTCCCAGCAAAATTATACCATCTCGCCACCCCAAGGCAAACCTCTAGGAATAAAAACCAGAGGAAGTATAAGAAAGGAAATTCCTAACATCCAAAAAATATCACTACTTAACAAACCTTCATCCATTACTCTAATTGGCGTTATAATAGAGGTAATACCAAGTACAGCCAAAAGGTTAAAAATATTAGACCCAATAAGGTTCCCCAAAGAAATAGCTTTTTCTTTTTTGATAACTGCAATAACCGAAGCTGCCAATTCTGGTATACTAGTACCCACAGAAACAATTGTCACAGCAATTATACGCTCACTAACACCATATAAAGTAGCCAAACCTACCGCACCGTTAATAAGCAACTCTGAGCCTCCCCAAAGTGCCGTACCACCAAGTCCTAAAAATAGCACCAGCTTATATAGCGGTAGAGGTTCATCATCCTCTGGAGCCTCATCTTCTACCGCCTGTTTTTGAAAGCGTAGTAAATAGACTAGGAACAAGAACAATACTACAACCATAATAATACCTTCATACTGCTGCAATTCTCCATCAAAATAGATAAAACCAAAAAACAATAGTGAAGCGGCCATCATAACCGGCCAATCCGTTGTGTAAAAAGTTCTTCTTACGTCTATGCTCCCCATAAGTATGGTTATACCTAACACCAAACCTAGATTAGCAATATTAGACCCAACCACATTACCTAGCGCTAAATCCGGAAAACCGTCTAAAGCTGCTTTTATACTTACAATAAGCTCCGGAGCAGAGGTAGCAAAAGAAACCACCGTCATACCAATAACAATTTTTGGAATATTTAATCGTAAAGAAAGAGCAACGGCCGATTTTAAAAGCCAATTACCTCCAGCTATTAAAAGTATAAGGCCAAGCGCAATAAAAAGAAGATTCTGCATGTACTGGTTTCAGGGAATTAAAAAACAAAGATATATGAACATTTTAACTTTTAGATGTCTTTTTTACCTAGTTGCCAAAGCAAAATAGACCCTGAAAAAAAGTCTATCGAAAATGGTTTTACAACAAAAGCATCAATTCTGGCTCAAAACTATACTTAAAAAAGAGAAGGGGTATCAAAACATGCCTTCAGATGTTACATATTATAATCATATGTAACATTTTTAATAATAATTTAAAACAACACTGAAGAAACTATTTTTAAATTATAAACACAAACCATTAATACAATTATAAAATCGCATTATAATTGATTAATTCGCATCAATTCGCTTGGATATGAATATTTCTTTTAATTATCTTGATTGGATAATCGATTATTATCAACTATCTATTAACCTTAAAAATCCCTAATTATGATTACACTTGCTAAACTTCTGTTGTTACTCCTAGTATCGCTGATCACGATAGTAACGTAAGTTAAATCATATAGGCCTATATAATAAAAAGACCGCCGTACAGCGGTCTTTTACTTTATTTTCAATAAGTTAGCATCTTTGAAAAACTAACCGATGAAAAAACTAGTATTTAAATTTCTTGCCAAAGTAAACCAGTTACTTCTTCCTTCTTTTTCTAAAAAAAGGCTTGACCTTTCTAAAGCATCAAAGTTTCAGATGGCTTTAATTGGCTGGCGTTATTTTGTTACTACCCGCGCTTTGGATTAATAATTCAAAAGTGCCTTTACATCAGTTTCACCCAATTTACTTCTTCCTTTTAAAAAATCTAGTTCAATTAAAAAATTACATTGAACGATTTCCCCTCCCAAACGTTTGATTAAATCACACGTAGCTTTTGCTGTACCACCTGTAGCAAGAACATCATCATGCACTAATATTTTTTCTCCGGTTAAAATTGCATCGCTATGCATTTCTAAAGTATCGGTACCATACTCTAAATCATAGGTCTGACTAGTTTTCTCAGCAGGTAGCTTACCATACTTACGTACAGGAATAAATCCGGCATTTAGTCGCTGAGCTAATAAAGGCGCGAAAAAAAATCCGCGGCTTTCCATACCCACAACTTTATCAATCTTAACATCACCCACCATTTCAAGAAGTCTATCTAGTGTATACTGCATAGCTTTGGCATCTGCCAACAGAGGTGTTATATCTTTAAAGATGACACCTTCTTGCGGAAAATTGTCTATATCTCTAACAAACGCTTTTAAATTCATTTAATAAGTAACTTATATTTTGCCGTAAATGTAAAAAGAAATATATTTGCACCCCGTTAGGCAAAAAACTAGCTAAAACTAGTTTCCGTTAAGGAAAGTCCTAACAGGAATACTTTTATTGGCCCTGTGGCGCAACTGGATAGCGCATCTCACTACGAATGAGAAGGTTACTGGTTCGAATCCAGTCAGGGTCACTTAAATAGGAAGCAGTTACATTTTTTGTAGCTGCTTTCTTTTTTTTAATAAAATCTCACTATTTTAAGATAGGCTACTTGTAAATTTCTTGATTTTCGCCGACTATATCACCTTAAAAAAGCATATTTTGTATTGACGGAGCACATTTATGGTCTCTTAACCCCAATCCTCAAATTTCAATTTTCATAAATTCTCTGCAGCTATTACCTCTGCAACAAGTCAAAATTGAAACCTAATCTATTATACCCTACATATTATCTATTGGAGTTTCACTAAAAATTTGAGCTATGTACAACCGTCTATACCTTACTTTATCCCTATTATTTCTCATAGTTTTTGGAACGCACTACTCAATTGCACAATCTTCCGAAATTGAACACCGTGTATATTTATTAGGCAATACTACGGATATTGGATTGGAGTCTCCATTTTATGACAGCCTCTCCGAACTTCTTTCAACAACAGACCCTTTTACGATTATTCTTAACGGCGACCTCATAAACAGTGGCAAGACCAATGAACCTACCACCCAAGATTCTCTAAAAATAGACAAGCTCTTACGAAGTATAACCCAATATGAAAACGGGAAGGTCGTTATCATTCCCGGAGATAGAGACTGGGCTAATTCTGGAAAAAAAGGACTAAGCAGTGTCAATAAACTTGAAAAGTTGGTCAAGTCCATGGATTTCGAAAATGTAAAATGGGCTATTCGCAAAGGCTGTCCAGGACCCGATATCATAGAAGTGAACGACCATTTAATATTGGTATCCATAAGCACCCAATGGTACAACCACCCTTATGACAAACCCGAAGCTTCTACTGCGGAATGTGGAATAGCCACTGAACGCGATTTTCTTATTGAACTAGAAAATGCTGTTGAGGATTCTGAGGATAAGAATATTTTGGTTGCAGGACATTTTCCTTTAGAGTCATTAGGTAATTACGGAGGACATTTTCAATTGGCTAAATATTTATCCCCTCCTATTATAGGAAGTCTTAATGCTGGCTATAGACAAAACATAGGTTCTTCCGTAGATATTGTCAATTCTCGTTTTGATGCCATCCGCGGTAGCATTAAAAACATTGTACTCCGTAAAGGGTCTGTAATCTACGCGGCCGGACATGAGAAAAATTTGCAAGTATTACGGATGGGTGAAAATTATATCATTAATAGTGGTGCTCCAACCAAAGCAAAATACGTAGCGAAAGACAAAGAACATACACTTTTTGCAAAGGCCATTCCAGGACTAGTAGAATTGGACTATTATACTTCGGGCAAAGTAGATTACACTATACACCGTTTTGAACCATCAGGAAAATTTGAATTAAATACAACTGAAACTCTATTTACATCTCCTTGCGAAGCAGGTAACGAGGGTAATTTTAACTCAGCTTATAATCCATGTAAACCCTCATTCACGGCAAGCCATGGACAAAGAACATGGGCTACGGACACTACCGCAATAGCGGGCGATTACACTATTGGAAGTGTAACAAAGTTCTTTATGGGCGAACACTATAGAACCACTTGGAAGGCTCCCGTAAAAGTACCTTATTTAGACCTTGAGCAAACCTTTGGCGGATTATCGGTTTACGAAAAGGGAGGCGGACACCAGACCACTTCTTTAAAAATTAAAGGAGGAGACGGCAGAGAATATGCGTTCCGTTCTGTAGATAAAGACCCTCTTCAGTTACTACCCTATGAACTTCAAGGAACCATTATAGCTAGGGTAATGCAAGATGTTACTTCTTGGCAGCAACCTTATGGCGCCATGGCAGTTGGCTCTATGCTAAATGCTACTAATATATTACACGCTACGCCAAAGCTCTATATGATGCCTCCTTCAGATGAATTAGGTGCATTTAAAAGAAAGTATTCCAATTTACTGGGCATGTTGGAAGAAAAACCGGTGAATGTAAAAAAGGTTACAAAGCCTTTTGGAGATGCCAATGAGATTCTTCAAAGCCGCAAAATGTTCAGGGAGCTTTATAAAGATCATGATAACAAGGTAGATGCTAAGGAGTATGCCAAGGCAAGAATGTTCGATATTTTAGTGGGAGACTGGGGAAAACACGAGGACAATTGGAAATGGGCAGGTTACAAAAAAAAACATGATAACCTTTATAGACCAATTCCTAGAGATAGGGATTATGTCTTTTCGCTTTGGAACGGACTCCTTCCCTACTTTGCTGACAGAAAATGGGGACTAGAGCGTGGAGAAACCTTTGGATACAAAATTAAAGACATTCGTAGCCTAACGTTTAGCTCACAACCAGCAGACCGTCGTTTGCTAAACGAGCTCACTAAAGAGGATTGGCAGGAAGCTGCGGCTTATATCCAGACCCATATCACAGACCAAGTTATTGAAGAGGGAATTAACGCAATGCCCCCAGAAATTTATGAACTTTCAGGTAAGGAAATAGCAGACAAATTAAAACAGCGCAACAAAGACTTGGATATCTACGCCAATCAATATTACGAGCAATTGATGATTGGGGGCGTAGAGGTCGTAGGATCTAATAAACGGGAATATTTTGAGGTAACCAGAAACGATAATGGGTCCGTAGAAGTATCCATGTACAATACCGAAGGTGATAAGAATGAAAAAGGCAAACGACTCTACTACCACCGGACTTTTGACCCAAAAGAAATTAAAGAAATCCGGCTTTATGGATTAGATGGTCATGATGTTTTCAATATTTCAGGAGTAACAAAAAAGTCTATAAAAATACGAGTAATTGGAGGACCTGATTCTGACGTTATTACGGACAATTCTGAAGTAGAAAAAGGAAGTAAAAAAACATTGATATACGAAAAGGGTGATACATCTGAGCTCAATTTTGGCGAAGAAGGTAAAATGATTAACCACTGGAACAAGGAACTTTATTCTTATGACCGACATAGATTTGGTTTCAACAGGTATTTTCCTATTGCCGCAATCCGGTACAACAGTAATCAAGGACTTGGACTAAATGCCGGAGTTAAGTTTACTCAAAAGAACGCCATGAAGAAAGACTATAGTTCTATTCATAAAATAACTGGCACTTTCACTACTGAAAATATGAACATTTTAAAGTATGAGGGTAGGTTTCACCATGTATTTAAAAAATGGGATATTCAGATTGGTGGCTTGTACGCAGACCATACTGGGTTTACAGATTTCTATGGAATTGGTAACGGTACTATAAAAGACGATGACCTTGACTCTGATGATTTTTACGAAACTAGGTATGATTCCTATAGCCTTCAAGCTGGTCTAATAAAAGACTTTTGGAAAAAAAGTAGCCTTGGCTTTCAACTGAACTATGAGAACAATAAAACCATCCGGGAAGAGGGTACTATTTTGGCTGCAGACAACGTAAATCCGCTACTGGAGTTTTTGGCCTTGGAGATGCCAATCTTTATGAAATCATAGCAAAACTAGATTTTGATTTTAGAGATCGTGCTAGTCTTCCAGAACAAGGAGCCCGCTTTTTTCTAAAACATCAAAGCGGTTTGGTTTCGGATAACATGAATTCCAATTATGGTATCACTGAAGCTTTCTTTGAACAATATCTAACTACTAGAAGCAAAACACCAATAACATTAGGACTTCGTTTTGGAGGCTCTACTATCTATGGTGAAGGCACCATTCCTTTTTATAAATTAAAATATCTGGGGCAAAACTCCAATTTACGAGGTTATGTAAATAACCGATTTACAGGAAAATCTACTTTGTATTTAAATTCAGAATTACGACTGCAATTGGCGGAATTCCACACCTCTATTGTACCAATGAAATTTGGTATTAAAGGTTTTTATGACAGTGGTAGAGTCTATTCTGATTTTGACACGAATTCCGATTGGCATCAAGGATACGGCTTTGGACTTTATCTTGTTCCTCTTTCTGAAGAATTTGCTATTGGTGTCTCGGCAGGATTTTCAGATGAAGAATCTGCGCTAGTATTATTTAGTATTGGATCTACGTTTTAAACGATTTCTAACAAGCAAAAATTTTATAAAATAAGAAGAATGTTTTTAGATAATCAGCCTTAAATCTTAAAACGAACTCCTGTCCTTAAATAATAAATATTGTTCTTTCTAACAGAGTTTACCGTATTGTTATCATTATCCTTTAGTTTAGCATTACTGCGTAGAATATTGGAAACGTTGAAATACAGCTCAAGGTGCTTTGTAAATTTATATTCATAACGCAAGCCCGCTATGATAATGGACATATTTGCCGTATGCGCTATTTCATCTTCATTAACTAAAATCCCATCCTGAATGTTTGCCGTAAATCCGTCAAGCTCGGCTACCAGTTTAAATCTAGATTTCTCAGAAAGATGATACTGCAAGTTCATCTTGGGAACCCCTAATTTATAAGACCAATTTTGATGAAATTTTCTATAATAGCTAATAAATGGAATAGGAAATGGAATCCCCCTATTTTCAGCATAGGAAACTCCAATAATTAATCTGTAGGGTTTAGATACCGTACTATCTTTTCTTTTGTCATTGATAAAAACTACATCCCCAGAAAAAACCGCATCTTCCACGGAAAGTTTCCTGACCAAGTTGGAGCTATATCCCGTAGAAAACCGAGCTCCAAAACGCCAGTCTCCTTTCATTTTGTATGTATAACCCAAGTTTATATCCAGTAATTGAAAATCTTCAATCGCAGTAATATCAAAATTGGTTACGCTCTCATCAAAAGACAGTTCTATTTTACTATAGTCCATCCCTACAAGAAAATAACTGCCGTCATTTACCTTAATAGGATAATTGAACACTCCCCTAAGCCGATCATACCCCACTTCTGAATCCCCTTTGGGAAGGCGTGTATAATCTATTTTAGCCAAATCCGACAACTGCGCCGAGCAATTACCTATACCCAATAAAAGAACTACAAGTAATTTAAATGTAATATGTCTCATTTCTAATCGCAACTTTTTTCCTGCAAACCCATTACGTAAGCGTACGAAAAGGATAACTTATCTTTCTAGGATAAATTACCTACCAAGCTCAGAGCAAAGACATTGAAGCACTTTCAACATCAATAGGACTAAAGTTTTAATGGGATATTTTTAGTATATCTATATACTTAACAGAACAAAAGTACCGAATTAAACTCTGTAGAGAAGGCTCAAAATCAGATAGTTCGTATGTCATATTAGAGATATGCATAAACATGATATATTAGATACTTGAAGAGGCATTAACACTATAAGTTAAATATTTAATAATTAAAAGATTACAAGCTTAACCCTCCTCAAAACCACATAAAATTACTCTTGAATAATTTACATCAAAGATATTTATTTTTGTAAGGATTATCCACAATATCGACTTCAATAAATCCTTATGTAACATATATTACATTAACTAAACTCATTAGCTTTAACTTCGCACAAATTTTAAATATGGATAGCATACTTCAACCTTGGCCTTGGTACGTTTCCGGCCCCTTGATTACCTTGGTAATGGTTTTTCTTTTATACTTTGGAAAGACTTTTGGCATGTCTTCAAACCTAAGAACCCTTTGTAGTATTGGAGGAGCAGGAAAATATTCTGATTTCTTTAAATTTGATTGGAAAGCCCAAAGGTGGAACCTTACCGTAGTACTTGGTGCTATTATTGGCGGTTTTATTGCTGTAACCTTTCTTTCTGACGGATCTGTCATGGATTTGAATCCTGAAACGATAAAAGACTTAAAAGAACTTGGTTTTGAAAATGCAGGGACCTCTTTATTACCGGGTGAAATTTATGATTGGAACAATGCTCTATCCGTAAAAGGATTAGCCATATTAATTGTTGC
This sequence comes from Zobellia laminariae, assembly GCF_030553095.1. Classification (GTDB taxonomy): domain Bacteria; phylum Bacteroidota; class Bacteroidia; order Flavobacteriales; family Flavobacteriaceae; genus Zobellia; species Zobellia laminariae. The sequence goes on along the minus strand of NZ_CP130738.1, from coordinate 2,894,482 downwards.
TGGTTTTCTTGTTGGCTTTGGAACACGTTACGCCGGTGGGTGTACTTCTGGACACGCCATTACGGGATTAAGCAACCTGCAGTTACCTTCACTAATTGCCGTGATAGGCTTTTTTGTTGGCGGACTCATAATGACACACTTTCTAATACCCCTAATCTTTACAGCATGAAATATCTAAAATTCTTACTTGTAGGTATATTTTTTGGTATCGTACTAGTTAAATCAGAGGCGGTATCTTGGTACAGAATATATGAAATGTTTAAATTTCAGTCGTTCCATATGTACGGCATAATTGGTTCTGCCGTAGTTCTTGGCGCCATTTCTGTATGGGCTATTAAAAAGTTCAGGGTAAAAAAGTATTGAAGACCAAGAAATTGTTCTTCCTCCAAAAAATAAAAGCTATGCTCGCTATATCTTAGGAGGTAGTATTTTTGGTTTGGGATGGGCGTTAGCAGGTGCTTGCCCAGGCCCTATGTATATTCTATTAGGCACTGGGGTTTTTAGTATGCTAATAGTTATAGCAGCGGCTATGTTGGGTACTTTCGCTTACGGGGTACTTAGAGATAAGTTACCTCATTAATAGCGATACCTGCACGAATAAATTAAACAATTTCTGCGCTAAGACCCGCCTCAAGCAACCTACTACAACGTGGCTCTAAGTCTTTATAATCACCTGTTTTAACAGTACACTTACCGTTGTAATGTACGATAAGAGAACATTGTTCTGCTTGAACAGGTGTATGATCACACACATCTACCAAGGTGTCTATGACGTGATCAAAAGTATTTACATCATCATTAAAAACAACAATTTCATTTTGTTTTGAAACTTCTTCTTCCAATAATAGTTCTTCCGATACTTTTTCTTTGAAACTCATATCAATCAATTTAAAATAGTATACCTCTCTAAAATACATATTTTACTGCAACCCAATTATTCTTTTGCAGATTTTTTTCAAACTTTAACCCTGCCTTTAGACATGTTTCTGAAATTAAGGGAATATCTTCTTCATAAAAACCGCTTAAGAAAAGGGTTCCATTTTCCTTTAAATTATCAGCATAAACAGAGATATCCGCTAACAGAATATTTCTATTGATATTTGCTAAAATGATATCATACTTGCGGTTTCCCAATAATGAAGAATCACCTTCAAAGACAGAGATATGTTCACAATTATTTCGTTCTACATTCTCTTTAGCATTGAGGTAACACCAATTATCAATATCAATAGCATCTATATGATTAGCATGTTTCATGGCAGCTAGAATAGCCAAAACTCCCGTACCACTTCCCATATCCAAAACATCTTTTCCTTCAAAATCATTTTCAAGAATAAACTGAAGCATCATGTGGGTAGTCTCGTGATGTCCTGTTCCAAAGCTCATTTTTGGCTCAATAACAATATCATATTGCACATTGGGCTTCTCATGAAAGGGAGCACGAACCACACATTGGTCCGCTACCTGAATAGCTTCAAAATTCTGCTCCCAAGTGGCATTCCAGTTTTCTTGTTCTATTTCCTTTAGCTCAAAACTGACCTTGAACAGTTCACTATCCAAAATTTCTACTGTTTCAAGAATATTCTCGTTCCAGTCATTCTTCTGAATATAAGCCAATACACCGTCTTCATTTTCAAGAAAACTCTCAAAACCAACCTCTCCAAGCTCGGCAATTAAAATATCCGATCCAGGCTGTAATGGGGTTACGGAGAAATTGTATTCAATATAAATAGTATTGGACATTTTACTGTTTTTTGACGGGTTGTTGGTCGGGCTTACCTTCCATTACTTACAAAAACCTTAATAGGTTTTCTTTACTTTTCAACTTGTATTTTTATTGTTAAATGAATAACCCTTTCCATAAACTGGGAAAGGGCTATCAAAATAACATTGCAATCTAAATTTAGATAGCTTTTATAATGGTAACAAAATCATCTGCAACCAAAGCGGCTCCACCAATAAGACCACCGTCTACATCTGGCTTACCAAAAATTTCTCCTGCGTTACCAGGTTTTACACTACCTCCGTAAAGGATAGAAACATTGTTCGCTATAGTTGCGTCATAAGCCTCTGTAATTGTCTTACGGATAAAAGCGTGCATTTCTTGTGCTTGGTCCGCTGAAGCGGTTTCACCAGTTCCAATGGCCCATACGGGCTCATAAGCCAATACTATTTTACTCCAAGCAGATGCTTCCAAAGAGAAAAGTGCATTTTTAAGTTGGCTTTCAACTACATTAAAATGATTATCAGATTTTCTATCTTCTAATTCTTCACCAAAACAAAACATTACACGAATGTTTTTATCTAAAGCTGTAACCACTTTTTTAGCTAATATCTCATCAGTTTCTCCAAAGTAAGCTCTTCTTTCTGAGTGACCAATAATTGCAGTATCCACACCAATACTCAACAACATACCTGCTGAAATCTCACCTGTATACGCTCCGCTTTCAGCAAAATGCATATTCTGAGCAATAACTTCTATAACCGAAGACTCTAAAGTTCTTACAGCAGAAGCCAAGTTTACATATGTTGGTGCAACCATAACCTCAGCTTGAGTATCTGGCAACTTAGCTGCCAACTCAGTTAATAATGCTTCCGTTTCAGGTAAATTTTTATTCATTTTCCAGTTTCCTGCAACAATTTTGCTTCTCATTTTCAAAGTGTTTAGTGTTATTGTATAGGGTTCAATTTAAAATCATCAACTTAAAAATCAATCAAAAGTCAAATCATCCAAATCATTATAATGTACTTTTTGTTTTATAGTTCCTTTTTCCAAAACCAGTGCTCCGGGATTGGAACGAACAATCGTTTTTAAGGCCGTTTCATCCGTAAAGTAAAAATCAAAATTTAATCTATAGGATTTCTTTATGGCACTTGTTTGTTCATCATTAGATGCAGACATACCAATTACCTTATAGCCCTTTTTGATCGCTTTGTCCGTTACTTTTTTAACCTCAGAATACACATCTTTGTTGGTTTTCATAAGATCGTATGCTATTATCATAAGTAATTTAGGTTCTTGCAAAAGCGTATCTGCCATATTAATTTTATCCATCTCTATGGTAAAATCATGAATAGGTGGTTCGTAGCCTTTCTGTACTTCCGTAGTTTCTACATCAATAAATTCACCGTCTACCTGAGGATAATCTCCTTGGGTAACGATAATTTGATCATTGCCGTCTACATTGAATCGCCAAGCGTAATCGTAAATAGGCTTGGGTGCATCATCTGGTACGGTCATACCTTCAGTAATGTTCGCTCCTATTTTGTAGGGTCTAAAATCTATAACTGGTAGGTGGTTTAATACATAATTGCAATATCCTACACAAAGTACCAATGCTGCGAGGGTTGCTATTCTTTTTGCATTAGCTCCAAAAATAGGTGTAATGTATTGCTTGCCTTTAAAAAGGATTATTATCAACACCAGAAGAACAATATCTTTTGTGAACGACTCCCAAGGGGTAAGTTTTATAGCATCTCCAAAACAACCACAGTCTGTTACTTTATTAAAATATGCCGAATAAAAGGTAAGAAAAGTGAACCCTACTATCATTAGCAGCAGGCTCCATACGGTAAATTTTACCCGAAAACCTACTAAAAGCATCACTCCTAAAAGGACCTCTAGAATTACTACAAAAATAGAAATAGCTAAAGCGTGGGGCTCAAAAAATGCAAGATCAAGAACTCCGGGGCTAAAATATTCTTCTAACTTAAACGAAAAACCAACGGGATCGTTCAGTTTTATAAAACCACTGATGATAAAAAGTATACCTACAAAAACTCGGCTAATGCCAACAAGATATTTCATATTAGGATTTTGAATTTACACCGAGATGAATCATGGCAAAAATCGCATAATTAACCATATCCTGATAATTTGCGTCAATACCTTCACTCACTAAAGTTTTACCTTTATTGTCTTCTATCTGCTTAACCCGTAAAAGCTTTTGTAAAATAAGATCTGTTAAAGAACTTACTCGCATATCGCGCCATGCCTCTCCGTAGTCATGGTTTTTATTTTCCATGAGCGTTTTGGTAGTCGTAGCATGTTTATCAAAAAGTTCCACTGCCTGCTCTACAGAAAGGTCTGGCTGATCAGCCACTCCTTTTTCTAATTGAATAAGTGCCATTATGGAGTAATTGATAATTCCGATAAATTCAGAACGTTCCCCTTCATCTACCTTACGTACCTCATTTTCCTGCAAACTTCGGATGCGTTGCGCTTTAATAAAAATTTGGTCCGTTAATGAAGGAAGTCGTAAAATACGCCAAGCACTACCGTAGTCCTTCATTTTTTTTTCAAAGAGGTCTCTACAGGTTTTTATTACCTCATCATATTGTTCGGATGTCTTCTGCATGGCTATCCCTTCTAATTTGCGTAAATTTCACTCAAAATTCTGAATTGCTCAAAGTTCGTGTTTTAAACTTGGTTAATCAAGTGATACGGCTTCAACTTTATCACATATGACTCTAAATTGTAAAGGCCGCCTTATAGACCTATCCACACCAAAAGTGATGGGTATTTTAAACTGCACACCAGACTCGTTTTACGACGGCGGAAAATATCTAAATGATAACGCCATTTTAAAGCAGACTGAAAAAATGTTGAACGATGGCGCCACCTTTATTGATGTTGGCGGCTACAGTTCTAGACCCGGGGCCAACCATGTTACGGAAGAAGAAGAAATGAAACGCATGCTTCCGTTAACAGAACTACTGCTTAAACAATTTCCTGAAATTATATTATCTATAGATACCTTCAGAAGCACTGTTGCATCTGGCTGTCTTGATGCAGGTGCTGCTATTATAAATGATATTTCTGCAGGAAAATTAGACGATAATATGTTGCCTACAGTGGCCAAGCATCATGTGCCCTACATTATGATGCACATGAAAGGAACGCCGCAGAACATGCAACAACAGACTAATTATGACAACCTTTTAGTTGACATCATTAAATATTTCTCTGAACGAATTGCAACAGCGAAAGCCTTAGGTATGGTTGATATTATTGTAGACCCGGGGTTTGGATTTGCCAAGACCTTAGAGCAGAATTATGAAATTCTACAAAAACTGAATCTTTTTCAAAATTTAGAACACCCTATACTAGTTGGCATTAGCAGAAAATCCATGATTTATAAAGTGTTGAAAACCGATGCAAAAAGTGCACTTAACGGCACCACAGCCCTCAATATGGCCGCATTAATGAATGGTGCCAATATTTTAAGGGTTCATGACGTTAAAGAAGCGTATGAATGTGTTAAACTTGCAGAAGAATTAATGCCTTGTTAAAAGTGTATGGATTTCATTAATTTTACAAAAACGTCTCCACATTGGATTTTCTGAATTTTCTTGAATTTAAGATTACCGATATACTAGATATTATTCTGGTAGCTATACTCTTGTACTACATCTACAAATTGGTACGAGGCTCCGTTGCTATTAATATTTTTCTTGGTATCGTAATCGTTTGGGGATTCTGGAAACTGACCGAGCTATTGGGCATGGAAATGATCAGTAGTCTTGTAGGTGCGTTTATGCAAGTAGGACTTATTGCTCTTATTATTGTTTTTCAGCAAGAGATCAGAAAATTTCTTTTAATGGTGGGTTCTACCAATTTTGCCAACAAAAGAAACTTCATTAAACATTTCAAATTCTTAAGACAAGATGGTGCAACCGTAAGCATGGATGTGGATTCTATTATTGAAGCATGTAAAAAAATGAGCTCTACAAAAACGGGCGCATTAATTGTTTTAGAAAGAAACAACTCTTTAGACTTTATAAAATCATCCGGAGATAAAATGCATTGTGAGGTAAACACCCCTATTTTAGAGAGCATTTTTTACAAAAACAGCACATTACACGATGGCGCAGCCATAATAGAAAACAATTATATTGTTGCTACCAGAGCAATTCTACCAGTTTCCAATGAACGTAATATTCCATTGCGTTTTGGACTTCGCCACAGAGCCGCTGTAGGTGTTTCTGAAAAAACAGATGCTCTTGCCTTAGTAGTTAGTGAAGAGACTGGAAATATCTCGTATATCAGAAATGGAAAGTTTGTTGATTTTGGAAATATGAATGAATTAACTGCCATAATAAAAGAAGACCTAATAGCTTAAGCTACTTCTTCTGAAAGGAACTGAGCTTCGTAAAGACCACTATAATAACCTCCTTTTTTCAACAACTCTTTATGAGTTCCCGTTTCAACAATTTTACCTGCATCCATTACAATTATCTTGTCGGCTTTCTTAATTGTGGCTAAACGGTGTGCAATAATTATAGAAGTTCTTCCTTCGGTTATTTTCTCTGTAGCTCTCTGTATCAACTGCTCAGAATAGGTATCTACGGATGACGTAGCTTCATCTAAAACTAAAATACTTGGATTGCTTACATAAGCCCGTAAAAATGCAATCAGTTGGCGTTGGCCACTAGACAACATTGTTCCTCTTTCTTTTACGTTATATTGATATCCGCCATGGGAAGACTGCTTATGAACTCATCCACTCCAATTTGCTTGGCAGCATCTTCAATAAGCTCGTGAGTTATATCCGAATTTTTTAAAGAAATATTATTTTCTATAGTATCCGCAAAAAGGAAAACATCTTGGAGTACAACAGCAATCTGAGATCGAAGCGAAACCAAACTAAAGTCTTTGATATCTATATCATCAACTAGTATAGAACCCGAATTAATCTCGTAAAAGCGGTTCAATAAATTAATTATGGTAGATTTCCCTGCTCCGGTAGCTCCTACAATAGCAACGGTCTCCCCTGCTTTTACTTCAAAAGAAATACCGTGCAACACTTCTTCCTCTTCTAAATATCCAAAGTGTACGTCTTTGAATTTTATATCTCCTCGAACATCTTCTTTAACCACAGTACCCAAGTCTTGTATATTACTCTGTGTATCTAAAATTTTAAAAACTCTATTGGCGGCTACCATTCCCATTTGTAGCGTATTGAACTTATCCGCAATTTGTCTTAAAGGACGAAAAAGCATATCTATCAACAAAATGAATGCAAACAGCGTACCCAGTTCTTCCTTAGAAAGATTGGATACATTTTGAAGTCCGCCGTACCATACGATAAGACCCACTGCAATAGAAGAAGAAATTTCTGCGATTGGAAAGAAAATGGAATTATACCAAACTGTTTTTAACCAAGCATTTTGATGCTTTTCATTGATAACCCTAAATTTTTCACTTTCAATCTTTTCACGCGTAAACAACTGTACGATTTTCATACCTGTTAAACGTTCTTGCACAAAAGAATTGAGATTGGAAACCTGTGTTCTAACCTCAGCAAAAGCAACTTTCATTGCCTTTTGAAATAAACGTGTTGCGTAAAGAATTAACGGCAGTATGGCAAAAACAATCAGTGCCAAACGCCAGTTCATTATTAGCATTACCACAGCGGCAACTAACATTTTCAACAAATCGGCAACAATAACAAAAAAGCCTTGACTAAAAATTTCACCAATACGCTGCATATCCGCAACTGCACGAGTTACCAGTACTCCAAGAGAAGAACTGTCAAAATACTTCATTCTAAAGCCCAACATGTGTTTAAACAAGTTGATTCTTATATCTTTTATTACTGATTCCCCCAACCAGTTGGCGTAGTAATTAAATGAAAGTTGACTAATTACCTGCCCTAGGAGAACACCGGCCATTGCAAGGGTCAGAATCAATAACTTTTCTTCATCACCCACCTTAATGGCATCGTCAATTATCCTTTGAACTATTATAGGAGTCATTACGGCAAATCCGGATAGCAGAATAGCCGCTAAAGCAACACCATAAAAGGTTGCGCGATACGGACGCGTATGCGCCAATAAGCGTTTAAACAACCGCATATCAAATGCTTTTCCAGAATCTTTATCCATGTTTTTCCGTAATCTTTTTGGGGTATAAAACAGAGGTCAAATATAGCCCTTTTGCCGGTACCGATGGGCCGGCCTTACTCCTGTTCTTGCTATTTATGATTGATTTAACATGGGCTGGCTCTGTTTTTCCTGTGCCCACTTCTAGCAACGTACCTACTACGGCACGTACCATATTTCTCAAAAAACGATCTGCGGTTATTGTAAAAACAAGCTTATCTCCTTTCACCTCCCAAATTGCTTTTTTAACATCACACAGATATGTCCTTACATCTGTATTAGACTTTGAAAAACATTCAAAATCTTTGAACTCCAAAAGTAATTCTGCCGCTTTATTCATTGCATCAACATCCAAAGGGTGTTTTATGTAATGTGCAAAATCACCATAAAACGGATTTTTATCTTGCAACACCCAATATTCATAGGTGCGTTCTTCTGCATCAAAACGCGCATGGGCATGTTCGTTTACAGCAAAAATATCCTGAACAGCAATAGCCTCTGGCAAAAGCGCATTCAATCTATAAACGAATAACTGCACGTCCTTAATTTCATCAAAATTAAAATGGGCGAACATTTGCTTGGCATGAACTCCAGCATCAGTTCTACCAGCACCTACCAAAGCAACAGGCTCTCTCAATAAGGTAAAAAATGCCTTTTCAAGAACTTCTTGCACGGTAATGGCATTAGGTTGGTTTTGCCAACCATGATAGTCTTTACCTAAGTATGAAAATTCAATAAAATATCTCAACCTAAACCTTTAATTTTGTGAACTTCAAAGATACTTCTCTTTGATTAAACAGAAGAAGGCTCATAAAACTATTGATAAAGCCAAATCTAACCACATAACTTTTAGTTCAGTACATGACCAAAATTCTATTGCTTTCTGATACCCATTCGCATATGGATGATGCTATTTTAAAATATGCCCGCCAAGCGGATGAAATATGGCACGCTGGTGACATAGGTACTTTAGAAGTAACCGATGCTTTACAGAAAATTAAGCCATTGAGAGCAGTTCATGGAAATATTGATGACCACGTAATTCAAAAAGAATTTCCTCTTAACAACCGTTTTTTCTGCGAAGGTGTAGAAGTTTTTATGACTCATATTGGCGGATACCCTCCAAAATACAATATCAGAACACGTGATATTATAAAGGATAACCCCCAAAATTATTCATCTCTGGACATTCTCATATTCTTAAAGTAATGATGGATAAAAAACTGGGCGTCCTACATATGAATCCTGGTGCATGCGGAAAACACGGTTTTCACCAAATACGAACAATGCTCCGCTTTACTATAGAAGGAAAAGACATAAAAGACCTAGAGGTTATAGAACTAGGGAAGCGCGGGGCTTAAATAAAAAAAACCTGCACTATAAAATAGTGCAGGTTTTCAACTCTAAGGTTACGAGGGTATTAGTTTTTGATTAGTTTTAATGCTTTTTCACCTTTAGAAGTATTGATGCGCAAAATATAGATTCCCGCATCTAGATCACTGGTATCAACTACATCATTATAATTTACAGGCCTATGACTTTCTGTACTTTTTAAAGTTTTTATTTTTCTACCGTTAAGTGCGTATAAATCCACGGTAACATCATCATAGTCTTCAACGTTATATTCATATTCAAAGGAATTGACGAATGGGTTTGGAGAGACTGTAAAAGCATTGAGGTCTTCCTCTTGGATATCATCACTTGCAATAGATACCTTTGTAATTAAATTGGTTTTATTAGCCACAACCCTAGCCCCTGTTTTAGTTTTAGTAGCCAATCTTGTTTTCCAATTACGGTCATACATCTGCAAATTCCACTGATAATCATCTCTAGGAGAAATATTTGTTGGGATTTTAACCCTAATAGCAATCTCATTTCTGGCTTCAATATCGTCAGTAGTACTTTCCGCGATTACCTTACCACTTTTAGACAATAGTCTTGCTTGAAAAAAAGCTTTTCCTTCATACTTTTTTTCATATTCAAAAATAATTAGTTCACTCTGCCCTATACGAGCACTATATGGCGGATCTATAGAAGTAAATACATTACTGGTTGGTGGCTTTGCTCCTCCTGTTACAACTACAGTGGCCCTATATAAATCTTCAGAAAGCTTCTTAGTCCAATTACTATTATACATTTGAACATGCCACCTATAACCACTGCCCACAGGAATAGTTACAGAGGGGAATGGAAAATCGAATGCACCTTTTTTACTTTTTGTAACTGTTTTTTCCTGAAGTACTTTCCCTGAAGACGACAACAGTCTTACCTGAATATGAACTTTAACTGGAGTCTGCTTTTGGTAAGAAACAAAAACAAGAGGAGCAGGACCGGGAGATTGAACAATTTCCGTATCAGCATACATAAACTTAACGGTGCCTTGATCGTAACTTTGCCCACTAACCGAAAAAATGGTAGTTATTAAAAAGATAGTTGTAAAAAGTAGTGTAATTTTTGTTCTCATAATTTCAATATTAGTGTTCTTAACTTTTGTTTGAATTAGATACAGCACTAAACCTTGGATAAAGAACCCGCTCCACCCCACAATGGAACGGGAACTTTCAAAATTTAATTTTTGATTAGTTTGATTGCCTCCTCGCCTTTAGAAGTGTTGATTCTTAAAATATAAATCCCGGCATCCAGGTCGCTAGTATCTACCACATCACTATAATTTCCCGGCCTATGGCTTTCCTTATTTTTTAAAGTCTCTATTTTTCTACCATTTAGAGCATATAAATCTACCGTTACCTCTTCATAATTTTTTACACTGTATTCGTACTCAAATGAATTGATGAATGGATTAGGGGAAACGCTGAAATCTTTAGCTTCAACTATTGAGTCTTGTTGGACTATTTGGGTTTTAAGGGCCACTGAATTAGGGCAATCTATTTTAGGATTACTTTCACAAGGATTCTGAATGTAATATTCTTCAAATGTGAAACGACCTCTACTATTAGGAATATAGGTATTCACATCAAAATCAGGGTTACCGGGTTCGTGTTTGTAATCCCCAGACTGTCCGGTTACAGTCCACTCCATAACTTCAAGAGTCCAATCATCGGTCATGGTAGGAACAGAGATAATCTGATTGCTACCTTCTATCCTTCTGGTATCTGGGCCATTCTCAGCTTCTCGTTTAATAACCTCTTTAATAATTTTAGCCACGTCAATCTTTTCGGTAAAAGATTGGGTAGGGAAATTGTCTATATGATTCCGCCTCCAGTTTACCGGAACAAGATTATAAGAACATGACTCTCCTTCACCACCGGGTACAGTACGTAAAACATCATAAGTGTTATATTCGTCAGACGCAGTACCGATTTTTTCAAAAGTATAAATTGTGTTATTCCCTTTCTGCGACCATTGATAAGAACGCTCATAGTTGCTTCTAATATCTCCTGAATTGTCCCAAGAATGAATAATTACATCACTTCTAACTCTTTTCCCTTCGGAATCAACACCATAAATCCAAGCGGTCATATTGATATGACATCGCCCAGTGCTTCCTGCGTCCCATCTTCCTGTAAAAGAAGCCAATAAAGGTTGGTTTATATCTCCAATAACACTAGGAAAACCATATGCTCCGTTTGGGTCTGATTTTGTACTTTTTTCTACCCTAATATCAAATTCACCATGACCATCATTACTTGATGAACCTAAATTTTGCCATTCTACCCAGAAGTCTTTTCCATTTAAATTATCTTCACCATAATGTGATTTTATAGGGCCTTTCCAATTACCGTTAACCCACCAATTGGAACGATATAAAGAATTTGTAGGCGATAAGGTGTGATCCATGCCAGAACCTTGGCCGTCACCATTATAATGTCCCCCATTTAATTCTAGATCTCTATTATAATACCGCATATACTCAGCAGTTCCATTTGGGGTTGTATTTTTCTCACCAAACCCATAACCACTACTAAATTGAATATTGTCTACCGTATCTTCCCCAACAAGGTTCCATTGGTCTTCAATATCATTTTCTATTACCTCAAATACCTGTATAACCAACATATTAGACTCTAAAGGCTCTCCTGTAACCTCTAATCGAATGTTTCCACTACCTGCTCCTTGAGTGAAATTCTGCAGCACTTTTCCTATCTTGACCCATTGCCCATCTGCATCTACATTTTTATTAGTAATGTATGCCTGAACATATCTTTCACCTAAAAAATTATATTCAAAACCTATATCATACGCTTCCCCTTGAGCTACTTTGCTAGGAGTAATAGTTAATGATATCTTTTCCTGCCCACTTGGTGGCTGAGTTATTTGCCCAACACTAACTCCATCAACTACGTCATTTGCCAGTCCTGCCCAATCTCCAATTTTTAAAAGCTGCGCTTGCCAGCTGTAGCCACTGCCAGACGAATTGGGCACATCAATATTAAAAGTATGGCTTCCTGAGCCCGATTTAATAACGAAATCCTGTGGATCTTCTCCATTAGGATTAATCAAACGCACCAATACATAGGCCGATGGTTCATTTGTAGAAAAATCTACCGTAACAGTCGCTGGCTCTCCTGCCGATAAAGTGGTAGGTGCGGTTGTAAAGTTGATTGAATTTACTCCTGGACTGGGTGGTTCCGTACTTTCTACACTAACACCATCAATAAATTCGTTGGCGAGACCTCCCCAATCAGCAGTTTTCAAAAGTTGAGCTTGCCAGCGGTAACCACTGCCAAGGCGAATTAGGTATTTTGATACTAAACTCGTGACTTCCTGACCCAGATTTCGCAACAAAATCTTGCGGATCTTCTCCATTAGGATTAATTAAACGCAGGAGAATGTAGGCCGAAGCTTCATCCATTGAGTAATTAACAGTTACATCTACCGTTTCCCCAGCTTCAACAGAAGAAGGAGGATCTATAATCTTAATACTATTTTGTGCCCATAGCACATTAGAAAAGCATATCGTAAAAAATATGATAGACAGAAAAGTAATTTTTGTTCTCATAACTTCAAAATTTAGGGGTATTCAATTGCGCATCCGATTATCGGACGTGCTATAAACCTGAAGCTATTTGCGATGTATTTGAAAAGGGGCTGGTCGGGAACTAAAGTTGATTACTACAAAAATTGACTTTAGCCAGACAAGAAAATTGGGGGAGCTTTCATTATTCCAGTTTTTAGGGTTAAAAAATTCTATACAAACTCTGCAAAGAACATCGATGAAAAATTCAAAGTTGCCCACTGATTAAGTTATTAGAGTACTAAAATTGGTTTGGAAATAATGGTCTGCCTAAGTACAGTAATTCTCTACTTGAAGGCAACCAAATGTAGTTAAATATAGTTACGGAAGATCATATTCATATAAAAATACTGGTTTTCCAGTAGTTTTTAAACTACAATGAGATAGAGGAAAAATCTACGAAAATAGAAAGTTCCGTAATAGTTCATTTTTTATAAATGCGTATCTCAGTGATTTTGAGAAACAAAAAAAAACCCGGTATCTAACCCGGGTTTAAAATAGCTAATACAATAAAACACTTTTTTTTCTAAAGAACTATCCTGAATAGAATGGCAATCTCAATTTTCCCAATTAGTATTCAAAAGACAATCCTAATGAAATAGTTCCTCCGTCATAAATATTCTTACGTTCTACCAAAAAACCCGCATAATCAGAATAATTAGCTACTAGGTTTAAATGGTCGTTCAACTTATACATAGATGTAATTCCAATGTTTGTAAAGGTGGTTCCCTCTCCGTATAAAAATGAGCCACTTTGATTATTGATTTCAGAAGATAATTTTTCTTGAATTTTCAACTTTCCTATCAAATACAGATTATCAAAGAATAAGTGGCCTACCTCTGCCCCAATTTGAAGTTGATTACTAAAAGATTCTGTTCTAAAATTGATACTAGTAAATGCGGATGCATAAGTCTTTCCATTAGCAAAACCATGAGATGCAGCTAAGGTGGTCCATACATTAAACTCACCATCTGACAAAGGCAAGTTAATCTCGTTAATCTGCCCGAAGTCATCAGGACTTTTAGATTGTGCAAAATTCTCTCCATCATTGCTAGGTATATCCAATGCTACCTGTAAAGACAACGGGAAATTTTTTAATAATTTATACTTTACAGCTAGTTGAATATTTCCAACACCCCCTACTGTTTCCGTTGTATTAAAGCTATTCAACCTTACCAACGGAACATCTACTATAGCCGTAAGCCTGTTAGAAATACCATATTCTCCGTACAACAAAAGTCCGCTGCTATTAAATGTACTACCCTGATCTGCTAATCTGCCTTCCGTCGTATAGTAATCATTAGAAGAAAAATAGGATGCTGTGGCCTGAACGTAGAACCCTTTTGCTTCTCTGGTCCATCCGCTTTGCGCCTGTAAATAAGTAGCACAAAAAGAAAGCATTAAGAGAATGATATATTTATTTTGTTTCATAATTCTGTTAGGTTATAAGTAGATATTTTAGTCCCTAAGACCAGATACCAAAAAAGAAAAAAACCTTTGGGAGACATAGAAAAACAGAATCATGTGTCTCTATTCCCAAAGGCCATAAAATTCTAATTAATTCAATGCTACATTTCCGAACGGAATGTTAGCTGTAGCACACCATAAGATGATGTGTGTATATTTTGCGTCTGGTGCTACATCTAACTTAATAAACATCTCACCATTACTTTGTACGTTACCTATTAACATTAAATCTGGGTTCCCATTACCTGGATCTGCTGTAAAAGTTTCCGAGGTAGACAAGAATATACCAACTGTACCTGTGCCTAATTCAGTCATGAAGTCATCATCAAAGTGTACAAAATTGGTGCTTTCCGTATCTGCGCCCAACTCCACTAAACCTTCTGTTGGCGTACCGCTCTCTGCTGTTAAGTTTCCACTTCTAGCTACGGTCAAGTCACCAATAGGTAAGGATGAATCTACTTCAACTGTTTCTGTTTCAGTAACTGTTACAGTTTCTACATCATCATCTGAACAACTTACTACAAATGTTGTCATGGCCAACGCTAAAAGTGCAATAGAAAAGTTTCTGTTTTTCATAATCGTAAAATTTAAATTGTTTATCATTTTTTAAACAGTTTTACAATCGACTATCGATAGCTCTGCTGTTTCTTGGGACAAACATAGAAAGGTGGTATCACGAAGTATTCAAGGAAGTATAAAGAGTCTATCACAAGAACCTATATATGAGACACTTCTGTGATACATTCAGAAAAAAGAAAATTTTCAACTAAAAAAAGGGCACAAAAAAACCCGGTAACTACTCCGGGTTTTACGCACTAATACTACTAAGATGTAAGGTTTATCGTAGACGATCCACAGATTTTACAAGATCCTCATCCTTCTTTATGGCTCTATTTGCAAGAACCAAGAAAACGATAGAAATGACAGGAATCAGCATCCCAATACCCTTCTCCGAGACCGAAATCTCTCCGGATAAATTTTGCGACCGGTAAACGAAAAATCCTAGTAAAAAAATATTTAATATCATATTCAATCTGTTTAACACAAATTGATTTTTTCTATTTTTAAATAATACTATAGTAACTATAGCAAGTACTGCCGATATGTAAAAGGCTCCAGATATAAAAACGTCATTTCTGGCAAATATTTCATTTCCTTCTACATCTGACCAAAGGTTTATCCAGAATGGTAGTATACCCGCAATAAGGGCTACTATCAATAAATAAATAGTTTGTATTCTTTGAATCATTATCTAAACGTCATTGTACACCACAAAAATACACGTCTTTTTCAAAAAAAGCAGTGTCGAAAGCAAAATAATTCGTAATATTGTGAGACTATTAGTTATTATCTTACCTATCGGGAAATCTTTCCTTCGTAATACTCAGATAACAATTCACTTCTTATCAATCTCAAGAGACGTATAATTTATATCATACTTAATGTTTGAAATTTCAGATTTAAAAGCAAAAAAACTGCCTGAATTGCAGGAAATTGCCAAAGGCCTTAATGTGCCAAAGTTCAAAACCCTAAAAAAACTGGACCTTGTTTATCAAATCTTGGATGTACAAGCAGCCAACCCCAAAGTTGTGGCAGAAGTAACTGCACCAAAAGCAACAGAGCCAAAACCTAAGCCGAAACCAAGACCTAGGAAACCAAGAACGGTAACCGAAGAAAAGAAACCTGAAGTTAAGGCTGTAGTTGCTCCCGAAAAACCGGTAAGCAAAGAACAAACTGCACCAGCGCAGCAACCAACAGAAATTAAAAAACCGCGCCCAAGACCTGTTAAAAGAGAGCCTAAAAGCAATCCTCAGCACAAAAACCAGAATACTCCCAACGGGAACAACAAAAATCAGCGCAACCAAAAGCCTGCTACCTACGACAAAAGTAATTTTGACAAGGATTTAAAAAATCGCTACAAGGAGCCTGAATTTGAATTTGACAGTATTATAGAAAGCGAAGGCGTTCTTGACATTATGCAAGACGGTTATGGCTTTTTACGTTCTTCTGACTACAACTACCTTTCATCTCCTGATGATATTTATGTATCACAATCTCAAATTAGATTATTTGGATTGAAAACTGGAGATACTGTTTTAGGAAACGTAAGACCTCCAAAAGAAGGTGAAAAATATTTCCCTCTTATTAAGGTGAACAAAATAAACGGAATTGACCCTCAAATAGTTCGGGACCGTGTCTCTTTTGAACACTTAACACCTTTGTTCCCGGATGAAAAGTTCAATTTAGCCGAAAGACAGAGTAATATTTCTACAAGAATTATAGATTTATTTTCTCCTATTGGTAAAGGACAAAGAGGTATGATTGTTTCCCAACCTAAGACGGGTAAAACAATGCTATTGAAGGATATAGCAAATGGTATTGCAGCCAATCATCCTGAAGTTTATCAAATTATACTTTTAATAGATGAACGTCCGGAAGAGGTTACCGACATGCAACGTAATGTTCAAGGTGAAGTAATTGCTTCTACTTTTGATAAAGAACCTTCTGAACATGTTCGTGTTGCAAATATTGTATTAGAAAAAGCAAAAAGATTAGTAGAATGTGGCCATGATGTTGTTATTTTATTAGACTCCATCACCCGTTTGGCAAGAGCATACAACACTGTACAACCAGCTTCTGGTAAAGTATTAAGTGGTGGTGTAGACGCTAATGCATTAAACAAGCCAAAACGTTTCTTTGGAGCTGCCCGTAACATAGAAGGCGGCGGATCTCTATCTATCATAGCTACTGCACTTACAGAAACTGGTTCTAAAATGGACGAAGTTATCTTTGAAGAGTTTAAAGGTACAGGTAACATGGAATTACAGTTAGATCGTAAAATCTCTAACAGAAGAATATTCCCTGCTATTGACCTTACTTCATCTAGTACACGTAGAGATGATTTATTACTGGACAAGGACACAATACAACGTATGTGGATTTTAAGAAAATATTTGGCAGATATGAATCCTGTTGAAGCTATGGAGTTCATTGAACAACGTATTAAGCAAACTAAGAATAACGATGAATTCTTGCTTACTATGAATCAATAAGAGCAATTGATCTGCAGAAATATCAAACTATAGAATCCCGAATTCCTAATTACAAAATGGAATTCGGGATTTTTTTTACAGGTACAACTCTTACGTTTTTCCTCAAAACAAGCATAAAACCTTCTCTTTTTCTCAACGCTGATAGTCTAAAGGTTAAGGAATTCTGTAAATCACGTCTTATTTATCCGTTTTTTCGGATATCTTTATAGCGCAAAAATTTTTCTTCCCCCGAATTTTGCATGTATAACAAAGTAGAACTTTAAAAAACTTATGTCATGAAAAATTCGCGAAAATCCGTGCTTACTAGCGCGACCCTAATTCTTTTATTAATTTTTACAGGATGTCGACTAGACGACAAACCAGAACCTTGCCCAGACTGCCCTTGTGAGCCAGTATTGAACGAAACTTACGACAATGGCATCATTCTCCCAGAAAAGGCTCACAAACTATACGCTAACTATGAAAATAGACGCGTAAACCTCATTCAAGGGTATGAAGACGCTATAGACAAAAAGCAAAGAGACCCTAAAAAATTATATCAGCAAAAAGCTCAGAACCCCAAAGAAGAAAATAACGCAGAAGCAGACCCAGAAAGATTTAAGGTTGCCCGTTATGTATCTTATAATTATAAAGATTTAAAAGAATACCTAGCTTATATTGAGAATGAAGCTAAGTTATCAGGTGAAGAACTTACCACAATGAGATTTTACTTTGCCAATTATGCCAATGAGAAAAAATATAAGGATGGTAGACCAGTACAACACCCAAGGCAAAATTCAATTATGATGTCACCTACCGTAAATAAAGATGGAGCTGACCATATATTTTATACCGATGATGCTGCAGATGGCAAGCGCAGAATTGTTTTATTAGATGATAACTTTAATCGTAGAAAAGGCCAAGAAGGAAACCAAACATCTCCAAACACCAAAAACGAAGCTTCGTTTTTACCAAGGCTTTTTCTCCTCATCACGCGCACCCTTTTATGCACCAAGAAGTACCACAAAGAATGAGGGAGGTTCAAATCCATAGTCACTACTAACAGAATAGATATCTTTTGGAGAACGTAGATTATTTTTTACAAAACTCGTACATCCCCATCTATGGGGTAACGTTGCTTTTGTCTTTATATAAGTATCCCAAATACTTTGATTCAAGACTTAAGTATCTACCTATTATATTTTTTTACACTTTATTAAACGAACTCTTAGGCTATTTAATAAATAGCTACGAAGAATTTAGTTTAATTTCGGCAGACGCCTACCACAACTATAATTGGTTGATATACAATATTTATATGTTGGTATTCTACCTCTATTTCTATTATATATTTCGGTTTTATATTGAAGATTTAAAACAAAAGCGAAATATTTTATATGGAGCCATTTTCTTTTTGATAGTCTGTATCACAAATGCTTTTATTGATGATTTTAGCAAACTACCACAAGTATACTCCTATATAACAGGTGGTTATTTCTTATTTATTGTTCCATTTTATACTTGAAAAAGTTCTTTGCTCTCAAGAAATTTTTTACAACAAAAGAAAATCTTCTATTCTGGTTAAGCACCGGGTTAATAGTTTTTTATGCAGGTTATCTTCCAATAAAGGTAATACGTTATATCCATACAATACATGAAACACCAAACCCTCCAATAGTCAAAAGAATCCATTTTGTCTTAATAATAGTAAGCTACTTATGTTTTATAATCGGCTTTTTACGAATGAGAAGAAGGTTACCAGAATAAAGCTATTTCACTCCTTTATGGGCACAAAAAAAAGCCCTGATGTAAGATTACATCAGGGCTTTTTTTAGATTTTATAAATCTTACAACGCAGCTACGTGCTTTGCTAATTTACTCTTCAAGTTTGCCGCTTTATTATTATGAATAATATTACGCTTAGCCAATCTATCGATCATGCTAACAATGCTAGGCAACAAAGCTTCAGCATCTTTTTTACTTTCTTCACTACGTAATTTCTTAATAGCGTTACGAGTAGTTTTGTGTTGATAGCGGTTACGTAAACGTACTGCTTCGTTTCTTCTGATTCTTTTTAATGCTGACTTGTGATTTGCCATCTTTTTCTAACTTGTTAATTTTTTAAAAATTCCTTTTCGCCAATGCTCATCGAACCTTTTGTAGTCCGTAGGGGAATCGAACCCCTGTTACCATGAAAACCTGGCGTCCTAACCCCTAGACGAACGGACCAATAAATACACTCTAAGTACGACACTAAACTTAAGACTTCGCGAATTCTACTTGAGAACCCATCTACCGTTCAATTGTACTTTGTAGTCCGTAGGGGAATCGAACCCCTGTTACTCAGGATGAAAACCTTGGCGTCCTAACCCCTAGACGAACGGACCATACTTTGCGCAATTGCGGATGCAAAAATACAATTATTTTTTACTAACACAATAGTTAGCATATATTTTTTAATAAGCTTTTGCAAAAAGTACTCTTTTTGATGATGTTTTTCCGGTTACAATACACTTCCCCTCTTTGTTTTCAGTAGCTAAGGGGATACAGCGAATTGTTGCCTTAGTTTCATTTTTTATTTTTTCCTCGGTTTCATTAGTGCCATCCCAATGAGCAGAAATAAACCCGCCTTTTTCTTCCAAAACCTTCTTAAACTCCTCGTATGTATCTACTTCGGTAATATTATCCTCTCTAAAAGCATGTGCCTTCTGATAAATATTCTTTTGAATGTCTTCTAATAGAAATTCAATTTTCGCTACTACATCATCCATAGGAACGGTCTCTTTGGCCAAAGTATCTCTACGGGCAACTTCATACGTACCGTTTTCCAAATCACGCTGACCGATAGCCAAACGAACAGGAACACCTTTTAATTCATATTCATTGAATTTGAAACCATAGGCTTATGTGTATCCCTATTATCAAATTTTACTGAAATACCTTTAGCTTTTAATTCTTTCACCAATGGCCCAACCTTTTCAGAAATAGCATCTAATTGCTCTATCCCTTTGTAAATAGGCACAATCACCACTTGTATTGGCGCTAATTTTGGAGGCAATACCAAACCATTATCGTCACTATGGCTCATTATAAGTGCTCCTACCAATCTTGTAGAAACCCCCAAGAAGTAGCCCAAACGTACTCTTGTTTTCCTTCTTTTGTAGCAAACTTAACATCGAACGCTTTAGCAAAGTTTTGCCCTAAAAAGTGAGAAGTACCTGCCTGTAATGCTTTACCATCTTGCATTAATGCTTCAATACAAAAAGTTTCTATTGCACCGGCAAAACGCTCGCTTTCAGTTTTAACCCCCTGTATAACAGGCATAGCCATAAACTCTTCAGCAAACTGAGCATAGACCCCGTTCATTGTTTTAGCCTCATCTATTGCTTCTGCCTCAGTAGCATGAGCCGTATGGCCTTCTTGCCATAAAAACTCTGCTGTTCTAAGAAACAAACGTGTACGCATTTCCCAACGAACTACATTGGCCCATTGATTAATCAATAAAGGCAAATCTCTATATGATTGCACCCAACCTTTAAACGTATTCCAGATAATAGCTTCACTGGTTGGACGCACAACTAGTTCTTCTTCTAATTTAGCGTTTGGGTCAACTCTTAATTTACCATAGTTTGTCTGGATCATTCTGAAGTCTATAATGAGTGACTACTGCGCATTCTTTTGCAAAACCTTCCGCATTTTTTTCTTCTGCCTCAAATAAACTTTTGGGCACAAATAGCGGGAAATAAGCATTCTCATGCCCTGTTTCTTTGAACATCCTATCTAGTTCTGCTTGCATTTTTTCCCATATAGCAAAACCGTAAGGTTTAATCACCATGCAACCTCTTACAGCTGAATTTTCAGCCATGTCAGCTTTTACCACGAGTTCGTTATACCATTTGGAATAATCCTCGCTGCGTTTAGTCAAATTCTTACCCATTATATTTAGTTTGGCACAAAACTTGTGCTTATGTTAGGAAAATAATTGGGTAAAACTACTTATTTTTACTATGTTCAACAATAAAAATTGCACCCATGATACATTTACCATCCCACAGTAAAATTCGTCTCATTGCACTTTGCACCCTAACTGGCATTGTTGCAGTGTCTTGCGGCTCATACCAATCAGCCTCTTATTATGATAATGACGGAATTTATTCCAGTGACAATCAAGTTAGTGTAGAGCGCCAGACAAGACCGCAACAGGCCAAGCAACAAGCTCAGGCTAATGACGAACCATATTCGGACTATTTCGGACAACAAGCCGGTCAATATGACCAAATGCTAGATGGTGAAATTTTCACAGATGTAGATTCTTATTCAAGCGGAACGGCTCAGGATAGTATTTCTGGCGGAGAGCTTACCGATTATTATAATAACGACAATGATTATGCCGGTCATGCAGGATGGGGTGATAATGCGACCGGTGTAGAAATCAATGTTTATGATAATGGATGGAATGGTTACGGGGGTTTTGCTTGTGGCTCTCCATGGTTATATAATTCTTATGGATGGGGCGGCTACGGATATGGTGGCTTTTACAGTCCTTGGAGAAACAGATATAACCCTTGGGGCTGGGGTGGCTACGGATTTGGATTTGGATACGGAGGCTACAACGGTTTTGGCTGGGGTGGTTACGGAACATGGTGCCCTCCATATGGCTATTACAACGGATACAACAATTACTCGTACAGAAACCGAAACTATGCATATAATCGCAGTAGAAGAGGTTACAGCAGAAATACCAATGCTATTTCAGGAAACAATTCTAGATATGCATCTAGATCAAATGTAAATAGAAGCAGTAGATCTACACCTAGATACTCTGCTACTAGATCAAGATCTAATGCGAATGGAAGCACAACTGCACGTAGCTCAAGAAGCACTGGCACGAACCGTTCTTCGACAGCATCAAGAAGAACTGTAGGTGTTGATAGAAATAGTTCATACAGAACAAGTAGAAGCACAAGAGCTACACCAAAATATAACAGCTCTTCACGTAGCAATACGTATAGAAGCAGCGGGTCGTCTACTCCACGTTCTTCTACCTATAGAAGTTCCGGAACAAGAACGAGCAATGGTGGTACATACAGAAGTACAACACCTAGAACAAGTACTTCTAGATCATCTGGAACGAGCAGAAGTAGCTCTAGCGGAGGTACTTATAGAAGCTCTGGAAGCTCTTCAAGAAATTCTGGAACATACAGTTCTGGTAGTTCAAGCAGGTCTTCTGGATCCAGCTCTAGATCTTCTGGATCAAGTTCAAGATCGTCGTCGTCGTCAAGTCGTAGAAACTAAGTCCAAAATCAAAAGTAACTTACTTTAAAATTGCTAGGAATGAGAAAATATATAACATTCATAGGGCTGTTTGCATGTGCTATTGCAAGTGCTCAAAATATAAATGATGTATTACGCTACAGCACAGAGAACCTGCAAGGCTCGGCACGTTTTCAAGCTATGGGAGGTGCATTTGGGTCTTTAGGTGGTGATTTATCCGCCTTGAACATCAACCCTGCCGGTAGTGCTGTTTTCAATAATGGGATATTCTCAATATCGGGAACTAATTATAACAGAAATACAGATTCTGATTACAACGGTACACTAAGCAACTCTACCAATAACAATTTTGATATCAACCATTGGTGGTGCGTTTGTTTTCAAATCCACAAACCCTGATAGTAAATGGAGAAAATTATCTTTAGCTCTTAACTACGATGTTGTTCAAAATTTTGATGATCGTCTTCTTACAAAAGGGTCAAGCAATGAAGGAATTGACAACTATTTTCTAGACTATGCAGATGGCATTAGGCTAGAACCTCTAAAATTACAAGGCAACGAAAGAATTGGTGACGCTTATTTAGACATAGGCGCAACTAACGGCCTAGGTTATAAAGGGCAGCAAGCTTTCTTAGGTTTTCAGGCAGGTATAATTGAGCCTACTTTAGATGAAGAAGACAATACCAGTTATTTCTCAAATGCTAATTACAATAACGTAAACCAAGATTTTCGCCAGAATATTTCTGGTTATAATAGCAAGTTTACTATAAACGGAGCTACGCAATATGGAGATAACTTTTACTTTGGAGCTTCACTAAACTTTCACACCATTCGCTATGAAAGATTAAATAGGTTTGATGAATCATATTCCAATGAAGGCGAATCTAGATTTGTAGCATTTGATAATTTTTTAGAAACTGAAGGCACAGGTTTTTCGCTAAGTCTTGGTGCTATTGCCAAGGTAAACGATGTTATTCGTGTAGGTGCTAGTTACCAATCACCAACATGGTACCGCTTAACGGATAATTTCTCGCAAGGAATAGATTCTGACTATCCAAATAAAGATAGTGATTTCAATTTTTTCGACCTTAATTATGTAAACATCTTTGATTACCAAATAAAAACACCTGGAAAGGTAATAGGAAGTATTTCTGCTGTTTTTGGTAAAAGCGGACTTTTAAGTCTTGATTATGGTTATCAAGATATGTCTAATGCAGAGTTAAGACCTACTAGTGATTCTGGTTTTGCCGATGAAAATATATTTATTTCAGAAAGTTTAGGTGGTGTTTCCTCTATTAGAGTTGGTGGTGAATACCGAATAAAAAGAGTAAGCTTAAGAGCTGGATATCGTTACGAGCAAAGCCCTTATGAAAGTGGAAATATCGTTGGAGACCTTAATGGAATCTCAGGCGGTATAGGTTATAATTTTGGCAGAAGCCGATTAGATTTAGCTGTAAGCCGTACGGAACAAGATGTGCTTCAATACTTCTTTGATACAGGAATTAATACTCCTGCCTTATTGAACAACGTGAATACAAATGTTACTTTAGGATATACTTTGAATTTCTAACGAAACACACATATTATTATTGATTTAAAAGTCTGGCTTATGCCGGACTTTTATCTTTTTAAGGCAAAATGGGCCTTAGTTAATTTAGCCACCTCTATATTATTTTCTTGCTCACCATATTCTAATCTAAACCAATACGTAGAAGAAGGCAATAGATTTCCGTTTAATGTTCCATCCCAATCTGTGCCTGTACTTAATTGCGCTAAGAGCTTACCATAGCGGTCAAAAACAAATACCACCGGATCCGTTAAGGTTTCAATACCCTTAATATTCCATGTATCATTAGCACCATCGTTATTAGGTGTAAAAAATTTAGGATAACCTACCACTAAAAATTCAATTGCCTCTGTAGTTCCGCATCCATTTTTATCATTAATAACTACGGTATTAATGCCCGGAGGAACATCGTTAAAAACAGCATCGTCTTGAAATTCACCTTCGTTAATAGCGTATTCATACTCACCATCGCCATCAACAAAAACTTCTATATTGTTCATGTCCGGATCTAATGACAAGTTGGAATTCAGCGTTTCAACACGATCAAGTACAGGAATTCCATAATAAGTTATAAGAATATCATCCTCAATTATAGTTCCCTCATCTGTAGTTATAGCAACATAATATCTGCCCGAATTAGGACTTGATACCGCAATCTCAGTAGCAGAAGGACCTGAACCTAATGGTGCGTCAATTACACCATCGTCATCATAATCTACCGTCCAAGCAACATTCGTGAAATTTGGACCTGCCGGAGAATTCAATGCAATCAATGGAATATCTGGATCACCTTCACAAGCGGTTATATCTAATCCTAAAAACTCATCACGCAAAGTACAGTCAAGAGCCGTCTTCTGGTTAGCTTTCACTGAGTTTCCTGTAAATGTGAGCATAAAAGGCTCCCTTTCATCATCAAAATTAGTATTGAAATTATTGATTAGAATATAATATAACTCATAAGGCAACACATCTAAATACTCATCATACGTATTCAAATTCTGAGTGATAGAAGGTACACCGACTTTCCCATCTTCTGGGTTAACCCCTAGCCCTGTAAACCTTGTAGTATTTACTTCGTAGTTACATCGTATAGGCTCAACCGCTCCAGAACTAATATCAACACAACTAACATCAGGGCCATAAACGGCAAATCCCATTCAGCTGTTGGAGTTCCAGAACCGCTAACGGGTAGCGCCTCTAAATCAAACCCAACCTGACCTTCGGTACCGGCCCTAAATACGAACCAAGATGTGTTATTTTCAATATTAGCACTACTAACACTACCTTTTTCAAGACAGCCTGTTTCAATTATCACCTCTGGATCAAAGTCATCTATTGCACCCGAACCATCTGCATAGCCCATAATGGGTGCATCAGCACATACGGGAATGGCCGTTCGGCAATCAGCTGAATTTTGTGCTTGAATTTCTGT
The DNA here is from genome assembly GCF_030553095.1 of Zobellia laminariae. Classification (GTDB taxonomy): domain Bacteria; phylum Bacteroidota; class Bacteroidia; order Flavobacteriales; family Flavobacteriaceae; genus Zobellia; species Zobellia laminariae. The sequence continues at coordinate 2,868,851 of NZ_CP130738.1, read as the reverse complement.
GCTAAAGAAAAAAGATACACAGACAATAGATAGTAAAAAGCGCATAAGTATGGGGCTAAAACGATACTATTAAATAACTCAAAGAGCGTTATTTTAGTATGTTAGACGTAAATTTTAGGCGGTTTATCGATGAAATACCTAATCAAAATATAGATTCCGAACCCTACCGCTTTAAAGAAAAGTGATTATTAATATATTTGGCCGTTACAGTTTGGCCATCTCCAGCGGTGTATGTTAATTTAAACCAGTAATCGGATTCTGGCAAAAGCTTACCATTAAAAGAACCATCCCATTGAGAATTAGTTGGGCCTAATTGAGCTAGTAATTTTCCAAAACGATTATAAATAGTAATTACAGGAGAATCCAATAGCTCTACTCCGGTAATACTCCAATAATCATTAGAATTATCGCCGTTTGGTGTAAAAAACTTTGGAAAACCTACCACAACGATATCCTCTGTAACATCTCCACATCCTTTTGGATTATTCACGGATACCGTATGCATACCTTACTCTACTTGATAAAACTTATGACCGGATTGATAAGCACCATCGTCTAATCGGTATTCGTATTCTTCCAAATTATCAGTAATTACAGTAACCGTATTGTTATTTCGAAGATCTTCAATTTCAATATCTATGATTTGCGGCGGTCTTGAAGTTAGTACATTAACCACTTTAGCAGCACTGCAACTTAAACCAGATTGCGTATTTGTAGCGGTCAGTTTATATTCACCAGCAACGGATACTACTATACTAGACGTTGTTTCACCAGAATCCCACTGGTAAGTGTAATTTGAACTTCCATTTTCCAGACCAATAGTAATCCCTGCATTATCCTCGCACAAAAAAGCTTCTGAAGAAAAATCTAAACTAGGCGTTTCTAAATTAACCAGTTGAAATTGCTGCGAAGCATCAAAACATCTAGAATTGCTAATTGAAGTAAGACGTACATAAATAGTTTGAGAACCATATTGAGTCGGGTATTGTTTGGGCAGAGCATTTGCACCATCAACTGCATCAGCCATAGTTAGATGGTAGCTAACTAAAAACTCATTTGCGCTTTGACTACCTAAAACTTCACTATCTTTTTTAGTAAGGTCATAAACCGATAAGCCACTACAGGATGCATCATTAGACACTGTATTTGCTACTGGCATGGTTGAGAAAAAGACCTGAACATCACTAATAATATTTCCAGCGGAACGAGCAACCTCTACCCTATAATTGGCAGATGTACTTACTTCATAAGTAGAACCAGTTTCACCTGACAACAGCGTAAAACCACTACCCGAATCCATAAACCAACTATAAGACAATGCGTCCACAGTTGTAGCATCTAAAATAACGGTTTCATTTTCGCACGCCGCTATTGGAGGCCCAAGGAGATTATTTATAATAGAGCAATCTAAAGCATCAAAAGGGTTGGTAACGAATATATGACCCGAGAACTGTATGGAAAATCCAGAATTATTGTTACTGAAATTATTAAGTAGCAAATAATAATCTTCACCTTATAGTGTTACTTCTAACCAAGTTTCATATTGAACATTTTCCGTACTTCCAGAAGGGTCCTCTCCTACCCCAACAAATGTATTTTCATCTTGATTATCGAAAAAATTACATCGTACGGGCTCACCTAAATTATTGCAGTCATTGGTTTTATATAAAGCAAAATCCCAATCTTCTAAAGTATCAATTCCAATATTAAACCCTAATGCCCCGAGGCACCAGTTCTAAATCTGTACCAAGCGGAATTGGATTCTATTACTCCACTTAAAGTCTGCTCTAAACAGCCACTAGTCGCGGCACTATTAAAATCATCTATACCAAAACCTGTTGTACCTCCATTTACAGGAGTATTATTACAGATAGGTATAGCATTGCTACAATCTGAAGAAACTTGTGCAGAAACCACACTTATTCCCCAAAAGAATAACACAAACCATAAGATTATAAAACGACTCATTTTACGGGCTAGAACTTATATAATATAAAAGTACCTCCTTACTTTTGTTAATAGCAATTTATGTTGTGTATCAGGACTTATAGAACATAAAGTGCCATATTATGTATATCTTTGCAGTTCGTTTTACTTGGCACGAAGTGTAATGTATCGAAACTTTTTAAGACGAATTGGGCATTAGAAATACCAATAGATATAAGCAGATGAAAATTGATAGTACTTTGGAAAAGCAATTTGAAGATTTAGGAGACGATCACGTTTCCGCATCGGAAGATACACCCTTACGTGAAGACGCATTCGTGTTAAGCGATGACGAAAAGATTGAAAAAATACAAGATAATGTTAGAGAGATATTGCTCACATTAGGCCTAGACCTGAATGACGATAGTCTTAAAGGAACTCCTAACAGAGTTGCTAAAATGTTCGTAAAAGAGATTTTTGGTGGGCTTAACCCGGATAAAAAACCAAAATCATCTGTTTTTAGCAACAAGTACAAATACGGCGAGATGCTTGTAGAAAAGAACATTACGCTCTATTCTACATGTGAACATCACCTTTTACCAATAGTAGGTCGTGCACACATTGCCTACATCTCTAACGGAACGGTTGTTGGTCTTTCAAAAATGAACCGTGTGGTAGATTATTATGCTAGAAGACCACAAGTACAAGAACGTTTGAACATCCAGATTGTTAGAGAACTTCAAAAAGTTATGGGTACTGAAGATGTTGCCTGTGTAATTGACGCTAAACACCTTTGTGTAAACTCAAGAGGCATACGCGACATAGAAAGCAGCACGGTAACAGCTGAGTATGGCGGTAAGTTTAAAGAAGATTCCGTACGCCGCGAATTTTTAGAGTACATAAAATTAGATACCAAATTTCAATAGCCCAAGCATAACATGCATTTGTATCAGAACCAACAGTTAAAGATTTACAATTCCCTTTCCGGTAAAAAAGAAATATTTGAACCTTTAAATGAAGGCCATATAGGCATGTACGTCTGCGGCCCTACAGTTTACAGTAATGTACACTTAGGAAACTGCCGTACTTTCATGTCTTTTGATATGATATTTAGGTACCTAAGACATCTTGGTTACAAAGTGCGCTACGTACGTAATATTACAGATGCAGGTCACTTGGTTGATGATGCAGAAGATGGCGAGGATAAAATTGCAAAGAAAGCAAGGTTAGAGCAGCTAGAACCTATGGAAGTTGTGCAACGCTACACCATAGATTTTCATAACATACTAGAACAGTTCAATTTTTTACCTCCAAGTATAGAGCCTACGGCTACGGGGCATATTATTGAGCAAATAGAAATTATAAAGGATATTCTTGAAAAAGGATTTGCCTACGAAGTTAACGGTTCCGTATATTTTGACGTTTCCAAGTTCAATGACAGCTATGAATATGGCAAATTGAGCGGACGAAAATTAGAAGATATGATTGCCAATACTCGTGAGTTGGCTGGTCAAGATGAGAAAAAGAGCCCACAAGACTTTGCACTTTGGAAAAAAGCCGAGCCACAGCATATTATGCGCTGGCCTTCTCCTTGGGGAGATGGTTTTCCTTTGGCACCTAGAGTGTACAGCAATGAGTACCAAATATTTAGGAGAGACCTTTGATATTCACGGTGGCGGTATGGACCTTAAATTTCCACACCATGAATGTGAAATAGCTCAGGCCGAAGCTTGTTATGGACATTCTCCCGTACGTTATTGGATGCATGCCAATATGCTTACAATGAATGGTAAAAAAATGGCTAAATCTACTGGGAACAACATTCTTCCTTATGGATATTTTTACTGGTGAAAACGATATTCTGAGCAAGGCTTTTTCGCCTTCAGTAGTTCGTTTTTTCATGATGCAGGCACATTACACAAGTATTCTAGATTTAAGTAACGATGCTCTATTAGCCTCTGAAAAAGGGTTCAGTCGCTTAATGGATACGCTTTCAACTTTAGAAGCTTTAGAGACTGGTACAAGTAGTGATTTTGACGTGGAAGCATGGAAGCAGCAATGCTACGATGCCATGAATGATGATTTCAACACCCCAATCCTAATTGCCAACCTTTTTGAAGCGGTTAAGCATGTTAACCTAATTAAAGAAGGTAAAGAAAGCATTACCGCTGGGGATAAAGAAACACTCACCCAATCCTTAAATGCATTTATTTTTGACATTTTAGGCCTAGAGCAAAAAGGAGGTACTTCTGAAGATTCCGGAAAGCTTTCTGGTGTTGTAGAACTTTTGATTCAATTGCGAAAAGATGCTCGGGAAAATAAAGATTTTGCGACCTCGGATAAAATTCGCGACCAGTTGGCAGAACTTGGCATTCAACTAAAAGATGGTAAAGAAGGAACCACTTTTAGCATCTAAGATTACATCTGATTACTAATATTCATTGTTTTTGCCTGATACTCACTTGGCGATAGATGCTGGCGTGTCTTAAATACTCTATTAAAATACGAGCGGCTTTCAAAACCACATTGTAAGTAGACATTCTTTATACTCCGCTTAGGGTCTTGAAGAAGACCTACGGCCAGTTTTATTCTTTCGTTGTTAATGAACTCTATAGGAGAGATTCCTAATTCAGTTTTAAAGACTCTATGAAAATGAGAGGGGCTCAAACATGCTTTATTACTTAACTCTACAATATTTAAAGGCTCATGGAGATGCTCTCTAATATAACGTATAACCGTAGCCAATCTACTATTAGAATTTAGTTGCAACGTAGAACTTGAATAAATTTTACGTTCATTGGTTTGCAAGATTCTAATGATAAGTTCCCGCAACATATTATCTACAAAGAAATCTTTGGATGGATGGTTTTCAGAAAACAAGAACAATAAACGTTGTAGAATTTGGAAGATACCCGCATCGTTTACAAAATGAAAATTGTAATCCATTAACCCCCACTCCTTATTATCGTGCTTGGGCATATTCTCATTCATAAGCTGCAATACCTTATCTATCTTATCCTCAGAAATAGCCAATGCCAAACAGCGCGTTGGATTTTTTCGCATCGCTTCCGGAAAATCTATACACATAGTTTCATTGGCAGGAAGCACTAAAGACTCATAAGGTAAAAAATCAAAAGATTCATAATCCCTTAGATGCATTATTTTCTTTCCTTCTATCATACTAGCCAATACCGGTTGGTCAAACTTTAATATTACACGGTCTGCCTGTTGGTGTGTTTCAAATACATGTAAAGCGGCATTATTAAGTGTGTAAGAGGTTTGATTCTCCACCAATGTTTCCAACTTTCTATTTGAGAGAAATTTATTAGTCAACTCTACCATAACCAATCAAGTATCAATTTAACAAGTAAATTATTAAGAAATATACAAAACAACTGTTATTAAAATACTAATTTCTTAAAGAATGATAGAATTGTTCATGCTAATAGTAGAATTGGTCAGACATTTTAGGTTCAACTCTACTACATTTAGAAAACCATTTATATACGTCTGATAAACAGGTATATAATAATGAACATACTATTAATTAAATACACTTAACTATGAGCACACAGACAGTTGAACACAATCTTCTACAAAAGCCTAAGTTTAAAGATCAATATGAAAATTATATTGGTGGAAAATGGGTTGCACCCGTAAAAGGGGAATATTTTGACAACCTCTCGCCTGTTGATGGTAAGGTATATACAAAAATAGCACGGTCTACAGCTGCAGATATTGAATTAGCTATTGATGCGGCTTGGGAAGCTGCTCCGGAATGGAATACTTCATCTGCTACTACAAGAAGTAATATGCTATTGAAGATTGCCGATGTCATGGAACGTAATCTTGAGACATTGGCACGAGCTGAAACTTGGGACAACGGGAAAGCCATTCGCGAAACCACTGCAGCAGATATTCCTTTGGCCATAGACCATTTCAGATATTTTGCAGGTGTTATCAGAGCAGAGGAAGGCTCCGTAAGTGAGTTAGACTCTAACACGGTAGCTTTGAACGTTACCGAACCTCTAGGTGTGGTAGCTCAAATTATTCCATGGAACTTCCCGCTATTAATGGCTACATGGAAATTAGCGCCAGCATTAGCAGCAGGTAATTGTGTTGTAATAAAACCAGCAGAACAGACTCCTGCGGGCATCATGATTCTTATGGAACTTATTGAGGGCATTCTACCTGCAGGCGTATTGAACGTCGTCAACGGTTTTGGAGCAGAAGCAGGTAAACCATTAGCATCAAGTCCAAGAATAGATAAAGTGGCATTTACCGGTGAAACCACAACAGGGCAGTTAATCATGCAATATGCTTCTAAAAATATCACTCCAGTTACCTTAGAGTTAGGCGGAAAATCACCAAATATTTTCTTCGAAAGTATTATTGATGCCGATGATGACTTTTTTGACAAATGTTTGGAAGGTGCCGTTATGTTTGCATTGAACCAAGGTGAAATCTGCACCTGTCCTTCTAGATTATTAGTACAAGAAAGTATCTATGACCGCTTTATCGAAAGAGTCGTTGAGCGTACTAAAGCTATTAAATTAGGACATCCGTTAGATCCAACTACTATGATGGGTGCACAAGCCTCAAATGATCAATTTGAAAAGGTAATGAGCTACATAAATATAGGTAAAGAAGAAGGTTGTGAGTTATTGACAGGCGGAGATGTTGCCTATGTTGAAGGTCTAGAAGGTGGTTTCTACATTCAACCTACCATCCTAAAAGGAAACAATAAAATGAGAGTGTTCCAAGAAGAAATTTTTGGACCTGTGCTTTGTGTAACTACCTTTAAAGATGAAGCTGAAGCTATAGAAATTGCAAACGATACCCCTTATGGATTAGGAGCTGGGGTTTGGACTAGAGATACACACCAAGCTTACCAAATATCCAGAGCGGTACAAGCCGGTAGAGTTTGGGTAAATTGCTATCACTTATATCCTGCTCATGCACCTTTTGGAGGCTATAAAAAATCAGGTATTGGTAGAGAAAACCATAAAATGATGTTAGCTCACTACAGACAAACTAAAAACATGCTGATTTCATACGACAAAAAGGCAATGGGCTTCTTTTAATATGAAGACAAAAAGGGTTTTAGTTACAGATGAGGCCAAGAAAATCATTGAACAGCTAAGAGAAACACATGGTGAACTTATGTTTCACCAAAGCGGCGGATGCTGCGATGGCTCTGCTCCCATGTGTTTTAGTAAAGGTGAACTTATGCTGAACGAAACCGATGTTTGGCTTGGAAATATAGCCGATTGTGATTTTTACATGGCTAAAGACCAGTTTGAGTATTGGAAGCACACGCAATTAACCATTGACATTACCAAAGGAAGAGGTGCTAGTTTCTCTCTAGAAATACCATTGGGAATTCGGTTTATTGTTAAATCAAGGTTGTTTTCCGAAGAAGAAGCACTTGATTTAGAGCCTATACATTACGCTTAAAACTTGATAAAGTTTGCATTAACAAACAAAAATCCGCATTGAAGAATGCGGATTTTTTACATTATACCACCAATCTTCCCTTTACATATTTTAATCAAAAAAACGTACTTTTACACTTCTAAAACAACTTATTTTGGCATTGACCTTTAAGAAAATAATGATAGCACCTTTCGTATTTTTAGTCAGGTTTTATCAGCTTGCCATCTCACCTTACACACCTGCAACCTGCCGTTACTCACCCACTTGCTCTCAATACACTTTAGAAGCCCTAAAAAAACACGGACTTTTTAAAGGTGGTTGGTTGGCTATTAAACGGATTTTCAGTTGTAACCCTTGGGGGAAAAGGTTATGACCCAGTACCTTAATTCATTTTATTAGTATTGACTGTGCCAATTCTTACCAATCCTTCAAATTTATAACGTCGATTTAAGATGTAGTAAAGCCTAACGGTTATCTATTTTATTATCTTAGTGCCCTTAAAACTCCTTTACATGTACTTTTTAGGCATTATCTGGAATCCGAACGAAACACTTTTCACACTCGGTCCGTTACAGATTAAATATTATAATCTACTTTGGATTACCACTTTTGCTCTTGGCTGGTATATCATGAAGCGTATTTTCACTAATGAAAATAAGACTGTAGAGCAGTTAGATTCGCTCTTCATATACACGGTTTTATCCACTATGTTAGGAGCGCGACTAGGTCACGTATTTTTTTACGATTGGCCTTATTATCAAAATCATTTAGCCGAAATATTGCTACCTATTCGCGAGAGCGCCTCAGGTGTGCTTTTCGGGTTTATTAAAGGTTATGAATTTACCGGTTTTACCGGCCTTGCAAGTCATGGCGCAATTATAGGTATTCTTATTGGAACTTACTTATACCAAAGAAAGCACTCAGACATGAAAACCCTTTGGCTATTGGACCGCATGGTTATTCCGGCTGCTATTGGTGCGTTTTGTGTCCGATTGGGTAACTTTTTCAATTCAGAAATCAACGGAAAAATAACCGACGAATCTTTCATATTCGCTACGAAATTTATTCGTGATTCAGATGATATGCATCCATCAAAAGCATTGGCTATTACACAGGAAAAAACTGTAAATGCCGCTTACGATGCCATAGAGAACAACCCACAATTTGCCGATCAACTGGCACAGATTCCTTTTCGTCATCCAGCGCAATTGTATGAAGGTGTTGCTTATATTTTTGTTTTTATTCTCCTTTATTACCTCTACTGGCATACCAACAAGAAAAATAGTACAGGCTACCTTTTTGGCTTGTTCTTAGTATTGCTTTGGACCATTCGTTTCTTTGTAGAGTTTGTAAAGAAAAGTCAAGGTGGTTTTGAAGAGAGCCTTGGGTTACTATCAACTGGTCAGTGGTTGAGTATTCCATTCATCCTTATTGGTTTTTACTTTATGTTTCGACCAAAAACTGGCAAATCCTAATATAATAGAGATTCCTGAAAAAATTAAATCAGCGCTTTGCCAAAAGGCGAATCGCTTCATTTATCATCGACTTTAAAACTTAAGCGATACTAAAATGAAACATATTAAAATTAGTCTGTATTTAGTCCTTATGGCTTTTGCGTTTCACTCTTGTAAAGAAGAGACTAAAAAAGTAGTAAAAGCAGAGCCGGTAGTTTTTAAAAAAGAAGGTGAACTTTCTGTTTTCAAAAAAGAAACGGACAGTTTAATCGCTTCTTTTGATATTGAAATTGCCGATAGCGAATACGAGACACAAACTGGTTTAATGTACAGAAAGAGCATGAAGGCAAATCGCGGCATGTTATTCGTTTTTCCAGAAGTAGCAGGACATTCATTTTATATGAAAAATACCGAGTTTCCTTTGGATTTGATATTCATAAAAGAGGACATGACCATCGCTAATTATCGCGAGAACGCACAGCCTATGGATGAATCCAGTCTACCTTCCCAAGGTGCAGTACAATATGTTCTTGAGTTAAATGCAGGCCTTGTTCAAAAATTAGGAATACAGTCTGGAGATAGCATTGCGTTTAAAAAATTATGATTTCAGATGGATTTGCTTTTGGAAGGAGAACAAACCGAACGATTGCTATTCCGAAAAGTACTCCCTTCCGATTTTGAAGTTTGGTTACCTTTTCATGAAGACAAGCGGTCTTCTGAATTCTGGGAAGGACTGCCATCAGACCCTGAAATTGCTTGCCAAGAACAGCTTGACCGGATATTTGAACGCTACGAAAATAACCTAGGGGGCATGAACGCCCTTATTTCAAAATCTACTGGAGAATTCATTGGGTTATGCGGACTTCTAAAACAGACCGTAGATCAAATAGAGGAGCTAGAAATAGGCTACTCCATTCTACCTAATTATTGGAAACAAGGTTACGCAAGTGAAGCTGCCATTAAATGTAAGAACTGTGCAAAAGAACAGAGCCTTGCCAAATCGTTAATTTCTATTATTCATATTGACAATCTACCATCTCAAAAGGTAGCCCTTAAAAATGGTATGTATCTAAACAAGACAACAACATATTACAACAATCCCGTACACATTTTTAGAGTCCTTCTATAAAACATAATAATTAGGCCATTTCTACCGTTAGCATCTCTCATACTAATGAACTGATGAACAACCCTAATATGTTGTTTTCTACAGAGTTTTTTTTTAAAATATAGATTGAGTAAAATTTTCCTTTGAATATGAAATAGTCAAATGTGATATCTGTTTTATAAAATTATGGTAATTGGTATTTTCCAAATTCCTTGGTTTTTGTAGATCCACGTTATCCCATACTCCTATTTTCTATCTAAGATTTTATTTAAAAAAAGCTTTGCCTAATATGACTCAAACGGTTTCCGTATTTCGTAAGATTTTTTTGTCATGAGAAGAGTTTATCCATAAAAGGTTTTAAAAATAGTTGTTACTCCCTTGCCAAATGAAAAAGTTTCTTAAAATCTTAGTCTCCAGTTGTTCTCTATTTATAATAGTAATGGCCTGTACAAAAGAGGTCTCACTCATTACTGAGGTAGAGTTTCAGCTTTTCGAGCAACACTCGGCAGAAGGTTATATAAATCAGGGATTACCTACAACCTTTACAATTGTACCGGAAGATACTTTGAAAAGCTACGAATATACTATCATCTACGAAATAATGGACGGCAAGGGCCATTTTGAGGATATGGACGGTAATCTACTGGAATCCGGAAAAGAACAATCCTTTCCTACAAACCTTATCAGATCTCTCATGTACAAGGGTTCAGAAATAGGGGCGCACAGGTTAAAGATAGTAGGGTCAGACAATTTTGGTCTATCAGAAGAGATTGAGGTAACGTACAATCTGAGCGATGTACCCGTGGTCTGGGAGGCATCTAGCGAACTCTCCGAGCTCGAACTTGACAAGCCCACTGACCTGTCCCTTTTATTGGGAACTGATAATACGGCAGAGGACATTACTTATGAAGCTATTTATGGTTTCGTGCCAGGACCCTGGAATACTTGTACCGTCCCAAGAGAACGGCTACGTACCAAGCGGGGAGTACAACCCTATTGTCGCCGGCAATTACCCACTAGTATTTACACCTTCCGAAGTAGGACCACAGCAGCTGACTTTTACCCTTCGGGACAGCAACGGTCAGAAAATTGAGACCATACTCAATTTTAACATAGTTGAGTTTATCGATGTTTCCTCCATCACTCTAGACCCTGTTAATGCTAACATAAGGGTCAATGAAACCCTAAAATTAGGACTGGTGATCACCCCGGCCAATGCATCGAATCAAACCGTTGGTTGGTCATCGTCCGATGAAACGGTAGCTACAGTAGACGCAACCGGACTTGTTACAGGTATTTCTCAAGGAAACGTTATAATTACTGCAAGTGCTAATGATAGTAATGAAGTAGTAGGAACAGCAAGTATAACGGTCGGCTCCGAAGATATTGCTTTGACCGGTATAACCGTAACGCCTTCTCCAGTTTCGTTAAACACAGGTAGCACACAACAGTTAACAATTAATTTTGACCCAACGAGTGCCACAAACAAAAACGTTACATGGTCTACAAGTGACCCAACTAAAGCTACCGTTTCCAATTCAGGTTTAGTAACAACAATAGAAGCTGGGTCTGTAACAATTACAGCAACTTCAGATGTCGATACTAGTATATTTGGTAATTCCGTAATTACTATAAATGAAATAAATAATGGCCCAGTAGCAAGAGCTGGACTTGATCAAACCATCACCTTGCCAACGAATTCGGTTACATTGGACGGTTCAGGAAGTAGCGATACTGCCCCCGGTACGATTAACTCCTATCAATGGAGGCAGATAGATTCCAGTACAGGTGCAATCGCTACTATAAGTAATGCTGATGTAGCCGTTGCAACGGTAAGTGATCTGACCGAAGGAAACTATACCTTTAAGCTTACCGTGACCGATAACCAGAATGCAACCCATACGGACGATATCGTTATTACGGTGGGAGCAGTAACCAACGTAGCCCCTGTAGCGGATGCCGGCCCCAACCAGAATATCACCTTGCCCACAAGTGCGGTTACATTGAACGGTGCGGGAAGCAGCGATACTGCCCCTGGTACGATTGCCTCGTACGCTTGGACACAGTTCAGTGGTCCCACAACGGCGAACATCGTCTCTGGAAACAGCGCGAGTACATCGGTAACAGGCTTAGCGGAAGGAATCTATAAGTTCAGGCTTACCGTGGCCGACGATGGAATCCCGGCACTTAGCCATACGGACGATATCATTGTTACGGTGGGCGCTTTACCGAACGTAGCTCCAGATGCAGATGCAGGTCCCGACCAGAATATCAACCTGCCTACTAGTTCCGTTACCTTGGACGGTTCGAATAGTAGCGATACGGCCCCTATAGTACGATTGCCTCGTACGCCTGGACACAGGTCGGCGGTCCCACAACGGCGAACATCGTCTCTGGAAACGGTGCAAGTACATCGGTAACGGGCTTAGCGGAAGGAACCTATACGTTCAGACTTACCGTGACAGACGATGGCACTCCAGCACTCAGCGATACGGATGATATCATTATCACGGTGGGCGCTTTGCCGAACGTAGCCCCCGTAGCGGATGCGGGTACGGACCGGGCTATCACCTTGCCCACGAGTTCGGTTACATTGAATGGTTCGGGAAGTAGCGATACCGCCCTGGTACGATTGCCTTGTACGCCTGGACACAGGTCAGCGGTCCCACAACGGCGAACATCGTCTCTGGAAACAGCGCGAGTACATCGGTAACGGGCTTAGCGGAAGGAAACTATACGTTCAGGCTTACCGTGACCGACGATGGGACCCCGGCACTTAACGATACGGACGATATCGTTGTCAGGGTAAGCGAATATACCCCTCCTCCAGCAACGATAACCTATAATTCAACTACCGGTGTTTACACAGCACCAGCAGGGTCAGAAGTAACTGTTATACTTAGGTCATCTGGAACAGGTAAAGGAAGTGCGAATGTGTCAGGAGGCGGAGGATCGGCTTCTAACGTTTGGAATGGTGATGAGAACAGTTTTAATAAAAACGATTTTTATGTATTTTCTATGCCCTCGAGCGGAAGTGTAACTTTATCATCTTATCACCAAGAGATAATTACCAGTTCGAGTTCTACCGTTACAATTAATAATAATCAAGGAGCTTCAAAAAGTTTTACGGTATCAGGTAGTGGCGGAATTCCTTGATTTTTTTTTTGCATGTTAGTAATAAATGGGTATGGTTATAATTTATTTAGTGGTCAATTTGTGTATCAAGGTACACATACTATAAGTTCGTATTCTTTTGTACTCTACCACTATGCTTTGGAGGTCTGTACTAATACCTCGAATAGGGTTTAGTTCCCGCATACGTGCTTCTTTTGGGTAGTTAACAAGTTATAAATTGATCAAATTTTATAGGAAAACGATACACTGCTAATAGTATTTTCACCTTTAACTGATCTCAAATTCCCGCGGTTTTTATAGCTTCGATGTTTCCTAATTCCTTATCATCCGAAAAACTTTACTTTTCATCCGGTCTTTTGATTAAAAAGGAACCTGTTCTATCTATAATTTAAACGTATTGCATATCTTGTAGGACTTTCTTGATAAAAGAAGATTTTACCTATTATGGTATATAAAAAAAAGGAATAGTTAGTCCCCATACTGCAAAATGAAGAAGTATCCCAAGATTCTGATCTCCTGTTGTTGTCTATTTTTAATCGTTTTGGCCTGTACCAAAGAGGTAGGACTCATTACCGAGGTAGAGTTCGAACTTTTGGAACAGCACACGGCGGAAGGTTTTGTCAATAGGGGCTACCTACGACCTTTACGATCTTGCCTGAAGAAGTTCTGGAGAACTACGAATATAATATTACTTACGAGGTTTTGGATGGCCAGGGCCATTTCGAGGATATGGAGGGCAACCCTCTAGAAGCCGGAAAAGGATGGAACGTCCCAACAAATCTTGCGGCCCCGCTGATGTACATGGGCTCCGAAACAGGGTCGCACAGGGTCAAGGTGGTCGGTACCGATAACTTCGGTCTATCCGCTGAAATCGAGGTCATGTACGACCTGAGCGATGTCCCGGTAATCTGGGAGGCCTCGAGCGAACTCTCCGAGCTCGAACTTGCAAAGCCCGTGGACCTTTCCCTTTTGTTCGAGACCGATGATGCGGCAGAGGATATCGGCTATGAGGCCATATACGGGTTGGATACGGGTTCGGGAAGCCTTGAGGCATCCGAAGAAAATGGCTACGCTCCAAACGGGGAGTACGGTCCCATTGACCCCGGTACTTACCCCCTTGTTTTCACGCCTTCGGAAGTAGGGCCACAGCAATTGGTCTTTACCCTTCGGGACAGCAACGGTCAGGAAATAGAGGCAGGACTTGACTTCAACGTAGTCGAGTTTATCGATGTCATTTCCATTTCCCACATAGTAAAGTGCGATACAATCAAGATGAAACTGGGGGACGAAATACCTCCCGCTTTCACTTTCGACCCGCCCAATGCCACCGATCAGGGGGTTACGGTGGTGTCCAGTGACCCGGATGTCGTGTTCATTGACGAGAACAATGTTTGTATCGCAGTAGGATTGGGTACGGCGGAGGTCACCGTTACCTCTGTTTCGAACCCCGAAGCGAGCGATACGGTAACGGTAGTGGTCATAGAGGCCGATAGGATACCTGTAACAGGTATCACCGTTTCACAGGAGGACCCCGGAGCGACGGGAACGGAGCGCCAATTGTTGGCGGCCGTCCTTCCCGAAGACGCAACGGACCCTAGTGTAACCTGGTCCTCTAGCGACGATACGATAGCAAGTATAGACGAGAACGGTCTGTTGACCGGTCTTTTCGGCGGGTACGGCCACGATAACGGCCACCTCGGTCTCGGACCCGGATATCAAGGGAGTCGTACAGATCGAGATTACGGGCGTTTCGCTGTTGTCCGCGAACAATATCGAGACTTTCGCCCTGAAGGACCAGATCGAGACCGCAACGATAGATCCGGTCACACATACCGTTTCGATTACCGTTCTGGAGGGCACGCCCCTGAACGTGGCACCTATCATGTTGACGGTATCGGAAGGGGCAACTATTGCACCAGGACTTTTACAGGCACGTGATTTCAGTTCCCCAGTGGAATATACGGTGACTTCGGGCAATGGTACCGAGCAGGTATGGACGGTGACGGCCAAGGTGTTGACCATTCCGGTGGCCGGGGAAACCAATATTACGGGCTTCGAGCTTGCAGGTCAGAATAGCTCCACGATAAATACTACGGACCGAACGGTAACTGTGAACGTTCCCGACGGAACGGACTTAAACGTAGCACCACAGATACTGGAGGTCTCCCCCGACGCAACTGTGGCTCCGGCGATAGGTCAGGTCCAAGATTTTTCCGAGGCCGTTACCTATACGGTGACCCCTGAGACCGGGACACCACAGGTATGGACGGTGAACGTTACCGTATCACAACCGGCGGGAAGTGGGGAAAATGCCATAACGGGCTTTGAACTGCCCGGTCAGACCGAAGTGGATATAGATGAAGCCTCTTTATGGTTACGGTCACGGTTCCCGATGGTACCGCCCTGAACAGTGCCCCTTCGGTATTGAACGTCTCCGCCAATGCCACGGTGAACCCTGCAAGAAGCGTCGTACAGGATTTTTCCGGCGCTGTTACCTATACGGTCACCGCGGAAAACGGTACACCTCAAGAGTGGACGGTCAATGTTGCGGTATTACCACCTACAGGGAGCGGGGCCAATGCTATCACTGCTTTTTCGCTTCCTGAACAGAATAGTTCGGTCATAGATACGGACAATCATACGGTGACGGTAAACGTGGCCGATGGAACATACTTGTATGGACAACCAGCCGAATTAGAAATTTCCCAAGGTGCGACAATTGATCCTTTGCCTACTGCCGAAAGGGATTTTACTGACCCTACACCATATATGGTGACCTCGGAAAATGGAACGGAACAAGAATGGATTGTTAATGTAAACGTTTCACCGCCTACGGGGAGCGGGGACAATGCTATAACGGGCTTTGCACTCCCTGTTCAGAACAGTGCGGATATCGATACGGGGAACAATACGATAACGGTCAATGTCCCGGACGGAACAATTCTTAACGTTGCACCACAACTTTTACAGGTTTCCCTATGTGGGCTACCTTTTCACCGGCAGTCGATGAACTACAGGATTTTGGTTCACAGGTGCTCTATACCGTCACGGCGGAAAACGGGACAGAACAGGTATGGACTGTGAATGTAACGGTATCGGCACCGACGGGAAGCGACCTGAACGAAATAACAGCCTTTGAACTGGAAGGTCAGACCGATGTGGATATTGACGATACGACCAGTACAATAACGGTTACCGTTCCTGATGGCACCGACTTGAATACGGCCCCATCGGTATTGAACGTTTCTGACAATGCCACGGTAAATCCTGTAATAGGGGATATACAGGACTTTTCGAGCCCCGTTACTTATACCGTTACCGCTGAAAATACCAATGAAAGAGTTTGGACGGTCAACGTTACCGTTACTGAAAACCAAACCCCTGTCGCCAATGACGATACAACCGCAGTAGAATTGGGAGAAACCGTACGCATCAATGTCATCGATAACGATTCAGATGTTGATAATCCAAATTCCGACCTGGTTATATCCGGTGTTCTTGGGGTACAACCTGAAAATGCAGGTTCGTTTACGATTGAAGGCCAAAAATCGTGTTCACCAGTTCCGGTGATTATACCGGAGATGTCACGTTCGGCTATACCATTAACGACGGTAATGATGGTAATGACGCTTCCGCAACCGTTACCGTAACGATTTCTGAAACGGAGGTGCCCGTCATGGATATAACGGTCTCGAGCGTGAGGACCAGTATCCCGGATGATGCAACCGAACAGTTCAATGCGAATGTGCTTCCGGGCAATGCGGACAATAGGGCGGTTACTGCATGGTCCTCCAGTAATGCGACTGTAGCAACGGTGAACGCGACTACAGGTCTGGTAACCGCTGTATCCGAAGGCAATACGAACATCGTTGCTACGGCAACCGATGGTTCTAACGTATCGGGTTCTGCAGCACTTCAGGTAACGGCCTCCCAAATATTGGTGACTAGCATAACGGTATCAAGTGGTAGGGCTAGTATTCAAGAAAATGAGACGGAACAGTTCATCGCGAATGTGCTTCCGGGCAATGCGGACAATAGGGCGGTTACCTGGTCCTCCAGTAATGCGACTGTAGCAACGGTGAACGCGACTACAGGTCTGGTAACCGCTGTATCCGAAGGCAATACGAACATCGTTGCTACGGCAACCGATGGTTCTAACGTATCGGGTTCTGCAGCACTTCAGGTAACGGCCTCCCAAATATTGGTGACTAGCATAACGGTATCAAGTGGTAGGGCTAGTATTCAAGAAAATGAGACGGAACAGTTCATCGCGAATGTGCTTCCGGGCAATGCGGACAATAGGGCGGTTACTTATGGTCCTCCAGTAATGCGACTGTAGCAACGGTGAACGCGACTACAGGTCTGGTAACCGCTGTATCCGAAGGCAATACGAACATCGTTGCTACGGCAACCGATGGTTCTAACGTATCGGGTTCTGCAGCACTTCAGGTAACGGCCTCCCAAATATTGGTGACTAGCATAACGGTATCAAGTGGTAGGGCTAGTATTCAAGAAAATGAGACGGAACAGTTCATCGCGAATGTGCTTCCGGGCAATGCGGACAATAGGGCGGTTACCTGGTCCTCCAGTAATGCGACTGTAGCAACGGTGAACGCGACTACAGGTCTGGTAACCGCTGTATCCGAAGGCAATACGAACATCGTTGCTACGGCAACCGATGGTTCTAACGTATCGGGTTCTGCAGCACTTCAGGTAACGGCCTCCCAAATATTGGTGACTAGCATAACGGTATCAAGTGGTAGGGCTAGTATTCCGGATGATGCAACCGAACAGTTCAATGCGAATGTGCTTCCGGGCAATGCGGACAATAGGGCGGTTACCTTGGTCCTCCAGTAATGCGACTGTAGCAACGGTGAACGCGACTACAGGTCTGGTAACCGCTGTATCCGAAGGCAATACGAACATCGTTGCTACGGCAACCGATGGTTCTAACGTATCGGGTTCTGCAGCACTTCAGGTAACGGCCTCCCAAATATTGGTGACTAGCATAACGGTATCAAGTGGCAGGGCTAGTATTCCGGATGATGCAACCGAACAGTTCAATGCGAATGTGCTTCCGGGCAATGCGGACAATAGGGCGGTTACCTTTCCTCCAGTAATGCGACTGTAGCAACGGTGAACGCGACTACAGGTCTGGTAACCGCTGTATCCGAAGGCAATACGAACATCGTTGCTACGGCAACCGATGGTTCTAACGTATCGGGTTCTGCAGCACTTCAGGTAACGGCCTCCCAAATATTGGTGACTAGCATAACGGTATCAAGTGGTAGGGCTAGTATTCCGGATGATGCAACCGAACAGTTCAATGCGAATGTGCTTCCGGGCAATGCGGACAATAGGGCGGTTACCTGGTCCTCCAGTAATGCGACTGTAGCAACGGTGAACGCGACTACAGGTCTGGTAACCGCTGTATCCGAAGGCAATACGAACATCGTTGCTACGGCAACCGATGGTTCTAACGTATCGGGTTCTGCAGCGCTAGAGGTAACGATTTCTGAAATATTGGTGACTAGCATAACGGTATCAAGTGGCAGGGCTAGCATTCCGGATGATGCAACCGAACAGTTCAATGCGAATGTGCTTCCGGCCAATGCGGACAATAGGGCGGTTACCTGGAACTCCAGTAATGCGGCTGTGGCAACGGTCAACGCGACTACGGGGATGGTATCGGCCGTCTCTGCCGGAAATACGAGTATCGTCGCCACCGCTACCGACGGTTCGGGAGTATCGGGCTCCGCCCCTCTGGAGATAACTGCCCTTCCTGCATATGTATTTAGCAATGGAAGGCTTGTTGGGGACGGTACAGATTATATTACCGGTATATTGACTATTAACTCACCAACAGCTTTTGAAATTTTTGCAATGTCTGCCTCACAAATTACTGTGGTTACTTTAACTTTAAACCCAGGAGGCCCCTACTCGGCAACAGCAAATCATGGATCAGTAGATTCGGTATCCACCCCGGTAATTCCTGTAGGTACTTATACTTATACCATAAGTCTTTTAACTACTGATGGTAAGGGGGGCGTAGAAGGACCATAATAGTTTTTAAAATGTTTTTTTAAAATAAATTAAAAACAGATATTAATGAATAGTAAGTATCATATCTGTTGTTCAGAATTAAATGAATATACCTAATCAGGATTTAAGTATGAAGGGGCGTAAACTATTACTATTCTGTAATTAAGAGTGAATCGTTATTTTTCTGACTTATATAATTCCAAATACTCAGGCATTCCAGAAGTTATGACAGGATATACCCTATAACTACTATTTGAAATTTGCTTTTGCTGATATTATTAAAATTAGAATTTTACACTTTCAAAATACTGGCTTCATGAATACGTTAGTTAATTAGGATTGAAATACAAAAAAATCTCACTTTTTAAATTTAAAATTTGCATCATTAATACAACATACCATAACAACCCCATACACATTTTTAGAGTCCTATTATGAAACAAAAACATTGGGCCATTTTTACAGCAAACACTTCCCATAAAGAAGAACTGATTGAAGCTTTTTTTGAAGGTCCTCTTCCTAAAGGCTTTGATCAACTAACGAATTTACAAGGCGCTCTTTTATCCAAATTGGCAGTTGCTCGCTTTATTGATATAGAGGACCGCCATGGCAACAAAGTAATTACTTCAGGTACTGCACAAAGTTTAAAATCAATGTCCAGCGGCGAGCAGAAGAAAGCCTTACTAAAACATATACTCAGCTCTCAGCCGGATTTTATTGTTTTGGACAACCAGTTTGATAACCTTGACACCACTGCTCAAGAAGACCTGAAATTAACTTTAGAAGAAGTTTCAGCACATACTCCAATGGTGCAGTTATTAAGCCGTAGATCGGATTTATTGCCTTTCGCGAATACATTTGCAAAATTAGACGGCAACGATTTAGTTTTTGTGGATTCTGTGGAAGCATTTTCGAACCAACAGGAAAAAGAACTCTTTAAAAATGATGTTCCAAAACCCATCAGTTCATATGAAATTGAGGGCGATACTTTAATTGAGCTAAAAGGCGTTGACGTCGCCTATAGCGAAAAACCTATTTTAAAAGATATTAATTGGCATATTAAAAAAGGTGAATTCTGGGAGTTAAGGGGAAGGAACGGTAGTGGAAAAACAACCATCTATCCATGATAACGGGAGAAAACCCCAAAGGTTATGGTCAAGAACTCTATATTTTTGGACGTAAGAAAGGTACAGGAGAAAGTGTTTGGGAGATAAAAAAAAGAATAGGCTATTTCACGCCTTCTATGACTGATAAATTTACTGGTTATCATTCCGTCAGCCATATGATAATTTCAGGTTTTTACGACTCCGTTGGCCTATACATAAACCCAACCGAAGCTCAATTAAGATTAGCTAAAGAGTGGTTAACCCTTATTGGGTTATGGGATATGAAAGATGCTCTTTTTCATGACCTATCTATGGGTCAAAAAAGATTGATTATGTGTGCAAGAGCCATGATCAAACATCCACCATTACTTATTCTTGATGAACCAACAGCGGGATTGGATGATGACAGCGCAGCCCTATTCGTGGCTTTGGTTAACAAATTTGCCACGCAAAGTAATACTACGGTCATTTTTGTATCACATAGAAAAGAACCAAGGTCTTGAAGCAGAACTCATCTATCAACTAGAAAAATCAGAAACTGGTTCTACAGGAGAAGTATTGACTTAATAGCTCCTTCTTATATTTTATAAAAATCCAAAAAAAAATCATTAAACAAAAAAGCCGTTTGCATATGCAAACGGCTTTTGTAATTAATTGAGTTAGTTAGTTCTTAACGCCTCAAATATAGAGAAATTTATTTTACTTCCTCCGTTTCCGGCTCAACCGTATCTTTTTCTAGTCCTCCTGCTCTTGAAGTCTTGTTCAGCGTATCAAACATTACTGGTGTTGCTATGAATAATGAAGAATATGTACCTACAACAATACCAATTATCATTGCGAACATGAATCCTCTTAATGATTCACCACCAAAAATGAATATCGCCAATAACACGACCAAGGTCGTTAAAGAGGTATTCAACGTACGGCTTAATGTACTGTTCAATGCCAAGTTAATGTTGTCGCCTCCGCGCCATCCTCTCTCACCAATAATCTCACGAATACGGTCAAAAACAACAACGGTATCATTCAGCGAGTATCCAATTACGGTTAATATAGCCGCAATGAACGCTTGATCAATTTCCATGTTGAAAGGCATAACTGTACCAAACAAAGAGAATATACCCAACACGATCATAACATCGTGAAAAACTGCTGCTACCGCTCCTAAAGAGAATTGCCACTTACGGAAACGGAATAAGATATATAAAAACACAACTGCAAGCGAACCTAAAATGGCCAAGAAAGCATTGTTCTTAATATCATCTGCAATTGTAGGACCTACTTTTACAGATTGCAAAATACCAATTGACTTATCACCTGAGCCTACTTTGAAGCTCTGCTCGCTGATACCATCCGGTAGATATTTTTGTAAAGCAACATATAGTTTATCCTGAATCTCATTATCTACTTCAATACCTTCTACATCTACTTTGTAAGCTGTAGTTATTTTAATCTGATTAGCATCTCCAAACGTTTTCACGTTTGTACCGCTACCAAATACATCGTTCAACTCAGCTGCAATCTCAGATGGATTAACAGACTGCTCAAAACGAACTTGGTATGAACGTCCACCAACAAAATCAACACCTTGTTGCAACCCATTCGTTGCTAAAGAGAAAACACTTACCCCTACTAAAATAGCAGAGAAAATATACGCAATCTTTCTTTTTGAAAGGAAATCGATATTAATATTCTTGAACAAGTTCTTTGTAAGTCCTGTTGAAAAATCCAACGAACGACCTTGACCTTCAACATACCAATCTACTAATAGACGAGTGATGAAAATTGCAGTAAACAAAGAAGTTAAAATACCAATAAGTAAGGTAGTTGCAAAACCTTTAATAGGACCTGACCCAAATATAAATAAGATAATTGCGGTAAGACCTGTTGTTATGTTCGCATCAAGAATAGATGAAAGTGCATTGCTAAAACCATCTGCCACAGCTAATGATTTTCCTTTGCCTTTCGCCAATTCTTCTTTTATACGTTCAAAAATAAGTACGTTAGCATCTACCGACATACCAATGGTAAGAACAATACCCGCAATACCCGGTAAGGTCAATACAGCACTTAAGCTGGTAAGAACCCCAAATATCAATAGAATGTTCAATAATAAAGCGATATCTGCAAAACCACCCGCTTTACCATAATAGAAGATCATCCATACCAATACAATTGCCATTGCAATCATAAATGATGTAAAACCACTATCAATAGCTTCCTGACCTAAAGATGGCCCTACAACCTCTGATTGAATAATTTCCGCAGATGCCGGTAACTTACCAGCACGTAATACGTTGGAGATATCTTTTGTTTCGTTTACCGTAAAAGTACCTGTAATCTCTGAACGACCTCCAGAAATAGGTCCTGATGAAACGCCATGAGCAGTATATACCTTATTATCTAATACAATAGCAATACCTGTTCTATTGGTATATGCATCACCAGTTAGCTTTTCCCATTCTTTAGCTCCTTTTGTGTTCATGCTCATAGTAACGGCTGGTTTACCGTTTACAAACTCATCACGTGCATCACTAACAACATCACCACTAATTCTTGGTGTATTATCTCTGTTTGATTTTAAAGCGTATAGCTCAGCTATTTCAGAACCTTCAGATGGTCTTTCCCACAAGAACTTTACAAACTGTAAGCTGGCAGGAAGCAACCTTCTAACTTCTTTCATTCTAAGATACTCACCAATTTCGGCAGTATCTTGAATAGCGGCAACACCAACAGCATAGCTAGGTGCACCTAGTTGAAACTTATCGAACAATGGATTAACCTGTCCAGCAATATCCAATGAGTCTGCAGAAACATCAGAAAGAAGAGAATCTAATTCCGATTCTTTCTTTATTGGTTCCTTAACATCAGCTACATCAATAAGTGATTTTAACTTTTCATTGGTCTGAAAGAAGAAACCTTGTAGTTCTGGATTGTTAGGCTCATAAGTTTCCCAGAACTCTAACTGTGCAGTACTTGACAATAACCCTTGTGCACGAGCAATATCTCTTGCACTTATAGTAATTCTACCAATATACGACCTGAATTACCTTCACGCTGAATGTTTGGCTGTGTTACACCAAAACCATCAATACGCTCACGAAGTACTTCAAAAGCAGAAATTATAGATTCGTCAATTTTTCTTCGGATGATAGGCTTAACCTCATCATCTGACATCTGAAAATTAACCTCGCCACTAAGTCCTTTGTTGGCGAAAATATCCGGAGAAGCTAATTTAGTATCTCCCTTTATTTTTTCAAAAGCATTGAAGAAAAGCTCTACGTAGGTATCATCGCTATCTTTGGAAGCTGCATCTGCATCAGCCAAAGCTTTGTTGAAAATAGGGCTCTTAGTATTATTAGCTAAACCTTTTAAAATGTCCTTTACGGAAATCTGAAGGGTTACGTTAATACCACCTTTAAGGTCAAGACCTTTGTTTAGCTCTTTCTTTTTGGCTTCGTTATAGTTAGTGAAACCAAGAATGGAGTTGTCTCCAATAGAGTCTAAATAACTAGCTTCTAAAGCTTCTCGTTTAGAAACATAATTATCTTCTGCATCTGAAATACGGCTTTCCGCATATGATTTTGCTTCGTCCTCTACCTTACCACCTATAAAAGTGTATGATAATTGGTAGATACTTACTAGCCCGAAGAGTAGGGCAAAAAGCTTAATAAGTCCTTTATTCTGCATTGGTTGTGTGAATTAATTGCGTGCTTTTTATAACAGCGTGCAAATATATGATTTTCCCATAGGAATTGACAATATATTTAGAGTTATTGTAAACAGAAACATCTGCCCCAGAAATACTTCTAGGACAGATGTTCTAATTTATTATTGTCTTAACGACTATAATTCTAGTAGACCGTTGGTCTTTTTTACACCAGCTGCACTTTCTTGCATTTTTGCTTTTTCAGCATCGCTTAGTGGAATATTTACTATTTTTTCGATTCCATTTCTACCTAAAACTACAGGTACCCCTATACAGATATCATTTAGATCATACTCTCCTTCTAATAAGGTAGAACATGGAAATATTTTTTTCTGGTCACACGCAATTGCCTGAACCAAACCTGAAACTGCTGCACCTTATGCGTACCAAGCACTTGTTCCTAACAATTTAGTTAATGTTGCGCCACCTACTTTAGTATCCGCAGCTACTTGCTCCAAACGGTCTGCAGATAAAAATTCTGAAACACGTATACTATTTCTTGTAGCATGAGATGTTAATGGCACCATACCGGTATCGCTATGACCACCTATAACCATACCGTCTACGTCAGAGATTGGAGCTTCAAGAGCTTCAGCCAAACGGTACTTAAAACGTGCGCTATCTAAAGCTCCACCCATACCTATAATCTTATTCTTAGCAAGACCTGTTGTTTTGTGTACCAAATACGTCATAGTATCCATTGGATTACTTACGACTATTAGAATTACATTAGGAGAATGTTTTACCAAGTTAGCTGATACCGTTTTTACGATACCTGCATTGATTCCTATTAACTCTTCACGAGTCATACCAGGTTTTCTTGGAATACCAGAGGTAATTACTGCAATATCACTATTAGCAGTTTTAGAGTAATCGTTAGTTACACCTGTTATCTTAGTGTCGAAACCGTTTAAAGATGCGGTTTGCATCAAATCCATAGCTTTACCTTCGGCATATCCTTCTTTGATATCTAAAACGACTACCTCAGATGCAAAATTTTTAATGGCAATATACTCGGCACAGCTTGCTCCTACTGCTCCTGCCCCTACTACGGTAACTTTCATTTGTTATAATTTATTTGTTATTAAAACTTTTTTTTGAATATCCTTTTTCAAAGATTGACTTACCTCTCCTACAGCATTCAGTAAAGGACACATGTAACCTATAATGTCAATATTTGAAATAGGTTCTCAAAAATAAACAATCTTAAAGGAAAAATATAGTGAATACTGGGTTAAATGGCAGAAACATTATCGACCAAATGCTCGACCAAATGCACTCCTGTTAAAAAAGAATGCGCTTTAACGAAGATAAAAGGGTTTTGTTGCCATACATCGAATTGTAGCAATAGTACATTGCAATTGGGCGTTCTTAATATAACAAAACCCCCAAATAATTAAAACCTACCACAATGAAAAAAGTCTTTTCATTTTTAGCAATAATATCCATCATACTCGTCAGTAACTGCACACAGATACCCGAAAATGATAATCCTGTTATAGGTATATGGTCAGATGTAGAAGTAGCACCTGCCAGCCTAACCGGCAAGTCAGAAACCGTTCGTAAGGAGTGGATATTCAACGATGCTTATTTAGGACGTTACCACCGTAAGAGTAACGGCAGCATTACTTTTAAAACAGACTTTAAATGGAGTTACGAAAATGACACCTATACAATATCATACCCAGGAACAGATATGGAGAGCCAAATTGTCTCTATGAAAACTTCCGAGGAAGGAAACACATTAGCAGATTCAGAAGGACACACAATGGCCTTAAGAGAATAAAAATATTACTAGGTTTCAAATACGCTAAAACCCATATTCTTAATTGAATATGGGTTTTTAAATTAAGTAGATCTCTATCTACCTATTGTCCTCAACGGACTTTCCTTAAATTTTTCGTTTCTAATCCCTATATATAGCCATTACTGGCGTATTAATGTTTCGTATTAAATCTTCAGTAAGACTATAGGTAAATAAACGTTGATAGAAATTACGTTTATGATTGATCAGACAAACCATATCTATTTCATTTTCTATACAATAGTCCAATAACGATTTTTTTATATCTATAGAATCAATGGTCTTAAAGGTAACATTGCTCACATCATGATTTTTAAGCGAGGCTTTAAAACGATCCATCATTGGTACAATAGAATCTCCATGCGCTAAATCAAAATGTACAACGTGTAGTTTTGCCTTAAAACTCTTAGATTCATTGATTAAATCTTCCAACGGTTCTTTTTCATCTTCTTGATAATCTACCAAGAACAGAATATTATCTAAATCACCATCAAACCTAGCATGGCCGGGAACCACAACAACAGGCTTATTTATTTCATCTAAAATCTTTAAAGTACTAGTTTCTGTAAATAGCTGAAATAGGCCGCTTTTACTAATTTGGGTACCCATGACCACCACATCTATCTTATCCTCCCTTTTCCCTATATACTGAGTAAATGTGTCAATAAAATTTCCTTCACGCACTACATACTTTACCTTTAAACTATCAACCTTATTTTCTTTAAGTATTTTTTCAAAAGGCGGAAAGGTTTCCTTTTTATTTCTAAAGCTCTGTATATCTACTTTTTCATATAATTCCTGCTCTACCTCTGTAGTTTCCGTTTCAAGATTGTAAGCATGAAAAACGATGATTTTCTTCTCGGTCTTTTTTGCATATTCCACTGCGTACAAAAAGGCATTCATTGAAACTTCCGAAAAATCCGTAGGGAAAAGTATGCAGTCCATAGTAATTGTTTTAAAATGATATTCCTAGGTTAAGTTCACTGAGTAAAAATGTAATCGCTAAGTGGCTTTCAAGTTCCATTTCTAAATAAAATTAAAAAGATGTTGCCAGATATTTCACGGCAAAGACCAAAATAATACTTACAACAAGACCTATCACCACCTTAATCAAATCCACACCTAATGATTTAAACATCTTGGCTCTAGGTTCATTTTTTCTAAGCATATAGTTTAAAGCTATTTCACGACCTGCCAGTATACCAATAAACACCCAAGTGGTACTCATAGGCACATTATTCATTTCCTTAAAGTAGAAAAGAACAACACCGTAAACAAAATCTATAATTGTTGCTGATCGAATATCTACAGTATTTGTTTTAGACTTAATGATATTTTGAATAGCCCCACCTTTTGAAGCTATTATATAGGCTAACAAGCCCAGAATAATCACCAATGAAAAGATTAATGTATACACATCTAATTCTCTTGGTAAGTAAACATAGATATTTGCAAAATCCTGAATTAGCCATTGGGACCATAAAAAACCAGTAGAACACCATTGTAATATAGTCCAAAGTCTCTCCTCTTTGTCCGTAACAGGGCTTTCTAAAAACTTTTTCTCCACTAGGCGCGATATTGCTAAATAGAGCACAATAGCCGTAACAAATGCTACCCCATAACCAGACAGCGATTTAGTGACCATAACACCTAAATTTTCCTCATTGAAGAAGGTAAGAATTAGGAATGATGTGCTTACCGGAATACCGGTACGGGTTAATAGCATTAGAATTAATGGCGGAAGTAAATAGTACCAAGAAAATAGTTCTGGCATAGGATACTTATCCAGCCTACCATAAGAAACATCCCCATTATGTGTTATATACCCATAAATTAGGGTTCCCGCCAGAATACCTCCAGCAAACAACCAAAGTACCCACCATTTCTTTCTTTCATTGGAACTTAGAAATGTACCTAGGGTTTGTATAGTATCATTTCCTACAACGGAGTATGCAGCCAAAATAAAACCTAAATACATAACTATAACTGAAAAATCCAAAATGTGCTGGTTTTATATTTTGCCGCAAATAAAGAACATTCATATGAATTGAATTGCTCATTACAGATTATTAAATATTTAAATAATTGACAACTTAAAAACTATAAAAAAGGCTGCAATCATAAATGATTGCAGCCTCGTATTCTATACTAGCAGTTAGCTATCTAAGAATTCTATTTACTATCTTCTAAAAGAAACTCTGTGTAATCTAAAATATATACACCTAACAAACTCCACTTAAATTTTTCGCCACCATACTTCGCTTTAAACTTATCATTATCCATGAATAAAGACTCAAAATGCTCATCGAAGTCCTTTTTAGTTAACCATAATACTTTTTCATCACCTTTTTTGATGTAATATGACTTAGCTATACCACCAGCTAATTTCATACCTCCAATTCCGATACTAGCAGTCTGCTTAGCCCATGGGTCAGAATACACTTCAATAAACTGACTGTATTTTGGATTAACAACTTGCATTAAGTATTCTTCTTCTTTCTTCTTATTTTTCAAAGAAACCATTTGGTTAGTATACATAGTATACCCTTTGTTCATATATTTGGAAGCATCGGTTTTTCCCCATTTGGTAGCATCATTCATGAAGTTACTTTGGTTGTTCAGCTTCTCCAGTCCAGAAGGCGCCATATACAAATCGACAATTTCTTCCGCTTTAACACGAACCTTTTCGCCATCTGGCTTAATGAACTTGATTTCGTTAATCTGACCTTTCTTACGATCTACATCTTTAATATCGGCTTCCAATTTGGTGCCATCTTTAAGCGTAACATAAGCTGGTTTTTTTCGAGAGTAAGAAGAATAAGCTGGATCGAACGCGGCTTGTTGTTCGCGCTCTTTTAAACTCTCTTGTCCAAAACAAACAACGCTGGACATAAATAATACCATTGATACTAATTGTAATTTCATAATAGGGGTTTAAGGTTATTGTACTGCCCCTAAAATAGTTCGTCCGCCAAGTGGCGGACGAATATTTGTTGTGAAAAACACTAATTATTATGCATCAATGTTCGCATATACAGCATTTTTCTCTATAAATTCTCTTCTTGGAGGAACTTCATCACCCATTAACATAGAGAATACTCGATCAGTTTCAGTAGCATTATCTATCTGAATTAGACGTAGCGTTCTAAATTCTGGGTTCATTGTAGTATCCCATAACTGATTAGCATTCATCTCACCAAGACCTTTATAACGCTGGATGCTTACACCTCCGCTATAGCTATCTGCTATCTCATCACGTTCCTTATCAGACCATGCATAACGTTTTTTGGCTCCTTTTTTCACCAAGTATAAAGGCGGTGTAGCAATATAAACGTGCCCGCTCTCAATAAGCTCACGCATATATCTAAAGAAGAACGTTAGAATTAGTGTTTCAATGTGACTACCATCTACATCGGCATCACACATAATCACTACTTTATGGTAACGCAGTTTTTCTAAGTTCAATGCTTTACTATCTTCTTCCGTACCAATAGTTACTCCTAGTGCGGTATAGATATTTTTAATTTCCTCGTTTTCAAAAACCTTATGTTGCATGGCTTTTTCTACGTTCAGAATCTTACCTCGTAAAGGAAGAATTGCCTGAAACTTACGGTCACGCCCCATCTTGGCCGTACCACCTGCAGAATCACCCTCAACAAGAAATACTTCACATTGCGCAGGATCTTGCTCAGAACAATCGGAAAGTTTACTCAGGTAAGCCTCCAATACTCATTACAGTCTTACGCTGTACCATTTCACGAGCTTTTGTAGCTGCGTGACGTGCTTGAGCCGCAAGTATTACTTTTTGTACTATTATTTTAGCATCGTCTGGATGCTCTTCTAAGTAATTAGATAACATTTCTGAAACAGCCTGCGAAACTGCAGATGAAACTTCACGGTTACCTAACTTAGTTTTTGTTTGACCTTCAAATTGAGGCTCTGCAACCTTAACGGAAACAATAGCAGTAAGACCTTCTCTAAAGTCATCTCCTTGAACCTCGAATTTCAACTTCTCGAGCATTCCTGAAGCATCTGCGTACTTTTTCAAAGTAGTTGTAAGACCTCTTCTAAAACCTGATAGGTGTGTACCACCTTCATGTGTATTAATGTTGTTTACATACGAGTGCAAGTTTTCTGTGTAACTCGTATTATAAATCATAGCGACCTCAACTGGAATATCGTTTTTCTCGCCTTCCATTGAGATTACACCGTTAATCAACGGCTCTCTATTGCTATCAAGAAACTTAACAAATTCCTTTAGTCCTTCGTCTGAGTAAAAGACCTCAGAAACGAATTCTCCTTCCTCATCTTTTTGTCTCTTATCCGTAATGGTAATAGTTACTCCTTTGTTCAAAAACGAAAGCTCACGCATTCTGTTAGACAAAGTTTCATAACTATACTCTATTGTTTGCTGAAAAATCTGATCATCTGGATGAAAAGTAACCATTGTACCTCTTTCATCTGTCTCACCAATACTCTTTACAGGATACATTGCTTTTCCGCGCTCGTATTCCTGCTCCCAAATTTTACCATCTCTATAAACGGTAGCTTTTAAGTTATCAGAAAGTGCGTTCACTACGGAAACACCAACACCGTGAAGTCCACCAGACACCTTGTAGGAATCCTTATCAAATTTACCACCGGCACCAATTTTGGTCATTACCACCTCTAGAGCGGATATACCTTCTTTTTTATGTAAATCTACCGGAATACCCCTACCATTATCTCGAGTGGTAATGGAGTTGTCTTCGTTAATTATGACACTAATAGTATCACAATGACCACCCATAGCTTCATCTATGGAGTTATCAACCACCTCGTATACCAAGTGGTGAAGACCTCTAACGCCCACATCTCCAATATACATGGATGGACGCATACGTACATGTTCCATACCCTCTAGGGCCTGAATACTGTCCGCGGAATATTGATTCTTTTTTTCTTCTTTATTAGCTTCTTCGCTCATAAAATTAACTAGTTTTAGACTTAATTTTTGGCAATCTCACAAATATACGCAAAACCCCATAGAATATAGGGTTTTGAGAGAAGTCATAACCTCTAAGTTATCAACAAAAATTGTGGAAAAATGCGATTATAGCATTCTGTCTATATCTACCTTGATTTAAAGCCTAAGTTTCTCAAAATCAAACTATAAAAATAAGGTATTCTCTTGAGACTCATCTTTGAATTTCATGAACCGCTAATTATTTCTAAAGAACCCAGACCATAATTGGTAGTCACAGGCACAAAAGAAAAGACCTGCTGGCTTTTATCGCGCAACAGGTCAAATTCTAGCTAATTATATAAATAACCTTCAAAAATGGTTCTAATATGCGTCATCGTGTACATTAGCCACTGCTCTACCGGACGGATCGTTCATGTTCTTGAACGCCTCATCCCAATCCAAAGCTATTTGTGTACTACATGCTACAGACGCTTCTTGAGGAACACATAGTGCTGCTGCATCTGAAGGAAAATGAGATTCAAAAATAGATCGGTAATAGAATTCTTCTTTGGAAGTTGGTGTCTGAATAGGGAAACGGAATTTAGCGTTTGCCAATTGTTCATCTGAAACCTCATCGTTAACAACAACCTTTAAAGTATCTATCCAGCTGTACCCTACTCCGTCAGAGAATTGTTCTTTCTGTCTCCATGCTACGCTCTCCGGTAACATATCTTCAAAAGCTTTTCTAACAACCCATTTCTCCATACGCTCGCCATTGATCATCTTATCCTTTGGGTTGATGCGCATAGCTACGTCCATAAATTCCTTATCTAAGAACGGCACACGACCTTCAATACCCCAAGCCGCTAAAGACTTGTTGGCACGTAAACAATCGTACATATGCAACTTACTCAGTTTACGAACAGTTTCTTCGTGAAATTCTTTATCGTTTGGTGCCTTATGAAAATAAAGGTAACCTCCAAAAAGCTCATCTGCACCTTCACCAGAAAGTACCATTTTAATACCCATAGATTTAATTACCCTAGCCATAAGATACATGGGCGTTGAAGCTCTAATGGTAGTTATATCATACGTCTCCAAGTTGTAAACAACATCTTTAATTGCGTCCAAACCTTCTTGAATAGTAAATTTTATTTCATGATGCACCGTTCCAATATGATCCGCTACTTTTTGAGCAGCCGCCAAATCTGGAGAACCCTCTAGCCCTACTGAAAAAGAGTGCAACTGAGGCCACCAAGCATCTGTTGTGTCACCTGATTCAATACGTTTTTGTGCGTATTTTTTAGCTATTGCCGATGTAACAGAAGAATCCAATCCTCCTGAAAGCAATACGCCATAAGGTACATCTGACATTAACTGACGGTGTACCGCAGCTTCTAATGCTTCTTTAATTTCTTGAATACTCGTTTCGTTATCCTTAACGGCATCATACTCCATCCAATCTCTTGTATACCATTTTTTGAATTCACCATCTTCACTACTCATGTAGTGTCCCGGAGGAAATAGTTGAATTTTTGAACACGTACCCTCTAAAGCTTTCAATTCAGAAGCAACATAGAATGTACCGTTTTGATCCCAACCAATATAAAGTGGAATAATACCCATATGGTCACGTGCAACGAAATAAGAATCGTTTTCTACATCATATATTGCAAAACCAAAAATACCGTTCATCTCATCTAAGAAATCAGCTCCTTTTTCTTTGTAAAGGGCTAAAATAACTTCACAATCAGATTCTGTCTGGAAATTATATTTTCCCTCAAATTGCTTACGCAATTCTCTATGATTATAGATTTCGCCGTTAGCGGCCAAAACCAATTTTTTATCTTCACTGAACAACGGCTGCGTACCGGAAGCTGGATCAACAATTGCCAAACGCTCGTGCGCTAAGATTGCTTTATCATTGGCATAGATACCACTCCAATCCGGACCACGGTGACGTATTTTTTTAGACATCTCCAATAACTGGGGTCTTAAAACATCTGAACTTTCTTTTAAATCAAATGCACATACAATTCCACACATAACAATTTGTTTATTTCTAATTTGAAGTCAAAAATGCGACTAAACTTTCAATTATAAAACATATATACTATAAATGATTTCATATTGTAATTTTAAAATGTTATTCGACATCAATACGTCACTATATCTAATTATTTAGATTAAAAATCATTCGTTCTGTAAGTAGTGGAAAATTTAACGACTTTTTAGTTGAATTTATATTGAATACTAACTAGTTTTATCTCAAAACAAATCCAATTATGAAAAAAGTACTTTTTATTGCTTTAATGGCATTCGCCATGACCGTTTCAACCGATGCATTAGCTCAAAAATTTAGTGGACTAGACAAAAGCCCTATGGATATGGCGGCTTTCCCTACCGATTACAAAGTGTCTACAAAAACTGCTCGTATAATTTATAGTCGCCCACAATTAAAAGGTCGTTCTCTATCAGAACTTGCTCCTGCAGGAAAAGTTTGGCGTACGGGTGCTAATGAAGCTGCCGAGGTAACTTTTTATGCTGATGTGAATTTTGGCGGGAAAGATATTAAAGCTGGAACCTATTCTATCTTTACTATTCCTGGACAAGGCGAATGGACAGTTGTTCTTAACAAAAACTTGAACCAATGGGGTGCATATTCTTATGACGAAAGTGCAGATGTTGCTCGTGTTAACGTACCTAGTTCAGAAGACTCTAACTCTCTGGAAGAATTTTCTATTGCTTTTAAAGAAGACGGAGCTGGTTTTAAAATGGTTATGGGATGGGACAAAACAAGAGTTGCAGTTCCTATTACTGTTGCAAAAAATTAAAGTATCCTGAAATCTATAATTAGAAAAACCGAAGCCTTAAGAGCTTCGGTTTTTTTTATGCGTTAACTTCTGTTAACTATCTTGTTTTACCGTTTATAAAGGTTTGCTCTGCCATAATCGTAGGAATCTCAGCAACAGGAACTGTCATCATATCCTTATCATAGATTACAAAATCTGCAAACTTTCCAGACTCTATACTTCCTTTTTCCTCTTCTTCAAAATTAGAATACGCTGCCCAAATTGTCATTCCACGTAATGCCTCTTCCCTTGTGAGCACATCTTGCATTTGGAATCCTCCTTCTGGATAACCTTCCACATCTTTTCTAGTTATTGCTGCATAAAACGTTAGAAACGGACTCACTTGCTCTACCGGAAAATCCGTACCCAACGCAAGTATTCCCGCTTTATCTAAAAGTTTCTTATAAGCATAAGCTCCTTTCATTCGTTTCTCACCTATACGGTCTTCTGCCCAATACATATCACTAGTAGCATGTGTAGGCTGTACGGAAGGTATTACTCCATTACCAAAATAGTTGAAGTCTAATGAGTCAATAATCTGAGCATGCTCTACTCTCCAACGGCGATTGGGTTTATCTTTCAAAACTTCTTGATATGTTCTAAGCACCACTGCGTTGGCAGAATCGCCAATAGCGTGGGTATTCATCTGATACTCGGAAATTGCTAAACGGCGTGCTAAATCTTCAATTTCATTTACAGGTGTTACATAGCTCCATAATGACCCCATTTATCGGCATATGGTTTTTTTAATGCTGCTCCACGGGAGCCGAGTGCCCCATCTCCGTATACTTTTATCGAACGCACATTTAGCCTATCTGTTTTTATGGGTCCTTTATAAATAAAATAATCTACATCTTCCGGAATATTGCTAACCATAGCATACACCTTAATCGTAAGCTCTCCTGTTTGTTGCAAACTATCTATAAGCTCTATAGTAGCGCGATTTAATCCCGCGTCATCAACGGTAGTTAATCCATTATTCAAACAAATCCTTTCAGCGTCTTTTAATGCTTTCACTTGAGCATCTAAGTCTGGCATCGGAATTTTAGCATACACCAAATCCATTGGGTTGTCTACCAGTACTCCGGTAATACCCATTGCCCCTCTTACAATTTCTCCTCCCTCTACTTTTGTTCGCCAGTCAATACCGGCCAAATCTAATGCAGCCTTATTTACCAACAAAGCATGGCCATCTACGCGACTTAAAGCCACAGGAGTATCAGGAAAAATTTTATCTAATTCTTTACGGGTTGGATATTCTTTAACCTCCCAATCATTCTGATCCCAACCTTCACCTAGCACAAAATCTTTGGGATTTTCATTTTGAAAAGCTTGAACGCGCTCCAGAACCTCGTCAAAACTTTTGGTTCCGACAAGATCAACCACTTGCTGTTTAAGACCTAAACCAAAAAAGTGACAGTGGGCATCTATAAGGCCTTGGGGTTATGGTACGACCATCTGCATCTACCAATTGGTCTGAAGTGTATTTATCCCTAATTTCTTCGGTAGTACCTACGGCTATAAATTTTCCGTCATGAACAGCAAAAGCTTCTGCTTTAGAAAACTCTTCATCAACCGTGTATACATTAGCATTCACGATAACCAAGTCCACATTTTCTTTCAGGTATTCACAACCTGTAAGGAACAACAATAATAAAGGAAGTATCTTTTTCATAGTAAGAGAATTTGGAGGTTACCAAAAGTACATAAATTATGTACTACTCCCTTACTACTTCTAGTTGTGGAAAAAAGTCTTTTCCACATTTTTTAAATTACATGATTTTTACTCGCGCTCCTTTTATTTCAAAAGTACCTTCAGCATAAGTATACGTACCCGAAAGAACTTCTCCTTTTGCAGTTAGTTTAACTTTAAAAACAGTGCCTTCTAACTTTATTTCAAAACTAATAGTATTACCTACTAAATTAACTTTTTTGCCAAAAACCTCCTTTTCATCAAGCTGAACAAATACATTATTCTCTCCGTTCTCATGAAAAATAGAAAGCGCCCCTAACTTATATTGTTCGGGTGCATTTTCTGCAGAATATTCCCAACTTCCAAGTAGTTCACTCTCTACAGGCTTTACTTCTTTACACTCCTTATCATCGGTATTCAAAACATTTGCGCTCAGAGCGCTACCAAAAGTCATGCTAGTTAAAAAAGCGGCCAATACTGCGAGGGAATTTTTCTTAAAAGTTCTCATTTCTTCAACAAATTAATTCGTACTAATTTCAGGTACATTTCTTATTTAAAAATGGAACCATCTATATAAAACGAACATAAGACCCTTATTATTTTGTTGAGCGCGATTTAGGCTTGTCTGCCATTTTAACGTAAACAAGTTTTTTACGTCCTTTTGAATCTTCGCGACGATCTACTTCTATTGATTTGATGGAATTGATAAGCGGCGTAAGCTTTTGAAAACCGTAGTTACGAGAGTCAAAGTTGGGTTGTTTTTTCTGCAAAAGACTCCCTACATCACCCAAAAAGGCCCATCCGTCATCATCGGCCACATCATCTATTGTAGAGGCTATTAATCTAATATCTTTAGCTGTAATTCTATCTACATTACTCTTGGCGGCCTTTGGCGTCTTAGCACTAACAGAACTATCTTCTTCCTCGTCTTCCTTCTTCAGGATTTCTATATAAATGAATTTATCGCAAGCTACTATAAAAGGGTTGGGTGTTTTCTTTTCACCAATCCCAATACCTGCATACCGGCTTCACGCAAACGCGTAGCCAAACGAGTAAAGTCACTATCACTACTCACGATACAAAATCCGTTGACCTTTCCTGCATAGAGCACATCCATAGCGTCTATGATCATAGCAGAATCCGTTGCGTTCTTACCTTGGGTATACCCATATTGCTGTATTGGGGTTATAGCATTCTCTAAAAGAACATTTTTCCATTTCCCAAGACGTGGATTGGTCCAGTCTCCATAAATACGCTTTATGGTAGGATTGCCGTATTTAGCAATTTCTTCCATCATTTCCTTTACATAGGCCGAAGGAATGTTGTCACCGTCTATAAGTACCGCAAGATTTAAATCCATCATGATTATATTTTCTTTACTGCAAGTTACGTTGATTCTTCCAAAAAAAAGAAGCGATTTTTACATAAAAAACCACAATCCATTCATTTCTGGCCTCGCTGCTTTTTATTAGGTTTTAAGAAGGTTCTTCACTAAGTTTGATTTTCCAAACCCAATATTTTTATGAAAAATTCCATCCAAAGTTCTTTTATAGCTTTCATTTTAATTTTTGCTGTAGCCCTTTCTGCAAACGCACAAAATCTAGACAAACAGTTTTATCAATTAAAAACCTATTTACTAAAAGATGGAAATCAAGAAAAGGTTGTAGACACTTATTTAAAAGATGCCTATTTACCTGCTTTAAAAAGAGCGGGAATAGAGAATGTTGGTGTTTTTAAATTAATCCCTTCAGAAGACATAAACGACCTTAAAATTTATGTACTGATACCTTTTAGCTCTCTTGACCAATTTTTGACATTGGATAATATGTTAGCTCAGGATAAAAGCTATATTTCTGCTGGTGATAGCTATATCCATGCAAAACATGATAACGCCCCTTATGAGCGTATCAATTCCACTTTAATGAAAGCTTTTCCTAAAATGCCTATAATGGAAGCATCCAAAATAGAAGGGCCAAGAAAAGAACGTGTGTACGAACTTCGTAGTTATGAATCTTCCACCGAAGCCATTTACCAGAACAAAGTAGATATGTTCAATGCAGGAGGTGAAGTAGCACTCTTTGATTCCTTAGGTTTTAATGCCGTTTTTTATGCCGAAGTATTATCCGGAGACCGTATGCCCAACTTAATGTATATGACAACTTTTGAAAATATGGAATCTAGAGACGCCCACTGGGATGGTTTTAGAACAGCTCCAAAATGGTTGGAATTAAAGGCTGACCCAAATTATCAGAATAATGTTAGCAAGGCAGATATTATACTGCTTTACCCTACTGAATATTCAGATTATTAATAAAAAAATTAATTAGGGTGTGGGCTTACTAATAATAAACTCCACCCTTCTGTTTTGCTTTCTACCTTCAGAAGTAGCATTATTAGCTATTGGCTTGTCTCCTCCGTGACCTTGCCATACTACGCGATTTTTATTAAGACCCAAATGCACAAGGTATTCGGCGACAGCCTTTGCTCGTTTCTTAGATAAAGAACGATTATACTTATTACTCCCAATAGAATCCGTAAAACCGTTTATTGAAATATGTAATGTCTTATTCTTTAACAAATAGAAATAGATACCACTTAGCTCTTTCTTAGCAGTTTCCAACAATGAAGCTTTATCAAAAGCGAAAAGAACGTCTTCAAAGACGTGGATTTTATCTAGTTCAAATGTGCGTGATTCCACATTTGCAAGAACAACTTCTTGTTTGACTTTATTAGTTTCTGCTTCCGATACCTCAACCATATCTACATAATAGTACGCACCTTGCTTGGCATTGCGCTTGGTCTTAAAAAGCCGGGTTCGGGCATTGCTTTTGAAGTTACCGATCATTAGATATTTTTCCGAGCCTTTAGCTACGAATTCTGTATGCACCAATATCCAATCTTGGGTATCCGAATAGAAATTGGAATACCCTATTTCTAAATAATTATAAGCGTTTTCTTTCTGTTGATAGAGGAGCTTCTTTGACAATTCCTCTTTTACAGGAATACGCAGTTTATCCTTAGAAAATAGAACTCCAAATTCTTTAATGGCGAAATCTGAACGTTCTGCTAAACTCACATAAAAAGATACCCTATACTTTGTTCCTTCTTTTAACGGTTGAAGTAATTTAGTTTGAAAATATTCTCTGTAATCATCTGGTGCAAAAAGATAAAGCCCAGCATAACCCTGACCAAAATTTGCAGGTTGCGATCCATTAAAATTCTTTGGTGTACCCATTTCCGTACTGCATCCATTAAAGTAATCTGTAGAACCCTCCGTAGGAGTTGACCAACCTTTAACATCTGTACTAAAATTACCCAAGCGTTTAGGGCAATTTACGTAAGCTTCAAAACTGGGATTTTCAACTAAGTTCTGTGAATTCAACGTGTGCCAAAAGCACATCCCGAATAAAAAAAACATCATATTCCCGAGTGGAAATTTAGTCATCATGAGCGTTTAAGTCGGCTCTAAAATAGACAAATAAAAACATACTCAAATTTACCCTATCTAAGCAGGGTAGTCTTTTTAAGGTATAAAGGACTATTGAATAGGTTAGTTTAAAGAATCAATATAAGCTTGAATTAAGTCTACACCTTCCGTGTGTAATTCTGTAATACCTATGAGCGGCATAGAAGGTCCGTAAGCAGGGTCTGTATCAACTCTTGCTCTAATATCTGCTTTAAATTCTTCTACATTGCTATCTGCATACAAAGTTTCATATCTAAAATCTGGACGAATACCTTCGTTTGAATTATGTAGACCACCAAGGTTGGTGACAATGTGCACAATTCACATCCATATAAGCTTTGGCACGTTCCGTAAGCGTAAAAGAATCATCTATCCAATCTGGAAGTCTTTCAATTGCTGCCGTGGCAGGTGCCTCGGAAAGCAAACCTTTATCAATGAAATTTTGAAGTTGATTTTTACCCTTGTACACAAAGTTTAAGTTTCTCGCTTTGGGACCAATTGGAATAGTTGTATTGTTTACATCATGACACTGAGTACAATTAATTGTAAACGGCACTTTATAGCCAACGGATTGATTACTACCCGAACCATCTATCCAGCTTACCTGTACAGTGGGTGCATCATTACTAAAGTTAGCTTCTGTCTGATTTTCGTTCCAAAGATAATTGCCCATACTCCATGCTCCATTAGATTTAATCATCACACGGGTTTCTATTAATTTTGTACCAAGAGATTCATCTCTTTCATCATTATAATAGAAGAAGGTTTTACTAATTATAGTATTATCCGGGAACTGCAACAACCCTTCATCAGTGTAAGTCATCTGTGCACCTTCAGGAAGAGATATGGTTCTGAATTTTTGGGCATAATCACTATACAAAGGCGTGCTTAAACTATACTCGTATGAGGTGGTATTGGGAACCAAATCGCTTGGGTTTCCTCTGAATATTTTTAAATCGGATAATTTTGGAAGAAACTCAGCAACAGCATAAACGGTATCATCTAAATACGGATTACTACCTCCTGTTACCTCATCACCATTATTCACGCCATCTGCATCACAATCGGCATTTTTCCAAACATTATTTGCCGCGTTGTAACCTGTATAATTTTCATCTTGAATAGGATCGCAAGGATTGTTTTTATCAGTTCCGTCCGCATCTTCTTGAAAATCGGGAATACCATCACCATCCGTATCTTTGGTTTCATCTACATATGGATCTGTACCATTGGCAAGTTCTTCTGCATTTGTTATACCATCAATATCACAATCGGCACCTAGCCAAATGGTATTATCCGCATCGTAACCTGTATAACCAGAATTGGGTTTTGGGTCACAAGGATTGGTTTTACTTGTACCATCTAAAATTTCCTTTGAATCAAGAATTCCATCGCCGTCTGTATCTACATCAACAGAAACCGGAGCCTCAGAATCATCGGACCCACAAGCAGCAAAAAGAATCATTGATGCTACAAGTACAATACC
The DNA here is from genome assembly GCF_030553095.1 of Zobellia laminariae. Taxonomy (GTDB): domain Bacteria; phylum Bacteroidota; class Bacteroidia; order Flavobacteriales; family Flavobacteriaceae; genus Zobellia; species Zobellia laminariae. Next base: position 2,828,689 of record NZ_CP130738.1, on the reverse strand, counting down.
AGCGATTTTTCTTCCCGAAAGAAACCTAAAACTTCTATGATTGGCCTGGGCGTTTTTATTATTCTGAAACATGATGTATTTTCTTATTAGCAACTAAAACAAAAATAAGTATTCTAGCACGAATCTTACGACAGCATAGATAAGACCCTAAAAAAATCGGGTAAACACACTTTACCTATTTTTATAAAGAAACTATAGATCGAATTTATAGGTCAAACCTCCCATAACTTGCAAGCCCTGAACAGGATAGTTAGAAAAACGTTGGTAATTGTTATTGGCAATATTTGCCATTTTTACAAAGAAAGAAAGCTGATCATTCCAGCGATATCCTACATGGAAATTAGCATCAAAATAGCTATCCAATACTACCGGGGTAGCAAAAAAGTCTGCAGGAATGCCACTAGCAGAAGCAATGGTTACTACATCATCTCGTTCACCTACATAAAACAGATTTGCACCTGCATACCATTTTTCTCCTATTTGGTAATCCATAAACAATGAACCTTTAAGATCTGGTAAGTTCCAAGCTGGGTTATCCGTTTCCGTATTGTAGTTGAAATATTCTACATTCACTCCTAAACTAAAGTTACGGTTTACATCTACATTTAATTCCCCAAAAGCTCCAATAGTCTTCACATCATCATAAAACACTTCAAAAGAATTACCGTAGTAATAGCCTTTTTCATCAGTTCTAGAATCATTTATAGCATTCAGTTTATATAGTGCCTTTCTGTCTTCTGTAGTGTAACTTACTTTAACATTATAACTCAAATTAGGCAAAATCTGTCCTTTTAAACCCACATAAGCATCATACTTTTTATCCGTAGGAACAATGTCCAAAGTTGGGGAAACGTAAGGGTTGTCTTCAACAAAACCATAGTAAGAGTTCTGCATTAAATCACCCTCTACTCCACCGTAGACTATAGCCATATCATCTAACAATCTGTAAGATGCGGTAACCGCAGGGTAGATATAGAAATTACTATCGCTATTTTCAGAATCAAGACCGTACACAAGATTTACACCTAAATTCAACGAAAAATCTTCGTTTAACAAAGCTAAGCTTGGGTTAATACCCACTTGTAGATTGCTATAATTAATTTCTGGTGTATTGGTTGGGTTGTTAAGGCTAGAGTTTTTAAAACTACCGCTTACGTAATCCACTTTAGCTTTAACCCCAAAGTTCTCGTCAGCCACAGGGAATGAAAAACCTGTTTTAAAAACAGCTCTATTCTCTCCAGATTTAACAGCATCCCAAAATCTTCTGTATTCTAGTTTTGCATTTTCAAAATAGGAATCTTCTACATTAATATGACCCGATGCTTCGGCCATATAATAATTTTGACGCTCGTCAATACCATCTACCTCTTCTTCTGTAAAAGTAGCGTCAGGAATACCATACCAGTTGTATAACTGGTGCTGCGCGCCTACATCTACACCCCAATCAAAATCACTATCTCTTTTGGTATAGCTAGCATCTAATTTAGAGTTTGAGTATATATTATCTAACGCAACCCCATCAATATCGCCACGAGAAGAATTATGCTCCAAACCAAGCGTATAACCAGATTCGCGGTCAATAGTTCTACTGGTGTAAAACTTGCCCATTAAATTGGCAGGATTACCAACTCCTGCAGAAGCATACGAGTTATACAATACCGGTGGTGGCGTTTTCTTTACGGCAGAAGCCTTACCCTTAGCCGGTGTAAAAGTAGAGGCCACAGGAACAGAAAATATACTGTAGTTTATCTTTTTCTTTTGCAAGACAATAGAATCGTTAAGATTGGGTATGGTCTTGATTTTAAAAGCATCGTTAATCGTTGGCGTATATGCCTTTGTTACGGTAACGGTTTCCGTACCTATATCGTCTTTTTCTTCTTCTTGCGCTATGGCAAACTGAAAAACACCAGTAAGGAAAATAAGAGTAAGCTTTATATGTTTGTGCATTCTGTGTTCTTTTTTGAATTTACACCTTAAAAGCGAAGCCGGTTCTAAAGAGCCTCGTTTAAATTCAATTTTCAATCTTGTTAAATCTATTTCTAATTTCAATCGGTTCTCACTGATGAATTACTTTGTGCTTCTTTAGCTTTAATAATAGAAAGCTCGCCTTTGGCCTCAGAAACAATTTCTGCAAACTGACTGAAATTACTGATTACACTATCCAAAATATAAGTGGCTTGATAAGCATCTCCCAAAGCATAGAAGTTCTTGGCCATGATAATTAAACCTTTCCCTCCCCATTCTTTATAACCCGAATAGTCTTTTGCCAACTTCTGAACAGATATGTTGGAGTTTTCATAATCCTGTGCCTTACTTTTAAAATAAGCATCATAATAAAGTGCTTCAGCTGCAGTAGAACCAGACGCAATTTTCAATACATCGCCATAGGCCGTTTCTGCTTTCGCTTCATCTCCTGTAGCAATTGCAGAACGTGCAATCATTATCTGTGCATCACTTTTAATACGGTTATCTATTGTAGGTGTAGCCAATACTTTTTCTGCATAAGCCAATGTCTTACCATAGTCTTTCTGCTCATAGTATCCTTTCATTAAGTTAGATTGAGCAAAAATTCTGTTTTGCTGAATATCCGCTTGATTTTCCAAACGTTGTAAATAAGGTAAGGCCGAAGCATAATCCTTTTTACCTATGTATACCTCACAAACCCTAGTCAATGCCTGCTCTGCATATTCGCTTCCTATTTTATCGGCAACAAATTTATAGTTTGGCAATGCCTTTTCCTTTTCGCCTTTAGCAAAATATAGTTGTGCTAAACTAAAATTGGCCTTAACGGAATTTAATCCTTTTGGAAATTGTTTGATGTAATTCTCATACCCTTTAATGGCGCCATCTTTTTTGCCTTCCATGTTCTGCTTATTGGCAGATTCAAAAGTGGCATTATCCAACTCACTATCCGTTACCTCAACAAAATCTAATTTTGACACCCATTCTCCGTACTCATCAACTCTACCTAAATCAACATAAATCAATTTTGCCGTAGACACCGCCTGAATCGCCTCTTGTGTATCTGGGAAATTATGAACCACAGCTTTGAACTCTGTCAACGCCTGTTCGTTTCGGTTTGCATTATAGTGAACCAAACCTTGACGCATCATTGCCTGTGGCACTAAAGAACTAGCTTTGTACTCCGTAATTACACGCTGGTACGTCTGAAGACCTTGTTGCTCTTGTCCAGCAGCTATTAAGGTATTTGCCAATTCAAATAGAGCATCATCCTTTAAACTTGACTTTGGATATGCCGTAACAAATGTTCTTAACTCTTCAATTTTAGTATCACGTCTATCTACAAAACCGTAGCTGATCGCTTTTTGATAAGCCGCATAATCCTTTTCTGTTCCAGTAAGTGAAAGTGCTTTATTGTACGTTTCTATAGCCGGCCAATATTTACTGGTCACAAAATAGCTATCTCCTAAACGAAGATAACCGTCGTACAATTTCTGTGTATCGCTAGAACCCGCATTGGCGAAATTCTCAAAATAAGAAATAGCATTACTGTAATCTCTCAATTTAAAATAGGTGTACGCTAAATTGTAATCTAGCTCTTTATATTCCTCAGTAGATTTAGCCGATGGGTTTTGCTGAAACTGAATATAGTCTACCAATGCTTTGCTGAAATTATTTAGGGCATATTCCGCTTCGGCTTTCCAATAGTTAGCTTTTGCACGGAACATATTATCCTCGGCACTATCAAGCGACTTTCCTAAATTCTCTTCTGCACCTTGGTAATCTGCATTCATGAACAATTCAATACCACGGTAGTATGCTACTTTTTGGTAGGTAGCCTTACTGGCGTAGTTCTTGTTTTTCTCAAGAAGCTCCATGGCTCCTGCAAAGTTTTTAGAGGTAATGTATGAATCTACCAATAACTCTTGCATCTCTTCCTTGTTGGCACTGTCCGGGTATTTCGCCAAATAATCAGTAATAACCTGCGGAACTGGCTCGTAAGCATTACCTACTTCGTAGCTTAAACGCGCATAATTTAAATACGCATCTTTCTGAATTTCTTGGGAGAAGTCCATTTGAGAAGCATTTCTAAACGCATTCAACGCTTCTTGCTTTTTATCCAACTTCAGATAACATTCCGCTAAATGGTAATATGCATTTTGAGAAACGCTATTGGTACCTCCTATTATTTTATTGAATTGCTGGACGGCATTGGCATAATCGCCTTGCTTGTAGTACGAATACCCTAAAAGGTAATAATCCGTATTGCTCCACTTGCCTTTTTTACCTTGATAATCTTCTAGGTACGGAATGGCGTTGGAATATTCTTTTAAGTTGAAATAGCTCTCGCCAATAATTTTGCTAAGCTCAGACTTCTCTTTACGATCACCCTTTGCCATTTGCTTCTTTGCCAAACCTATGGCTTGATCAAACTTACCAAGCTTAAAGTTCATATCGGCTTGATAATAATCCATCTTCTCTTCAAGAATATCAGGATCTTTTATCTGATCAAAACGCTGATTGGCCGTTTCGTAATCATCTTGCTGATAAGCAATGTAGCCCATATAATATTTAGCCTGAGAAGCATAAACAGGAGAATTCTCTACTTTTTGAAGATAGCTTTCTGCTTCTTTTTGTTTTCCTGATGAATACAGAGAATACCCGTAATTAAAGTTAAACTTGTCCATCTCTTTACGAGACAGAGCACTTTGCTCAACCTTATTGTACCATTTTAAAGCATACGGATACTTTCCCGTTTCAAAATAGTACTCGGCAACATCTACATAAGCAGAGTTCCTTTTGGTAGACGTTGGATAATTGGCTACGAAGTCTTCCATTAACCGATCAGCTCCCAATTGGTTCAACCGAACCGCAGCATTGGCCTCATAGTATGCACTATTGGCCTTGGTCTCTAGATTCTTGGTATTATCCTTAACCTTAGCAAATATAGACTGTGCCGCTTGGTACTGCTCGTTATTATAGAGCGACAAGGCATCTTGATATTGTTTCTGATCGTGGGTGTAAATTTTAGTTTCTTGAGCAATTCCCATAGAAACCATCCCCAGAAAAACAGGGATAAGCGCGGTGATTTTTTTTTAGCATAGTGTTCTAACTAGAAATATGTATTACCGTTAATTAATTTTAATAACGTTGAATATTGCATCTAAGTATATAATAAGGGGTGTTTTCATCTTAATAATTCAACACCACGGGCAATCTTTAAAAAAGCAAAAAGATTTTATCAGTGCCTGCCGTACGTTAATCTTTAACTTATTACTTTTATATTATTATTTAGATTCAAAGTTCGAGATTTGGCGATCACTATACAGAACTACGCCCTACCTTTAACGATTGATTAACAAATTAAACTTATAACCCGGTACCTTAAAGATGTCAGAAACGATTTTAGAGCTAAAGGATGTAGCTATTTTTCAAAAAGATAGTCTTATTTTAAATGAGGTAACACTTGATGTACTTAAGGGCGAATTCGTTTATTTGATAGGAAAAACGGGAAGTGGAAAAAGTAGTTTTATGAAAACACTCTACGGAGACCTTCCTCTTAAACAAGGCACAGGTAGCATTGTAGATTTTGACCTCACCAAATTACGAGAAAAAGACATTCCATTTCTACGCCGTAAAATTGGTATTGTATTTCAGGATTTTAAATTATTACCAGACCGTACCATTAATAAAAACCTACACTTTGTTCTTAAAGCTACCGGCTGGAAAGACAGCCATAAAATGAGCCAAAAGATAGAGGACGTTTTAGACAAGGTAGGTATGAAAACAAAAGGGTTCAAATTTCCGCATCAGCTTTCTGGTGGCGAACAACAACGTGTTGCTATCGCAAGGGCCCTTCTTAATGACCCTGATCTAATCCTAGCAGATGAGCCTACAGGAAACCTAGACCCACAGACCAGTGTAGAGGTCATGAAAGTTCTACAGGAAATACACAAATCTGGTCGTTCTATTTTAATGGCTACTCATGATTACGCACTTATTCTAAAATATCCGTCAAAAACTCTTAAATGCGACGGCAACAAAATCTTTGAAGTCGTACAACGGGCTGTGTAGATTTAAGCACCAATTACACATAAAACAACCTTATCCTTACAGAAGAGTAATAAATAAGGCTGTTAATTTCCATAACTTTAGGGCAAGCCGCTGCTATCTCATTTTTTGATGGCCTTATACTACGGTGGTAACATAAATTCTTAAAACGAGACGTTATGCCCCATATCAATTTTGCTTGGTGGAATCTTCAGAATTTTTTTGATACTGATGACGACCCTATTTCTAATGATTTTAGCTTTACACCCGCAGCAGGCTGGACAGATGGTGTATTCAACAAGAAAAAAGAAAATCTAGCCGAAGGCCTTAATCTTATTTGGCCCAATGAGAAAATTGATTTGCTAACCGTTTGTGAAATAGAAAAAGACACGCTTCTTCAAGACTTATTGGAAGAAGCTGGCATGGACCACCTAAGCGTTGTCTTTGACGCTGCTGGCACAAGTGATTTAAGAGGCATTGATGTTGCCATGGCCTATAACCCTAGTAAGCTTACGGTCGTCTCAAGAACCTCTCACCTAGTTCATCTCAGGTACCGTACGCGAGATATTTTTGAAGTAGTTTTTAGAATTAATGACACGGGCGAAGAGTTTGTGGTCATTGCATCTCACTGGCCATCACGTAGCAGAGGTCAATATCATTCAGAACCTTTACGTATTGCCGTTGCCGAGCACATTGCATTTTTAGTGGAAGCGCACACCAAAGTAGATTCCACTACTTATGAGACGCTTCAAGCAAATGATGACCTTAAGCAGCTATTCAAGCTAAATGGGAAAGCAAAGTTTTGGTAGTCGGTGATTTTAACGATGAGCCTTTTGACCGCAGTATCATACAGCATTTAAAAGCCTCTAGAGACTTAGATAAAGTAAAGGGTGCCACTAATGATTTTGATAAATTCGTACACACCTATAAATACAGGGCCAGAGAAACTTTTCTCTATAACTTAAGTACCACTCTTTTAAATAAATCTGCTTCTGGAAACACAGGAACTTATTTTTTAAGCGGATTATTTGATGGCACAATATTTACAAACCGCTATCAAATGTTAGACCAGCTAGTGGTAACGCGCGGATTTTTATCCGGTAGCGGCATTACTGCTGAAATAGACACTTTTGACATTGTGGATGACGGCACATTGGCAACCTCTAGCGGAAGGCCACGATCGTTTAAATACAAATCTTCAAAACCTAATTTTGTACCCAGTGGCTATTCAGATCACCTGCCTTTAAAGTTGAAACTTAATTATTGAGAATAGACCATAAAATGTGTTCTACTAAATTGAAACGGGTATCTTTAAAATGTTATTAAAGATTTGCCGCTTAGGCAACCTCAAGCCGTTATCATGATCTTAAAAAAGCAAACCTACAGACCGGACAAGCCCACTAACCCCTTTATTGGGGCACTCCTTTTTCTTATCTCTATTATCCTATTAGTAATAACCGGGCCACTTGGCTTTGTTTACGGTGTTTTCCACAGTCTATTTACCCGAGGGATTAAAGGTGTTGGTGAGTATTTTTTAAAAATTGCCATTTCCATAGATCAGCTGGGAAATGTAATGATGCAGCATTTAATGAATATACTTTGGACAGATAAGAACGGTTATAAATTTGGTAATAGAGATGAGACTATTTCTAGTGCGCTAGGACGCAACAAAAAGCTTGGAACACTTACCGCAGCAGGAAGACTCATAGACAAGATTTTAGACATTATAGACCCGAATCACTCCCTTAACTCCATTGATTATTATGTGGAACCTTCTGAGAATATCATAGACCATTTAGCATGGATACATATTGAAGAAGAACAAATCCTTTGCCTAAAGAAAGCAAACGAAGATTTCTATTTTATTCCTAAAGGCATGCGCACTATTGGCGATACCGATTCCCAAACCCTAGTAAAAAGCGCCAAGAAAATTTTTAATGTAGATATTGATGTGCCATCAATGGAATTCGTTGGTATTTTTGAGGCTCAGGCAAATGGAAAAAAACCTTAAGATTCTTTCCCGCATGACTTGCTATACGGTTACACATAAAGGCGAGTTACAACCTGATTCTAAAATCAACGAAATAGCCTTACTAACCTATGAAGACAAAGCTAACATGAGCGAAGTAGATCAGTTAATTTTTGATGTTTTATATCAAAACGGTGAGCTTACCTAAAATCTGTATCTTTAGTTTCCATTCACCAAACCCGCTTAAAATGCTTAAATATTTTGCCGCATTATTTTTCTTAATAGGCCTTACGGACCACAACCATTTATCCGCTCAAAATAAAGAAAAACCTAATGTGCTATTTATCTGCGTAGACGATCTTCGCACCGAATTGGGAGCTTACGGAAAACACTACGTGAAATCTCCAAATATGGATGCTCTCGCCAAAAGCGGCGCTTTATTCACCAATCATTACGCTCAAGTTCCTACTTGTGGTGCTTCAAGGCATGCTATACTTACCGGCATGCGACCTTCAAAACCCATCCATATAGCCAATAACGCTATTGTAGAGGAAATATCAGGTCAGCCTGAAAAATCTATTCCAGAAACATTTATTCATCGCTTTAAACAAGATGGATATCATACGGTAGGGATAGGAAAAATAAGCCATTCAGCAGATGGACTTGTTTACGGTTACGAAGAACAACCAACAGAAAAAAGAGAGCTCCCCTATAGTTGGAGTGAACTGCTCTTTGACCCAGGCAAATGGGAAACCGGCTGGAATGCCTTTTTTGCCTATGCGAATGGTGAAAACAGACAAAGCCTTAAAAAACAAGTAAAGCCTTACGAAGCAGGCGAAACTGATGATCAAGGATATCCTGATGGACTAACTACCAACCTTGCTATTTCAAAATTAAAAGAATTGAAGAAGAATGGAGAACCCTTTTTTATGGGCGTAGGCTTTTTTAAACCTCACCTTCCATTTAATGCTCCAAAGAAATATTGGGACCTTTATGATGAAGCTAAAATTCCGTTGTCTTCAAATCCCGATATTCCAGAAAACATCAACTTAAAAAGCCTACATGCTAGCGGTGAGTTCAACCAATATGCTTTAGGCGAAGAAAAGGCCGGTATTGACAAACAGGTTTCAGATGCCTATGCCAGAAAACTGAGACATGGATACCTAGCTTCTATAAGCTATATAGACGCGCAAATTGGCAAGCTCTATCAAGAATTAAAAGACTTAGAATTAGACAAAAATACCATCATCGTAATCTGGGGAGATCATGGTTGGCATTTGGGAGACCAGCGTGTTTGGGGAAAACATACCCTTTTTGAAAATGCGTTAAAAAGCACGCTAATAATAAATTCCCCTTATTCCCAGCATAAAGCAAAAAAAGTACGAGCTATTGTTGAGAGTGTAGACATCTACCCTACCCTTTTAGATATGTGCGACATTAAACAAACGAAATCTACGGATGGCGAAAGTTTTGAAAAACACATTAAGTATAATATTCCAGATACCGAAGAAGTTGCATACAGTTATTTCAGGAATGGAATTTCTATGCGAACCAAAAATTACAGGTTAACAAAATACTTTAGAAAGGACCAGCCCGTTATTGAACTTTACGACCATCACGCGGGCAATGCCAAAGAGGATAAAAACATCGCGGAAGAAAACCCAGAGGTTGTAAATGAATTGATGCCACTTTTAGAAAAAGGTGACACGGGTATTTTCACTATTACCAAATAAAATGGAAGCAAGTGCGTATCGTTCGATTACTCTGAAAAGTTTTTGTTACTTTGGCGCTATAAATATTAAAATAGAATAATGGAAGTTTTAGGTATTGATGTAGGAGGTTCTGGCATAAAAGGTGCCATTGTAAATATCGAAACCGGAAAATTAGTTACGAAACGCCATCGTATACCTACCCCTGAGTCGCGCAAGCCTGAAGATATGGCCAAGGTAGTTGCTCAAATTGTAAAGCATTTTGATTACAAAGGAAAAGTTGGCTGTGGTTTTCCAACTGTTATAAAAAGGGGCGTTTGTAAATCTCCAAACCTTCACAAAAGCTGGCTGAATACTAATGTAGAAGAGCTTTTCAAGAAAAAGACCGGTCTTGATTTTACCGTAGTTAACGATGCTGATATAGCTGGTTATGCCTCTATGAATTATGGTACCGGTAAAGATATGGAAGGCCTTGTGGTAATGCTTACTATTGGTACCGGACTAGGTAGCGGCGCTTTTCTGGATGGAAAATTGATTCCTAATTTTGAACTAGGACAAATTCCATATAAAAAATACAAGAAAATAGAACTTTGGGCTGCAGGTTCTGCTAAAGACCGTGAAGGGTTGACCTATAAGAAATGGGGTAAACGTTTTAACAAGTTTTTGAAATTGGTAGATTTAATTGTTTCTCCGGACACCATTCTTTTGGGTGGTGGTGCTTCAAAAGATTTTGAAGAATTCAAAGATTGTATCACTATTGATACACCGGTAATACCTGCTGGGTTACAAAACCATGCCGGAATCATAGGTGCGGCTGCCGCAGCTTTTCACAATATATCATACCATTAAAGAACAACACCTATAAAATAAAAAAAGGCCTTAATTAAGAATTAAGGCCTTTTTTGTTTATTTAATTTTTGCATTCTCCGGAACTTCAAAAAAGTCTTGGTCAATATCTTTTACAAAATGGATATCTGAGATATCTATTTGAGTGAGATATTCACCTTGCTTACCTTCTTTAGTACTCCAATGAGTTTTTAGTTCTTTTGGCAACAATACTCCACTCACGTTTACCAATTCACCAACTTCCATGAACTTTTCAGGATTGTGACCTCCATCTTTAAAATACTCAGGATATGAAACTATATATCTGGTGGCAGTCAATAAATGCGATTCTTTATCAAACTGAAGTATATAATAATCATCCGGAGCATCTCCCGTTCCAGCTGCAAAAGTAACTTTAACCACATCGTTAGCTTTATTCTTATAGGTTGTTTCTGGCAACAACTCTAGATTTACACCTTCACCATCTAACACAAATGGGTGTGCAAAAAGATAAAGAGGTGTCAATGCCCAAAATTTGGTATCATATGCAAAGGCTGTAGAATCCTTAGCCTGCACCCAAGCAGTTTCACCATCCCAGCCAAATGTTGCTGTACTATCTGTAACACTTGTATGTACGGCTTTATTACGCCATGCATCTACTACTTCATAACTATCACGTACCGTGCTACCGTCTAAAGGCTGGTAATTAAAACGAAAAGACAATGCTCCGTTACCATACCAATTTTTAAGTCCACCGTGAGCTTCCATTCCTGCCCAAACAATTTTACCTGCGTCTGATTTTTCCAGCTTGCTTTTAGCCTTCTCTACACGCTTGTTAACCCAAGCTTCAGGTATTAGATAATCTTCTGTAACTGCTTCCGCAACAACTTCAGTTGCTTCTTTCTTATCCTTTGGTTGCTCGTTACATGATGATAACATTGTACCGATCATTAAAAAACCGGCTACTTGAACATTAAATTTCATAGGTATTCTTTTTGGGTTAAAACCTTAAGTCGGATCAATACACTATACCTTTCAAAAAAAGGTGAAAAAAAAGCCCTGAATTAAAATTCAGGGCTTTTTAAATTATGCTATTTTATATCTCTTTCGATCTACTTCCTTTAGATACACTTTTCTAATTCGCAGAAAGTGCGGTGTTACCTCTACATATTCATCTTTCTGAATATATTCTAACGCCTCCTCTAATGAGAATTTGATAGCAGGAACAATCTTAGCTTTATCATCAGCACCTGATGAACGTACGTTAGACATCTTTTTAGTCTTAGTGATATTCACCGTCATGTCATCACCACGAGAATTCTCACCAATTACTTGACCTTCGTAAATATCTTCACCTGGTTCAACAAAAAACTTACCACGATCCTGAAGTTTATCAATAGAATAAGGAATTGCTTTTCCATTCTCCATAGAAACCAATGAACCATTCTGACGCTGTGGAATAGCACCTTTCATAGGTTGGTACTCCAAGAAACGGTGTGACATAATTGCTTCACCAGCTGTAGCAGTCAATAATTGGTTACGAAGACCAATGATACCTCTAGAAGGAATCAAGAATTCACAAACCATACGGTTGCCTTTAGCTTCCATACTAGTCATTTCACCTTTTCTAATAGAAACCATTTCTACTGCCTTTCCAGAAACATTTTCTGGTAAATCAATAGTCAATGCCTCTATTGGCTCACATTTAACGCCATCAATTTCTTTTATGATAACCTGTGGTTGACCAATTTGAAGTTCATAACCTTCACGACGCATGGTCTCAATTAATACAGAAAGATGTAATACACCACGACCAAAAACTAAAAATTTATCGGCACTATCTGTTTCGTTAACACGAAGCGCTAAGTTCTTTTCTAGTTCACGCTCTAAACGTTCTTTAATATGTCTTGAAGTAACAAATTTACCATCTTGACCAAAAAACGGACTGTCGTTAATAGTAAACAACATACTCATTGTTGGCTCATCAATAGCAATGGTTTTTAAACCTTCAGGATTTTCAATATCAGCAACAGTATCACCAACTCAAAACCTTCAATACCTGTTATAGCACAAATATCTCCTGTAACTACTTCTTTTACCTTAAGTCTTCCTAGACCTTCAAAAATAAAGAGTTCTTTTATTTTTGATTTTACGATAGACCCATCTCTTTTTACCAAAGAAATTTGCTGTCCTTCTTTTAAACCACCTCTTATTAATCTTCCAATTGCAATACGTCCTGTAAAAGAAGAGAAATCTAAAGATGTAATTAACATTTGAGTATTACCCTCTTTTGGTTCAAAAGTTGGGATATGCTCAATAACCATATCTAACAATGGCTCTATGTTTTCTGTTTCGTTTTTCCAATCATCACTCATCCAGTTGTTCTTTGCCGAACCGTAAACGGTAGGGAAATCTAACTGCCATTCTTCTGCTCCCAATTCATACATAAGATCAAATACCTTTTCATGAACTTCTTCTGGAGTACAATTTTCTTTATCAACCTTGTTAACAACCACACAAGGCTTCAAACCTAAGTCAATTGCTTTTTGAAGTACAAAACGCGTCTGAGGCATAGGACCTTCAAAAGCATCTACTAATAACAAAACTCCATCTGCCATGTTCAACACACGTTCTACTTCACCACCAAAATCGGCGTGACCAGGAGTATCAATGATATTTATTTTTGTTCCTTTATAAACAACAGATACGTTCTTTGAGGTAATGGTAATACCACGTTCACGTTCCAAATCGTTGTTATCCAAAATTAAATCTCCTGTGTTTTGGTTCTCACGAAACAATTGACAGTGATACATAATTTTATCTACCAAGGTTGTCTTACCGTGGTCTACGTGTGCGATAATCGCAATGTTTTTAGTTATTGGCATATGTAATTATTTAATAGCAGTCAGCCGCTATTTTAAGCGTGCAAAGATACTGCTATTTTCCATGCAGTAACACAAACTTATGTTATTTTTATGTTGTTGATTTCTAGTCAGTTCGCTCTAATTAAGACAAGCGACTATAGGTGATGCTCTTTTTTGCACAAAAAGTGTCCATAAAAAACCCAATTAATAGCTTAACGCCGTTTACCTAATACCCAACCTACACGTGCTGATATAATGGGGCCCAAACCATTGTCCGATTGCGTACTAAAATACCCTACTCCACCCTCTAAGCGATAGAAAAACCCACGCTTATAGGTTCGTTGTAAGCCATATACCGAACCAACACCAATAATACTCTCAGCTAATTCTAAATCTCCGAATATTGGATTTGCATCTTGATAGACCATTACCGCAGCTATATAATTCCCTGAATTACCAGAGATATTTTTCCCTTTGTCCAATCTTCTCTCCATATTGTGATAATAACGGAACTGCCCCCTTAGCGTAGGGTAAACACCAAAATCTGTTTCACAACCGCTACACCCTCTTAAGCCAAAACCAACAACAAGTTCTAAACTAGCCGTTGTATTTTTTCCTAATCCTTTTTCATAGAGAATTGCAGGCACAGGCAATCCTAACTGAACTTGATGATCCTCAACATTTTTTTGTGTTTGAGCATTTACGTAAACCGTGCAGACGAAAAAAATAAATAAAAATTTGAAGTTTTCCATAAGAGTGTTTTAGTGTTTATTTAGCTTTAGAGGTTATCAAACATCAAGCCAAAAACACATTTTTCCTAACGTATCTGTAAGAAAAAGAACCTCGTTAAATCTATCTATAACAAATACTCAGAGACATCATTTTTTTGCTTTTCGAACATTATGTATGCTCCATTCTAATTAAGAACATCTATCTACCCACGCACCATCGTTTTTCGCTTATAATCCACCCGATACTTAAATTAGCTACAGGATAAATTCCACCTTTAAACTGACCTGCATAATAAGCAGCACCAACATCAACAGAGAAATTGAATCCCGAATCATAACTCCGCTGCAGACCGGTTACCAAACCTGCATAACCAAAAGCACCCTTTACCTCTTTTTTTCTATTGTTCTAGCTCCATGGAAAAATACTGCAGCAGCAGGCGCCAAGGTAATTTGCCGAATTACCATAAATCTGCCTTCTATTCTGCTGTCTCTTTTCAAAATTATAATAATACCTATACTGCCCAGCAATGGCCGGTAAAAAACCTAACTCTTCATAAACATTAGACACTAAAGGGTCTAGTGCGACTTGCATTCCTGCTTTGACATCAAAGGTAGTATTGGTACCAATTGCCATTTCATATTCAAACCCAAGATTTACAAGGTTAATTTTCATCTGTCTTAATTCGCAATTTTTACCGAACTGAGCATTGGCCTGACTTGCAAGCAGCAGTAACAAAAACAAGGGTAGACTTTGTTTGAAATACATTTTGATTTGGGTTTACGACAATCTTATCCAAATACAACCATAAGCTGCTTAAAATAGTATCTTTGTTTAAAATATTCGACGAATGGACTTATCCTTAATACCTCAAATAAAACATACAGATAGCAACAACTTTTTTCTACTTTCTGGTCCTTGCGCTATAGAAGGCGAAGATATGGCGATGCGCATTGCAGAGCATATTGTTACGATTACCACCGATTTAAAAATACCTTACGTATTTAAGGGTAGTTTTAAAAAAGCAAACAGGAGCAGGCTAGATTCTTTTACTGGTATTGGGAATGAGAAGGCATTAAAAATATTACGGAAAGTTTCTGAGACCTTTAAAGTACCAACTGTAACTGATATTCATACGGAACAAGATGCTGTTATGGCTGCAGAATATGTAGATATATTACAAATCCCAGCTTTTTTGGCGCGTCAAACAGATTTAGTGGTTGCAGCTGCTGAAACAGGAAAAACCGTAAACATCAAAAAAGGACAGTTCATGAGTCCAGAAAGCATGAAACATGCGGTTAATAAAGTTACGGAAACAGGTAACCAACAAGCTATGATTACGGATCGTGGTACCATGTTTGGGTATCATGATATGGTAGTTGATTTTAGAGGCGTACCTACCATGAAACAATTTGCCCCTGTTGTTTTAGATGTAACCCATTCATTACAACAACCAAATCAATCTTCGGGTGTCACAGGCGGCAGGCCCTCATTAATTGGCACAATGGCACGAGCAGGAATGGCTGCAGGTGTTGACGGTCTTTTTATAGAAACTCATTTTGATTGTGCCAATGCAAAAAGTGATGGTGCGAATATGCTTGATTTAGGGTTGATGAAAAAATTATTAACCGATTTGACTGCTATTAGGAAGACTATCAATGAGCTTTAGTAGTAGATAGAAATTTATAATCATTACTTCTTCTCTTTACTGATTACACTTATTTAGAAGTATTCAGCTAAAACAAACACGTACAATAATCGGGAATCTATAAAGTTATCGATTATAGCAAAATCGTCCATATGCAAATTCGGTATAACTTATTGTTTCTTTTTTTATTTTCTATTACTACTCTACAATCTCAACAGAAAGATACTTTTGGAAAATTCACTTCTGAGGAGATAGCAATGACTACATATTCCAAAGACACAACTGCAAATGCCGTGGTTCTGCACGAAAGTGGCAACAACTATTTTAAAGTTATTAATGACAGAATTAGAATAGTAAAAGAGTACCACGTAAAAATAAAAATTCTAAATAAAAAGGGGTTTGACCAAGCCACCATTTCAATACCTCTAAGGAGAAACGAAAAATTAGCGGAAAAACTAGAGGGACTAAAGGCCATTACACACAATGGTGTAAATAAAACTCAGGTACTTTCAAAAGATGTGTTCACCAAAGATGTACATGAATTTGTCACCGAAAGAACCTTCACTTTTCCTAACCTAAAGGAAGGAAGTATTCTAGAGTACAAGTACAAGCTAATATCTCCGTTTATCTACAACTTTAAAGGATGGGACTTCCAAGCAGAAATACCTAAAATATATAGTGAGTTTAATGCTGAAATCCCATAAATTATATATATAATAGAGCTGTAACAGGAAGCTTAAAACTAGATATTAACGAAGCCGATGTTAAAAAGAATTGTTTTCATATTGACGGTTATACCAAAAGCGCGGATTGTGAAATATTGAAATATGCAATGAAGGATATACCAGCATTTAAAATCGCAGAAGAGTTTACGCTAGCACCGTCCAACTACATTGCCAGAGTTGATTTTGAACTCTCAGAACATAGAAGATTAGATGGCGTAAATAACAAGTACACGAAAAGCTGGAAAGACGTAGACCAAGAATTTCGTAGTGACAAAAACATAGGAAGGCAACTTACTAAAAAAGGTTATTTTGAAAATCATGTACCGGAAGCACTGCTTAACGAACCAAACAAACTGAAGCGCGCAAAAAATATTTATGCTTTCGTTCAAAAGCATTTTAATTGGAACGATGAATATGGGATTTATGGAAAGGCTCGTGTTAAAGAAGCTTTTGACGAAGGTCGCGGCAGTGTATCTGAAATAAATATGTCACTAATCAACCTTTTAAATGCTGCAGATTTAAAGACAAACTTAATATTGATGTCCACCCGTATGAATGGTCTTCCCAAAATGTCTCATCCGGTTATGAGCGATTTTAATTATTCTATTGCTAAACTTGACATTAATGGTCAGACGTATTTACTAGATGCCACGGATAAATATATTGATTTTGGTATACTACCTTTCAGAGCTCTTAACTATTATGGCCGTGTTATGGACTTTAAGAACGATAGTTATTGGTATGATATTAAGGCTGATGATTCCTCTTTGCATCAAATACGCATGCAACTTACTTTTGATGTAGAAGAGAATATGGCATTTGGAAAATTAGATGTAATAAACCAGTTATAATGCCTTTTATGTCAAAGAAAAAATAGACACTCAAAATGAAGATAGTTATCTAGAAAGCTTTGAAGAAGATATAGCAAGTGACTTCTCCATAATATCTTATGAAAGAAAAGAAGAGCTACAAGATGCTAAAAATTCATCTGAACGATTTGAGTTTGAGATAGAAAATATCCTGAAAGGAGATATGGTTTACTTTAATCCATTTCTTATTCCCTTTTTTTTAAAAAACCCGTTTACCCTTGAAAAACGCACTTACCCTGTAGATTTTGGTTTTCCTAGAAAATACAAGTACCAAATGACAATTGTAGTTCCTGAAGGCTATATTGTCAGGGAAATACCTAAATCCATAAATGTGAAAACGGGTGAAGAAAGTATCGTGATGAAATTTCAGAGTCAAGCCTCTCAGAAAAATATTATTATAACCTTTTTTTTAGATTTAAACACTCCGCACATTCCTGCTGATGATTATGAAAACCTTAAGGAAGTCTTTAAACATGTTACGGATATACAGAACAATTCTCTAATTATATTTGAAAAAATATAATACTCCATTTAATTTTCACTTATAAAACTTAGCATCCCTAACCGCGTATGCTTCCTTAAGAATATCAATAAGCACAGTGTCATTAATTTCTTCTAAAGAAGTATAGCGCAAAGACCTAATCACCTTACGACCTTCGGTAACCATATGTTCTTGATGTACCGTAAAGTGTGCACCCTTCCAAAACCTAAATCTATATAATCTTTGGTTTGGTTCAAATAACAGAATGGTGTTCCATTGATATAATAAAAAGGAACTCTATATTTGAACTTTAAATCAACCTGTGGAACCGTTCGCTCAATGACGGATTGCAAATGCAGTAGGATACTCCTAAAAGGTTCAGGCTTATCGAGTATGTAATTTTCTGCAGGGTTCATGGGTTAAAATCAGGTTAAATAACAACAAATATAACTACCGCCCGTTCTACTTTATAGACTAAATCTTCATTTTTTTCATGATTATCAGCGCATTAAAAAACAATTTGTTCCACAAAAGATTACTGTTGCTCACCGCACTGGGCACAGTACTCTTAGCCTTAAGGGTGTATTTGACGCAGTCCATAGACTTCACCTTTTTATTGTGGAATCTCTTTTTAGCGCTAATTCCACTTTTTCTATCTAAGCAGTTTTTATTTAATCTTCAGGTTGGAAAATCAAAAACATTACGCGTTATAATACTTTTGCTATGGGTTCTATTTTTACCTAATAGCCCTTATATCATTACAGATTTTGTTCATTTAGATAGCGCTAGACCTACCTTTTGGTTAGACCTTTTATTATTTTTTGTTTTTTCCTTAAACGGATTAATTTTAGGAGTCCTCTCTATGATGGATGTCTTTAGTTACCTCAGAAAAAGAAATCATCCAGTTTTAGCCAATGCAATATTACTTTTCGTTAGCTTACTTAGTGGCTATGGTGTCTTCTTAGGCCGTTTTTTACGTTTTAACTCCTGGGATATTATAACCAAGCCTTTAGTTTTAGCCCAGAGTCTATTCAACTCATTATTTTTAGTAGATCTTATTTGTGGATTTTTGGTTTCGGAAGTTTTATCTGGGTTTCATTTTGGGCACTAAAACCTTTCTTACGTGGCCACGGTACAATGGCTATTAACAACCCAAAAGTTTGATTTCGCTTAATTCAGTTGTAAAAAGTTTTGGTATTTGCTATCTATTTTAGCAAAAAAATATTGATAATACCTTGGGCACTAAAGCCGAAATAATTTCCGAATTAGATTCCCACGTAATCGGATAAATATTGATAACGAAGAGTGAGTTTCCCGTTTTGGGTCATTCTTGCACGTTCTAAAACTCCATCCTTATCACCGTTAAAAAATGCAGGAATTACATTTTTAACAAAAGCCTGTCCAAAGCCCTCACTTGCATCTTGTGGAATCTCGCAAGGTAAATTGTCCACTGCCATAACGGCTATTGCTGATTCATTTTTAAAATCGGTTTCAGATTCTGTTTTGGGGTCATACCCATAAATAGGGTCTGCAATGGTAGAAGGGCGTATGGTAGTAGCCACTGGGCCGTCAATATCACAACTAACATCGGCAACCACTTTTATTTTGAAATCCTCCTGTTTAGCATCTTCTCGCGTGTAAAGATAAGGTGCTCCTTGACCATAAAAATGACCTGCAATGAAAAAATCGGAAACTTGGGTAAAGCGAAAAAAGTTGCTTTTATATTCTTCTGGATTAGCAAAAAAATCGGCTTTATTTCCTCTTACTCCATCTTTACGTTTGTTGTAATCTGAAGCATCTATTTGGCAATAAACAGGCTCATCAAAAGTTTCTTCAAGGTATGGCGTAACATTTACCTTTCTAATATTCATAGCATCGAGCATTTCTTTTGCTCCATTACCAACTCTACCCCTACCTGTCAAAATAATTTTGATATTCGGCAGTTTTATCTTTTTCAACTCTTGAATCAATTCTTGTTGATTGGCTAGATTTTCAGCCTTTGGTAATTGGTATAAGTCGTATTTCAGTCCGTACGTACGTAGTCCATTATACGCGCCAACTATACCGGCATAACGTCCAAAAGCAACCAAACGCTGTTCTTTTTGGTTGGTTATAACTTCATGATCATATAATTCAATGTTCTTTTCTAACACCGCCCTCAATAATTTTTTATTATACGGTTGCTCTTTTATGGTATGTGAAAAGAAAAAGTATTTTTTATTGGGAATCAAACTCTTTATAGGCACTTCCTTTACACCCAAAAGCACATCGCACTCCTCCATTTTAGAAGCTACTACAAAGCCTTTGGCCTTATACTCCTCATCAGAGAAAACGCGAATTGGGGAAGGCTCTACAATAATTTCTGCTTTTGACTGATGGGCTACGACTTTCTGACAGGCCTCCGGTGACAATACAACACGGCGGTCTGGTGGACTTTTACGCTCTCGAATGATTCCGAACTTCATGATAATGGACTTTTACAACTTATGAGTGGACTATGGTTTCAAATGTAACTTATGATTGGAGCCTATCAAAACTTTTTTTGGAATACTTTTTGGGGTATCTTTGCCGACCGCAGTAGTTTCTACTATTGTGGATTTTTTTACGGGGCCGACTGGTTTTGACAGCGAGACCAATGGTATTGTAAGCATGTCGAGCGCTGAGAAACAGCTCGTTAATATCATTTTTCACACTTTTAATTGGCGATAATAACTACGCTCTTGCCGCTTAATCTGAATTATAGTAAGATTAGCCTCGTCTCTACTAGGTAGAGAAGCGAGATGTTCCTGAATAGCCTCTGTCGACGGCGATTCAATTCGGAGCACCATAAATGTCGATATAAGGCCATTATTGCTTTGGTAGTGGCACCAAAACTTTAAGAAGCTAAGCGTATATTGGGCCGTTTCCGGTCAGGTATGCGTCGAAAACTAATCGGAAACTAAACATGTAGAAAGCTTTGTTATTGCTTGTTTGGACGAGGGTTCGAATCCCTCCGGCTCCACAAACAAAAAACCACCCTTTGGGTGGTTTTTTGTTTTTTTAATCAATAGAATAACCCCTGTTGAACTGAAAGCTTAATATTAGGCCATGAGTATTACCTATAGTTAAATCTTTTGATGCTATATTATAAGTATAAATAAATCTAAAACTATCAAAAAGATAAAACCCTGCTAGCACATTTATTGATGAATTAGTTCTATAACCAACACCTACTTCTAATTTATCCCTTAGGCTTAGAGACATGTTTATATCAGCTTGTAATGGTGATCCATTTTCATATTTAACAAGCATACTAGGTTTTAGCAAAATGTCATCCCCATTTGGAAAAAACCGATAACCAAAATTACCATAATAGACACTTTTCAAATCAACCCTATCATCTGAAGAGAATCTCGAACCTAGAATATTTGGAGTTGAAACGCCTGCGTAAAAATTAGCTTTATTAAATAAAATACCAATACCTACTAAAGGTAGTGTTGCATTTACATTTGAAGCAAAGGTTGGGTCATTAGATATCCCTAACTCCAATAAGTTATCCTGAAATTGTTGCATTCCTGCTGTCAGACCAAAAGAAAGAGACGGTTTTTGGTAAATTTGCCAATAGGGGCGATTTTCTTTAAAATCAAAGAAAATTCTATATGAATAGGCCCCATATGCACTGGTAGTAGTTGTCACTCCAATTTGATCACGAATAACAGCCCCACCAAGCCCCATTATACCATCTCGCAACGGACTATGAAAACTAAGACCTACAGTTTCTGGACTCCCTTCAATAGCTCCTAAAAAACCAGAGCCTGCAAGGGTTATTTCTCCTTCATCCAAGAAACCTGCATAAGCTGAGTTAACTATAAAAGGGTTATAATTATATTCTGGGAAAACCGGAGTTTGTTGACCATAACATATATTGTTAGCAAATATTAAAAATAGAGCTACTACACTAAAAGCGTTAATAACTTTGGGGGATTTAATCATTTAATTATTTCTTAAGTACCAAATATCCTTTGGTTTTCTTTAAATTATGTTCTCCGTTAATTTTAATATTAAAGAAGTATGTACCGGCGGGTAAACGTCCTCCACCTGTTTTTGTCTTTTGATTAGCCATTCCATCAAATACATTTGTATAATTATCATAACCATTTGTCTGAAATATGGCATCTCCCCATCGGTTATATATAGTTACAATATTATCTGGATGAAATTCAATTCCATCAATCACCCAAAAATCATTAATGCCATCCCCGTTCGGAGAAAAACCATACATTGTATCATCCGTTTGCTCTTCTTCGAATGATGTAAGAAACTTAAATTGCTTACAGCCCTCGGGACTACCTTCCTCATTATATGGTGAAACGGAAACGTATATTATAGCTCCAACAGGAAGTTCTTCCGCCAAATAACTGGTATCAAGACCAACGTCAAAATTGTCTAAAATATCACCTTGATCAATATCCGTTCCAAGTGTTATCAAATACCCATCAGCATTAGTGACTTCATTCCAACTAATAATTGTTGTTGTCGCAACATTTGACTGACCGTCAATAGGCTCAAATACAGCCGTACAAAAGGGTACAAAACTGTTAGTCAAAGAAGTTGCTGTTACAAATGATTGACTACCACACTCTAAATTTTCGCCATATGCATTGTAAGGCGCTATTGTAACGTAAATTTGTGTGGCACTTGGTAGGCTTCCGTCAAGAATAAATTCTGTTAGCAGACCAACATCTTGACTATCTACTATATCTGCCCCACCCGGTTCGGTCCCTACAGAAAAACTATAACCATCAGCATTTGACACTTCACTCCAAGAAATCATAGTGTTGGGATCTACCGCTCTTGTACCGTCAAAAGGTTGCACCAATATTGAACAAGAAGGCACTGTTGGCGCTCCTGCAGTAATAAAGCTCTCCGATATACAATTTTCTGATTCCCCTAATTCATTATATGCTACTATAGTTACAAAAACTTCAGTGTTCTCTGGTAGTTCATTTTCTAAATCATACCAAGTTGTTTTGCCAACATCTCCAGAAAAAATATCAGTCCCGCCTAATGATGTTCCTAAGTTTAGCGTATACCCTTGTGCATTATCTATTAAATACCAAGCAATATTCGTTAGCGTACTAACTTGCACTTCATTATTCATAGGAACTCTTAAAGAAGTACAGGATGGTATTGTTGTACCTGCACCAGTGGTAAATGAGTTTTCCATACAACCCATTGCCATACCTAAATCATTGTAAGGAAGAATAGAAACAAAAATATCAGTACTAAAAGGCAAATCTTGTGTTAAATCGTAGAAATTTGTTAAACCAATGTCTTCGGTCAAAATATCAGCTCCTCCAGAAAATGTTCCAATAGACAGTAAATACCCATCAGCATTTGAAATTGATGGCCATGCAAAGTTCGTTGAGATACTTACATCTGTTGAACTGATTGCGGGCATGCTTAAATTAACACAATTAGGTATAGATGGCTGAGCCGCAGTGGCAAAAGTCTCCTCGGAACATATTTGTGCTTCACCCAAATCATTATAAGGCGTAATTGAAACATAAATAGTACTATTCTCGGGTAAATCATCAGAAAGGTTAATTGAATTACTTGGCCCAACATCACCTGAAAATATATCCGATATACCATTAGAACTACCAATATTAAGCCTATAACCTTTAGCATTTTGTATAGCAGACCAAGCTATATTTGTAGTAACAGAAACTGCTGTATCACCATTAATGGGCATATTTAAAACTGAGCAATCTGGTAATGTAAGTTCTTGACTTGTTGTAAAAATTTCTTCTTGACAATCAAGAGCTTCGCCTTTATCATTATATGGTATTACAGTAGCATAAATAATTGTGTTTGAAGGCAAAACATCGGGTAAATCGAAAAAAGTGGTAGCGCCTAAATCTTCAGAAAAGATACTACTACCTCCTGACACTAAACCTAACTTAAGTTTGTATCCTTTTGCGGTACTAGATGTATTCCACGCAAAATTTGTAGCCACACTAACATCAACATCTCCATTCAAAGGCATTGCCAAAGAAGAACAACTAGGTATTGCTGGAATACTCGTAGTAAAACTTTCTGCTAAACATCCGACGGCTTCACCACGTTCATTATAAGGTATTATTTTTACGTAAATAGGTCTGCCTTCGGGCAAATCGGTGCGGAAATTGTAAAAAGTTGTTAGACCAACATCTAGAGAAATAACCTCATCTCCATCAGGAGTTGTTCCTACTTCCAAAAAGTATCCTTCAGCATATTCAGAAACATCCCATGCTAAATCAACTTGAGGATCAACATTTCTTTCTCCATTTATAGGCGCAATTAAAATTGAGCATTCGGGTAAAGGTTTTAGAGCTGCTGTTACGAAGCTCTCGGATTGACAAGCGACGGGAGTACCAATTGTATTATAAGGAACTATGGTTACGTAGATGGTTTCATCATCAGGTAAATTACTTTCTAATTGAAACTCAATTTTGGAACCAACATCGCGTGATAATAAATCAGAACCAAATTCTGTTGTACCCATATTTAAAACGTAACCTGTTGCATTCCCAACACGATTCCATCGAATTAGGGTATTAGCTTTTACATCAATATCGCCATTTAGTGGTCTGCTAAGACTGGTACATGGTGGTATTTCATCAGCCTCCGAAACTACAAAACTACTTTCAGCACAGCCAATCGCGTCCCCTTCCGAGTTATACGGGGTAATGGTTACAAAAATTTCACTATCTAACAAAAAATCTATAGGTGAATCATATATCGTACTACCGTCGTCTATATTTACATTTGCTAAATCACTAGCACCAGAAGTTGTTCCAACTTTAACACGATACCCCTCTGCACCACTGGCTACGGACCAATTTATATTAGTATCCCCATTCACACCAACACTACCTGTTAACGGTTGAGTTAAAACCGAACATTCTGGCAAGGTTGATTCCGAATTTGTTGTAAAAGATTCTTCTCTACACCCCAATAAAGGACCACTTTCAAAGTAAGGGGTTATAGTTACAAAAACTTCCGTATTCACTGGCAAGTAATTCTCAAAATTATAACCACTGACGTTTCCTACGTCAACTGCATCCAAAATATCAGTAGCACCTGGTAAAGAGCCAACACTTAAGAGAAAACCACAGGCACCAGATTCACTTTCCCATTCAATCCCTGCATTTATAGGAATATCAACTGATTTATTGAGAGGATTAATTAAAATAGCGCATGAAGGAATACCATTCGCTCCCAACACCAAATCATTTCGTTGAAGAACTAGGTTTTTACCATCTGTGCCTGGAGAACTAGCATCCTCAAAAGGCATTAAATCACTAGTTATTTCTGCATAATACACTCCTGATTCACAGGCCTCTGGGGCAGGTATCAAATACTCTGGAGCATCTGCTGCCCCAATAATCTCAACCCCATCCTTAAACCACTTGTAATGATTTTGGCTACCTCTAACTACTGTCGCCAAAGTAATGGGCTCGCCTGCAACAGTTGTAATAACCTCTCTAATATTCACCTTTGATTGACCGGCATAAGAGTACTTCCTAAATATATTGCCCCCTCCTTGCATAGTATTTGTATAATCAACATATTGCTGGTGTCTGGCTTCTAAATCTCCAAAGTGAAAACTATTGTTTTCAATACTCAAACTAAAATTATTTGTTGAAGCACTGACAAGCGATGTAAAGTCAGGCATTTCATTAGATAATAAATTATCGTTTAATGCATAAATTTCTTGACCAAGTGACCTACCAGAAGTTTGATAATTCTGAACAATTTGTTCTAAAATATTATTACCAGAAAAGGTATTAAACGAAAAATCAACATTAACCAGTTTAAGACATTCTGTGATATCTAGGGAAGAAATTTTATTATTTGACATATTGACATTAACCAATTCAGTGTTTTGAGTTATGTCAGGTCCTTCTCCTACAAATAAGTTTTTAGAAATATTAAAATCTACTAAAAGCTTATTCTCTGTAAGGTCTAAGCTTTTTAATCTATTTTCATTAAGTCTTAACTCAACTAGTTCTTGGTTATTCCTAAGATCTATATTACTCAATAAATTTTTATAGGCCCAGACCCTTTTAAGCTTTGGATTCTTACTCAAACCAAGACCTTCCATATTATTTTCCTGAACTTTTAATTCAACTAGTTTTGGATTTCCTTCTAAATCCAGATTGACCATTTTATTAGCTGATAAAATAAGAGTTTCCAATTCCGAGTTTGAACTAATATCTATTTCTAGAGGAGTTTTAGTTCTATTCCCTACAAACTCTAAATAATTTAAAGAAGGCATTCCTTGAAAAGACACAGGATTAGATATAGAATGAGGACCTATATGAATATAAGTCACTGTATTGGATTCGGGAAATTCTATAAATTCAGTAATAGTATATAAACGAATCTCTTCTAAGTTTACAAATAATGCCAGACTTCGAAAGTCGGTGACATTTCCATTGGCTATCCGAATTGATTTCAATTTTGTTTTAACTGTAGGCAGGGTCAACGTGATTATCTTTCCATTTAGGACTCCAAGGTCTAGTGTCTCCAAATTGTCGTAAAATGAGGTATCTCCTACCAAATCAAAGTTTGAGTATACAGTTAGGTATGTCAAACTTTTAGTTTGCGGGAATAATATTGTTTCTAAATCTTGAAAATTGAAAATATGAATATACTCCAGTCGAATATTTGCTGAAAGATTCAAAGTTGCTATGGAAGATGTATTCAATGCTTGTATCGAGCGGATATCAAGCTTTTTAAGATTAATATTTTTAGTTAAGTCAAGGCTTGCTAGAACCACATTATCTTTAAAACTCAGTTCTTCAAGATTTGTTAAATTATCTAGTGGGAGGGTAGTGAATTGATTTCTTCCCAAATTCAGTATTCTAATATTCTTAAATGCCTGTAACCCATCAAAATTTGTAATGTTATCCCCGTTGGATATAAATTCCGTAACTGCTTCGGCATCTGTATTGAGAATATCACCGGTAAGACCATTTGTATCATAGCCAAAAGCAATTAATTGTGTTTCAAAATTTGGGTCTGGTATTGGAGTAGATTGTCCAAATCCAAAGGTAAAAATCATTATAAACGATGCAAAAAGTAAATTTTTCATAATTAGTGTCTATCCAAAAGTATATAAATTAGTGCCATAGGTTAACAAAACTCTATTAACGACCAAATTCTAAGGTAAACCCCTCTAAATTGTATTTTCAAAGCACTTAATTATCAGAAGTATGTACAACACTAAAATCTAGTACGAAGTGAAACAACACTATTCTGTATTATTAATTAATAACAACCAGCTCTAATTTAAACCCTACCTTAATTCTTGAAAATGCTAAATTATTCCTGAATAGCCTCTGTCGACGGCGATTCAATCCGGAGCACCATAAATGTCGATATAAGGCCATTATTGCTTTGGTAGTGGCACCAAAACTTTAAGAAGCTAAGCGTATATTGGGCCGTTTCCGGTCAGGTATGCGTCGAAAACTAATCGGAAACTAAACATGTAGAAAGCTTTGTTATTGCTTGTTTGGACGAGGGTTCGAATCCCTCCGGCTCCACAAACAAAAAACCACCCAAAGGGTGGTTTTTACATTTTATCTCAGTTAGAAATCTCTAACCCCTAAGCAACGGCTGTAATGTCTCCCATACCGTATTCGCTACAATTTTATGCCCTTTAATAGTGGGGTGGATACCATCAGCTTGATTTAATGCCGCTATTCCACCCACGTCTTTTAAAATAAATGGAATAAATTCTATGTCATTCTTTTTAGCTAAGTCTACAAACAGCTGTTTAAATTCCGTAGTATATTTTTCTCCCATATTTGGAGGTAGCTGCATACCGGCCAAAATGATTTTGGTATCCGGACTTTTCTCTCGCACTACATCTATTATGCCTTGTAGGTTGGCTCGTGTTTCGGATAAGTCTACTCCACGTAATCCGTCATTGGCACCAAGTTCCAATACGAAAATATCAAGGTCCTGTTTTATCACCCAATCAATTCGGCTTCTACCTCCAGCGCTTGTTTCGCCACTTACTCCGGAATTGATTACAGTATAATCTAGGTTTAAAGAATCAATCTTTTGTTGAACTACCGCTGGGTAAGCGTCATCGCTATCATCTAGACCGTAGCCGGCAGTAATACTATCACCAAAAAATAAAATGCTTTTTGTTGCAGTATCTGTTACGACTGTATCTTCAACCTGTTCTGAATCATTTTGAACCTCAGCAGCTTTTTCCTTTTTTGCATCACCACAAGAAAGAAAAAATAAGGCTATAAAAAAATAACTAAACTTTATGAGTTTCTGCCCTAATGGCATTGGTAATTTAGAATGGAAATCTTTATTATGCGGCTTGAACATAAATGGTATTTAAATTAAGATAATGTCAAAGATATTAAAGATTACCGGTTTGGAGAGAACATACACCAGCGGTAACAAGCAATTAACAGTTTTGCACGACATCTCTTTTGATGTTGAGAAAGGCCAGACTTTTTCAATCGTAGGACCATCGGGAAGTGGCAAGACAACTTTATTGGGTTTATGTGCTGGTTTGGATGCGCCAAATTCGGGTTCGGTAGAATTATGTGGACAGGATTTAAACACCTTAAATGAAGACCAACGTGCCCAATTACGAAATAAGGAGGTTGGTTTTATATTTCAGAATTTTCAATTGCTGCCTACACTTACAGCACTAGAAAATGTGAGCGTTCCTTTAGAACTTCAAGGTGCCAAAGACGCTACTCAAAAAGGTACCGAATTATTGGAAAAAGTAGGTTTAAAAGACCGCTTACATCATTATCCTTCTCAGTTATCCGGTGGCGAGCAACAACGGGTGGCATTGGCAAGAGCTTTTGCGAATGCACCTTCTATCTTATTTGCAGATGAACCTACAGGAAACCTAGATACTGAAACCGGGGAAAAGGTAATTCAGTTGTTGTTAGACCTTAACAAGGAAAATGGAACAACCTTGGTCATCATAACCCACGATTTAGAATTAGCCAACCGTACGCAGCAAATACTGCGACTTAAAGGAGGAAAAATAGTAACCAATCAAGCTACTGCTTCAATTTGATGAATTCTAAATCTAACGAAAGTTTACGGACACCTTGGCTTTTTAAAATGGCGTGGCGCGATGCTAAAGCTAGCAAAGTGCGCTTACTACTATTTATGGCCTCGATTATTTTGGGCATTGCGGCAGTTGTTTCCATTCAATTATTCAGCACGAATTTAAAGGACAATATACAGCGTCAATCAAAAGCATTGATGGGTGCCGATTTCAAAATCGACTCTAAGCAAATACCCACGGAACGGGCACAGGCTATTATCGATTCGCTAAAGCCAGATGCATATGAAGTCAACTTTGTATCCATGGCCGTTTTCCCAAAGAATAGCGGCACTAAATTGGTGAAAATTCAGGGCTTGGATGGTAATTTTCCGTTTTATGGGGACATAGAAACGCAACCATCCGCTGTAGCTAACACCTATCAAGAATCAGGTGGTGCATTGGTAGATGCTACGCTAATGCTTCAATTTGATATTAACCCAGGTGATTCTATAAAAATAGGCGACCTAACCATTCCCATTGCCGGTGCATTAAAAGCAATTCCGGGAAGCACTGCCATTTCAACTTCTGTGGCTCCTCCTGTAATCATTCCGTACCGATATATAAAGGCCACGAATCTCTTGCAATTCGGAAGCCGAAAGGAATATCAATATTATTATAAGACACAAGATACGGTCAATCTAAAACGACTACAAGATAAACTAGAACCTGAACTAGAGCTAGAAAACGCAGATTTAGACACGCATACCAGTACCACAAAACGTTTGGGCAGTCGCTATGACAATGTTGGAAAATTCCTGAACCTTGCCGCCTTTATAGCCTTGCTTTTAGGATGTATTGGTATTGCAAGTTCCGTACATATTTACATCAAAGAAAAGCTAAAAGCCATTGCTATTTTAAAATGCATGGGTGCTTCTAGACTACAAAGTTTTCTGATTTTCTTGATACAAATAGCTGGAATAGGAATTATTGGTGGTCTTATCGGCTCACTCATAGGCATTGGTATTCAAGAACTATTCCCGTATTTACTTAAAGAATTTTTGCCCTTTGACCTTAAATTACCATTACCGCGCAACCTTTAATAATTGGCGTTTTGCTTGGGCTATTTATGTCCGTTTTATTTGCACTTCTGCCTTTATTAAGAACGTGGTATGTATCGCCATTAGATGTTTTACGTGTCGATGAAAATTCATCTCAAGAACCGCAAAGCGTTCGACTTTTCGTCTTTGGAGCCATTTTGATATTCTTGTTTTTATTTTCCTTTTGGTTGATTAAAGATGCCTTGTATGCCTTGGCATTTGTTGCCGGTACCGTAATTACGTTTGTCATATTAGGGGTGGTGGCATCGCTTTTCACTAAGATGGTGAAACGCTTTTTTCCCAAGCATTGGAGCTTTACGGCACGGCAAAGTTTACTCAACCTGTTCAGACCAAACAACCAAACCGTTGTACTGGTCGTTGCTATAGGTTTGGGTACTTTCCTTATTAGCACTTTATATTTTACCAAAGATATTCTATTATCAAAAGCTGAAATTGGACAGAGCTCTGAAAGTGCCAATATGATAATCTTGGATATTCAACCGGAACAGCGAGATTCTGTTGCAAAAACTATTGGTGACAAAGGTTTTCCAGTACTCAACAACATTCCTTTGGTAACCATGCGTATGCAGAATATTAACGGCAGATCGGTTAATGAACTCCGGAAAGATACCACAAGCGAAATACGTGGTTGGATTCTTAATCATGAATTTAGAACCACCTACCGCGATTCCCTTACTCCTTCTGAAAATTTGCTGGAAGGCACATGGACTCCAGAAATAAAAGAAGGCGAGCCTGTAATTATTTCTATTTCAGATAATTTGGCCAGGGATGCGAAAATAGGTATTGGCGACCCTGTTGTTTTTAATGTACAAGGCGTATTATTAAAAACTACAGTTGGCAGTATACGCGAAGTAGATTGGGCGCAAATGCAGCTTAATTTTTCGGTTGTATTTCCTAAAGGGGTGCTAGAAAAAGCACCTCAATTCAATGTTTTTACCAGTAATATACCAGACGAAAAAGGCTCGGCACTATTACAACGGGATTTGGTTGCTAAATTTCCCAATGTGACTATAATAGATTTGCGACAGGTTTCCACTTTGCTCGCAGATATACTAGATCAAGTGTCTTGGGTCATTAATTTTATGGCTTTCTTTAGCATATTTACCGGTATTATCGTACTTATTGGCTCCGTTAGAACAAGCAAATACCAGCGCATCAAAGAAAGTGTACTACTCCGTACGTTGGGCGCAAAAAACAAACAGATTTTAAAAATATCCGCCTTAGAATATATCTTTTTAGGTCTACTGGGTAGTTTGGTCGGAATTATACTTGCTTTGATAAGCAGCCTTTGCTTGGCAGTTTTTGTTTTTAAAGAACCTTTTGTTCCATCCCTGATTCCGTTTACTATATTCTTACCGGGCATTACGTTACTCGTCTTAATAATCGGCCTAAGTAATATTCAAACGGTATTGCGAAGTTCGCCTTTAGAAGTATTGAGAAGGGAAGCTTGATAACAAAATTATAAAAAACAAAACCCCGTAAACTTTAAGCTTACGGGGTTTTGTTTTTTTATTAAGAGGGTAAGCTTACTTATCATTAATCCGTTCCACCAGTTTATCATCGCTCCATTCACCACCGGCTACCAAATCCCCATCGGAATCAAAGAATTTACCATTTCCACTTCGTTTGTCATCTTTCCATTGTCCAGCATATTTCTCTCCATTTGGCCAGTAGTAGGTGCCAAAACCGCTACGTTTATCTTCCTTGTAAGCACCAATGTAATATTCCCCATCAGGCCAGTAAAAAGTACCTTCACCGTCGCGCTCGTTTCCTACCCAAAGTCCTTCGTAACGGCTACCACTGTCTAAAAGAGCAATCCCGTAGCCATTAGCTTTTCCGTTTTTCACCTTACCTACATAATGCATTAAATTGCCTTTCGCACTTTTAAATTTCAGGTATTGCCCAGAAGATTTATCTTTCATCTGTTTCTTTAAACGGGCCAACTGTACTTTGGTTTTCTCCAAGGTAAAGTTTAAAGAATCGTATTTACGAACCTCCCTTGCAGAAGCAATTTCGGGTTTTGGCAAACTATCCAATTCCGCTTTTACAGAATCTGCTTTGGGCTGTGTTCCAGATTTTGCTTCCGCCAACTTCTGCGCCAAAGCAATGCGCAACGGAATACCCATTTTATTCTCTTCCCTCACTTTTAAAGAAGCGGTGTACGATTTGATTGCGGAATCATACTGCCCCTCTAGCAAAATAGAATCTATTATGGCCAACTTCTCATATTCGCTCAATTCTTCGGAAATATGTCCTTGTTCTTTCTTTACTTCGGTAAGTTGTTTTTGCAGTGAATTCGACTTTGTAAAATAGAACAAAGAACAGCCAATGGTTGCGGCCAGAATCAAATAGAGAATAACATTCTTTTTCATGATTTTCTAAATTTTCAGGTTCGTCTTAATCGTCTAGGTGAATTTCCGGTAATTTGTTTTTCACCCTTCTAAAATCTGGGGAATAGTACATGTGAAAACGCAATGTCCAGTTTTGTTTGTAATATCCCGCATTGGTTAAATCCTGTCCTTGGGAATACATCAATCCCGTTGCAAATGTCAATCTAGGCGTAGCAATATATCCAAAGGTGGTTGTTAAACGTAAGTCTTCCATAGGGCTACCCACTACTGCCTTTCCACTTTGCATAATCAATTCCGCTTCCGGCGAAACATAAATGGTCTTAGGTTTTAGCTTATGGCTGTTCAAAGGAATTTTTGCCCGGAACATATAACGCCATCTATTTCTAAAAATATACTCGCTATTCTCCACAAAACTTTGCGTCCATCGGTGTTCAATTCTGATGCGATGATAGATCATTGCCGTATACAAGGGTTGTGCAAATTGGTACTGGTGCCATATACGCCATTCCGGTACTACATTTCTATCTTCAGAATCCTCGTCCGTATTGAAATTGATACGCACTACTCCACCTAGACTAAAGTTCACTTTTTTAGAATAAATATAGCCGATTGCATGACGATTATAAATCTGGCCTACCTGACCAATAAAAGGCGTGGCTTTGGTTTCTTCAAAGCGAAAATGCGTTTGCGCATCCCAAAATAGACGCTTGCCAATTCTAATCTTACCATAGGTATTTACCCATAATTTAGTCTTAGGTTCTTTGTATTCCGACTCAAATGGTAATTCTACTTTTTCCTCTTCTTGGGCTGAGACGCTTCCGGTTACGACCAAGAGCGACATTACAAGCCAAATAAAATTATTTTTTCTGCTTTCCATGTCTAGTTCTCCTTGGCGGTTGATTGCTCATGAAGCAGTTTCATAATCTCATTGGGGTTCTTCTCCCTACGCAATTTGCGTTCTAGTTTTTTGGTATCCTCTTCCCTAAGTTTCACCATACGATCGTTGGTATGCGTAATCTGCTCGGTAAGCTTTTTTGCATTCTCACAATCCACTTCGGTTGCTTGTTTCAGAAAACTCGGAATTAGTATTTCGCTGTAGGCGGAAGTGACTTTCTTTTTTACCCCTTCTTGCATCACCGTTGCCATAAAAGGATTCCAAATGGCATCTTCGTACAGTATTTTTATTTCCTCGGATGTGGCGGGAAGGGCACCAAGAACACCCGTTAATTCTTGTAATTCATTCAAGCACACTTTCAGCTTGTTACCAAAAGCTAATTTCTCTTCGGGGTTGTTTAGGGAAGCATATTCCCCTAGTGACTTGTCCGCCAGTTTTTTTAAGTTGTTCAACGGCGCATTGTATAGCACCGGAAGCGCAGGCAGTAAAGAGTCTATTTGCGATACTAAAGTATCGTTCTCGGCAATCAAGTCTGTTTCTAGTCCGTTTAAAGCCTGTAATCGTGCCTCGTTCGTCAATCGGTCGGATAAGGACTCCATGAGCTCTTGCAAACTTAGTCTGGCGTATCCCGCTATTGCGGCGACGGTTTTTGTGGAGTTGCCATTAAAATTGAACTCACCGGTATTGGCCAATACAAATGTTTTAGTGGCTTGCGTACTATCGGTTACGACTTCAATATTCGTACTGGGTTTTCCTGAGGGCCACAGTTGTTGCATTAGCTTAGGAAGCTCCATATACTCCAAAATATCTTCCTCCTTGTATTTTGCGAAAGTACTGAGCGGTTGCAGAAAGTCGGCATCTATTTTTTTGACCACTTCATATCTATACTGCGCATCTGCATCGGAGCGTCGTACTATGTTCAAATGACTGTTATGTAAAAGGGTATCGCTTATGGATTTTGCCGTTTTATAATCTTGGGCAATTTGGTCAATATC
Source organism: Zobellia laminariae (assembly GCF_030553095.1). GTDB lineage: Bacteria > Bacteroidota > Bacteroidia > Flavobacteriales > Flavobacteriaceae > Zobellia > Zobellia laminariae. The sequence continues at coordinate 2,794,440 of NZ_CP130738.1, read as the reverse complement.
TGATTTCTGCTGGGCATCTAGTTCGTAAAACGGGACTTTAACCTTAAAATTCGGAGTCAGTTCAGTTGGTCCCATTTCGTTTAGAATGCCGTTTAATTTTGCATAGTAACCGTCGTTCTCGGCTAGCAGCTGGGCAACATCACTTTTAAAATCAATGGAATTTTCAGAAGTTATGGTTGCTTTTAAAAGGTCTATATATCCTTGGTTTAGAGCTATGGTTTTATAAGAATTATGCGAAGCAAAAACACTGATTTTTTTGGATATACCATCCGTAGTCCAATTAATCTCCTGTAGCAGCCCCTCGTCAAAAATCCAGTTTTCGGTATCTTCTAGGTCGTTAGATGCGTAAGATGTCCATTCATCATGTGCTAGTCCGTTTCTTAGAAAGCGGCCCACGAGTACCGTACTATCGTTTTCCATCTGAAAACTTTGTTGGGGCACGCCATTTTTAAAATTGATGACACTACTAAAAAGTGTGGTTTCTACTTCTGAGGATTTAATGCGGTTTACTTCATACAACCATTTCCCATCAGGTTTGCCTTTTGAAAGGGCACCTCTACCCTCCTCTTGTTGGCCACTAATCAATACGCGGTATTCATAACCTACCAGCTTACTTTCACTTTCTGTTTGAAACTCGCCAAACTGAAAATGCCAAGGTCCCGATGGGGTGCCTTTATAAAACCTGCCTTCCATTAAAAAAGAAGTATCCGCTTCTTCCAATAAGGCATTGAGGTTGCTACTTTGCAATTGAAAAGCACCATCGTAGAGGGTATCTTGTTCCGTTACCACATAGGTGTAGGCAGCTTTCCCCTTGTAGACGCCAACTTCTAGCGGGCCATTGTATTGTTGCTTCTCTTGACCATACGAATGGTACAGGAACACCATGGAAATTAAAAGAACAAGCCGTTTTTTAAAATAGATCATTCGGCAATTTTGGTATATAATTGGTTCGTCTTGGTAGTAAAATACGGAGCTTAGCCCTATCTGGACGTTTGGCGGAAGCCTTTTTAACATATACGGAAACCTGTACGTCTATTTTTACGGATTTATCAGGCAATCAACTAGTTCCATTGAAATTGTTGGTTTTAAGAAGTTGAATAGTACATAAATACAAAAAGAAGAAAAAACCACAAAAACCTACCTACACCCGTAATTTCTTACACTTTAACGAGTAAAACAGTAGATGACCGCAATTGCAAAAAGAACACTTGTTTTTGGTATTGCTATTTTACGATATTTAAGGTTTGTAGGAAAATAGCCTTGGGGTTTGCATGAAAAATAAAAATGATGCTATGGGTTACAACACTAGTTTCGTTTAGATTTTACCCCATTTTTTATAGTGGATTACGCTTTAACGTAAGGCTATACCATTGAAAACGGAGATATTTGCGGCATACTGTTTAACCCTCCTTATTTTCATAAAAGCAGGCATAGGCAGATAGGACCAACAATACCTATGAACACTAAAAAAGTAACGTATTTAACCCTAAACCTGAAGATTATGCGGCATTTGCCTTTAATCCAGTAGTTAGCTACCATTTGAACAAACATCGAACTTATGCCGAAAAGTAGAGGAAGAAAGAAAAAAAAAAAAAAAGACAAAAAAAGTCTACGGAAAAGCTTCTGGAGTGAGAAGAGAACTTGTTAATGGCATAGAACTAAAGTTAGATGGAAAAAATATTACCGTAAAAAACAAACGTACCAAGAAACAACACGAAGAATATATTCAACAAGTAATCGCTAATAGACCTAAAAACCTAGAGTTTATCGAAAGCTCTATAGAAAGAGTTATCGAAATTTTTAAAACATTTGATAATTTTCAACTTTTAGGTTTCCTTTCATATAATCACTTTTTAAATCACAATAATCCAGAAGATGATGGGATGGCTGAAGTGACTTTGGAATATGCAACTAGTTTTGCAACTGCTATTAGTAACAATCCTACAAAACAACCTACTACAGATATTTTCGAAGAACTTAAGGATTTACTTACAAATATTAGAATGACTTATAACGCCTATATTTCTACGGAAGGACTAATTGCAAATTATACCGAGCAGGAAAGTCATTTGAGATTCTTAACGGTTTTAGAAGCATTACATATGCGTGGAGATGGATATATGAATCATATTTACAATGTATTTAAAGAAATGTTTTCTGGACACGACCAATTTCTTATAGATAATTATGGTTTTGATTCAAATGATATTCTAGAAACATTTATGCAATTAGAAGATTCTTGGTATTGCAGGTTAAGGTTGCCTAACGGAGCACCACACCCAAGCTGTATGAAAAGGTTTAAGGAGTGGTATGAAGGAAAAGGTATAAAACTGTTTCGAGCTGATGACCCACAGCCAATGATTGATTTTCTAGCTGACAATCCTGATATGGTTTCGCGAGATGGTAAACCTGATGGCTACTTAATCAGTAACCCTAAACAATCTCAAGTATTACACAAAATAAGATTTAGAAAAGCACAACATAAAAAGGTAGTAGAAGCCATTAATCAAGAATTCGGAGAAAATGTAAATTTCCTAAACCCAAAATTTCAAGGTTTACCATTAAATGAAACTTTAATAATCCAAAAACCTATAATCAAATACAAAGATGAATTCTATCTTTTTGCTTTTAACATTCTGACTCGAAATCTTTTTGATATTGCAGAATCCTTAATAAAAAATGCAGACAAAAAATATTATAAGGAAAAATATCTAGGCAATAAATACTCACTTTCAAGAGACAATTATTTAGAAAATAAAACAGCAGAATTATTAGATAATTTTATTAAAAAATCAAATTCATACCTCAATCTCAAATATAAACCTGGAATACTCGATGAAAATGGCAACCTTGTTGAGACTGAATTAGACTTACTTATTGTTTCGGAAAAAGCAAATTACATCGTTGAAATAAAAGCTGGAGGTTTATCAGCGCCATCTAAAAGAGGTGCCTTAAAAAGCTTAACAGGTCAGCTTTCTGAAACTGTAGGTTATGGAGCATATCAAAGCCACCGAGTATACAAATACATAATAGAAAACGACAATAATTCTTTTTATGACAAACAAGGGAAAATAATAAATGTCGATAATACCAAGAAAACATTTAGGGTCACAATAACACTTGAACATTTATCTGGATATATTTCAAACCTGCACGAATTAAAAGAGTTGGGAATTGTTGAACCTGATGTAGAATTTGCTTGGAATTGTAGCTTATTCGATTTAATGATATTTTCCGATATTTTAGAAAACGAAGATGACTTTATAGAATATTTAGAACAAAGAATTCCATTGTTCACGAGCGAAAAATTACGAGTAAATGATGAAATTGACTTATTAGGCTACTTTCTCGAGAATGGAAAATTAGTTGATGAGAAACTTCTAAAAAAAGTAGATGACTATGCATTAAATAAAGCTTCTCAAGAAATAGATGAATATTTTCAAAAGGGAGGAGAAAAACCGAAGAAAAAACGGTAGCTAACAATGTATATATAACATTACTCTAACAGGATTTCTGAGAGATTAGTGTGTATTTGCTGAGACCGCCAAATTTTTAAATTTGGCTTGTGTATTATCCGAAAATTATAGCTATTTTCAGCACTACTTTTCATATACGAGACGTGACCAAAAATACACTAAAACTTGTAAGAATTCATTCTAAACTTAGTATCTTGTATATACAAAAAAAACAATAAAATGATAAATAACTTGTTATTAATTAACCTATAGCTTAATTTTGTGACAAAGAAAGCAAAAGAAATAACTAAAAGCTCTGACGGTAAGAGAATCATTTGTATTGACATTGAGAACTGGAAAGAGATATTTGAATATATTAATCAAGACGATAAACATCTAAAAAAATTCAAATACATATGTGGTGTAATCCTAGATGGACATAGAAACACCGATGTATATGATAAAGAAAATATAAATAATAATTGCAAGGATGTTACTGCAATGAAATTTTTTAAAGGGAATGATAATGATAGATTGTATTGCAAGGAATTAACTCTAAAAGATAAAACGTTTGTAATAATTGCTTGTGAACTATTTAAGAAGAAAAAAAGCCAAAAAAATAATAAAAAAAATATTCCAATAATTACTAAAGTTGGAAAATCCGAATATGAAATCATCAGAAAAAAATATCCAAAACCTTGAAACAGCTTTTGACAGCATCTTTGACAATCAAGAAATTGATTACGATATAGAAGCAAAAGTTATTGCTTCAAAATTGCTATCGGAAATTTCTGAAATTACAGATAAAAATAATTTGAATAGAAAAATGATTGCAGAACTAATCGGAACTTCTGCAAGTTACTTAACACAACTCTATCGTGGCAATAAACTACTTAATTTTGTTACTCTGGCTAAATTAAAAGACAAACTTAATTTAAGTGTTGAAATCAAAATTAAAGAAAATGGATATGATAATTTGGATACAGATTTCAATTATCAAAATCTTACAACTGATATTGAGTACGGTGTTAAAAATACTAGCTGGTCAATATTTAAAAACCTAAATCCTGATAATCAAGAAGCATTTACTGGAGGGCAAAAAACATCATTGAAAATAATAAAACAACAACTAACAGCCTAATGAAACTAGTAAAATCGGAATTAGTTTTAGAAGATTTCTTTATCGTAAATTCAAGTTACAATTTTATTAAACCAGAAAAAGGCAGCTCAATAAATCCTAAAGATTTAATTAACGATTATTATATAGATATTGATTTTATAGTAAGAGATGTTAAGAATGAAGATAATAAATATTTAGTTTTTTCCAAGTTAGATATAAATGGGTCAGAAGATAAACTACCTTATTATTCGATTTTTGTTGAAGGTATTGCAGTCTATAGTTTTGTTAATGAAACAAAGCTTAATGAAAAACAAAAATCGGAATTTTTATGGTCCTCAGGTGTTTCTATTTCCATAAATAGTTTAAGAAGTTATTTATCTACAATGACTTCATTCTTTCCCTTAGGAAAATACTCTCTTCCTAGTGTTGATTTAACAACCTTATTGAATGAAAAAAGAGAATCTCTCATTCAAAAAAATAAGAAAAAAAAATAAAGTACTTTTACAACAACGGCAACCGTTGCACAAGCCGTTGATCCTCCACGGAACGGATTCATATAAGCCCCTTTCAGGGGCTATTTTTATGACGGGTCAGAATTAAAACACCAGATTTAGATGCTCTATGAATGTCCCCACTAAGTATTAAAGACTGCTTTTTACATATCCGGTAAAAGCGAGTCCGTCTTGTTCTGCTTTCTGTGCGTTTATGTTCAAACTTCAATAACAACTATACAGAATACCATCCCAAAAATGGATTTCCTAGAGTTCCACAAAAAAAACAAAAAACCACCATCCACACAAAATAACGACCTACCTATACAAAACCGCCTAGCGCGTTCCATTCTTCTTTTTATATTGCCACCATTATTCCCTCTACCGTATAGCATCGTGTAACGTATTGCGAACTTTTATCGCAATCTAACTACTCCAAAAAATGAATGTTCAACTACGTAGGGTCTATATCTCCAGCGCAATTGCACTAATTGCCGCACTCTTATTACAATCTTGTTACACCACCCGTTTGGTAAGCACACACGGCGTGCCCATGCCTCCTGAAACTATGGAAGGCCAAGACTGGTACCGCGATAAAATGTACGGAGAATATACGGCCGTAGTAAAAACTTCCGTGCTTACAGATGGTATGATGATCAAAGTTCCCAAAGACAAATGTGAATCCGGAAAACTGTTTTCGGTTGAATTCACAGACACTTTTGGTGGCAACCTTTTGTACTTAGTGACTTTTGGAAGCCGTAGAAAAGTGAAGATAAAATATGTATGTATGCTACCTGATCTTTAATATTATGGCGAAGACAAGTGAATTATTAGTTGGAAAATGGGATACGCTGCACGAGAACGGGGCTTTTGACCTGAAGCGTCAATATATTACCCGTCACGAGCATAAAGCCACTATGCCCAGCAGGGTGCTGCGCTATAACGATGCAGCGGAAGAAATTCAGCGATTAATTAAAAAATGTGAAACGGAAAACGAGGGTTTCCGCGCATTCGGTTCGCGTTGGTCCATGTCCAAAATTGCACATCAGAAAGATAATATGCATCAAAACAATTTGATGTATCTAGACCTTGAAATAGAGGAAGGCGATATGCACCCAGATTCTGAATACGCGCATGAAAATATTTTCTTTTTTGAATGCGGAAGTACCATTAAACAGATTTCACAAAAACTAAATGAATACGGTAAATCCTTAAAAACCACAGGTGCCAGTAATGGGCAGACCATTGCGGGTTGTATTTCCACCGGTGTACATGGGTCCGCTTTTGATACCGGTGCGGTACAGGATTATATCGTAGGCCTGAACATCATTACGGGACCAAATGCTGAAGATAATGTATATCTAGAACGGCATACCCAACCCAGTTTAAACGATGCTTTTGCGCAAAGTATAAACGCTAGGGTCATTAGAAATGACGACCTTTTCAATGCCGCTTTGGTGGGTTTGGGGAGTTTTGGGTTTATTCACGGCGTTGCCCTAGAAGCAGACGACCTTTTCCTGTTGGATAGATACGTGCGACGAATCGATAAAAACCTTACCCTTTCCTTATCCAAAACTTTGGACTTTGAGAATTCCGAGTTTAAAATTGATAATGAAGTAGATGAAAACGGAAAACCTAACCGACCGTACCATTATAAAATTTTCATTAACCCGTATGTAGACGAAGACCAATATGTGGTGGAGGCCATGTACAAGAAAAAGTACACCCTAGCCTACCCGGACCCGTTTACTAAAATTGAAAAATCGCTTTATAAAGACCTTATTTATTTGCTGATCAAATTCAGTGAGAAATTCCCGAAAAGTATTCCGTGGTTTATAAAGAGCCTGCAAAAAAGTATTTTGCCAGAAATTACCAAAGACGAAGAAAAAATTAGGGCTACGCTCTATGAAACCTTTTGGGATGCCGGCTACAAAGGCCCTGCTTTTGCCTGTTCTATGGGCGTTACCATTGAGGATTCCGAAAGGGCATTGAACGCGCTGGTAAAAATGACCAAAGACCATCCTATTCCATAATTTTTGCGATGCGCTACGTCAACAAAACGAAGGCCACTTTGGGCTTTACCAAATTTCATAAAACCTGTGTAATTGAGATTGACGGCATCCAATGGAATAAATCCGATAAAATTCCCAGTTTGGAGGAATATGGTCGGTTTATGATTGAGGCGATGCAAGCTGAAAATATTCCGTTTACCGTGCATTGGGGCAAAAGCATGGACTATGCATTTCCCGATCTAGCCCACCACATGTACGGCAACAACGTAGACCAATGGATGAAATGCAGAAGTTGGCTGCTTTCCGAGAAAATGGCGAATGTATTTTCCAACGAATTTATTACCACATTAGGATTGGAAACGTATCATAATGTACCCAACGATTTTATTGAATCTTTGGATAAAAGCGGACAGCCTGCACATTTAATTACGTAGCTATAATTCGTAAACCATACTTTTAGTTCACACCGATCAAGCCTCATCATTTGGTTCCTATCCTTTTGATGAGGCTTCTTTTTTCTTTCCTTTTCAGTTTTAAACCTTGGTAAATGCGGTGATAATTCGTTGATAAAAATCAGGTATAAAATCTTGTGCCATATCAAATAAAAATTCACTTAATGTTAATTTAACATATTGACAGTCAATAATTTGAGATTATAATAAAAAATGCTGCAGATTATAAAGAATTTCCATCAAACTATACATAATCGGTTTTTTTTCGCCTCCTAGTACGGTACGTTTGTCATGTAATTAGAATACACAGATTCCTCCAAAAACTAGACTTGATTGTAGTTTCATTATAACCATTGAAAACTTTGATCAATACTTAAAAAACGTAGTTGAAATGGAATTGGTTATTCAAACCGGGAGAGAAAACAACGACCTATGGAAAATCCCAGAGGTAAAAACTTTACTCCAGCCGTATCATCCTGTTATTTCCGCAGATGTACTTTGTTTGGATGACAAATGCTTCCATTACCTAGCACTAAATGACCATGCCCCTTTACAGGAACTTATAGGTCAACTCATGGAAATAAAAGGCATTAAAGCTGCCTATCAAAAACCATTAGACTTCCCCCCAATGTAACAGTTTCTATTTGTAAAAGAAAGCTGTTCAAAAGTTAAAAAACACCCCCGCTCTTATTGGAAACTCAGTATTAACCTTGGTCGATACCAATAAAAAAAGTCGACCTATAAATTCAATTTTATGGCAACAAAAAAAAGTAAAGTAGTCATTGATTCGCCATCGGGTTCACCACCAGAACTCATTGTCGTCTCAAAAAGCATTGAGGCACCTCATGCCGAGGAAGCCGAAAGTGCAGCAAAATCGAAATCCAAACCATCGGCAAATACCTTAGCAGGTTTTGTGGTGGGTAAAAAGCTGCAGCTTGTTCCGTTATTCGCGGACACAGATGCAGAAGTGGCAGAACTGGTTTCAAAGGCAAGCCAAGAAGAAGGTGGCGAGGACCTTTCAAAAATGCGGCAATTTTATAAACTAGCAGCACCAGAAGGAGAAGACCTGGAAAGTATTGCAGCCTCATTGAACGAACTGGACGAAGTGGATGGTGCGTATGTTAAACCAAGGCTGTCTACCTCCCGTTTATTTTGTTGAAGACGGTATGGAAGCAGCACCTAGTGATGATGCACCACCCATTACCCAAAACCTAACAAACAACCAAGGGTATCTAAATGCTGCACCACAAGGGGTAGACGCGCGTTACGCTTGGACGCTACCTACTTATGGACGTGGTAACGGTGTCCGTATTATTGATATTGAGGGTGGTTGGAATTTTAACCATGAGGACTTACGGGTAAACGTAGGTGGCTTACTTGGAGGAAACAACAACACCAGTGACCTACGTTGGCACAATCACGGTACGGCAGTATTTGGTGAAATGACGGGAGACAGAAACAGTTTTGGCGTAACCGGAATATGCCCGAGCGCCAATGTCAGGGCTTACTCTATTTTTGGTGTGGGGAGTGCCAATGCTATCAGAAGAGCAGCTGATAATCTCCGCGCCGGTGACCTTATGTTAATTGAATTGCATAGAGGAGGGCCTAACTATCCCGGTGGAAATACGCAAATGGGCTTCATTGCCATTGAATGGTGGCCAGATGACCTTGCGGCCTTGCAATATGCGACCAATAAAGGTATCATAGTCATAGAAGCGGCTGGAAACGGGTCTCAAAACCTTGATGCTGCAATCTATAATACAAGACCTAATGGGTTCCCATCTAGTTGGCGAAATCCGTTCCGTAGAACTGCAGGTCATGATAGCGGCTGTGTTATTGTGGGTGCAGGTGCGCCGCCTCCTTAAGACTAATGGAGGAAATTGGGGCGCTGACCGTAGCCGCTTAGGCTTTAGTAATTACGGTTCTTGTGTTGATACCCAAGGTTGGGGCCGAGGTGTTACTACAGCTGGTTATGGAAATGTTACGGGCAACAACCCAAATAATAAGAATGAATGGTACACAAATTCCTTTAGTGGTACCAGTAGTGCTTCACCTATCGTTACGGGTACTGTAGCCTGTTTGCAAGGTATTCAAAAAGCAGCAGGAAGGGCTATGCTTACGCCTCGTAGAGCTCGCCAATTGTTGAGAAGCACAGGTTCCGCACAACAAGCAGGAGCTAATCCGGTATCTCAACGCATTGGTAGACGTCCAGACCTAAGGGCATTGGTTAGAGCTACGGCTTCCCGTAGACCTTGGTGTGGAGTTCAGTTCAATGGTAGTGTACCACGTAATGCCACACGTAGATGGTTCACTCATAGCTGGCCTGATCATTACCATGTCATCTGGACCGTAGTTCCAACAGCACCGGCAATAGACGGTTCTGCACAGATAGAATTTAAAGTAAAAACTACGAGACAGGCTTTTGGTCTGATCAAGTATTACATAGAGATCAAAAATCTTAAGAATTATACGGTGAATGTACAAGCACGTTACTGTGTAGTTGCATCATAAAAACAAATAAAATTAATCCGGAAAGGTCAAAAATTTAGCCTTTCCCTAAAATCTAGAATTATGAGAGTAGGTGTTCAATTTACTGGCAGTGTACCTAGAAATAGTACACGTAAATGGTTTACCCATAGCTGGCCGGAAGCTTGGCATGTGGTATGGAATTGTGTTCCGCAAAGTCCGATTAGGGATGGAGGCGCACAACTGGAATGGAAGATTCAAGTCTGTAGACAGAGTAGTACTAAAATCAAGTACTTCATTGAGGCCAAAAACCTTACGGGCTCAACCCTTCAGTTTGAGGCGCGATACGCTATAATGAACCGATAAAAATATTTGGTAACACTAAAAATATATGAATTATGAACATAAATATTAATATCAACGATACGTCTGATGCTACCAGCAATACTGCTGAAGACCCTACGGAAACTACAAGTGCCGTAGCCGATGCAGGGCTTCCACCCTCTGATTTAGCAGTTACATCCGCAGACGACCAGAATTCAGGTGATACGGACGCCATTGCTTCAATGGAAGATGGGCATGTAGATATTGGTGGTCCACCAGAATGGCTCCTTCAAGCCATGTCCGAGTCAACTTCAGAAGAAGACGATTCAACTGCCGCTACCGATGAAGAGATGGACGATGGCGGAACTAGTCCCGAACTGGACTAATTTCCAATTTAGAATTCTTGACCCGTATGGTGAAAACTGTACGGGTTTTTGTTTTTCACAAAAGCTGAATGCATTAAAAAAGCTCTGATAACCAAACAATTAAAACCTCAAAAACACCATTTATACAAAATCAGCTACAATCCACACAACGCCGAACTAGCTAGGCATCAAAATCACTAATTTAAGATTTTACTTACTGAACGGTAAGCACATATTTACAGTAAAAGGTTCCCCTAAAAAATAGAAACTGACTATACACGACCATTGAAACTAGGTTTCAACTGGTACATAGTTAAAAACACACGATGGTCTCCATTGTGAACACCTCATTTTCTAATTCTTATTGCAGAACCCATGCCCACCACGTCTTCTTTAGGAAATTCTCTACGTAAACCCTTTACAGCAAATAAGCGGCTCTTTACGTTACTTACCGTGGCTTTTATAATTATTGGGCTGTTCTTTGCTATTTACTACTCCCACATTAAAAATAACGAGCACCATTATCGCGAGTCTAAACTTCACAGTTTAGATGCCAATTTTGACATTATTACCAAGCAACTCAATAATGATTTCCAGAAGTATTATTCTACGGAGTATGATTCCATTTACTATAGTAAAGAAGTAACAGCCGAGCTTAAATCAATTTTTTATAACAAACTAAACAACTCGCAATGGGATGCCCTATTAAATAAGGTCAGTAAAATTACTCCGTCGAAAAGTATCATAAAAAAACTCACTAAAAATGAAGAAAAAGATGGAGCTTATTCGCTATTAAATCAAAGAGATTCAATTACCAAGAACAAGATAAGACCCAAAGTCTGGAGAGCTCTCAAACAAAAAATAAGTAAGAGTACACCTTTTGACCAAGAGTTTGATGAATACATTGTCGTTTTTAAAAAATCCGCAGAACTAGATCAAAAGAACCAAACAGATTCAATTATAGAATTAAGCTCGCTAAAGGGGCGGATTATCTTACCTGACAGCCTTAATAAACTCAATCCGTTTAACATAGGCATGTCTATTGGCATTCCCAAGAACGATGAGGTTTATCAGCTTTTTGGACGTGAATATACCTATGAAACGGACCTAGACACCCGCGTACATTATGATATTCAAATTTTTGGACTTGTGGAGACAGAGCGTTACAATGAAGCCGTCAGAAAATTAGATCCGTGGATAATTGCCCTATTAACCACCTTCTTACTACTTGGTCTTTTTGGAATGCCCTATTTTAAAATGCTCTTTATTGCTGAAGATGAACGCCTATCCAGTAATGACGTTATTTTGTCTGGCATATCTGTAATTATTGGTGCGCCCATTTTAATAATCGTGTTCTTCTCTCTCATGAACCATTATTACGACTATTACTACAAATTTCCGGACAGACTTGATGATTTAAGTGAAAAAATCAAAACCCGTTTTGAAGCTGAAAACGCAGCCAATGTTACCACACTTTATGATATGTCGCTCGCCAGTGAAGAGCGAGCGAGAGAAAACAGCGACAGTCTGTCTATTCGTATTTCAAAGGCCAATGAAGCCTTTCGTGAAAACCACAAGTTCATATCTAAAATAGATACAGCCACCGGCGCTGTAAAGTATCACATAAGATTAATTGATAAAAACAACATAGAGAATACTAAAAACCTTGGTAGCCGCCCCTACTACACGGATTATGTTAACGCTAAAAACCTCTGGTTCCTAGATACACTCACCCATAAAATCAAATATATTATGAGGCCCGTGGTTTCCATTGAAGACCAAAGCGAGGAAGCCGTTTACCTATTGAAAAATGAACGGGACTCCATCTCTGGTTATAGAGTGGGCGCCGCTCAACTAAAATCTTTGCATGAAGCCATTTTACCCTTTGGCTTTCAGTTTGCCGTGGTAGATGAAACTGGCGAAGTCTGGTTTCACTCCAAAAAAGGAAGAGCTACCCTAGAAAATTTTCTCTATGTAAGTAGAAACAAAGAAAAAATAGAGGCCGCCATGCTGGGGCGAATAAAAACAGCAGGCATGGTCAATTATAGAGATAAAGGGCAATTATATAGTATTAGACCCATAGCCAACACTAATCTTAGTGTAATTGCCCTGTATGATATAGGACTGCTCCGCACCAAAGTATCTGAAGTTTTAACCCTTTCCTGTATTGGTATTGTATTGGCTCTGATTTTAATACTGATTATCACTATCCTTTCGCTCATCATTAGAAATCCGAAACTAGGACTCTATAAATATGACCGATTCTTATTCGAGTTTTTAACTCCAAAAAAAGAGTTGAGAGACTCTTACATTATTCTGTCTTTCCTTCTTACGGGACTAATTACCATTGCATTTGGTATTAGTTTTCTTATACCACCAACTACAGCCTATATTCTATGTCTCCTTCTTGGTATCTATTCCTATTTAATCATATTCTACACATTGCACCCTCATAGAGGAAACAACGATTTTAAGTTTAAGGTTCGCGATATTCTACTATTATTAGCCATAATTTTCCTCAATATTCTCACTTGTAAAGTCAATGAAAATGAGATTAAGTACGTGCTTCCTTCCTTAATTCTTCAGTTCATTTGTTTAGCTGTGATTTACTTTAATAAGTCATCAAAAAAAACAAAGTTCATTACCAAAGTTCACCGTAAAGTACATTCCATAATTAAAAATGTGAGTGACTTTAGCCGACGAAAAAACAGGAACATACGCATTGGCTACAGCTATTGGTATGCCCTATTTCTATTCTGTTGGTTGCTTCTGTCTACCATTTTTCCAGCGTATTTAATTTTTAAGAATGCTAAGTTTTTGAATGACCAAATATGGACAAAGACGGATAAGATTGATATGGCCAGACGCTTCATGGATAAAGAAAAAGAACTGGAAACCAGTTTCCCTGCCTTTACAGGTCAAGAAGATGAATATGCTAAGCTTCACGAGAAACACTTAAGTGAAGGTCAATATCACGAGACGTTTACCCTAAAGGATACAACAAGTACCAAAACCTCTAAAAACACTTCAAAAAACACAGGCCTAGAAGATTTCCTATGGCACATACGCCCTACTTATGACGCTCGCATAGCTGAATTCCAAGGAATGGTTTATGAATATGCGCATGATTTCTCGTGGGCTAGTGCAGAAAACCCCAACACCTTTTATTTAAATTATTTAGACAGCAATAAAGCGATTTGTATAGCGGACACCAGTCTAAAAAACGCAGCGGACTCTCTACCCCCTAAATTCATTCTTTTAGTGGTCATAGGTCTTATTATTATTTTGGCTATTCTATTTTCTTTGATTTTATTTTTCTCGGATCGTTTTTTCGCTTTTCGGTTCAGGCATTTAAAACCTAACGATTTTGACACCAATAAGGAAGAAAGCTATATTGAGAAATTTGGTCAAATTCTTCACGATGAAAAATCAAATTCCGGCTTACTCCTTATTGGACCTCCTTTTTGCGGAAAGCAAACCTTTGCCAAGGAAATTCTAACAGATGCCGGTTACCTGAGAATAGCCACACTTTCTATGTTACAGCTCGAAAATATGCCAATGAACTCTGACATTGGGGAGAATCTGGGCATCCTTTCTAGCAGCTATCAAAAAGGACAAAATGATTTTCATCATGAGGATTATGAAGCCTATGTAATAGAACACTTAGAGCATAACATAAAATCGTTTGACGCCAACCATACCAAACTCCGGATTATCCTATTTCTTATTTCACAGCGAAAACGTATTATTCTGGTATCCGAAGTATACCCCAGCCAAATTTTTTCTATGTATGAGTCCGCTCAAGAAGAAGCAGAACGCTCTTTGGGAAGCCTTCAAGACGACTTCAATTCATGGCGAAATATTCTAAGTGCGTTTCCCCAAATTTTAATTGGCATTACAAAAAACACTAAAAAAGTATCCAAACAACTCAATTTTGGCCTCCAAAGTGCTCAAAAACCATCTTTAGATGATATTGATATTCTAACTGACGAATTGGGGTATAGCAAATTCCTACCCACTTTGGCGCCTGTTATATTGGTCAAATCGCTTTATGATACGCCATATGCTATAAATCAACCGCACCGTTTGGACCGGCAACGCATGGTAATGCACACTCAGAACTTAGCGCATGGCTACTATAATGACATCTGGAACACCTTACCTACACGTGAACGCTATTTATTATATGACCTAGCCAAAGATGGTTTTATGAACATCAAAAATAGGAACTCGCTTTTCTCACTAATGAAAAAAGGTTTGGTGGTATGGCATGATCGGCCTAAGATTTTCAATTACAGTTTTAAGAATTTTATCATGACTTCAGTGTCATTAAATGAAGCCTTACGACTAGAAAACAAGAACCGCGGAAAAGGGACTTGGGCCAACACACGCATTCTATTTTATCTGTTGATTATAACTGTCATCGTGTTCATTGGTCTAGGAAAACCAGAGTTACTAAAAGATTTTGAAACGCTGGTTGGCACACTGGGCGGACTAGGCGTATTAATTCCTCTAATAAGTAAACTATTGGCCTCTGGAGGTCAAAAATTATAATAACTAAATACACACATCATGGGAAAGAAAACAAATTCCAAAAAAGAGCTATTCGCTCAAAAAAGCAAAGAAGAATTAATGGAAAACGGGCAATCTGGGGTACACAAGTACGGGGATAACTTTATTTGTGCCACGGACCGCTCGGGACACT
This sequence comes from Zobellia laminariae, assembly GCF_030553095.1. Taxonomy (GTDB): domain Bacteria; phylum Bacteroidota; class Bacteroidia; order Flavobacteriales; family Flavobacteriaceae; genus Zobellia; species Zobellia laminariae. Next base: position 2,779,050 of record NZ_CP130738.1, on the reverse strand, counting down.
CCACGCCCGGAGACCGGTCTCCGCTGGAAATTTTAGTGGATGCCAGTGAAGGGTTCATTCCCCTTTGGGCACAACATCAGGTTTTACGTTGGACATTTGACGAAACTGCTCTGTATTACTATCAAAACGCTGAAGGCATAAAAACCTATGTTCGAGAATTATTGGGCGAGGCTTTACTGGGCTGGAGCGAAGCGGTTCCGGTACGTTTTAATGAGAATGCTGATAATTCCGACTTTCAGATACATGTTTCCCCATCTGATAATTGCAACGCGCACGGATGCGTTTTGGCAAGTGCATTTTTTCCAGATAGTGGACGACACCAATTGGTGATTTACCCAAAAATGTTCGAACAGAGCAAACAAGAACAACTAGAAACCATGATGCACGAATTGGGTCATATTTTCGGACTTCGCCATTTCTTTGCCAAAATCAGCGAGCTAGCTTGGCCATCGGAAATATTTGGGGAACACAAACCTTTTTCCATCATGAATTACGGTGCAGAAAGCATGATGACCGAAGAAGATATCAGAGATTTAAAAAAGCTCTATGAGATGGTCTGGAACAAATGTATTGTAGATATTAATGGTACGCCCATACACTTGGTCATGCCTTTTCATACCATTAACAACGCTGTTGTGGTATAACAATTTTTAACTTCATACTAAAAGAACCCCTCATGAAAAAAGCAATTATATATGTATGGTTCATGTGCCTCTTTTGTTGTTCAATTGAGGCACAGGAAACCATAACGTTCAAAGCCGATTTAACGAAAAAAGAATTAGTTCATGTAAACACAGACGACCTGAAAGCGAATCAGTATTATGATTTGAAAATCTTGGGTGTCAACACGGCCTTTATTGATATTGTGGTTGAAACTACCGATTACAGTCTAACCTCCAGCACGCCGGGTATTCTAAAGTCGCTTTTTACTTAAAATTCCAGATTCAGGTATTTTGGGTTTCATGTCTCAAGAAAGCGCTGGCCCACAGTATAACCTTGTTTACAATAAGGCTCTAGAGCACGTAAAAAAATTGGATTCACTTACCGAGCGTGCCAATTCACTTTACGAAGTCTCCAATGACCATGCGGAATTTAGAACACTGGATATGGTGCGAGGCATTCAAAAGAAAGCTCAACTTCATTTACGCGAACTCAACCAAAATTTTAATGCAACTCCTGAGTTGCTACAACCAAAAGAAGTGGATTATGATTTATTGAGAAACAGTGTGGCCCAATCGTATCATTACATCCAAAGTGCTAAACACTACTATAAAACGCTTATTGAGAATTCTGACCTGACAATAGATTCTAGTGTAGCCAATGAATTAATTATATATGCTTCCTATTTGGAAGTTCTGAGTGAAGCTATAGATTTAGAAACCAGCTTAAGATATTTTGATTTTCTTGTGGGTTCTACGGAGAAAAACTACGAGCAATTTCCTGAACTGCTAAAGGCGTCCAAAGATGTTATGGAAGCAAAAATAACGCTCATCAATACATTTACGAACGACACTATTTTATCTAAAAAAATCGACTTTTTTATAAAGAAAGGTGGTTTTAAGTTCGATTTTTCAACAGGATTCTTTTATAACAACATCCGCGAAAAGTCATACTACTTAGAAGACAGCGGGGACGGAAGAAACCAGATACTAGAAGAAAATGGAAATAATTTTGATATTGCCATTGGCGCCTTAGCACATTTTAGCTATCAATTTAAAGCTGGTATACGAGGTGGATTGAACGCCGGCGCAGCGGTATCTCCTTTAGACGGAATTACCCGATATCTTTTCGGGGCCGGAGTGTTGATCGGTAGAGAGCAGCTCATAGGCATAAATGTGGGGGCTTCGTTAGCTAGAATAGATGTACTCTCAAATAGTGTGGAAAGCGAGAATGGAAATTTGTACGTTCCCGCAGAATTTACCTCAGCTCCCACTTACAAAAAATCAGAATGGGGCATCTATTTTGGACTGACCTACAATCTTACCAGAGAGCGAAAAAAATAAAAGCTACTTGTTCAGTTCCGGATACAGTTGCTTTGCTTTTTCTGCAATGCCCTGCAATTCACTCGAAGACATTTTCATTTCCAAACCTCTATTATCCGCTGACTTCTTTTGACCATTTTCGGCTTGCATAATCATTGCACCAAGAACGAGTCCCTTATTGTGCTCCGCTACTTTCTCGTCTTTGATTTTTTCTTTTTGTTCCTCTACTGCTTTCTTTTCGGTTTCCGCTTTTTCCGCTCGCTGTCTGTTCACTTCTTTTCCGAATAGAAATCCTACCGCTGCAAAAACGATGGCCTCTACCCCAGAAAACAGATAAATTAACCGACTCCAACTGGGGTCGCCGCTATCTACTTTTCCTATTAGAAAATAAATAAAGAAGCTATATGCAATTAGTAATGAAATGGCTATCACGTACTGCAAAGATGATATATGTTTTTTCATGGTGGAATCCGGTTTTTCGACAGGGTCATTATTAATAACTATTACAATTCCTTAGCTTTTAATATCAACCTTTTTCTCAGTTTTTTCTGAGGCTAAAAACCCTCTACTCTTTAAAAAATCATGCCCGTTGTTATATAAGATACCCGAAACAACTTCTTTTAAATAATCATTTTTTTGAATAAAAGAAAATAGGTCCTTAGTTCCTCCATTTACTTTTTGATATTTCTTAGCTGCCACAGGTAACCATTTCATTAAACAAGCTTGCAAATCCCCAAAATATCTACTGTCACTACAAAATTTAACAGGTTCAATAAACCCATCAAAATTACTGCCAATACAAATAAATTCTTGCGGTTTTTTCTTTAGTTGATTTTGTTTTGTCTTCAAACCTATAACTGCCATGATGTGTATAATGTTAAAACAAAGACTTAGTGGGTGTACGTCCCTCCTATTGGGCTGAAACCATGATTCCTCTGTTCTTATTTCTTCCATGCTAGCATATTCCAATTTTCTAATACTCGTATATGGAAAATAGTACGAAAAGTCAGAGGTAGTTAAAAACTCGCAAGCTGATTCGTTGTTCGTAGAATTTGAATTATGACCTAATATATCTACATCCAAACTTACACCGATTAACCCGCCGCTTTTTGCGATTTCCACAATATCCTCATCCATTAAATTTATGGTACAGGAATTGAAAATAAATTCCTTTTTAATGTCATTACCCCAATAACCAGCAACTTTAGGCTTATTATGTACTTTAACTGTTTTAATACCTTGATCTACGTGATTTACACATTTTTCAACCTCTAGGTTGTCCTTCCAACCATTAAGAGAATATCCTGTTACCCCAACATTAGAAGCGATTAATGGTATATGACTACAATCCTGTACTCTACGTAACGTATACAAATCCTCGCGAGACTTTAAGCTCAAATTTTTAACATCGATCAATACGCCAGTATCCTTTTTCTTTTCTATGGAATCCTCCAATCCATATGCCGTTAAAACAACATCCTTTCCCACCTCGCTTAAACCATGTCCAAATGGATAAAATGAAGGATGTTTAAGTCCTTTTGCTCCAAAAGCGTGCGTACCCAAATGTTGTTCTGGAATGTATGTTAAATGGGTTAAACTGAGATATAAGAGATCTATCTTGGCTCCTTTGAGCGACTCATAAAGTCTTTTCAAGACCTTGGAAGGGTTGTGTTTGTCCTTAGAAATACCGTCAATTGAATTGAAATATGGATTGTTTTGAAACTCTTTAAAATTATCATAATCTAAAGTGTTCCCTATTTTTTTCATACAAAGGTTATGCCCACCTTCAATTGCTAAAATAAGATTGGGCCGGGCATCTAACTCTTCTTCACTTTTTGAAAACCGACTTATTAAATTTAATTTACTCTCTTTAGTACTCTTCTGATCTTTATCTAGTTTACGGAGCTCCATATACCGCATTACCTCTTTCAAGAATAATTTAAGGTATGATACCTCTCCCTCTCTCACAGCATTAAAATAAGTATTGTCAATAGGCTTTTTCAATTGGGTTTTTAAAACATCTGCGATAAAACCCTTACTGGATGCAACTCCAAATTCTAATGCACCAACAACAGCAATGCCTAGTTTTACCTTACCTTTCTCCAAATAATCTACACAACACTGGCTTTCAAACCTACGCAGCACAGATTCATCCGTGTAGTCTCTAAAATCTTTTGACATGGTTATAGGCTTTTCCATATCATCCTTAGCTTTATTAGAAGGGTCATCCTTATTTGAGGCTAAATGCATTTTGGCCAACGGATGAAAATGAAGGTCGAAGTAGTTATCCATGATATGTCTTTTTAATTGAAACTTTCAAAATATACTTTCAGTAATCTTTCGGTCTGATCTTCATCAAATTGATCATAGCTCTCAAAAACCTTGTTTACGGGTCTTCCGGTCATTGCCGCAACACTAATTCGTGCTCTTTCGGTTAACGATTCCTGAAGTGTGGTACTCTCAAAACCTGGCGTGAGTTTCTTTCTTGCCGTATTCCATAGAAAATGGACCGTTTCACGAACACCCAAATCCCACTGGGCTGGTTTTTCCTTTCCTTTATAAGCATGTTGCAGATCATCCAATAACTGCTTAATTTCCGCGGCTTTCACCGGCATTTTTTGTTTGAGTAGCTTTTCTATGTCCAAAATACCGGCACCAAATCTTTTTTCGTCCCATTGGCTGCCATTTGCATTAGGGTCTTTTTCTGCAGTAGCCTTTAAATGTGTTCTAAACAACTCAACAATTTGCCAAGGTTCTTTTACATGTTCTTTAAGAAATTGGGAGTGTTTGGCCTTCCATAATGCAGCAGCCGAAGCCACGTGGGGAGTAGCATAACTCGTTCCCGAACCAAAGACCATAATATCTTCTTGTCTTTTACTTTTAAAGGGCACGTATACATCTTCTCCTGGCGCAGAAATATCTACTGCCGGACCATAGGAGGTATACCTCCAAGGTTCGTTATTGGGATTAGAGGCGGCCACGGCAATGGTGCCCGGGTATACCGCTGGCGCAATTACGGACTCTACCTTATTGCCCGCTGCACAGACCCAAATAATTCCGCGTTCGTAGGCAGTTTTGGCAATACTATAAATCATGGGGCGCGGATAACTGCCCATGCACATAAAGACAATATCGGCCTCCGAATTTATTGCTTGAGAAACGGCATTGAATAAATTACGTCCCCTACCGATCAAAATAACGGATTTGGAAATTCGGTAAGGTATCACCTTAACCAAAGACTCCCCATCTTTACTCACTGCCACTCCTTGATTGCCATCATTTTCAATCCTTCCATTTGCCTTATTCCCTACAACTATACTTGCCGTGCGCGTACCATGTCCTGGTTGGCGCAGTATGCCCATACTCATTTCATCACGAGCATCTTCCCCATCTATAAAGTCTTCATCATGTAGGAGGTTATACCCTCCCAAAACCTTGTTATGATCCGTATATCCGGTATCCAATTGCACAAGCTTTATATTCTGACCATTTTGTGCAATTTTATCAAGATTGACCTTTGATAATTTTACGGCATCTCTATTCCACTGTCTATATTCTTCGCTTTTTCCTTCTTGTATAAAGTCTTTGACCAAGTGTGCATTGGCCCATTTAATTTTAAAATCTCCTTCACTTTTACCCCAATCTGCCGTACCATCGTCCAATGATTCCAAACTTTCATTTCTGGACCATCTATCATAATGACCTTATCTAATATCAGTAGACATCTCAAGATCTGGCGTACAGGTTTCAATCTGCGGTAGACCTTCTAAATCGGCTGCTATTTCCCACGGACTTTTGTCTGATTCTACATGGATGTAAAAAAAGTTGCGATGCGCTTTTTCCGTAGACATGGGGTACAAGGGCTCGCTAAGTACAAGACCGGGCACCAAACTGGTTGCGTTCTCTTTCCAATCCTGCTGCATTTCCTTCACCTCAGAAAGTTGAATTTCAAAATACTGCGTGCTAGAGGCGGTGCTTTCTGAACGGTTCATAACATACTTTTTTGATGGCGTAATTTTATTTTCGGACGCTATAGTCGCTACATTTTTATCCATATGTAACACACTTACTAAAGTCGCTTTATGCTTTTCCATAGCTTTTTCAACCGGTATTTTTTCAATCATATTCAGAATACTACTGACCCGTATACCTTCGTTTCCCATCCAATCGATCATATTATCAGGGTCTCCGGGCTGTACTACAGAGCCATCTTTTCTTAGCCATTGCCCATGTCTATTTTTTCTAGGTACCGCACTATGATGTAGGGCTACTACTTCACCCGTACCAAGGCCCAAAACCATACTGCCCGATGAACCTATGGAAGCGTATCCGATTCATAAATGAGAAAGTCATCTTTTAGCACTAACATACGAATGTCTTTCATTACGATTTTTTTGTAATCGCCTTTTGGATGTTGCACAATGGCACAATTTTCACCGTCTATGATTTTACCCAATTTTTTATCTAACCTAGCAACAGGAAAATTATTTAAAGGTGTTCCCTCATTGGAAACTTTTTCTACTGCTACAATCGTAAAATCAAGTCCACTATAAGGGTTGCCAGCATCCTTTTTATAATGAGAGGTAACAAAAAATTCTTCCGGAAGAAGGTTAAAACTTTCAGATTTATTAGGGTTTCCCGTTTGGTCTAGTTCGTAGTTAAATTGAATAGTAGAATTTGCCGCCACCTCTGCAGTGCCCAATACGTGATTGTTGGTAAGCATCAAGTTAGGGGCAATTAAAAAGCCTGTACCGTAACCTGTGTTGCCCAACCTAGAATTGGTAGTTATTCTACCCACCGCCCTAGACAGCTCTACTATACGTTGAATGATACGGATATCCTGAAAATTGGCTTCTCCGTTAATGCGCTCCAAGGCTTGAAGTTCTGCAGTACCTTCTCGGTTGATTCTGTTGTTCAATCGCTCCGTATCCGTTTGAATTTCAGATAATTCCAGTTTTCCTTGACGAACATGGGTAATATCCGTTTTTATTTGGTCTATATCACCCAGGACACTGGAATAATTAGAATATGCATTTTCGGCCAATTCCCTTAGTTTATCATCCATGATATTTTGCGTTACAAATGGTTACTAGTTTCAATTTTCAATCAGCTCTAAATCTTCTGTATAATGCTCCAACACCTCTTTATTCAATTGGTTGGGTGCTCCCACAGCCAAAGATTCAAATTCAGAGTAATCCAGTTCAAAATCTTGATATGCAGAATAGAGTCCGTTTAGCATGGTTATGAACTCGGGTTGCGGAAAGCAGTCCGTTTTATCGGTCCTAACATTGCAATGTGTCCACAATCCTGGCGCTCCGTTTTTGGCTTCTTCGTTGATACCGAACCACGTACTATCATATTTAAAATCTCTTACGGGTATTTCAAAAATTTTAGCGAGCGTAAGTATCAATCGCTCACATTCATTGATTTGCTTATAGGTGTATTTTTGAAAGTATTGATGCCCTCTCCAAGGGGTGTTCAATTGGCAGACCTCTGACTCAGGTACCTCAATTGTTTTTGAGTTAGCCTGAAAGTAGAATTTCCCCTCACGACTTTTCTGGAGCGGACCCAGTGAACAAATTTCTATACCAATAGATTTTTTGTTCAGTAGTGTATTGTTCTTCAATCTCGTTCCCAAATGGTGGGCCCAGAACATTTCATTAAAAGCCCTGTAGGTTACCCCGTCAAACATATCATCGCCCTCCAGTGATTTTCTACCAATGACAAAAGATGTTCCAACCCTATTTAGCGTTCCCGGTTTATTATCATTTTCCCACCAACCAATGGTATAATCAGGTCTATGGAGGCCTGCGGTATGGTGCAAATAAATGGTATCTTTTTCGGTGTAGTCATTCATAAATTCATCGTCCTCAAGAATAAAATTAGTGGCACCCCAACTAAATTTATAACCTGCCATCATTAGTTTTTCCCATGTGTTTTTACCTACAATGCCATCTACATCAAGAAAATTAGCCCTTTGAAACTGAACTACCTTTTCATGCGTTCTTTCGTCAAAGTTTGGTGAAATTTCTACAGGATATCCAGACCTACTCAATAGGTTTTTTAAGAATGAAACGGAGCTATCAAAACTGCCTTTGCGCAATGTTTTCATTTTTTAAATTTTGGAGTTAGAAGCATGTTCTCTGAATGACTCTACCAGTTGGCAACGCCATCTATAAATTTTTGATACAGGTCTGAGGATTTATTGGGGCAACCACCGTAATTGTGAATACCCACTCCAATACATCTATTTCGTAACAGTGGGCTCCCACTTTGGCCCCCAAACGTATCTGCTTGATAAAGAAACCTACCATTTTCCTTTACGAGATTATCGGACATTTTATATTGAAACAGGCCATTGTCTCGATCTGCCGGATACCCACAGATTTCAGCAATGTTTGGATCTTCCATTGCTGGATTTATAAAACTATTATGATTAACGACTTTACTTAATTTAATAGCACCCATGTCATATCTTGGTGAAGCATTATCAATCCACCCTTTAGTGGCCATAAGTTCAATTGCCTCATATCTGCCATAAGGTTCGGACAAACCGCACTTTCCGGGTATGACAATAATAGAAGATTTCCATCCTCCACTACTCTTATTATAAACACAATGCCCGGCCGTATACAGAATGTTTCCTGCCACTAGCCACCCAGAACCCACATAATTGAGTCCGTTTTTAGCCTTCATATACAACTTACAAATAGCCATATAGGGCATTTGTTGCGTTGCCAATACCTTCTGGCGCTGATCAATTCCACAAACAGTTTCGTTCGTTAAATCTTCATTCCGCTCGATCCATGATTCGCTGGTTATTTCTTTCTCGTTTATTTCCTGATTTTCGTCAACCAGTTTATGAAAAACAAGCTCCTTTTCTATTTCGGTTGTGATTACATCTCCCATGTTTATAAATAGTATTAATAAAAGTTTAATATGCTATGCTCACAGATAGGAGCATCAAAAAACATTTTATAGTGCTGACTGGGGGAATTCTCCGAGATACCGAATTAGCAATCCGGAATAAATGGATACATCTTACTAAAACAGTTATGTTATAATTGACTTTTTTAAGAGAGATAATTAAACCTCTAGTTACTAATAGTGTAAGCCAATGGTAATTCTTGATTTTAAATGGAGTGAGACACAAATAATAGTCTCACTTTAACCAAGCCACATTACTTATATAAATCTAACAATCAACTGTTTATATGGGGTTTGAAAATGTATATATGGTATGAATTTACGTACAAATGACAAATTTCACTTAAACTATTCACGGTTCTCTGAGTATAAAGGCGACCCCTAGCTAAATTTATATCCCAAAAACCTACATTCTAAATCAGGCTACAAACCTCCTTTTACTATAGTTAAAGAAAAAGCAGTACTTTAGAAAGACCATAACATTTATGCCGTTGGGGTAAAACTCGCGTTCAAAAAGCAAATATGAAACAAGCAATTCATTCCAAAATACTGCATCTTGTTTTCTTTCTACTAACCTGCGTTTCCTTTGCTCAGCAGCAAAAAGACAGTCAGGAAAGCATAGTATTACAGAACCAAAATGAAGTTTTGTTTACCGCTGTTCTTACCAAGCATTTAAACGCTGTTACCACTAAAAACTTAGAGGCCTTAAAAGCTACACTGTCTCCCAATGGAGCTATGGAACTGATCCAACCTAGTTCAGAAATTGTGTATTCTGTTGATGGATTTATAAAGTTTCACGAAGATTGGTTTAAGATGCCCAACTGGACGGTAAGCACGAAAATACTGAGTACCGATGTTGGTGATACTATTGGTGTAGCTACAACGGAATTTATGTACAAAGAGCCTGAAAGAAATGGCAAACCCTATTTTAATAGATTGATTGTAAGCTATACTTTGGAGAAAACAAACGGCAATTGGTATGTGATTAAAGACCATGCTAGTTCCATTGAAAAAACTGAAAATTAAATAGCCTACGGACGTATTTCAAAAGCATCCCTATTACCCAAAAGACATGGGAACTGAACCAAATAAACACACAAGTAAAAGAATAGAAGTTCCTGAAAATTTTCAGGATATTTTTACGCATTTCTACAGAGCTGAAAACCGTTCAAAAAACCCCATTACCAAAACGCTTGTTCCCAGCTTTCAAATTATTATGGTTTTTAGTTTTGGTGCGCCTATTCAATTTAAAACGGAGCGTGATACTCAAATGACAATTGAAAAATGCCTTGTTCTTGGCCCCATAAAAAAAGCTTTTGATTATACCTTACCTGCTGGTTCGGATATGCTGGTCGCCAATTTTAAAGACGATGCCTTTTATAGGTTTTTTGGTAAAGTGATTTTATCCGATTACCTACCTACAAATCCAGATTCGCTTTTAACCGAGAATTGCTTTACTAATCTCTGGCAGCTTATTAAAAAAGTAACCCCAAAAGAGCGTGTAAACCTGATTTTCGATTTCTGCAAACCCTACTTAAAAGAAAGTGAAACAGCTTTTCAAAAATTAGCAGATTATACGGACGACTATACAGTCTTTAATCCCATTAAAATTATAGCTCAGGAAACCCAACAGAGCGAAAGAACTATTCAGCTCAACCATAAAAAATACTTTGGTTATACCGCCAAAGAAAAGAGCCGGTACGAGAAATTTATAAAAGCAATCGGGTTGCTACAAAACCAACCCTCTAAAGTAAATTGGTTCGCTATTATTGAGGCTTGCGGTTATTATGACCAAAGTCAACTGATACATGACTTCAAACACTTCACGGGGCACACGCCTACTCAATACCTCAAATTCTCACAGGATATTTGCCAAACGGAATAGCGTTTCGTTTTCTTACAATTACAGCCCAAAGGACAGAGCTACATTTGCTTCATCAATCTAAAATCCATAGAAAATGAAGCATCTTATTATCTACGCGCATCCCAACGTGGCCAGTCTAAACTTTCATTTAAAACAGACGGTTATAGAAACCCTAAAACAGCAAAATCACGAAGTGGTTATTAGGAATCTGTACGACCTCAACTTTAACCCTATTCTTTCTTTGGAAGACATGTCCGGGCAGCGCATGGGTGAGGTTTCAAAAGATGTCCAAAGAGAACAAGAATACATTTCTTGGGCGGAGCACATCACTTTTATCTACCCTATTTGGTGGACCGGAATGCCCGCCATAATGAAAGGATATATAGACCGTGTTTTTAGTTATGGTTTTACTTACCGCTATGATGCTGGTGTTCAAAAAGGACTCCTCAAAGGAAAGCGAACAACTATAATCAATACCCATGGAAAATCGCAAGCGGAATACGAAAGCATTGGCATGGACAAAGCCCTTTTCCTAACATCGGACACAGGTGTTTTTGAGTATTGTGGACTGGAAATCGAACAACATTTCTTTTTTGACCAAGCGGATAGACCATCGCCTGAACGCATACAAGAATGGACGGAAATTCTCATAGCTTCATATCAAACATAATCTCGCCATTAAAAGTGTTCAAAATTGGTATATTTATACTCCTGTTTTAGCTTTTCCAAGTTAGCAACCGGAGACCACAACCTATACCTATTCCAACATGAGACTACCAATTACCCTAGTACTGCTTACACTCGGGCTTTTTTTTGGCGCTGCCCAAAACGAAGCGAATGTCTATTTTACCACCGGATTCAAAATTGGGGAAGTAACGGATTCTTCCGCTATTATTCTGACGAGACTTTGCAAAACCCCCAGCCTGTGGCGGTGTATCACAAGCAAGAAAATAAGGTGTTCCGACCTCCCATCGATTTTGATAATAACATGCCTATTTCTGAGATGGAAGGTGCAGTTGACGGTTCCTCGGGACAAGTGAAAATCAACCTGAAATCCAAAGACACGCTGATCAGTACGGAGTGGGAATATGTTTCCGGTTACAGAGATTTTACACTGAAACGAAAATTTGAGGGTTTACGCCCCAACACCCATTACGACATACAGATACAAGGAAGAAAAAGTGAAGACGCCCCAGTAGCGGAAATAAAAGGGTCATTTTCTACTGCTCCTTCTGCAGACCAAGTGGTACCGGTATTTTTCACCTCTTCTACTTGTCAGTTTTATTGGTCTCATGATGATGCGGTCCGTGGTTTTAAAATCTATGACAGCATGCTTAAAATGAATCCGCTGTTCCATTGCCAAACGGGAGATTACGTGTATTATGACAAACCCGGCCCTATGGCCTACACCGTAGAATTGGCAAGGCACAAATGGCACGCCATGAATTCTTGGCCTGCCCTATTCGACTTTTATAAAAGCACGCCAGCTTACTTACAAAAGGACGATCACGATCTACTTAAAGACGACGCGACTTCATATTCCACACCTTTTGGTGAATTAAGTTATGAGGACGGTCTAGATATTTGGCGCGAACAAGTACCCATTATTGACCAACCTTACCGAACATTTAGATGGGGTAAAGATGTACAGATATGGAACGTAGAGGTACGCGAATTCCGCAGTGACAATAAATCTCCGGACGGAAAGGAAAAAACCATTTGGGGAAAAGAACAGATTGCTTGGTTTAAAGAAACCGTGGAAGCTTCGGATGCTACTTTTAAAATTCTAGTCTCGCCCACTCCTATAGTCGGGCCTGACCGCTCAAAAGGGAAATATGACAACCACTCCAATACCTCATTTGCAACGGAAGGAAAATGGCTGCGCCAGTATTTGGCCGACCAAAATGTATTGGTCATTAATGGCGATAGGCATTGGCAATATGTTTCCGTAGATCCGGTAACAGGCCTACGCGAATTCAGTCAAGGGCCGGTGAGTGATTTTCATGCCCAAGGTTGGAATCAGGAAGATCTACGTCCCGAACATAAATTCTTAAGAGTAAAAGGAGGGTTTTTAGCGGTAAATGTGTATCGCGAGAATAATGAAGCGGTAATTGAATTTACACACTATGATGTAGATGGGAACGAAGTAAATAAAGAGGTCATAAAAGTAGCTGTATAACCTCCCATATGCTAATAAATAGGGGTTACAAGGGTATTTCCCTATTCAACACTTTCATAATAAAGAATACCGTCAGGGAAATGGAGAAACAGACAATCATTGCCAAGGTGTCCTCCCCTTCTATACGGGTTTTAAGCTTTGTATAAATTGCTTTCATAACAAGTAATTTGCTACAAAGTTCTCTCTTATTTCATGTCAGCGAGCAGAAACCCGTCCAACCGAAACTATTGAGGATAAGCGGTATACGATATTTACATAGTCGTAAAACCAATACCGCATAGCGAATTTATTCTCTTGCTTATAAAGTTAAACTCTTAAGACTCACTATAAGTTTCTAGGATTCACCCCAATAGAATTAAACAACTTCGCTTTTGCGGAGAAAAACTTGTTCTGAACCGCGTTCCTTTTCAGTTCTGCATCTATGAGTTTACTTTCTCTAAATTTGACTAAAAACAAGGAACTTATTAACCTGTAACCCAACTAAAATAGTTTTACAGCTAGTCTGGCCACCTATATTTGTACGTATATTCTAAAAACTATATCTCTATGCAATACAAACAGATAGGATCTATTGACCCATGGCCTACCCTTCTAAAAAAATATCTTGATTTGTTATTGTTCAGACCAAACCATAATGATGGAGATGCAGGTTGGGGAACGGAGATTAGGCAAAAAATATATCAATCCGCTTGTGCTTATATGAACGTAGACCCTTACGAGGCTAATAATATTATCGGAGTTGGTCTAAATTCTATTTTTCAAAGTGATTATCTTGAAATTCGAGGTGAACTTTTGGAGGCTATTAAAATAGATCCTGTAATATTAGATAGGCAAAAGAAAATAATAGATGAAATCCAACATAATCCATACCATCGTATTGACCCCTTGGATAATTCATATTCCTTTAGTGCTCAATTTGGTGGGACTCGAAATAAAAAAACCGAAATGTGGAAACAGCTCTTGGAGGTTCACAAATGGTCGAGTGACCACTATGCAACATGGGACGTTGCATTTGATGAATTAACATGGGCGGTAAGATCTACCGTTATTTATGTGGACATTAAAGCTCCAATAGACGGTACAATTACTATAGATTGGAGTTTTGAAGATACATTAGACTTACGCCCAAGCAAAAACCGCTCCCTTGAATATAATGCTGCCTGTGCAATTTTAGGATTTGTGTATCATGATTTATTGGGAGGATCTGACGAAATGAAAACAAAAGCAAAATGGACTACCGTTATAAAGGATTAATAATTTTCTTGATTTTAGGACTAACATCCTGTGTAATGAGTGAAAAAAAGAAACCAAAAGTTGATAGTTTTTATACACAAAAAATGTTCGGCCAACAGTTTGCACTTGTGCCTTTAACGAAGCCTATAAAGTTATCATACGATACGGATATCAATACGTGGGGTTTTCTTGAAACCTCTTATAAAGGTTTTTCGTTTATAGGCGCTAATGCCAAAAAATAGGTGTTCAGGGTCAATATGTTTACGGCAAAGTGGAAGAAAGGGAATATGAAAACGAAGATTTAATGCCCGATGAAATTGTTTACGCCCTTTCCAGTGGTGGGGCTACTTGGTCAACAACAGAAAAAAAAGGAAGTAGGTATAAGAAAGCCACTTCCGTGGAAGGCAAAACCAATAGCTATTTATTAGCTGAAAGATGGTTTATCCTTAGCACGAAAGATGAAAAAAGCGAGGGATTTTTCGACAAAAATGAATATCTCAAATCATTAAAAGAAAAAGGTATAGACGGTAAAATGTACAACAGCGATAGTTTGTTATCGCAATTTCAAGAAACCGGAGTTTTAGAATATTTTCCAGACAGCATTAAGGCTAAATTAAGGCCATAGAACCTTTAAAATTGCCAATATAACCGCTTCCGAAAGTGGTTATAGTTACTGAGATTGTACACAAACCAAAATCCACCAAAGACGTTGCCTACAATCCCTTCGGATTCACCCCAATAGAATTGAACAACTTCGCTTTTGCGGAGAAAAACTTGTTCTGAACCGCGTTCCTTTTGAGCTCGGCATCTATGAGTTTACTTTCCCTAGAATTCACCAAAAACAAGGAACTTTCCCCAAAACCGAATTTCCGTTCTTCGGCGACGACCATGGTGTTGTAATTAAAAACTACATCGTCTATTAAAACATTTTGCTTTTCAAAAGATTCCAATTCTCGGTACAGGCCTACTATTTTGTTCTTGATCCGTATTTCCGCATCATCCATTTCAAACTCGGCATTTTGTAATTTCAGCTTTGCCAATTTTAAATCGCCTCGTTCTTTTCTAAGAAAAAGGGGCACGCTAAAAGCTACGCCACCTTTATAGTTTTCCGTAGTAAAACTGGAAATATACTCCGGTTTCTGCGTCAGGAAATTATACTGTAATTCAATTTTTGGCAAAAGCTTGTTGGCTTTCAATCGCTTTTCAACAGTGAGCCCATCAACCTTATACCCCAAGGATTTTAACTTTGGGTGGTTCTCTATGGAAAAACTATCTAAAGGCATACCCATAATTTCTAGTGTCGTATCAATATCACCTGCCAAATTGGTCTCCGGTGTTACATTGGCCTGTAGCTCCACGGGCATATTATCACCCATCCAAAGAAAATTGGAAAGCTCTAAAGCACTTTTCATAAAACGGACTTTTGCCTGCTCCAAATTCAGCTCGCGATCTTGCATGGCTATTTTAGCCTCTACCGTATCAATTGCAGCAACCTTACCAACTTGGGCACTCTTTTTTACCCCTTCAAAACGGATTTCGGCATTTGTCAAAAAATCAGCATATACTTGGGTATCCTGGTAAGCATGTAACCAATCAAAATACGCCAAAGAAGCCTCAAAAAGCACCTCGTTCACCTGCAAATCCCGCTCTACCAATGAACGCTCTTTAAAAATCTTGGCTTGCTTTAAAGTAGCCATACGTTGGTTTATCCAAAGTCCCTGCCCTACGGACATAGAAATTCCGGCACTATACAACCCATCGTCTGGAACCGTATTCTCTGGGTTTAAATACACTCCTTCATTCTGCTCAAAATTTCCCTTTAGCTCAACGCCGTACCAAGTGGGTATTTTAAAAGTAGCGTTCAGGCGGTCATAATACTCCGTACCCTTAAATTCCTTTCGGTCATAATCTACTTCTATCTTAGGGTCAAAACCACCACGCGAACTCATAAGTTGCGCCTGCCCCATTCCTATATTCAGTTGGGCCTGTTTAGCTATGGGGTGGTACTTTTTTACGTACCCTAGATATTCGTTAAAACCTAAAACCACCTCTCCGGGCTGTTGGGCCTGCGCACCAAAACAGCATACAACAAAGAGATAAAACAATACTTTCTTCATCATTTTTCCTTTTTAGCAGTCGTTTCTTTTGGCTGGTAATAGTTAGGTGGGAATCCGTTTATTTGTCGCCATAGCTCAAACCAAATCGGTACATCGTCTAAAAGGGATATGGTATTGGCACCTGAACCAACGCGAATATCCTTTGGCCAAGGTTCTGCTTCCGGGTCATCGTCCGGAGCAACCAATACGCGGTATTTTCCACTGGTATCTATAAAAGTTTCCACGGCTACAATTTTCCCTGCAAAAGTTCCGTAGGAGGCATTGGGCCAACCGCTGAAAACAATTGCCGGCCAACCATCAAACTGAATCCGTACTTTTTCACCTACGTGTACCAAAGGCAAGTCTATAGGGGCCACAAAAGTTTCTACTGCCTTTTCAAACTCGGATGGCATAATACCCACTAAACGGTCTCCCTCTTTAAAATTCTGACCTATGCCGCCTTGCACCGCTTTATTGATATAACCGCTCTGTGGTGCCTTTATATAATACATACCTGTACGTATCTCATAATTGGCAAATTGGTTCTCTAGCTTGCTTACCTGCGCCTCAGAATCAAACTGATTGGATTGTGCGGTGTACATATCACTCTGTGCTTTAGAAATCTTATCCGTGTAGGATACCCGTACCCGGTTAATTTCCATAGTGGCATTGAGGACTTCGTTTTTAGCAGCCAATACTTTATTTTCCTGAGAAATGAGTTTGGCCTGTGTTTCTTGAAGCTTCAATCTTTTCTCCTCAACATCGGTCATGGCTTTTAGGCCTTCTTGTTGCAATTGCGCTATACGGCCATATTGGCGCTCGGCAATCTCAAGATTTGTACGTGCGGCCTCCAAGTCTATACTATCGCTCTTTACCTTCAGTTTGGATTGCAACAGTTTGTTTCTGGATTGCTCCAATTTTAGGTTCCGCTCGTTACCCAATGCAGCAATCTGATTGTTTAATGCACCTACCTTGCCTTGGTACGATTCAACCGACATATTTTTTGCCGCTATCTGCTGCCCTGTCCGTTCCACCAAACGTGGGTCAAAATACTCGTTCTTTACTTCGGAAATATGTAAAATGGTATCCCCTTTTTTTACATAATCACCCTCTTGCACGTACCATTTTTCTATACGTCCGGGAATGGGCGATTGTATGCTCTGCGGCCGGTGTTCCGGACTTAGCGTAGTTAGACTTCCCGTTCCCCGCACGCTCTGCGTCCACGGTAGGAACAAAAGAATAAATCCAAAAAGTGCGGACCCTAACAAGAACCGGTTAAAGTGCTTGTAGTGCCTTTGGTGAAACACCTTATCGGTAGATTTGTATCCCGTTAGGTGCACCGTTTTATTTATAGGATTAGTAGATATATTTAGCATAGCTTCTTAGGTTATGGAAACAAGTTGCCCCTATGGTTCAACGTAATTATTTTTTGGCACGCTTTTAACCATCTCAGGTCATTGCTTACAACTATTAATGCCCATGGGTTTGACTTGTTGGTCAGAAACTTCATGATTCGCTCCGCTTCTACCTCATCAAACTGGTCCAAAGGATCATCTAATAAGAGTAGTTTTGGCATGTGCACAATACTTCTTGCCAAGACTATTTTACGAGATATGGTATAGGGTATATGTTGCCCTTCCGGATAAATCATAGAGTTGAGGCCGTTGGGCTGTTCTTTTATGAACTGTAGCAAACCAACATTCTCCAATACCCAATGCAAGTCTACATGCGGAATTCGTTTATCGCCAAAAGTGATGTTCTCCAAAATAGTACCTTCAAACGGACTCTCTTCTGGAATACTCTGCCCTAGGAAAGACCTGTAATGGTTAGGATTAATACCCTTTAGCGAAAAATCGTTCGCATAGATATTACCCTCGGTAGGCTCTACAATACCAGCGATCAAGCGCAGTAAAGTAGATTTACCAGAACCGTTCTCACCAATGATTAGCTGCCTGCTCCCCGGCTCTATTTTGAATGAAATATCATGTAAAATGTTTTTCCTATTACCCGTACTAAAAGAAACCTTATCCAGTTCTACCGTTAAATTATCATCATCTCGCAAAGGCATTTCACCACCTTGGTTCTCTAATTCGCGATCAACCACCTGACCAATTTTTTCAAGAGAGGTCAACAAATCATAGAAGGTTTCAAAACCGCGAATAAGCTTTTCTACAGAAGTAATAACCAATAGAATAATAATTTCCGCCGCTACAAATTGCCCAATGTTCATTTCTTGGTTCAGTACCAGCAAGCCACCAATAACAAGCAGCCCAGCGGTAACCAGAACTTTAAACCCGATCATTTGTATAAATTGCATCAACAGTACCCTAAAGTGGCTTTCCCTAGACTTTAAGTATTCCGTAACCAGATTATCGTTCTTATCTACGGCAAGACTTGTCCGGCCAGATAGTTTAAAACTTACTTGCGAACGGGCCACTTCCTGTATCCAATGGGCTACTTTGTATTTCAATTTTGACTCCTCTAAGCTGGTATCCATCCCTTTTTGTACCGTAAAACGGAAAACGAGGTAGACCAATAACAGCAATAGAATACCGTAAATAATAAAAAACGGATGATAGAAAGACAGCAGCAACAACCCAAATATAATTTGTAAGATGGCTGCAGGCACATCTAGCAAAAGCTTGGAAAGGCCTTTTTGTACGGTTATGGTATCAAAAAAACGGTTGGCCAGTTCTGGCGGATAATAATCCCGTATTTCGCTCATCTTAATTTTTGGAAACCGGTAGGTAAACTCAAAAGAAGCCCGTGTAAATATTTTCTGTTGCATATTCTCCACAATGCGTATTTGCATGATCTGGAGAATACCGGCAAAGGCCACACCACCCGTAACCAGGACTACCAAAAGAATCCACGAAGTGCTAATTTCCGCACCCTGTATAAGGTTAATAATAGATTGTATACCCAGCGGAAGTGAGAGGTTTACCAAACCCGCAAAAATGGCATAATAAAAAGTTTGTAGTACGTCTCTTTTATCTAGTTTAAGCAAGCCCATAAGGCGTTGCCAAGAGGTAAGTATTTTTTTAGCCATTCAGTTTATTATTTAAAGAATTAAATACCAGTTCTGTAAAGTAGTTGGTTGGGTCTCCTTTTTCATGACAGTCCGTTAAGGAGGCAAAATGGTCTTTTAGAAAATGTTGGTGCAGCGAGCCTTCCAATACCGTACTCGCCAAACTGCTAGGATATGTATAAGCTGCATCTACCGTAGAAATCATAGTGCTTAAGCGGTTTACCAGTCTTTTATAAATTACAAAATAACCCTCTTTGTTCTCTGTATCTACCTCTTTGGTAAGGTAGGATTTAGAATATTCGTTAATAACGATTTTACTTAAAAGTACCTCGTTAATATGAGAGAAATCCGAATCGTATTTTGTAGCACTGGTTACGAGCGCCAATGCTTTTTTAAGCTTTTCCTCCGGGTCTTGTATGTTGTGGGTGGCGAATACCAATTTGTACTCTACCCAACCCCAGTACCAAGACGTTAAGTACAGTAGTAATTTGTGCTTGTTCTCAAAATAGCGGTATACGGAACTTTCATTACTCTTTATCTTAGCCCCCAATTTTTTAAAATTGAAACTTTCAAAACCCATAGCATTGATCATGAGAATACTTTCCTCTACGATGCGCCTACCCAAAGTAGTAGACTCGGGGTCTTTGATATATATTTTTTCGTTGATGCCGATTTTAACCGACTGTAATAATTTATCCATAGTGCTGAGCTTATTAAGTTGAGATACTACTTCATTATGCTTTGTTGAGCAAACACACTCGCAAATATAATAGTAATACTATCATAACTTAATAGTTTAACTTTTATTTTTGACTCATTTACTATTATTTGTAGTTGTATCACTGTTATTTAAGGGGATGATAAAAAAGAGGTTGTTTTTTTATGAATTCATCAACAGCGCCGTACGTCTATAAATTCGTACGTTTTGTCGAATAACTGTCAGAAAGAAACAATTGTAAAACGGACACTTGCCGTATCTCAGCATAAATATTGATATTTAAAGTTCTGTAGGAAAATGATGTTGGGAATTGCTTGAAATATAAAAATGATACTATTGATTACCACACTGGTTTTTGTTTAAATTTTGACCCCGTTTTTTTGAGATTACGCTTTTACGTAAGGTTGTAAAATTTAAAACGGAGATATTTGAAGCATGCCTTTTAAGCAACCCTATTTTCATAAAATCAAGAATGGGAAAAACATGCCCAAAATGCTAGTGAACACAAACAAAGTGATTTTTTAACCCTTAATACGATGGCTATTAGGATGTGTGCCCAATAGCCATTAATTATACACAACCATATACCAAAACAAATTAAAATGAGGAATCAAATTATTACAAAATTAAGTTTTGCTGTTTTTTTCAGCTTAATAATGTCGAGTTGTGCAACTTCGACATATTTAATGACATCGGAAGGCGAAAGTTTTGATGCTCTTTCAAAAATTACTGATAGTGACAAACCATCTATTAATCCTCATGGTGGTGATGAAAATGGTAATTTGGTTTTTGCAGCTCTTGAAAATGATGGAGTATATAACATTTACTTAAAAGATAACGTATTATCAAAAGCAATAATCCAAAAGACAAGCGGAGACAATTTTAATTTAGCTCCTAATTTTTTGTAGTTCAAACAATAAAATTGTTTTCCAGTATTTCGACAAAACAAATTTTGATATATACTATGTTGATGCGTTTGAGGGAAAAGCAATAACTCAGATTACATATACAGACGAAAATGAATACAACCCATCATGGTCAAAGGATGGTAAACTTGTAATATTTGAAAAAGGAGCACCTCCTAAAGTATACATTAAAGTAACAAAAAACACGGCACGAGCAGCGCAGTATTCTGGTTTATCAGTAACAAAAAATCAAATTTGGTTGAAAAATATTGAAACAGGAGAATTAAAAATGCTTGGGGAGGGTAGTTTTCCAGTAATCTCACCAGACGGAAAAGAAATTGTTTTTGTTAAATATGATTTAAATAAAAGGAAAACAGAAGAAACAGGAACAATATGGACAATGTCTATAGATGGCGATTCTCCCAAACAATTAACAGACAATCAAATTGGGTATGCTACACATCCAAATTGGAGTCCAAACGGAGATAAGATTGTTTTTCATTTAACAAAAAACAACAAAACCGACTCTAACATATATACTATAAATACAAATGGTGAAAACCTAAAACAACATACTACAAACGAATCAAATGACTTTTCACCTTATTGGTCAACGGATAATTACATTTATTTTAGTTCTGATAGAGGTTCTAAGAAAGGAAACTATCAAATCTGGAGGTTTAAATTAAGGTAATAACAGCACATAACTTTAAGTGTAAGTTATAGCCTATTTGGAAAGTCGCCAAATTTTTGAATTTGGTGTAATTAAAATAAGAAAAGATAATTAACAAAACTTAAAAATTCGGCTTTAGAATAATCCGAAAAGTATCGCTTAAAACTGCCCTACTTTTCATATACTAGACCGGTAGACCTTAAATATAAACATACAATATAGATGGGAAAAAAATTAACGGTTTACATGATTGATGGAACAGCTTATGGACCAAGGTTAAGTGAAATCGGAAATTGGGTCGGTAAAGCAATTTATAGCCCACGTGCTTCCATAAACAAGATCATGAATCGCAGCGAATTTGATAATCCTGGAATTTATTGTTTGAAAGGAGACCCGACGGACGACGCTTTTGACGAAAATATATATATTGGAGAAGCTGAAAATATAAAAGTAAGATTAAAACAACATTTGAGTGATCCTAATAAGGATTTTAAGGAGCTAATTTTCTTTGTAAGTAAAGATGAACTTTTAACTAAAACGCAAATAAGATATTTGGAATCTAGATTAGTTCAATTAGCAATTGAAGCTAAAACTGCGCAAATTGACAACGGAAACTCTCCTAGTTTACCGACTTTACATGAAGCAGATATTTCGGATATGGAGTATTTTCTTGAGCAAATAAAGCTAATTCTTCCAGTAATGGGCTTTAAGTTTCTAATTTCTTCGACTGTAAAACAATCGGCAGAAAACCAAATGGAAAACTCTAATACAATTCATGAAACTTATTTTATTAAAACAAAAACCTTCAACGCTTCAATGAAAGAAACTGACCAAGGTTATATTGTTACTAAAGGTAGTGAAGCCAAAAAATCTCTTTCAAATTCCTATACAGAAACTTATAGAAATATGAGAAGAAAACTGGTAGAAACGGAAATAATGGTTTCGCATAATGATAAGTTAATTTTTGCCGAAGATGCAGTTTTCAATAGTCCAAGCGCGGCTTCTAATATGATTCTTGGACGAAATTCGAATGGATTTACGGAATGGGTAAATGGTAATGGAATAACATTTAAGGAAGTGCAGGAAAAAATAAATAACTAATACCAATACAAGTAACCGTTACACAACCGAAAAAATAGCTGATAACCTTTATTTATGCAAAACCACAAAAACCTAACTAACTGGTTATAAGTGATTGTTGAATTAGTAAATTATCAATATTAGGGTATTAATGTGAAAATTTGAATTTGCAACAGGCACAATGTATGTAAAAAATAGGATAAAAAAGTGCTAAACCAAAGACTTGTGATCATTTACAAAAATCCCGAATAATAGATAAACCAACGAAAATATGGACGCTGAAAAATTTAAAAATTGGCTAGAATTTAATGGAAAGCCACGAGTTACAATTCAGAATAGAATTTCCAATTGTCGGAATGTTGAGAATTATGAAGGAGATTTAGACCAACACTTTATAAAAGATTACGGACTATCACTATTGGAAAAATTATCATATTCGACTTCCGATGAACGAGATAACGCACCTGCAAAACATAAAATACCGATTAACGGAAATATAAGAAATGGGTCTGCGACATTAAAACAAGCCGTAAATCTTTATATGTCATTCAAAAAAGACAATGGTATTGATTTCAAAGATTACAATGACAATTTATCAATAGGAACCGAGGTTGTGGACGATGAAGATTTTGAATACATAGAAAATTCAAACAATTTTAGCTATGAAAAAGACCTAAAAACATCAATGGTCTCGCAAATTGGCGAATTATTTCCTGAATATAAAATTTATGGAGAAAACAATGAAGGAATTGAATATCTGATTAAGGGAAAGAGAATCGATATTTTATTGGAAAAAAATGATGGAAGTTTACTTACGATTGAATTAAAATCAGGAACGGCAAACTATAAGGTTTTTGGTCAAATTTCGATGTACATTGGTTTACTTATGAACAAATTCCCAGAACGTAATATCGAAGGCATTATAGTTGCTGGAGAAATTGATGAAAGTTTAAGAAGTGCTGTTAAAATATCAGACAGAATACTACTAAAGACTTATAAAATGAAATTAGAATTAAATGATAATTAACAAGGAGTTTATCGACAAAACAGAATGTACTAATTGGGACTTTGGCTTTTACTTTTCTATAAAAATCCATTAACTGGAAAAGAGGAAGTCGATTATAGATTAGTGGGAATAATGACAGAATTTAAAAATTCAAAATACTTTTGTCAAATAGCTAACAAAATTCAACTTTTAATTGAAGCGTTGAAAGTAATTGAAAAACATAAATTTAGAGAAATAAAAATACAGTATTAGAAGAAAGTACTACTGGAAACAACGTATATAAACAATTTAAAAAAACATTTATGACAAGAATTCTAATCTTACTACTGTTATTCTCAAATCTAGTTATTAGTAAGGCAGATTCTGAAATCAAATACTATAAAGATAAATATGGTAGAACAGAAGTTGAAAAAGGACCATATATGCTGGAAATAAAAAAAATTAATGATAGCGTTACAGATCATATTTTCTCAAAAACTAAAAAAGGTCAGAAAATTTGGTTTAAATCCTACTTGGGGAAACAACCCTATGGGCTATGGACACAGTATGATAAAAAAGGGAATATTGAATCGACTAGAGACTACAATTTCACTTTAAAATATGGTGAATTTATTCCTGAAAACGCAATTAGATATTATGAATTGGGAACAACCACTCTATTTGACCCCAATAACGAAAAAATTCAGCAACATATAGCAGAACATTTCAGATATCCTGAGATAGCTGTAGAAAACGGAACTGAAGGAAGGGTTACTGTTCAATTCACGATAGACGAGAATGGAAAAGTCGATAATCTAAGCATTACAGAAAGGGCCGACATTGCATTAGATACGGAATGTTTTGCAATTATGAATTCTTTAAAACAATTAGAACCTTATAAAATAGACGGACAAAATGTAATGGTCTATAAAACAATTCCTATTACATTTAGACTGCAATAACAACTACTGCCAACACAAGTAACCGTTGCACAACCTTATTTTTCCATTGAAACCTATAATTTTCATGTTCTCTTGAAAAAATTATCGCTGAAAATCAAATAGTTAAAAATTTACATAAAGTTGTATGACTGAAAACGAAAAATTTATATACGAGTCTATTTTTAACCAAGTTCGAATGGGCTTCCTTTCAATTTCAGACATTAAGGAAAATATAATTGAAGAAATTGAGGATAATGGATTTGATGAAGAAATGTCTGAAGAATGGGCTTTTGAAATCATTGGTAAAGAGCATCAAAAATTAGTCTCTGAAAGCGAAAACTGGGAAACTCCTACTGATACCGAAAAATTAATAGAAGCTTTTGATGAACTATGTGAAAATAATATCATTGCACTGCACAATGCTGGTTATACAACTAGCGATGGAGAATACGAAGTAGTAGAAATAGAAAGGAATTTACGCAAAAACCAAGTAACTTCCGATGGTTATTGTTTTTATCACGAGCAAGACCTTTCAAGTGCTATAAGCCTTGAAGACCCATGCTTATATATTGCATTTCAAAAAGTTGATAATTCGGATAATAACGTTACGTTGAATGTTGGAAGAAACGTTGTGAAAGTATTGACGAAAAAAGGATTGGAAGTAAAATGGAATGAAGACGTTAATACAAAAATCTTAATTCCCAATTTTAAATGGCAATATATCTACGATGAAAGGAAAAGAGATTTACAAGATTATGGACAAATAATCGAGATAATGTCTAAGAAAAAGCGGCCGAGAACAACTCCTAAAAATAATGACGGAAACACAGCTAAAACAGAGGATAACGGTAACAATAACATTTGGTCAAAACTAAAACGATTGTGGTCTTGACCCCTCGCTATCGCGAGCGCGCTCGTGCCATTTCGCTCCACTAACGAATTTGTAATGACTAGGTATATCGACTACTTTTTATAGACTAGACCATTTATTACTACCTATGAGCCTCTTAGATTTACTTTTCGGCAAGAAGAAATTTAAACTAAAACGACCCAAATTGATTATAGACGAATTAAAAAGCAAAATATCTAAAGACGCTACCATTTTTGAAGTTGGTGGGTTTAGACCGGAAAACACCATTCAAGAAAGTTGGATTGGAAAAGTTACCGCTTATAAAGCCGAAGAAACTATTCCTATTGATAAAAAGGGTGAATTAATGCTTCCGTTGGCTCAAATTTATATTCCAGATTTACCCTTTATTCATCCCAAATTATCCAGCACAAAAATATTGACCGTTTTTATCTCTAATGCATACCCAGAGTGTTTTGAGGAAATGGGCGAAAATTGGCTCATAAGAGAATATGAAAATTTGGAAGATATTAAGATTAAAGACTTATCCAATCCAAAATCTTTTATAAAACAATTTCCACTAAAAGCGACGAAGAAACAGGATTGTCCCATTTGGGACGGTGGGGGTTTATCATCTGAAATGGAAGATGAAATTAATGAGCTTGAAAACAGTGGACAAATTGAAAGCTACTATGATATAGCAGACTTTCATCAATATGAACATAAGATTGGTGGATTTCCATCCTTTCGTCAGTCTGGGATTGATTTTGGTGATGGGTTTGAATTTGTGTTTCAAATTACGTCTGACCAAAAAATAAACCTAAATGTGATAGACAGCGGCAGTCTTATGTTTGCGAAAAATGATCAAACTAAAGAATGGAAAATATATTATGATTTTTACTAATATCAGATTTTATAGGTAATTTACCCTTTATGGTTCATATACAAGCCCGCTTCTTTGAAATAAGAAAAATACAAATCGTAATCTTTTTTATGACCTTAAATCTGCTTTCTTGCAAAGGTACTGCTCAAGAAACGGAAATAAAAAAAACCACTACTGAAATTGATGTTTCGGAAGTGACGGAAAGTGTCTTTCCTGAACCCATTGGCATTATAAATGACTACGGACAAGTCTTTACGGAACCGCAACGGGCAGAATTATCAAAACTTCTTTATGACTACGATATTGAAACCACAAGACAGATTGTAGTAATAACGGTAGACAGCATAACACCATATACGAACATCCAAAAATATGCTACAGATTTAGCACAAACCTTAGGTGTTGGCACTGCCGAAAAAAATAACGGATTGGCCTTGGTTCTTTGTAAACCTTGCAGACGAATAAGCATTGCTACGGGCACTGGAACCGAACTAGTTTTGACTGATGAAATATGCACCAAAGTAATTGATGAAAAAATAGTGCCTGAATTTAAAAATGGAGATTTTTATACCGGAATTAAAAACGGAGTGATTACATTAATTGAGAAGTGGAATTAGGTAAAGTTAGGAACAGCATTTAAAAAATATCGAGTAATTGCTATATCAAAGATTTACGGATATTTGCAAGACCACCAATTCTTTTGTGCTTGACTTTAATTCCTAAAACAACATTTTGAGTAACAGAAAAAGAAATTTTACACTTATAGGACTGGTCTTCTTGTCCTTAATTTATGTTATAGTGGTATGGGGTGGCCTGAGCCAACAAAACATTGACCTTGATGAAACACTTGAACTGAAAGGTGTCATTACCAATAAAGGTATTGATAACTATATAGGTAGAAAGGGGGAAAAAACTAAATGTTTCTTTATAGAATTGAATAATCTAGACCATAAGGTTGGAGTGAAAAGGTGGTTTAAGGGTTATGACGACTTAATAAATACTATTAATATAGGTGACACGGTTACAATAAATTATTTTGACAGATACAATCCAAATAAAAATATAAATATTGATTTATTACAAATTAAAAAGCAAGAGGTAATTCTTCTTAGAAAGACTGAATATGAAAAAGGAAAAATGGTATACGTATATGTTGGCATATTCGCGCTTATCATAAACTTTTATTTATTCCATCTAACAACAAAGAGGAAACTTTAGCTAACTAACATAAAAAGCATTGAAGTAACTAAATTACGGCGCAATTTTTGAAGCTACAATCAACATCAAAAAAGCCCTACTTCTTTCTTTACTTTTTCTTTTTGCTGGTTGGTTCGCCAATGCGCAAGATGCTTCTATTTTATAATTAAATTTAAAAGCCATGCTCATCAAAAAAGCATTACTGATCATTGATATGCAAAAAGGTTCTTTTACCCCAAAAACCCCTAGGTACGATACCCCTGAGTTATTCAACGCATTAACGAACTTTCCCAACGCTTTAGATCCGCTAATAATCCTGTTATCCATATTCAGCACGATGGAACCGGTAGCGGTGAATTCGAAAAAAATACTACGGATTGGGAAATTCTAGATGAGCTATCTATAGAACCTACTGACCTTAAAGTTGATAAGTTCGCCAATGATGTTTTTTATAAAACGAACCTACAAGCCCTATTATCTCAACTGGAAGTAACAGAACTGGTGATTACCGGCTGCGCAACGGATTTTTGTGTGGAATCTACAATTCAATATGCCCTTACCAAAGAGTATAACATTACAGTTGTGAAGGATGGCCATACAACTGGCGAGCGTCCTAATTTATCAGCCAAGCAGGTAATTGACCATTACAATTGGGTTTGGCAAAATATGATACCTACAAACGGATCCGTCAAAGTAAGAACAGTAGAAGAAATAAAAACTTCATACTAGCACGCGTTTCAAAAAAATTCTCTTCACTTACTTAAGAATATACTTTCTTTTTATACATTCTATTCTAATCACAGTCGGCTTTTAGGAATCTAAAAACAACTCCCTATTCTTTAAACAAAATAAGTCTACTTTATTCTTAACTAACTAAATTTTAATATTATACGACTAAACCCATTGCCAATTAAAATAATATTTAGATATTTGTCTAAATATATAAATAACTGATGAACGAAATATTTAAAGCGCTCAATGATGAAACCAGAAGGCGAATTATAGAACTGTTGAAAGACAAGGATATGAATGCCGGGGCAATCGCGGAAGAATTCAATATTTCCAAACCCAGCATTTCGCATCATCTAGATATTCTTAAAAGAGCGGATTTAATTACGAGCGAGAAGAAAGGACAGTTTGTAGAGTATACCTTGAACACCACCATTCTGGAAGAGGTATTGACCTATGGATATTAACCTTAAAAAAATAAAAGATGAAACTATCATTAAAAAAAGAACTTCCGAATATTATTATGCTGTTATTACCGGCCATCTATATGGCCTACATTTGGAACGGCCTGCCACAAGAAGTACCCGTTCATTGGAATTTACATGGTGAGGTAAACAGATTTGGCAGTAAATTGGAGTTGGCCATAACCACCTTGTCCATGCCAATTATTACATATGTCATTTTTCTTATCGCACCCTTTATAGACCCCAAAGGGCAGATAAAGCAAATAGGTGCCAAATACGGCAACTTGAAACTTTTCATAGTAGCATTACTTTCTATGCTCGCTATTTTTATACTATACAATGCTAATAACAGTCCGGAGCTAAGTCCGGAATTCATCGTTCCCCTACTTGGAATCCTGTTTATGGTTTTTGGAAATTATTTCCAGACCATTAAACCCAATTATTTTATTGGCATCCGAACCCCATGGACACTGGAAAGTCCGGAAGTTTGGAAAAAAACACATCGCTTAGGAGGGCAAATCTGGTTTGTAGGCGGCCTTAGTAATTACAGTTTGTAGTATGCTAATCCCCAGTGTTTATAGTATGAAAATCGTAATAGCTTCATTTCTGATCCTAGCACTTATTCCGGTTATTTATTCTTACTTGTATTTTAGGGATATCAAAAAAGTCGTGTAATCGCTTACAAATCCTACAATAATGAACTTTATAAGACCTACAGTATTGGTAACCCTATTACTGTCTCTCCAGAGGTGTAGTAATGAGAAGGTAACTACGGAAGAAGATGAAAACATAGATACAACGGAAGAATTGATTCAAGAATGGTTTAACAACCAAATATCGACCTACGAAACCATAAAAACGCCCATGGTAGGAAAAGACCAACGTACCGCTCCCGACACGGATGAAAACCAAATAGAATCTAAACTTCATATTGTATATTCCGCTGCCAAATGGCTTACTTTCTACAGAAAAAATGGGCATGGGTACGAGGCATATTTTTAGAATCTCTAGGCTTAACTCAGGCAAAAAAATAAGATAAAGGTTCTTTCTAATTAAGAGAATCACACACTAAAAAAAAGCAACATTTCGCTCAAACGAAATGTTGCTTTTTGCATTTATAAATGAAAATACAAAGGTTTACTAAAGGCTCTATTAGAAAGTTCCTTACTTTTATCTTCCGCACAAACCAAACTCAAAGAGTTAGCCAATTACATTCTTTTGGGTCAGGACGTGTTTTTTCTGGTATGATAACACAAGAAACACATCACTTTAAAAACTGAAGAACAGCTACACATGAAACACATTAAAACCCTCCTATTTGTATTCCTCTTAACGCTAAGCACAACTATAAAGGCACAGGAGACTCCGTTTTCCGATTTATTACAGAACATAGATTCTAGAGAGAAAATTAGTTTAAATGGCCTATGGGACATGATTGTTGATCCACTAGAAAATGGCTATTACAACCATAGGCTACAACCTAAGGATGACGGCTATTTCATGAATGCCCAAATGCAATCTCCGTCTGACTTAATAGAATACAATTTTGATACGAGTAAGCAACTTATGGTTCCTGGAGATTGGAATACGCAAATGGACAAATTGTATTACTACGAGGGCACTGTTTGGTACAAGAAAGACTTTACCTATACCGCCAAGAATGACGAGGCCGCTTTTTTATATTTTGAGGCCGTAAAAATTATGAGGCCATCGTTTACCTGAACGGCGAACGTATTGGTAAGCATGTAGGTGGGTATACCCCGTTTCAGTTTGAGGTTACGGACAAGCTAAAAGAAGGCAACAACTTTGTGCTCGTAAAAGTGGATAACAAACGAAAAAGAGAAAACGTACCTACGGTAAACCAAGATTGGTGGAACTACGGTGGTATTACCAGATCGGTTCATTTAATTACTGTGCCAAAATCTCATATTAATGATTACTCGGTTCAATTACCAAAAGGCGTAACCAATGCCATTACAGGTTGGGTTTCGGTTGCCAACGGTAAAGATGGTGATGCCGTGAGCATAGCTATTCCTGAACTAAAGAAAACAGTAAACACCGTTCTTAAAAACGGAAAAGCTGAATTTTCTATTAAAGCGAAACCAAAACTTTGGAGTCCAACTAGCCCCAAAACCTATGAAGTGATTTTGAAAACGGCAACCGATGAAATTACAGATCAGATCGGGTTTAGAACCATAGCTACGGAAGGTTCTAAAATCTTATTGAACGGAAAACAAATATTCCTAAAAGGGATAAGCATTCACGAAGAAGCGCCATTTAAAACGGGCCGCGTTGTTTCTGTAGAAGAATGTAAAATATTGTTGGAATGGGCCAAAGAATTGGGCTGTAATTTTATCCGTCTTGCCCACTATCCTCATAGCGAAGCTATGGTACGTGAGGCAGAGAAAATGGGCTTTTTAATATGGTCCGAAATACCGGTGTATTGGACTATTCAGTTTGATAATGAAGATACCTATGCCAATGCAAAAAACCAGCTTACGGAAATGATTTCTAGGGATAAAAACAGAGCAGCCGTTGTTTTATGGTCTATGGCGAATGAAACCCCTGAAGGCGAATCTAGATTGAGTTTCATAGGAAACCTTGCCGAACAAGCCCGTAAGTTAGATGATACCCGCCTGATTACCGCTGCCCTAGATACACAAGCACAAGGGGATGATGGCAACTTAATTGAAGACCCACTGGGCAAAGTGGTAGATGTTATAGGTATTAATGCCTACTGTGGTTGGTACGCCGGCGCCACCGATACTTGTGCGCAATTAAAATGGGCAAGTGCGTACAACAAACCCATGATTATGAGTGAGGTTGGTGGAGGCGCCCTTTACGGTCATCATGGTGAAAAAAATGAACGATGGACGGAAGAATACCAAGCAGAGGTTTTTAAAACCAATATTGAAATGATGCGTAACATTGATTTCCTATCTGGTTTATCTCCGTGGATTTTGATGGATTTCCGCTCTTCTAGACGTCCTTTAAGAAGAATCCAAGACGACTTTAATAGAAAAGGATTGATCTCTGAACAAGGGATGAAGAAACAAGCCTTTTTCACCCTTCAAGAGTATTACGAGAAAGAAAATAACTAATATTTTGTACGCCGCTGGTTTTACCAGCTAGCGTACTTTTAGTCTTTAGAAAAGCACTCCTTTGTTTAAAAAGGAGTGCTTTATTTTATGCTACGCTTCTACTCTACACACAAAACTTCCAAAATCTGACTGCATTTTCCACAAATAGCAGCACTCTTCAAAAACACCAACCCTATAAAACGACAGTAAACCAAGGGGTTAAATTTTATTATTTAGATTTATTATAAATAATTTGGCAGATTAAACATGCATAGATACATTTGTCGCAAATTACCTATTCATATCAAGTCTAAATAAACATAATGAAATACTTTGTAGCCACCTTAGCGTTAGTATTCCTGTCTCACGTTGGTTTTTCCCAAGAAGCGACCGTAACAGGAAAAGTAACGGATAACACCAAAATGCCCCTTTTTGGTGTAAACGTCCTCCTAAAAAATACGAGTACCGGAACCCAAACTAACGAAGCGGGTTCTTTTGAACTTAACCATCTTAGCAACGGCAACTATGTGTTGTCTCTCTCCTACCTCGGTTTCAAAACCAAGGAAATTATATTCTCGGTTGCTAACAACCAAAATGTAACCTTACCCGAGATTGTACTTTACGAAGGAAATGAAATCCTGAACGAAGTAATCGTTGAAGCCGAACGACGGAACAAATTTTCTAGAAAGCAAACGGCCTATGTTTCTAAAATGCCCCTAAAGAACATAGAAAACCCCCAAGTTTACAACACCATCACCAATCAATTACTTATCTCCCAGTCCGTTAACACCTTCCAGGATGCTTTAGTAAATGCTGCGGGTATTACGCAATTATGGTCCTCTACAGGTAGAAGTGGCGATGGTGCCGGGTATTATTCCAGTCGTGGTTTTGCAGTGCAACCGCAATTGGTAAATGGCGTTACCGGTATTACAAATGGGTTTATCAACCCTTCTAATGTAGAACGTGTGGAAGTTATAAAAGGTCCTTCTGGAACTTTATTCGGTAGCTCAGTTACCTCTTACGGTGGCTTGATTAATATTGTTACCAAAAAACCCTATAACAGTACTGGAGGAGAGGTAACGGTATCTGGCGGTTCTAATGATTTTGCAAAACTAAATGTAGATGTAAATATCTCTGATGGCGAAAAGTTATCCTTCCGCTTAAATGGTGGTTTTCAAAAGGACAATAGCTTTCAAGATGCAGGTTTTAAGAAGTCGGTTTTTATAGCGCCATCGCTTTCATACAAGGTTAACAACAACCTATCCTTGAACTTCTCCTATGAAGCATCAGGGAATGAGCAAACTAATGAAACGTTCTTATTCTTAAACAGATCTAGTCCCATAGCGTTTAATTCTATTGCCGATTTAAATTACGACACCAATTTATCCTTTACCAACAATGATGTTACCATAGATAATATCACCCAGAATTACAGGGGAGAAATTGCTTGGAAAATAACGGACAATTGGTCTTCTCAAACCCTAATAGCAGGCGGATTGGCAAAATCTTTAGGTTACTATACCTATTTATGGAACACGGCAGATTATACAGACCCGGCAGCTCCCATAGGTACAGAAAATTTTAGCTTGTATGCACAAGACACGGATTCTAGAACAAAGACCTTAAACCTACAGCAAAACTTTAATGGAACCTTTCATTTAGGGGATTTGGAAAATAAGTTGTTAGTTGGTTTAGATTACCTAGATTCTAAAACAATAGACAATAGCTCTAATTGGGGATACTTGCATTCTATAAATCTACAGGGCGATTTAATATATGGGGAACCAGCCATTAATGCCCAGAATTTAAGTACTGCATTAACAGGCTTAGGGAATCTAGATTCTGATGTACGCCAAAATGTATTTGGAGCCTACATCTCGGATGTTATCCATATTATACCTTCTTTATCCGTTATGGCAAGTGTGCGTTATGACCGTTTTGATTATGAAGGTGATCTAAATACCGTAACTGATGATGATACTGAATATACGGAATCTACTTTCTCTCCTAAGTTTGGTATCGTTTTTCAACCGATTATAGATCAGTTATCCGTTTTTGCGAATTACCAGAATGGATTTTCTTATGTAAATCCGCAATACATCACCGACTTTTCTACAGGTGAAACCGTATTACAATCCTATGATGTTGAAGAAGCAAATCAATTTGAAGTGGGGATGAAATCTAATCTATTCCATAACAAATTAGAAGCTACATTAAGCTATTACAATATAAACGTAAACAACAAATATTACTGGGCGACACAAACACAGGATTTAGAAATAAACAGCCAAGGTATTGAGCTTGAAGTAAACGCCAACCCAATTGAAGGGTTACACATACATACCGGTTTTAGTTACAACGATTCTGAAATTACAGATTCTCCTTCTGCAGTGCAACTAGTGGGCAATAGGTATGGCGAATCTGGACCAGATATAACCTATAACTTTTGGACCGATTACAAGTTTCTAAAAAACTTTGGTGTAGGAGCCGGTTTTAACGGTGCTTCGGAATATGATACCATGGTTGACTATAAAGCAACCACCGGAAGTTTTTACATTCCTTCTTATACCGTTTTTAACGCTTCTGTCTATTATGAAACAGACAAGTATAGATTTAGTATTAAAGGGAATAACCTAGCGGATAAATCTTATTATTCTGGATGGAGTACGGTAACTCCTCAGCAAAGAAGAGCACTTCTGGGTACCTTCAGTTTTAAATTTTAAAATATAATCCACAAAGGCAACTCGCACGGGTTGCCTTATTCTTTGTATCCTATGGCACTAAAAAAACATATTCTTACCCTACACAAAATCTTAGGTCTAGCTACCGGAATTGTGGTTTTTATTGTATCCGTTACCGGTTGTTGTTGGGCATTTAGAGAAGAGATTGAAAGTACCTATGATCAATACAAAAAAGTGGTTCCCAGGACCAACCTATTTTAACACCAACACAAGCAAAAGAACTTGCTAAAGAAGTTTTTCCTGATAACCATGTTCACGGTACGCTCTTTAAGAAAGCCGATGATGCCATAGAGGTTATTTTTTATGATGCGGAACCTGAGTTTTATCAAAGTGTATTTTTAAACCCCTATTCCGGAAAGGTTATACAAGTAGACAACCACCTTACCGGTTTTTTTGCTTTTATTCTTAAAGGTCATATGCGGTTATGGTTGCCCAAAGACATTGGCGAACAGGTGGTGGGTGTTTCTATTCTCCTTTTTATTTTTATTATTATTTCCGGTTTTATTCTGTGGTTACCTAAAAAACGGAAGAATCTAAAACAACGCCTAAAATTTGACTGGAAGAAAACTACCCGCTGGAAACGTAAAAACTTTGACTTGCATTCCATTGTTGGCTTCTACGTCTGTTCCCTTGCTTTAATATTAGCTTTCACAGGTTCTATGATGTCTTATAAATGGCTAATGTATGGCGTTTACATAGCAACTGGCGGT
Organism: Zobellia laminariae; assembly: GCF_030553095.1. Lineage (GTDB taxonomy): Bacteria > Bacteroidota > Bacteroidia > Flavobacteriales > Flavobacteriaceae > Zobellia > Zobellia laminariae. The sequence continues at coordinate 2,743,788 of NZ_CP130738.1, read as the reverse complement.
GAAAAGGAAGCTGCATTTAATATTCCAAAAAACAACAGTGAGACCCCAGAGGATACTACTGCAAAACCATGGGATAATCTAATTGTAAAATTAATGAAGGAATCCCCAGAAGCAGAAGCCTACGAACTGCACTACCCTACTACAGCAGATGAAAGCGTTTATGTAGAAGTTTCCAATAGTAAGGGTCTTTTTTATGATTCCGATTTTCGGTTTTTTGACCAAAACACACTTGAAGAAATAGAAACAGAAAGTGTATACGGCAAATATAAAAATGCCCAAATACCGGATAAGATTGTTCGGATGACCTATGACATTCACATTGGCTCTATAGGAGGTCTTCCCGGAAAAATCATTGCTTTTCTGGTAAGCCTACTTACCGCTAGTTTACCAGTTACGGGTATTTTATTGTGGTATGGACGGAAGTATAAAAAGAAAGAAGCCCCGTCTGTTCGTACTAGGGAGTTGGTTGATTGATTACCATTCCATATGCCTCTTTTGCGTGGATGTTGAAATTTGCAGAAGGCTCGCTTTATCTATGGTATAAATTCGATTTAAAACGGATTAAAATAGGCTGATTTTCAATGTACTACTCTCAATTATTCAGTATAAATGAGTGATAACAGCATTATTTTCCAACATCGACTTAAAAAATTTAAATACCACATTATCAAATACTTAAATAATAAAATAGTGAGTTTTTAGCCCTATATAAAGATAAAATCGAAAAAAAATAAACTTTTTTTCAGGAGTTTCCTCCAATCGATTGTTTTATAGACAGAAACCCCTAAAGAAATATGCTCATGAAAACTCTCGAATCAACTCAGGCAGTAAAAGAAAGGGAAACAAAAAAAATACAAGAGGTATTTAATTACCAAATTCACTTGTTAAAAGGGCAGACTTACTTACTTAAAGGGTTATTACTATTTGCCGTATTGCAATATGTATTTCTCATGTTCGTATTACAAAACTAAATTACCAAGTAAAAAAATCAAATAGGAAATTACCTAACCAAAACACACTCAGATGAAAAATTTAGAACCGATTCAGATTAACGATAGCACTGAAAGAGAAGAAATCAAAAAAATATTTGATAATCAAACGAACCTACTGTTAGGCCTGATTGTTTTTGCCGTAGTGCAGTATTTTATTCTTCTTGCTTTCCTATAAAAATAAATAGCCCCCTTAACCTTCTTTGGATTGTAGATTAGTATTTTGGGATGTAAAAGCTGTGTCTTGGGTAGACACAGCTTTTTTTATTTTAAAACACAAGCAGCGTATCAAAAACAGGCAATCCTACTCTCTTGTCAACCCTAGTTAAAGATCAATCTAATGGATGCATTAGGTGTAAAGCCAAGCGAGCTTTGTCTATACTCTTTAGCGTTTGTAGCCGTCTCCGGCCTATAAAATGTATTGATCGTATTGTCTCGGTTTAATACGTTCCAAGCAGCTACACCAATTTGAGTTTTGGTGTTCTCTCCCCATTTAAACTCATATTTTGCCGAAACATCCAAACGTAAATAATCATCATGCCTAGAACTATTGGCGCTCTCAAAGTTTACCGCATCGTCATTTATCTCATTGGCAACAACTGGCCGTGTATAGGGTTTTCCCGTACGCCAATTTAATCCCGCAGCAACTAAAAACCTATTTAACGTATAATTGGTTCCTAAAGTTACCGCATGGGTAATATCAAAATTACTGGGGAAATTAGTTTCTGGTAAATCTTTAAAATGATAGTCGCTTTTTAGAGTAGCGTAACTTAGCCAATAACTGGCATTCTTTAACTGTTTACGGAGCAACACATCAATACCTTTGGCATCATAATTTCCTGCTGTTTTTACATACTCATATCGATCTTGAAAACTTTGGCTCTGCGTGGTAATATCATTCACTTTTTTATAAAAAGCTACGGCGTTTGCCAGCCAACCATTCTTATTATAACTAAGGCCTGTAGAAATTTGTTTGCTGGTAATAACGGGAATAGAGTCATTATCCGAAAGTTGCCATCGTCTTTTTTCAACACCCAAAAAATCATTTTGAAAGTTAATGACCTGAGACGTATTCTGGTGTTTGAATTCTCCTAAAACCTCAACGGTAAAACCTTTTCCAAAACCATGGTTAAAACTTAAACGAGGTTCCCATATTTGTTTTTTGAACTTATCTAAATGGTTAAAACGCATTCCTAGATTAAGTCTAGTAGCTTTATCATCGGAAAGAAAACCTATTTCCGAAAATATACCGTGTGCCCGTAATACTTCTGCCTCCAAGAGCTTAAATTCTGGATCATCTACATCATCTAAATTGGTTACTTTAGTCTCCATTAATTGGTACCCATTGGTCCATTTTAAATGTGGCGTAATTTTTTTCCCACTTTAAGCTTCACCCCTGTTTCCGAAACTTTATTTTTCTGTAAGAAACGCTGGTTATCAAGAATATTGGCATTTACGGCCTTTAACTGATAATCTGTTTCATAGACCATAAGTTCAGAATCTAAGGTTTCCGTCCAATCCCTTTGGTATTGAATACCTCCTGCTATACTGAGTTGGTTTAGGGTACTTTGCCTTTCTTTAACCTCGCCCGATACGAGGGCATTTTCATTAAAAGAAACTTCATTGGCCGTATAAATAAAGTTAACCCGAAGGCGGTCTTTATCCGAAGGATGAAATAGCAACCGAAAAGAAGCATCATGAAAATCGAAACCAATATCAGAATTCTTTTCTGTGGCGGTATTCTTTTCTATTTCTGTGTCTTGGGCTATACGGTCAAAATATTTGGTATACGTAGGTGTCTCTATAAAGTTGCTAATTGCCTTACGAGCAGATATCTGAATAGAAGCTTTTTGCCCCAATGGAGCATCTACAAAACCATTGGCATCTATTAAATTAACCCCAATACTACCGTTTATTTCCGGATTAATATAATCCTTGGTTTTCATGGCAATGGTACCGGATACGCCATCGGTCTCGCCCACTCCGCTTCCATTTTTATGGAGTTCTACTTTTTGGGTCATATGCGGATTGTACATAGATATCAAACCAAAAAAATGACCCGATTGGTACATCTTGATTCCATCCCAAGTAATAAGATTTTGATCGTTACTACCTCCCCTAATATTAATATTGGAAACCGTTTCATCAATACTCTGTATGCCGGGCAATGCCTGAACGGACTGCAGTACATCTTCTTCTATAAGACCTGGTAGTATACTAAACTTATTAAAATCTATTTGAAGGGAACCGTTACCCAGCTTATCTACACCACGTATGAGGTATTGATAAAGTATAACCTCTTCTAACTGCTCGTGTTCCGGTATGAGATATATTCTAGCACACTTGGTAGTATTAAAAAACTGGGCTTCGCGCTGTATTGTTTTATGGCCTATATGCCGTATTTGAATGACATCCGTAGCATGTGCCGCTTCAATTTCAAAATAACCTTCTGGATTGGTTATCGTACCTCGTGTTCCATTTTTTACGGTAACATAGGGCAAGGCTTCATTACTTTGGACATCTAAGAGATAGCCGCAAAGCATTAATCGTTTTTTCTTGATGGAAATAATACTATCCGATACGAACACAAAGTCTAGGTTACTTTGCGTTTTTAAATGATCTATGGTCTGCTCTAGAGAGAGCGTAGTATCTGGTGGTGTAACGTGGAGTTCGTCTACCAAGGTAGAGGCATAATTAAATTGCACGCCAAAACGTTCCTGCAACTCAACTAAAATACGTGGTAGAGAAGTTGTAGCTTCTCTTTCCTGTGCGGTAATAGTATAATTGTTGAATACAAGTACAAGACAAAATAGAATTAAAAGTCTTTTATTCACTTGTACTTAAACGCACAGTCTTGGGCTTTATTACCTCATATTCTAGACTAAGAGGCTCGCTAATAGCCATTAGTGCATTTTCTAAATTGTCATGTACAAAAGCACCTGTAAAAAGTTGATTTACATCTACGCCTTCTAGCGTGATTTTTATATCATATTGTCTTTCTAACTCAGCAAGTACTTCCGAAACGGGAATACGCTGAAAAGCACTAGAATTCTTTGTCCACTGTGGTGCTTTTTGAGTGTGTTGCCCAGTTACCAAAACACCCTTGTACCATTTAAGGTTATCGCCTACTTTAAGGATTTCTGTTTTGTTATCCGTAACCACACGAACAGTTCCTTCAAAACAAGCCACCTCAAAAAAGTCGCCTCTTTGCTTTACATTAAATTCGGTTCCCATTACGGTTACCGTACCTTTTGAAGTCACAACATCAAACTTGGCACCTTTGGCTACATCAAAAAAGGCTTCGCCTTGTAATTTAATCTCTCTTTTATCTTCCCAGTTTTTTTCATTGTAACTAACTTCTGATAGTGCGTTAAGCACTACACGAGAGGAATCTGGCAATTCAATGGTCGTTTTTTCGGCAACCATAGTATGTACCTCTGTCATTACATTCATAAAAAGGAAGTAATACACACCCAGCCCAAGCATAAGAACACTTGCTATTTTAAGGATAGGGTTTAGCCATTGTAACTTTTTTATAGGAACTTCCGGGGCTTCTATGCGCTTTTTAAAACTTTCAAAATTTGGCATTTCAGAAAAACCAGAAGCTTTAAACTTAGAAGCATTTGCTACTATATCCTTATGAAACGGAGTATCCTCCAAAGCCTCAAAAGCAATACGTTCTTCTTCTGTTAAATCATCTGATAGCCATTTTTCTATCAAGCTCTTATTATTCATGGTATGACTCATTTTATATAAAACAACCGAGACCTAAATTCTCCTGACTATTTTATCTTAAAATCATGTAATTCTTTTTTCAATTGGTCAAAAGCCGAGTAAATACGGTACTCTACAACCTTTCTAGTTACTCCTAAAATTTGTGCTATTTCTTCATGTTTCTTGCCTTCCGCCTTATTTAACATAAAAGCAGTACGCTGCTCCTCCGATAATTTAGCCAATGCAGTTTGGTACTTTTTGTAGTATTGCTCCTGCTCCAATATAAATTCTGGATTCTCATTGGTATACCCCTTTGGGGCCAAACTTTGATATTTTAAAACTACCTTTTGATGTTTTGTTTCGTTCAACATCATATTGTTGGCTACCGTGAATAAATACGATTTTGCTTTATCTGGAGTTACTTTGCTGCAATTCTCCCATAGCTTAACAAAAGCATCCTGTGCCTTGTCTCCGGGATTTAGATTATCCCCATATTTATAGTAAAGAAAGTCGTGAAGGTTCTTTGCATATTTGGTGTACAGACTACCAAATACAGTTTCTTCACATACGTTTTCATGGAGGTTTCTCTTCAAAATAATCTTGTTAGACTCATAAACAGGGCGAAAAACAATTTTTCAAGAAATTTTCAGGAGTTTTACACGTTTAGTTGTTTCATTACTATACGGCACCCATAAAATAGCCTTGTTATGAAGAAGACTAACGGTTTTATAAGTATTTTATTACTTACTGTTCTAATGCTCATCTCCTCCTGTAGACAAGAGGAATATGCATATGTGGGCACTCCTCCGGAGCAATCACTATCTATTGGGTCTACTATTATAAGTTTATTACAAGGTACTACCTCCAACGATGGCTCTGCAGATAATTTAATTGATCAGGCTAGTTGTTTTTCCGTACAATTACCCGTTTCCGTAATCGTTAATGGCACTCAAATTTTAGTTGAGGACCAAAAAGATTATGAGGTAATAGAACTCATTTTTGATGAATATGAAGATGATGAAGACACTTTAGAAATTATCTTTCCCATTACTATTATAATGAATGATTTCTCTACGAATGCTGTTTTAAATGCTGAGGAATTAAGTGTATTTAGAGATGGTTGCCCTGAAGAAAATGAAGCCGATGATGATATTGAATGTGTAGATATTCAATACCCAATTACCGCATCTATTTTCAATTCAAATAGCGAAATTATAGATACGATTTCTTTTATGGACGATATGTCCTTCAATAGCTTTTTAAATAATTTAACGGACGATGATTTCGTAAGCCTAAACTTTCCTATAACCCTGTTATTACATGATGGCACCTCTGTTGAAGTTAATAGCATAGTGGCATTGGAAAATGTTATAGAAGAGAATAAAGATGCTTGTGATGAAGACGATGACAATGATTTTAATGATGATGATTGTATTGACTGTACCACAACTGAATTCATAGAAGTATGGGCAGAATGCTCCAATTGGGAAGCACACCTAGTTGAGATTGACGGAGAGTCACGTGCTGTAGAGTACAGCTCATATGTTTTTACTTTCCAGCAAGACGGTTCAGTTTTAGCTGTTTCTGACACGGAGACTATAGTTGGAACTTGGGTTTCTAGTAGCGCTAATGACAAGGTCTTTATAACTGTAACTGTACCTGGTCTAGATAATATTAATGGCCTATGGGAGCTTCAAGAAATAAAACGCACTTTATTAGATACTGATGTTAGATTGATAGCAGGAGAAAACAAAGTCCATTTTAGAAGTATTTGTTTACCGGACATTCCTGTGATTGATCCTATAGACCCTATTGTTGACCCTGTTATTGACATTGTAGAATCATTAACGACTGGTGTTTGGGGCGTTTCTAACTATTTAGTAGATGGTATCAATCAACTTCCGATTTTAGGTGGTAACGTACTTACTTTTGATGAAGACGGAGGTGTTTTAGGAAGTGGCCTATTACCATTAAGCGGCACGTGGGTTGTTAATGAAGATAGTACTGAGATGACCTTAGATTTTGGTTTACTCCCACCGCTTAATCTGCTCAATGCAGATTGGGAAGTAGTCTCAGTTTCCGAAACCCAAATAGAGCTGCAGCATGTTGGATTATTGGGTGTTGTTACCTCTTTAGTACTAACACAATAAGAATTTACTTTAGCAATTATATTTTAATCATGAAAAAGAGGAGCTACTATGTAGCTCCTCTTTTTATTTAAAGTCTATTAAATTCAAAGGATTTTCAATTACTCTTTATTCTTTCATACCCATCATTTTCAAAACTGATTTTATAATCCGATTTAAAAAATGTACTGGGGAGATAGTAATCCGTCGTGATTACCTGCGCACCAGATGCCTTGGCTTTTTCAAACCTACTATAATCATTTGTTCTTGCTTCTTTGGTATCTGCATCTGCACGTGTACGGACCATGTATCCTAAGGCTACGAGGTTTTTAATCTTCTCAAAATCGACCACCGGGTCGTTTATAATCCTAAAAGCTGAATTTGGATTTCCTTCTTCTTTGTTCACGAATAAAGCCGCTCCTTTTAAATTAGAAAAATTCGATAAGTAGGCATCCGTTTTTTCGTCTCCCTCATCCAAAACAAATAAAAACTTGTTTTTCACCTTGGTCAATTCTGGCCAACCTTTATCTAAAATCGCTTTCTCTAAAGTATCATAATCGCCCTTTACAAAGTCAGGTGTAATTAAGTTTTCTTCAGAAAATATGTCTCGTATTTCTGTATTCAAATTTTGTAAAGCCTGAGTATCAAACGGCAACGGTTTTCTTGTTTCTGGCACTTCACTATCCTTGGTGTTGATAGTGATGATAATTGGAGTGTGCCCCAAATTAGCATTGGACCACGCTTTTAATTCCATCAAAGCCTCTTTAAATAGTAATTGATGGCTTCTAAAATCTACTTCTTGAATGTGAAATACTTTCAGGCCAAGGTTTTTCAACTTTTGTTCCACATCAAAAAGTCTTGGCTCAAGCCCCATAGATTTTATAATTTCCAAACCTTTGGGGTTTGAAAAATGCCCTCCTTCTGGATCATGAAAAACATCGAGCTCCAAATTACGAAGCCCTAAATCCAATTGTCCGGATAACGGAATATGGTCATATTCCAAACTACTTAATTTAGGTTCCTTTTTCAGCAAATACTCAAATAGCGGCTTCTCAATTGCCACCTTATAGCTATTATGGCTACCAATAATTTGAATATCATTTAACCTTGCCTCTTTTGGGCTTTTCTTGTCTACAGAATTATTAAAGAACAAGACAGATGTAATCAGTACTACTAAGGTGTAAGCTATTTTCATAAAGCAGAGATTAGCGCGTAATTTAACTCTTTTAATTTATGGTTTACCAGTATCCATTTTATCCATCCAAGAATCTTCGTCTTAATTAAAACTACGCCTTACCGTTCAAAGCCTTCCATTCTTCAAAACTAGTTTTGTATGCTTCATTTGTTAGCGGATAAAGCCCTACTATGGATGTTCCACTTTCAACTTCGCCCATCACATACTCTTCAAAAAGTGTCATTGTAGTACATTCATCGGCAACCTCATCTGCAATTCCTGCTGGTATGACCATAATACCATCATCATCACCTACAATAAAATCCCCTGGAAATACGGCTACATCACCACAACCAATAGGCTCATTAATAGCAATAGCCTTATGCAGGGTTAGATTGGTAGGAGCCGTAGGTCTGTTGTGATAAGATGCAAAATTAAGATCGGCAATTTCAGCAGAATCACGGAACCCACCATCAGTGACTATACCCTCTACCCCACGCACCATTAAACGCGTGGCCAAGATAGACCCTGCAGAAGCTGCACGGGCATCTTTTCTACTATCTATAACCATCACGTACCCTTCTGGGCATTCTTCTACAGCAACACGCTGTAAATGCTTGGGATCTCTAAACACTTCTATAGGATTCAAATCTTCCCGAGCAGGAATATAACGCAACGTATAGGCCTTACCTACCATGGTGGGCTTGCCTGTTTTTAACGGCTTAACATCCTGTATAAATTGATTTTTTAGGCCTTTTTTAAATAGACAAGTGGCAATAGTTGCCGTACTGACCTTTCTTAGTTTTTCTGTTGTGGTTGCTACTTTTACTGTCATACTGTGCTTCAGTTATTTTTTATTATTCCGCTTTGTTCCAAGTATCTTTTAGGAAGGTCAAATCTTTTTTCATTTTGGAAAAAACATCTTCTTTATCCATGGTAATTTCCGTAGCGCCATGCTCGGCACCGCCAAGGTCATATTCTAAATGTAGAGATATAGGTACGTTAATTTTGTATTTTTTTAGCAATGAAAAGTAACGTCCAAAATCTATCATTCCCTCTCCTAGAGGTGTATTTATTGGTTTCCACTTACCTTCTTCCATTCCCCATTTAAAATCCTTTATAACAATACTTCTTATGAAGGGTGCGATATAGCGCAAGTCTAATTCCCAACTCATACCGCATTCCACTACAGCATGCCTTATATCATACTGGCTACCCAAATGTTTGCTATCCGGAGATGGTAATATAGGAGGCAAATCCCAAATAGGTGCGCCAACATGATTACCTGCATGATTTTGGTAACAGCCTATTAATCCCAATTCTTTATTGGCTGTTTCCAGTTCTTTAAAAAGTTCACGATACTTTTCTTGACTTTCCTCAATACTCAGTTCTTCCGGATAAGTAAGCCACCCGGTTCTATAATGTGTAATACCTAATTTACTAGCTGTTTCCAAAACCTGCCTGTCCAAATCTTCATTTGCATTCAGCACATTGGTTGTCATCATTTTTGACTTTAAACCATATTTCTTCATGGCTTCCATAGCCTTTGGTAAATCGCGCTCTACATTTTCTGGCAGCACATGTCCTTTTGGCCTAACAGTTAAATCCAATCCATCAAAACCGATTTCGGCGGCAGCTTTCGCCATATCATCAAATTCCAAAAATTGTAAATGTTTTGAAAAAAGATGTACTTGAGGTTCCTCATTAAAAAGATGCGTAGTTAAAGCAAAAGGGTCTCCAAGTGGCATTAAGGGAACCGCCAAAGCTGCGGAACTAGTTTTCTTTATAAAGTTTCTGCGACTGACTTGAGCTTTGTAAAGGGCCATAATGTGATGGTTTTAAAAATGGTTTTAACACTTAATATTTTGTTAATAGTCAAATATAACTATATTTGGTAAACCAATTTGGTAAACCAATTATTTAACAGATGAGTAGAAAAGATAATTTTATAGTTGTTTTAGTGGGCGTTTGTGGAACCGGTAAAAGTGTTGTTGGTGAGAAGGTAGCTAAAAAATTAGACATCCCATTTTTTGATGCAGATGCATTATTCAATGAGCAGCTTATTGCCGATAAGGAAAATACCAATACGGAATCTAGCAAATGGTTACCTGCTATTGAAAGTTTAATTAGTGAGCAATTCGCTAAAGATGGCTGTGTGGTTTCTTGTTCTATTTTAAAGAAAGAGCAACGTTTACAGCTTGCTAAAAATCTAGATTTAAATATTGACTGGGTTTTTATGAACGGTACTTATGACGAGGTTAACCAACGTCTAGATAAAGGACATTCAAATAACCAAACCGAGTCTTCACTAGAGTCGGACTTTGAACTACTGGAAATTCCTAAAAGGGCACTAACTGTAGATATTACCCATCCGGAACAAGAAATAGTGGACACCATTTTAAAGTACTTAGCTAGAAAATATGGTTGATACGTGTTTTTTATCACGTTTACCCCTTAAATTCAGCATATAGGCTTGCTATAATTTGTTCAGTTAAAAAATATTTCTATTTTTGGTAAACCAATTTGGTTAACCAATTGAATTGGAAAGCGTTCAAATCATAGTTTGCCATTTTACTTTATGGTATTATATCATATAGACACAACAGACAATATATTTAAAGATAGCAGAGCCATTAACATGCACTTGGTCGTCGGTGAGCCAATTTTGAAAAACAGGAAGAAACCCCTGAGTATTTCAAAAAAACAGAGATGATCGGCGACCAAAATTATCGTGTTAAAAACCATCAAGAACGGCCCCTATTTTACTGGTGATTCAGATTACAACTTAAATGCCTATTCTACTTTCAACGTAATAAGCACTAACTAATATAATTTAGGCATACTACATAACTCAATTCAAATATGACCAAACATATAAGAGTATTACAAATTTTTATCTGCGTATTGTTAATCTCCTTTAGTGGACATTCACAAGACCATCCCAGCTTAATTTTAACCAAAGAAGGCGTTCAAAAGATAAGAGCAGAATTAGGTAATGTTCCCCTTTTTGATGCTACTTTAGCAAAAGTAAAAGCCGAGGTAGATGCTGAAATTGCATTGGGAATTGAAACCCCAATACCTAAAGATTTTTCTGGTGGTTATACACACTCTCGTCACAAACTTAATTTTCAGACGCTTCAAAAAGCCGGTGTATTGTATCAGATTTTAGACGATGAAAAATATGCTCTATATATTAAAGACATGTTATTTCAGTACGAAGCCATGTACAAAGATTTGCCTGTACACCCGCAAACGCGTTCATACGCTAGAGGTAAATTATTCTGGCAGTGTCTTAATGATTCCAATTGGTTGGTTTATGTAAGTCAGGCTTATGACTGTGTTTATGACTACCTATCTAAGAAGGAACGCAAGCAACTTGAAAAAAATCTTTTCAGACCTTTTGCAGATTTTATATCCATAGAAAACCCTCAATTCTACAATCGCGTTCACAACCATAGTACATGGGGTAATGCTGCCGTTGGTATGATTGGGTTGGTAATGAATGATGATGAATTAATCCAAAGGGCATTATACGGGATAGAAGACGACGGATTACCTGTTGGAGCTAAAGATAATGATGGTGGGTTTATAAAAACAGAAGGCCAAGAGGTTGGTTTTTTAGCCAATATAGATGAGCCATTTTCTCCTGATGGTTATTATACCCGAAGGACCTTACTACCAAAGATATGCCATGTATCCTTTCTTAATTTTTGCCGAGGCATTGCACAATGTGAAGCCTGAGCAAAAGATTTTTGAACATAAGGATAGTGTGTTGCTAAAGTCAGTAAACATACTCGTAAATCTTTCTGATGCGGACGGGGATTTTTTCCCTCTGAACGATGCTCAGAAAGGAATGTCGTACAAATCACCTGACGTAGTCACTGCTCTTGATATTGCATATCATTATGGAGGACATAATCCACAATTATTGAGTATTGCAGAAGAGCAAGGTAAAGTTTTATTGGATGATTCAGGTCTTGCCGTTGCCATAGGTATTAGAGATGGCAAGGCTGAACCTTTTCAGAAAAAATCAATCAACCTAACTGATGGCACCAAGGGCGACGAAGGCGGTGTTGGTATACTTAGGTATGGTAATGAAGATATGACCTTGGTTTTTAAATATGCCGCGCAAGGTCTAAGCCACGGACATTATGATAAGCTGTCATTTTCGCTTTACGAAAAAGGCACGGAGATATTACAAGACTACGGACTAGCCCGTTTTGTAAATATTGAGCAAAAAGGTGGTGGCAATTATTTAAAAGAAAATAAGACTTGGGCCAAACAAACGATAGCCCACAATACACTCGTACAAAATGAGACCTCTCATTTTGGCGGAAAATATGAGGTAGGTAGTAAACACCATTCAGAGCTATACTTTTTTGACACTTCCAATCCAGAAGTGCAAGTTGTAAGTGCTAAAGAAAAGAATGCATATCCTGGAACGGAAATGCAACGAACCATGGCGCTAATTAAAGCCGATGGTTTTGAAAAACCTTTTTTACTAGATATCCTAAAAGTAGTATCAACTACTGAAAATCAATATGACCTTCCCTTCTACTTTAAAGGTCAGGTTATGAAAACCAATTTTGATTTCTCTACACCTAAAAGTTTAGAGACGTTAGGTTCTGAAAACGGCTATCAACATCTTTGGGCAGAAGGCACAGGGCAACCTAAAGAAGAAAACTCAAAATTAAGCTGGTTAGAAAATGGGCATTTCTATACATTAACCACTGCTAGCCTAAAAGATGACGAATTACAATTTGTACGCATTGGCGCTAACGATCCGGAATTTAACTTAAGAAGAGATGCCGGTCTTGTCATTCGTAGAAAAAATACACAAAACACAACATTCGTTTCTGTCATGGAATCACATGGGCATTACAGTCCGGTTTCTGAGTTTTCAGTAAACTCGAATAGTGTTATTTCCAATATAGAACTCATGGTAGATAGTAAAGAATATACTGCGGTAGTTGTTGAAACCAAGTCTAATGGCAATCAGTTGTTATTGGTCTTGGCCAATGAAGATAAAAATGCAGACAAGGAACATGTTTTGAAAATAAAAGATAAAGAATACCGCTGGAAGGGTCCTTACCAATTTATTACAATCACCAAAAAGTAAAATTGCCCAGAGTTTAGGAAGGCTTTATAAATAGATTAATCTTTGGCTTGAACCCCAAAACCTATATTTATCAGCGCTTTTGAAATAAAAATTTATTCCTTTCAATTCATTCTATAATTTGATTTTCATTTTTTCCCAATTCAGGATATGAAAACCAAATTATAGAATTTTATTAGTTTTTTCTCTGAGTATTATATAACAAAGCAATATAATTGAGAAAACTATTTTTAACCTCCCGTTATAAGCTAAGAGAAGTTTTTTTATACTTACTTTTTATCACCAAAATAAGATGGGCCTTCGCCAGTTAAGAAATCTTCTCTTACTGGGCTAAATGTATCAATTAGCTCTCCTTCTTCTAAGCAAACTGCACTATGCAATAAGTTAGGCTCAATATACACACCATCTCCTGCTTCAACAATTTGTTTTACTCCATCAATTTCAAATTCAAATTTACCTGAAACACAGTAGGTAGCTTGTGTGTGAAAATGTTGATGTGGAGCACCTAATGCACCATTGTCAAATTTCACTCTTACCATCATAATTTGATTATCGTAACCTAAGAATTTTCTTGATACTCCTCCACCAAGATTTTCCCATTCCATGTCTTTTGTGGTGATGTACTTTTCACTAAATCGTTTCATTTTTTGCTTTTAGTTTATAAAAATAATTACCTAAGCAATATAATTTATTTCAAATAATTAGAGAGGTAAAAACTAGAAAATTTACCTTTAAAATGTATATGTTTCGTTATTTTTTTAGGTTGACAGCCAATGCTTTATCTATTTTCCCGCGATTAGCAATGGAGAGCGGATTATATCTATAAAAAGCGTACATAAAACTATTAGAATTCTACTCTTTTTTGTTATTAAAACTACGTCTGAAAAACCTTGACTAAAAATCTACCAATTTGAATACGGGGAATTTAAAATGATAATTTTCGACGTAATAAAATGCCAAAAAGCGGTGTTTAATTTTGTATAGCACCATATGAAACTGATGGATTTTGTCAGAAAAAAAATGAAAGTGTTTTTAATGGTATTTTAGTGTTTTCTGAAAAGGCTTTATGACTAAAAATTTAATTGAATTCTAATTTTAATAGCCTTGCCGATAGCTCCATTTCTTTCTGAGATAATAACAAAACAATTTCTTTTTTGCTAATAAAATACGATGTAACCACAATTACTTTAACAATTCATTCTCAACCCACTAAGCGTATAAAAAGTAGCTAATGTATGCTCACTCTGCAGAGAAGAAACAAAAGAAATCATCAAGACAATAATATGACCAACTTCTCAAAACCCCAATATAATACAGGGACAGCGTAGTTATTAAAACCAAAACAGCTATCTCTTAAACTTCGGTAATCTACAATTATCATTTTAGCAAATTGAGTCTCTCCAAAATATTATAAGCGCAATAATCAATACCAATTTTATTAATATTATTTTTTTTTAACAAAGTATTAAGTTATATTTGGTAAACCAATTTGGTAAACCAGTATGGGTAACCAATTGAAAAAGAGAATTACTAGCTAATATTAATTTAAGAAATATTTGATGAAAATATAAAGTACTTAAATAAAAAAAGGACGGGCGCACACCCATCCTTTTTAACTAAAATTACTTCATTCTGAAGGGAAGTAACACAACGAACACGTACATTTTACTATACACGCTCATTACAAAAATACAAAATTCAAAAACGTTAATGAGTTACGTGCTATAGTAAGTTGATGATTAAATGGTATTCTCGCACAGTTCCATTTAGGCGTCGGGCCTTAAACCGATGAACATTACTAACTTAACTTTAACACAAATGAATTTTAAAAACAAATTAGCACTAATACTTGCGCTGTTTATAAACGCCGCAATATTTGCTCAAGACGCGTCTACTATATCGGGTACGATTGTAGATGATGCTAACGTACCAATTCCTGGCGTAAATGTCGTTATTTCCGGTACCACAACAGGTACTGCAACAGATTTTGACGGACTTTACACTATAAATGCTAATAGTGGCGACGTTCTTCAATTTTCATACATTGGTTATGTGACTCAAAACATAACCGTAGGAGACCAAGAGACCATTAATATAGTAATGGCTGAAGATGCTGCATTACTTGATGAAGTTGTCGTAGTTGGATACGGTACTGTCAAAAAATCACATCTTACCGGATCAGTATCAAAGGTAGGCGGTGCCGAAGTTGCTGCCGTGCAAGTTGCTCGTGTAGATGATGCACTTGCAGGTAAGTTACCCGGTGTAAGAATACAAAATCAAAGTGGTGAGCCCGGTGCAGCCCCAAAAATCCAAATTAGAGCAGCTTCATCTGTTTCCGGCGATTCGGATCCCCTAATTGTTGTAGACGGATATCCTATTTCAGGTAATTTAGCTACTGTTAACCCAAATGATATTGAAAGTTTGGAAGTTTTAAAAGATGCTGCTTCAGCTGCTATTTATGGTTCTTTAGGTGCAAATGGAGTTATTTTAGTAACTACTAAAAAGGGTAAATCGGGTAAAGTTAATGTTAGCTACAATACCTATACAAGTACCTCTAGTAAATATGTTAAAGACATTGACATGCTTAAGACAGCTGGAGAATGGGCTAATGATCTACAATCCGGCGATTATGATCTTTCTCAAACAGATCCAGCTTTATTACAATATAGACTAGATGCATACGCAAATGCGCCTGACGTAGTTAGCATGGAAGATTGGCTTTTCAAGAACGGTAGTTCTACAAGCCATGACGTAAGCGTAAGCGGAGGATCTGAAAATTTAAGAGCCTTTGCTTCTCTAGGTTACCTTAATACTGACGGTATTGTTAGAGGTCAAGGTTATGAAAGATATAACGGACGTATGAACGTAGATGCTAACTTGGGTAAAAAGTTAAAGGCCGGGTTAAGCATGAACGGATTTATGGGTACTCAAGATATAGTGCCATGGGAGATGAGAGACCTTTTAAGAGCTTATAGTATTAGTCCAGTTTATCACACACAAGAATCTATTGATTTTGTTCAACAGTTGGATCAAACTAGACAATCAGTGTACGATGCAAGCGTAGAGCGTGGTAATCCAATAAATCAACTTAGCGGTTCGTTTGACAGTAATTATAGAGGTGATAAAAGTCTTAATCTGGATGCTCAGAGTATTTATGATTTACAACCTGGCGATGCAGTTAACGATTGGCATTATGGCAGAAATCAAAACGGTATTGGAGGCACAGGTGATGCAGGCGTAGGATCAAAATTCAATGAATCAAGACGATACGTAAAAACGTATTTTGCAAATGCAAGTTCCTATTTAGACTATAAAATCCTAGACGGGTTAAATTTAAAAACTGTTTTTGGAGCGGATATTCAAGACACCGAAACTTACACCTATAATGGTATACTAACAGATGGTCAACAACGTTCCAATCGAACTGCATTGGATATATCTAATATAAAAAAATCTACTGTATTAAGTACAACTACTTTAAACTATGCAAAAGTGATTGCTGATAAGCATGATTTAAATGCATTGGTTGGTATGGAATTTGTAAATACCTACTTCAGAGGAATGTCATCAAATGCCACAAATGTACCATCTGGCTCGCCTCTTAATTATTCCTTTTTAGCACCAGAAGATGTAATTACAAACTTCGTAGATGCTAATCAGTCAAGAAGAGGTATTTTTGGAAGAATTGCATATGCCTATGATAATCGTTATCTACTTTCGGCATCAGTTAGAAGAGATGGCGATTCACGTTTTGGAGCTAATGAAAAATACGCGGTATTCCCTGCACTTTCTTTAGGATGGAATGTAAGTAATGAATCTTTTTTAGCAGGCAATGAAAAATTAAGCCTTTTAAAACTAAGATTTAGTACTGGGTCATTAGGTACTGCTGGTTTCTTAAACTCTTACCAATCATTGAGTATTTTGGGCAATACACCAACAGCCTTCGGAAATGGATTTCTAGTTCCTGAAGATGTTGCAAACGCTGATTTAACTTGGCAAACCAATACAGAAACTAACTATGGTATTGATTTAGGTTTTATAAATAACCGTATCAGGTTTAGTGCAGATTATTATACGTCTGACGTTCAAGATATGTTAATTAACCAGAGTGTTTCTGAAGTTTTAGGTATACCTTCTATCGCAGTTAATCGTGGTGATGTAACTAGTTCAGGTTTAGAGCTGGAATTAGATATAAAAGCAATATCTAATGAAAATTTTTCATGGAATGTTAGTGCCAACTTATCAACAGTTGAATCAGAAATTACAAGCTTAGGTAATTTAGATGAACTACCTAGACAAGTTTATGGTGGACCAAGTGGCAGAGGAGCTGAATTTAGAAATTATGTTGGTGGAGAAATTGGTGAAATGTGGGGTTTTGAAACTGCAGGCCAAGTTGAATCAATATATATGGAAGATCCATCAAGAAATGTAGGTTATCAAAGTGGTTTGTACTACGTAGTTGACCAAAATGGAGATGGCGAAATTACCTATGAAGGTGATTATGTGAAGTTAGGATCGGCTACACCAGATTTCTTTTGGGGGCTTTCAAGTAACATGACCTATAAAGATTTTGATTTTTCATTCCAATTCCAAGGATCTCAAGGAGCAGAAGTTTACAATCTTGACCCAATCTATTGGCAATCTCAATTTCGTAATGCTACAGGTCCTAGTTTTGATGCAAATAATGATGGTCTTGCTGACAATAATGGTCTACATTATGAACAAACCAGAGATGCGCATGGTTCAATGATTCAAGATGCCTCATATGTAGCATTGAGAAATCTAACTTTAGGTTACACATTAGATTCAGGTTTGACGGACAGAATAGGTCTTAGCTCCTTAAGAGTGTATGTTGCAGCTACTAATTTATTATACTTCATGGCTGATAGTTACACCTCATTTAACCCAGAAGGTGTAGAAATTGAAAATTCTGGTTATGCAGGCCCAACAACTTATGGATACCAAGAAGGCGCTAGCCCAATTGTAAGAAGTTTCACACTTGGCCTTAATGTTAATTTTTAATTAAGAAATAATGATAAAAATGAAAACCATATATATAGCAGCAATTTCCATGGTGTTAATGACATCGTGTGATAATGAGTTAGATCAAGTGCCTCTTGTAGATCTTGAAGCAAATAATTTAGAAGATTATGCTGGTGTTTTAAACGCAGCATATTATTACCATACCGGTGCCGTAACACCACAAGCAGTGATGGGTGAATTTAGGGCGGATAATTTAACATTTGAATTTGATGATGAGCCACCATATCCTGATTTTCACACTTATAATTCAGATTTGGGAGGGCTAGCGATTTCAGAAATATATTTTCGCCCGTTTTACAGAGATTTATACAAGTCTATCTTAAGTGCGAATACTGTCATTGACAAATCAGAAAGCCCTACTGAGGTAGCTGAGGCTAAATTTTTAAGAGCTTTATCTTACTCTAAATTAGTGATGGTTTTTGGTGATGTTCCTGTAATTTTAGTTCCACAGCCGGATGTATCAGTAATTCCTGATGTTGATCTTACAAGACAACCAGCTACCGAAATATATAACAATGTAATCATTCCAGATTTTCAAGCGGCAATAGCAGGTTTAGATAATTCTGGATTAGCAACTGGGCGCGCGTCCAAAATTGCAGCCCAAGGTTTACTCGGAAAAGCGTATATGTTCAGAGGTGATTTCGCTCAAGCGGCAATAGAGCTTGGAACTGTTATCAATGAAGCCGAAGCTGCAGAAGTTACTCTAGAAGCCGATTTTGCTAACGTGATAATCGATGAGAGTTCAGAAATTCTTTTTGCCACCAAAATGTCAAGTTCTATTCCAAACTCAAGCACAGGTACAGCGTTTGCAGGATGGTTTCAAGGTAAAGACACAAAGGCTGACCAAGATAATATAACGTTGAGCTTAATCTCAGCTTTTGATGCCAGTAGTGCGGCTGGTGGAAGTGAAGATTTGAGAAAAGCATTAACTATTGATTCAGAACTTAAGAGAGGCGTCAAATACACTGCTGACCAATATGATCAGGATT
Organism: Zobellia laminariae; assembly: GCF_030553095.1. Lineage (GTDB taxonomy): Bacteria > Bacteroidota > Bacteroidia > Flavobacteriales > Flavobacteriaceae > Zobellia > Zobellia laminariae. The sequence continues at coordinate 2,724,637 of NZ_CP130738.1, read as the reverse complement.
TTATTGAACTGAGACTATCTGATGTTATCCTAATGTATGCTGAAGCTTTGAATGAAAATGGTACTTCTGCCACAGAAGTCCTTGATCTACTAGACCCTATACGTACTAGAGCGGGATTAACTGTTCTAGATGACGCTGTAGTTAGCTCACAAGCTGAAGTTAAACAAGCGATTCTGGATGAAAGAAGAGTAGAGTTGGCCCTTGAGGGACATAGATGGTTTGATTTGGTGCGAACAGGTACCGTAGATGCCGAGATGGAACAAACAATCAGTAGTAATTATTATGTGTTTCCAATTCCAAGTTCAGAAATACTTGCGAGCGATGGTGTGATTACCCAAAATGAAGGTTACTAAAAGTATATTTTATACATTTAGTTGTGACTTGTAAGCAACCTTATTAGATTTTGTTTTTACTGGAAACTGCCAAGACAAAAATAACTTGGCAGTTCAGGTAGAAAATTGTTAAGAAAGCTACTTTGGTTTCAATTAAAGGCGCTACAGCAAAACCTGCTTAAAACTAACAATTACAAGTCAGAAGTAAAGATTTTAAAAAATAGTCTCTAAATATAAGAATGATCCAGGACAAGGCATCTGATAATATCGGCACTAAATTATTGGGCTTCTCATAAAATTAATTTAGAGTTGCATCCTATTTTCAATAATATATATGAAGGTCGGTTTATAATCTAAAATCTACACACTAGATAGTTTCATAATACAGGTTATATAATAGAAATTGAGTTGTTTTGAGTTAGTTGAGAGTAATTTTTCCGGCCTGCTCACCACGGGTCGGTAAAATTTCAAAAACACCAAAAACTCTTCAAAAGCCAAACTCGGATAGTTTATTCTATATAATTCTATTCGACCTAATAATTTTTTTGAACTGCACACGCGATATGAAGTTAGAAATACTAACAAAACAAGAAAATAGGGAAATCCAAAATGGGATTATCTCAAAAATTCGTGACCTCATCAACTACAAAAATCTTGAGCCGGGTGACAAATTACCTGCAGAGAGAGTACTATCCGAAAAATTTGATGTCAGCAGAACCAGCGTACGCGAAGCCATTCAGAAACTTGAATTTTATGGGATTTTAAATTCCAAACCGCAAAGCGGAACTTTCATTTCTAACATTGGTCAGATTGCCATGAACGGCATGATCGATGATATTACAAGTTTAGAAGAACAAGACTTTGTTTCTTTGGTAGAGACCCGGATTCTACTTGAACTTAAAACAGTAAAATTAGCGGCCATCAGAAGAACTGATGAAGATTTAGAACGCATTAAGTTTGCTTTGGATGCGTACAATAAGAAGATGCTCTCTGGTGAGGATTGCCTAGAAGAAGATTTGCTATTTCACTTAGCCGTAGCTTCTGCGAGTAAGAATAGCACCATAAACACACTCATGTTACTTATTACTCCTGAGATTATCGTTGCTTATGATAAAGACCGTGTCTGTGAAGGAGACGTTGCCTTATCTGAAATTAAAAAGCACGAAGACATTTATTCGGCCATCTTAAACCAAGACCCAAAATTAGCTAAAGAAAAGATGAAAGCACACTTTAGCAAACTATACGATTACATCTACGGAAAGGACCGAGATATTAAGTTAAAAAGAAAATAAGGTTCCATAAATACTTCAAATTATTTGCCTAATATGATGGCAGATACCTAGAGACACTCACTATCTTACTCATGGTCTAGAGCGAATGAAAATTAAATAATGAAAGTCAAATTATTAATACTAGGTATTACTCTTCTACTCTTTTCTTGTGGAGAAAATTCAAATCTCCAAAACGTCTATGTAAAAGACATCCCGGATTTGCAAGGAGCACTCAACAAAGCTATGCCAAGGAGATAATATTGTAATGGCAAATGGAGTTTGGAAAGATGTTCCAATCATATTTTTTGGGAAAGGCACAAAAGAACAACCCATCAACTTACGAGCAGAAACTCCAGGTAAAGTTTTTATTGAGGGAGAGTCCTATCTTCATCTGGGAGGCGAAAATTTAATAGTTGACGGACTATACTTCAGAAACGGGTATTCACCCAAAAGTTCTATTATTCGCTATATGATAAGCGAGGATAGTATTGCCTTTAACTGTAGGGTTACCAATACTGTTATTGAAGATTTTACAAAACCAAATAGGTTAACAAACGATCGCTGGGTTGAATTTTACGGGAAACATAACCAGCTAGATCATTCTTATCTCTCAGGAAAATCTAACGACGGCGAAACGGTAAGAGTCTTTTTTACCGGTAATGAGCATATTAATAATCACCACCAAATCGTAAATAACTACTTTGGTCCACGTCCTAGAAAGGGAGGCCCTAGAGCCGAAACCATACGAATTGGAGATAGTAAAACAAGAGTCTCCCCTAGTTTTACGAACGTATCTGATAATTATTTTGAAGCCTGTAATGGCGAAGTTGAGATTATCTCCGACAAAACAAATTTTAATACATTCAAGAATAATATTTTCTATAAGTGCGAAGGTTCTTTAGTATTAAGACATGGGAGCTACGCCACTGTAGATGGAAACATTTTTATTGGTGGAGATGAATCTAACTTTTTTGGAGGAATCAGAATAGTGAACACCGGGCACTGGATTACAAATAATTATTTCTACAAAATTAAAGGAGAGCAATTCAGAAGTCCGCTTGCTATTATGAATGGTATTCCAATGACACCTTTAAACCGGTACTTACAAGTTAGTGATGTTGTTGTGGCCTATAATACTTGGATAGATTGTAAATCTCCATGGCAAATTGGGGTTGGTCAGAATCTTGAAAGTGCCGATGTACTCCCTCCAAGTGAAATTCGTTCGGCGCCACCGACACGAACTATTGTAGCCAATAATATCATTTATAATACGGAAATAGATGAAACTCCAGTAATAAACCATAGTACCATGGAAGGAATTCTATTTAAAAATAACATCATAGATAATGCTGGTGAAGATTATTCTGAATATGATGTTCTACAAGATGGAGCTATTAAAATGAATAAGATTAACGAGTGCTATATGCTCCGGCTGATTCCGAAAACAAAATTATGGAGGATGTTTATACTGGCTACGATTTTGCTAAAATTAACCACGATATTTTTGGAGCATCAAGAACGGAAAAGAATAGTATTGGTGCAATTAACCAAACCGCAACAGCTGAAAAATTTAAAATTGACAAGAAGAAATACGGACCAAAGTGGTTTTCAACCGAAAAAATAAATATTGAACCAAAAATATTGACCGCTTCATCTGAGGTTGGCCAGCTTGCCGAAAAAATTAGCGAAGCGTCTTCAGGAGATATCATTGAGTTGAGCGATGCATTTTATACCCTCCCCTCTTCACTTAAAATAGACAAGGAAATTACGCTTCGTTCTAAAGATTCTAAAAATAGAGCAGAACTGGTATTCACAGGAATGAAAGATTCTGTAGCTTTTGAAATGAAGCCTAAAGGAACCATCAGGTTAGAAAGTCTCATACTAAAAGGTGAACAAAGCAAGTATGCCTTTGCTCCTTTAAAGATAAATATGGCTTCGGCTTATAACTTGTATGTTGAGAATTGTGTGATCGAGGATTTTGGTTACGTTCTAAGAGCTTATAAAGGGTCTTTTGCTGACACTATCAATTTTAAGAAAACGATAATCAAAAATTGCCAAAACGGGATTGAATTAGCCTCTGAGGACAAAGGCGATTATAATGCCGAAATGGTATCTGTTGACCAATGTATATTTGAAAATGTGCAAAATAATATTATTAATTTCTATCGGGGAGGTTATGATGAATCAACCATTGGAGGGTCTTTATCTATCACAAATAGCACCTTCATGGATAGTGGCAAAAACGAAAAAAACGGTATTTTGATAAAAACCAGAGGTATTATCAATGTGACCATTAAAAACAACACGTTCAAAAATAACCCTGTAGAACTTGTTGCTCTGCTATGGGGAGAAAAAAACAATCATCACTTGAACAATACTTTAATAAATTCTGGCAAAATCAAGGTTGAAGAGCAGCAGAAACGCAAGATACTATACTAATAAATTGATTAAAAATTAAAACAACTCTGGAGTGGAGCTGCCAAATCATACGCCAATCATCTTATCAAAAAATTAAACAATGGAAAACCCAGTTGCTAAAACATCGTTCATTAAAAAAATTCTTGCCTTGGTTCTTGCTTTTGGCCCAGGAATTTTTGCTATTGGTTATACCATTGGTACCGGTAGTGTAACCTCTATGATTGTTGCCGGTAGTACGTATGGTATGCAATTATTATGGGTATTGGTCTTGAGTTGTATCTTTTCTGGCATGCTTATGTATGCCTATGGTAATTACGCTTTGGTGACTGGCGAAACAGCGCTATACGCCTTTAAAAAACACATTAAATGGGGCAAACCCATTGCCATTCTCATAATTTTGGGTGTATCATTTGGCCAATGGAACTCACTAATGGGTATTCTAGGAATTTCGGCTAATATCATTTTTGAGATTTTTGTTATATATTTTCCTTCTTTAGTTGATTACCAATATGAATTGGTCCTTACAATTGCCATTGTGGTAATTACTATTATGTATCGTTTTCTACTCATTGGAAAATATATTTTCTTTGAAAAAATACTTGTGATTTTCGTAACCATCATGGGGCTTTCTTTCTTTATTTCCCTGTTTATGGTTTTTCCTTTGCCAATAGAAATTGCGCAAGGCCTTATACCTTCTGTTCCAAAAGTACAGGGCGGTAGCATGATGGTAGCGGCATTTGTTGGAACTACCATGGCAGCCGCCACATTTCTTTCTCGTCCTCTTTTTGTAAAAGGAAAAGGATGGACCATAAAGAACTTAAAACAACAAAAGAAAGATTCAATTATAGCGGCTTCTCTTGTTTTCATTATTAGTGCTTCGGTAATGGCTGTGGCTTGTGGAGCTTTGTTCCATGAAGGACAACCTGTAACCAAAGTATTGGATATGGTAAACACCCTAGAACCTGTAGCGGGTAAATTTGCCCTCACACTCTTCTTTTTCGGAACACTGAGTGCAGGACTTTCTTCTATTTTCCCATGTTTATTAATTGCCCCTATTTTACTTTCGGATTATCAATCTGGGGAATTGGATACCACTTCGAAACAGTTTAAAGTGATAACAGGCATAGCTTGTTTGTTCGCTTTAATAGTTCCTGTTTTTGGTGCTAACCCAATAGAAATGCAAATTGTTTCTCAGGTTTTTAATGTCTTTGTGCTTCCGTTAGTGATACTCGGAATTATTCTACTCATCAATAATGCTAAGCTTATGAAAGATTATAAAGCCAAGCTTCCACTAAATATAGGATTATTCGCTGCTTTATTTTTCTCTTGTGTTATTTCATACAATGGTGTTATAGCACTAGTAGAATATTTCTAAAAGAAAGAACACTTTTCCGTATATGCACTTTTAAAAGTGCAGAATTAAACCTAAAGTGAGTCATTCTTAAATCAGCTAGCTGAAAATAAATGCTATAAAACGTTAATTATAGCTAGCTTAAAAATAACTTGTAGGAAAATGTTAGTAATGGTGTCCGCATCCTACAATTCAACTTACAAAAAAATTGAGCTTATTACCTAAAGAAAAATTCCCGCTATAACATCTATTATGGTATAAGAGCAATTATAATAATCACATTTTATATCAGGATGTCAGCTTATTTTTATAGAATGATTTCCTTAACGGGACTTGTTAAAGGTTCTGAAATTACTAAAGAGCTAGTCGGGAAAAAATTCAATGAAGACCCATTTATGTTAATTTTAGAAAAGTAATTTAATCTTTAATTAATCCTAACCGCGCACAACCAACTCTGTTTATAATATACACTCCGTACTAAAAGGAGTTAGGTATAGAAAAATAGTAACTCCCCACATTAAGGATAGTAGGAGAGGCAAAAAATAACCCATACCCCACCCTAACTACCTCATAACGAAATATCTTTTCACTAGCACCAATTCAGAAATAAGCGAATAATATTCTTTTGCTGTACCTCAACAATGCCTAATGCCAATTTAGCATATAGCAGCTCTCTATAATGTCAACTAGATAATGTACACTACCAAATTTCTTGATATTAATTTTTGTTTAACAAAGTATTAAGTTATATTTGGTAAACCAATTTGGTAAACCAGTATGGAAAACCAATTGAATTTAATAATTTTTGACTAATATTTATCAAGAAGACACTTTATGAAACTGTAACGAACTGAAATGAAAAAAGGATGGGTCTAACCCATAATTTTTACTAAAATCACTTCTTTATGAAGGAAAGTATCACGTAGAACATGTACTTTTTACTACGCAAGCTCATTGCTAGATTATCAATAATTCGGGAATATTAATGAGTTCTGCACCTAGTGAATTGAAGATTAAACAAGACTCTCATTTAGGCGCTTGGCCTAAAACTAATTAACATTACTAACTTAACATCAAACAAATGAAATTTAAATCTCAACTAACACTTATAGCGTTATTGTGTTTCAATATCTCGCTATTTGCACAAGACGGTTACACTCTGACCGGTACCGTATCTGATGATACGAATGTACCTGTTCCTGGGGCTAGTGTAATTATTCAAAACACAACAACAGGAACATCTACCGATTTTGACGGTAATTATTCTATTGAAGTTACAAATGGTGATGTACTGGAAATTTCATCTTTAGGCTTTTCTACAAAAATAGTAACTGTGGATGGTCAAGAAACTCTTAATGTTATTCTTGCTACTGATGCAAGTCTTCTCGAAGAGGTTGTCGTAGTAGGTTATGGTGCTCGAAAAAAGAGTGACATTACAGGTTCTGTATCTTCGGTTAAGTCTGAAGAATTAAATGCTTTTCCATTAGCAAATGCAGAGCAAGCGCTTCAAGGACGGGCAGCAGGTGTAGTTGTTCAGTCTAACAATGGTGGTGAGCCTGGAGCTCCCATAGCCATAAAAGTAAGAGGTAACACTTCTATTGGTGCAAATAGTGGACCACTCATTGTTGTAGATGGCTTTGTTGGCGCAACTATGCCACAACCAAGTGACATTCAATCTTTAGAGGTTCTAAAAGATGCTTCTGCAACCGCTATATATGGTTCTAGAGGGTCTGGTGGCGTTGTATTGGTAACTACTAAAAAAGGTAGAAACGGTGTTTTGTCTGTAGAAATAAATTCTAATTACTCTTTACAAAGTACAGCTAACAGATTGGATTTATTAAACGCTGATGAGTTTGCTACCTATCAGCAAACAATTAATCCTACCTATTCTCAAGGAACTGAAGATACTGACTGGCAAGATGTAATTTACACTACAGGAAGTACTGCTAACCACCAATTTTCTTTTTCAGGTGGAAGTGAAAAAATCAACTTTTATGCTTCTGCAAACTACTTTAAACAAGATGGTATTATAGTTAATTCTGATTTTGAAAAATTGACATTCTTATCTAATATTGATGCACAGGTAACTGATAAGTTAAAATTAGGAATGAATCTTTTCGGTAGCAGAGGAACTAAAAACGGGGTTCTTACGCAATCAACAGGTGAAACAGCTAATGGCGGTGGTGATGATGTAATTTCACTGGCTTTCAGATTTACTCCAGACAGAGGTATATATGATGAAAATGGCAATTTTACACAGAATTCTGTGGGAGATGGTGTTGAAAATCCATACGCGATCGCTAACGAATTAACCAATGAAACTAAAACTGATAATTATAGAACAAATTTATATGCTAGCTATGATATCTTAGATAACTTAAATTTTAGATCTACTTTTGGTTATAGTACCAAAAATGAAACAGTAGGACAGTTCAAACCACAAACGTTTCAACTTTCCACTGGATTTGCAAGCCTAGCAAATGCAAGAACGACAAATCTTTTAAGTGAGAATTACTTAACTTATAAGGCTGAATTAGGGAAAGGCGATTTAACCTTATTAGGAGGGTATTCCTATCAAAAAACCAATACTATTAGATTTTCTGCACTTACACAAGAACTTCTTTCTGATGATTTCTTATTTTATAATTTAGCAGCTGGTGAAGTTCAAACACGTAGAGTTACTTCATCTTTTTCAGAATCTGAAATTCAATCTCAATTTGGAAGACTGAACTACGATTATGATGACAAATATTTAATTACGGCTACAGTAAGAAGAGATGGAGCATCTAACTTTGCGGAGAATGAAAAGTATGCTATTTTTCCTTCGGGAGCAATTGGTTGGAAAGTATCAAATGAAAACTTTTTAAAAGATAGCGAAACTATATCCAATTTAAAATTAAGAGCTAGTTATGGTGTTACTGGTAATCAGGCTATTTCACCTTATCAATCATTAGCTCAGTTAGCTGTTACACCTGCAACTGCTATAGAAACAGATGCTTCTGTTTCGGTAGCACAGGAAGCGAACCCTGATTTAAAATGGGAATCGTCTTATCAAACCAACATAGGTTTGGATTTAGGTTTATTTAATAATGCAATTTCGCTTTCATTAGATTACTACAACATAGATACTAAAGATTTATTATTAGAAACCGCAACATCACCTGCATATAGTGGTGCTGTAGATTTAGAAGTTTTTTCTAACGTAGGAGAGATTAATAACAAAGGATTTGAAATTTCTTTAAGCACAAGAAATATTAGTAACGACAATTTTAGTTGGACCACAGATTTCAATTTATCTACCAATAAAAATGAGGTGATAACTCTAAATAACGGAGACATCATTGATAGTGCTGCACCGGGGTATTTTTCTGGTAAAGACACTTATATCTTAAGAGAAGGTGAAGCTATTGGTCTTTTCTGGGGATTAGAGTACGAAGGTGTTTACCAAGGTGGTGCTTTACCAGCAGGTACAGCACTAAAGGGTTCATTTTCTGAGGCAGGGGATCCATTATTTGCAGATTTAGATGGCAATGGTGAGATTGATACGGGTGACCAACAAATAATGGGAGACCCTAACCCTGATTTCACTTTTGGATTTACAAATAATTTCAGCTACAAGAACTTAGATTTAAACATATTCTTTCAAGGTTCTCAGGGCGGAGAGATCTTAAATCTTACGAATGTGCAATTATTCAACGGAGATTCAAATTCAATAACTGATGTATTTAATGCTTGGACACCAACTAATACCGGTTCCAATATACCTTCTTCAAAGATTAGAGATAGAGAAATCTCCTCTCGTTTTGTAGAAGACGGTAGCTATATAAGATTAAAAAACATAGCTTTAGGTTACACTTTCCCTTCTGATTTAGTTGAAAACCTAGGCTTAGATAATCTTAGAATATCCGTAAGCGCACAGAATTTATTGACATTTACTAAATATTCCGGTTTGGACCCTGAAGTAAGCTATTTTGGTAGTGGAGGTGGTGATACTGGATCTTCTAATGTAGTTCAGGGACACGATTTTGGAAATTACCCAACTGTTAGGTCTATTAATTTCAGCCTAAACTTAAAGTTCTAGTGAATAACTTAAAAAAAATATACGTAATGAAAACATATAAATATTTATTCTTATTGATAGGATTATCAATAGTAGGATGCTCGGATTTAGAAGAGGACCCGATTACTGAATTATCTCCTGAAAGTTACTTTAGTTCTTTAAGCTTAGAGCAAGTAGAAGGTTTTGTAGCTGGTTCTTATGCACATATGCTTCACAGGAACTTTATGTCTAGAGAAATGACTCAAGCTCTTATGTTCCGCAGTGATATGATGGCTATAGGTAGAACTGGTGCCCAAGAAAGAATAGACCATGACAATTTCACTGTACAGGCAGATAATGCATTGATTGCAGGTGGCTCAAACGTGTACTGGCCTAAAGTTTATCAAATAATTGGCGCGGCCAATGAAGCTATTGCTGCTGGAAATGCACTGACTGAAGAAGATGAAGCCGTGGTTAATGAAGTTTTAGCAAGAGCACGTTTTGCAAGAGCATTTGCTTATTTCCATCTAGTTAGACAGTTCGGAGATATTCCTTATTTAGACGAAACAACAATACTATCAGAAGCAGCCGTTGCTCCTAGAACGCCAGCTGCAGATATATATGCAAGTATTATTGAAGATTTAGAGTTTGCCAAACAATGGTTACCTAATACACAGGCATCCCGAGCTATACCTGCCAAATCAGCAGCAAGTGCGTATTTAGCTTTGGTTTATTTAACTATGGAAGATTGGCAAAAATCTTATGATGAAGCAAAAGACATCATTAATAATGAAGGCACATACAACTTAGCTTTGGAACCTAATTTTCAAAATTTATTTGACGCCATTAAAAATGATGAGTCTTTAGAACCCATATTTATATTAGATTTTACTGGTGTTTCTGATGGTGACCAAGGTAGAGATTATCAAGTGGCGTTTACAGGTATAAGATCTGATGATCAATATGACATGGGAGGCGGATGGTCTGTAGAAGTTCCTGCTCTTAAAGTGTTTACCACTTGGGACGATCAAGATTACAGAAGGGCTGTTACTTTTGATGCCACGGCTGTTCAAGGAGGCGCCGTCGTACCTTACACAAATTTCACAGATGCAGATGGTAGAGCAGTTAATCGCCCACATGTTGGAAAATACACTCGTATGGCCAGCAAATTACCTCAGCAGGATGGTAATGGTAGAACATCACACTCCAATTACATGATGATGCGTTATGCAGAGGTTTTAATGATTGGGGCTGAAGCCGCAAATGAATTAGGAATTGCTGCTGATGCTGAGGCATGGGTAAATAGAGTTATGGCAAGATCTAGAGCTGGCGGTTTATCATGGGCTAATGGTGCCGAAGTAACGATACCTCCCAGCGCTGTGCCTGCTGATTTCTCAGGGTTATCTCAAGCTGATTTTAGAACAAGAATCTTAGAAGAACGTAGATTAGAGTTTGCATATGAAATGAAAAGGTGGTACGACATTACTAGAAGAAAACTAGGAAATGAAGTATTTGGTGCTAACGGATTAGAATCAGAAGTGTCTACCGAATCTGGAGTTGGACCAGGACCAAAGTCATTTGACCCAAGTCGTGATTATTTATTACCAATCCCCGCTTCTGAGATAATTATAAATCCAAACTTAACACAAAACCCTGGATACTAATATCTCATTTCCTTGATTAATAATCAAGGTGATATGTTAAGTAAAAAGATTAATTATAATAGACACCCGTAAAGGGAAACAAAGAATACGAAGAATGTTGTTTTGAGTTAGATTGAGAGTAATTTTGCCGGCTCGCTCACCACGAGTCGGTAAAATTTTTAAAATCTCCAGACCCTGTAGAAACCAAATTCTTTAAAGCAAAAAATACTTTTATAGTACATTTGTTTTAATTATTTTTAACAAACCAATCTGGTTAACCAATTTTTAACATACTGTCCCCTATGAAATTAGAAATCCTGACTAAGCACGAAAATAGAGAAATACAAAATAGTATCATTTCAAAAATTCGTGATCTCATTAACTATAAAAATCTCGAACCATATGACAAGCTACCGGCAGAGAGAGTACTATCTGAGAAATTTGAAGTCAGCAGGAGTAGTGTTCGTGAAGCAATCCAAAAGCTGGAGTTTTATGGAATACTAAATTCCAAGCCGCAAAGCGGAACTTTTATTTCAAATATCGGTCAAATTGCCATGAATGGTATGATCGATGATATTTTAAGTTTAGAAGAACAAGATTTTAAATCACTGGTAGAGACACGTATTTTACTTGAACTAAAAACGGTAAAATTAGCGGCCATCAGAAGAACAGATGAGGATTTAGAAAGAATCAAGTCTGCTTTGAATGCCTATAAAATAAAGATGATTGCTGGTGAAGATTGTCTAGAGGAAGATTTGCTTTTTCATTTAGCAGTAGCTGCTGCAAGCAAAAACAGTACTATGAACACACTCATGCTACTAATAACGCCTGAGATTATAGTTGCTTATGCTAAAGACCCTGTCTGTAAAGGTGATGTAGCCTTGTCAGAAGTAAAAAAGCACGAAGACATATACATGGCTATCTTAAATCAAGATCCAAAATTAGCCAAAGAGACGATGAAAGTACACTTTAGTAAATTGTACGATTACATCTACGGTGAGGATAGAAAAATAAAATTAAAGAAAGGATAAAAGTGCACAATTTGTCCTTTTAATACATACTGAAGGAAAACTAATACTTAAAAACTACTTATTTAATGAAGGTAAATGGCTAGAGCCATACTCATCTTATCCTAATTATTTACAAAGTATTTAAGTCATTTAAATACAGTCATTTAGAATTGCTCTCCTCCTATTTTCAAAAATTAGGCTAGCCATTCTTATGCCTGAGTACTAAGAACAATTTAAAAGAACGAAGATGAAAATCAAAAGTTTAAGATGGTGGGTTATAGCTTTAATCGCTTTGGCTACCGTTATCAATTACATTGATAGACAAGCACTACCCGTTCTATGGCCAGACATTGCTAAGGATTTATATCCAGATAAAACGCCTGACGAACGAAAAGAAATTTATGCATTTATCTCCACACTTTTCATATTTTCTTATGCATTTGGTCAATCCATTTTCGGAAAGATATTTGACAAATATGGAACAAGGATAGGGTTTACGCTGTCAATTGGATTTTGGTCCATTGCAACAGCACTACATGCTTTTGCAAGAGGAATTTTCACGCTTAGTATTTTCCGTTCTTTATTAGGAGTTTCAGAAGCTGGAAACTGGCCGGGGGCCGCTAAAGCAAATGCAGAATGGTTTCCTACAAAGGAAAGAGCATTTGCACAAGGTCTCTTTAATTCAGGCGCTGCTATTGGAGGAATTATAGCCTTCCCCACAATTGGATTATTATCTGTCTATTTCAGTTGGAATTGGATTTTCATATTAGTAGGTGCAACAGGTTTACTATGGCTTATCCCGTGGTGGATTTTAGTAAAATCTCCGCCTAAAAATCACCCATGGATAACAGATGAAGAACGTACGTACATCTTAACGGGACAAAAGAACCAAGATGAAGATGAAGATGGAGAACCAGATGATGGTTACAATCCCGAAACTGGAAAAATGCTAAAGCATAAAGAAAGTTGGGGAGTTATTCTAGCATCTGCCGCTCTTGATCCTATTTGGTGGTTGTTTATTTTTGGATCCCCATTTACTTGCATGAAGTATATGGCATGGATGTAAAATCAATCGGGTTTTATGCTTGGGTCCCTTATGTGGGCGCTATGCTTGGAGCATGGTTTGGTGGGCTATTAGCTCAAAATAGAATTAAAGTTGGTTGGACAGTGAACAAAACTCGAAAGTTTGTAATTACCCTTGGATGTGTAATTATGCTACCTTTCTTACTGTTAATGGCTAATCCATATGGGACCAGAAATAGCCGTGATATATATGGCACTTATTCTATTTGGTTTTCAAACAGCTATTGGAAATGTTCAAACCTTACCTAGTGATTTATTTGGCGGAAAAACAGTAGGTACACTTTCTGGTTTTGCTGGTACGGCTGCTAAATTAGGAGCATTTGGATTGACAGCCTTAGTACCTTGGCTTACGTCAGGAGGAAACTATACACCAGCGTTTGTAATTGGTGCTGCGCTAGCTATAATTACAATGGCAAGTGTTTGGTTTTTAATTCCAAATATTACGCCACTAAAAAGTAAAAATTAAAACAAAATAACTAACACTAATTAATAGTAATTTACACAAAGATGAAAGGAAAAGTAGCAGTAATAACAGGAGCAACTGGAGGAATTGGTTTTGCAGTTGCAAAAAGATTAGGACAAGATGGTTTCACCGTGATTTTGAACGGTATTGAGGATGAAGCTGGTGCTCAAAGAGTAAAAGAACTTACCGATGAAGGTATCACTGCCGAGTATTACGGTTTTGATGTTACAAAAGAAGACGAAGTAACAGCAAACATTAAAGCAATTGGTGACAAGTACGGAAAAATCGATACACTAGTAAACAATGCTGGTGGTCTTGGTGGAAGATCAAGATTTGAAGATATGACTACAGAATTCTATAGATCTGTAATGGCATTAAACCTTGACTCAACATTCTTTGCATCTAGAGCAGCAATTCCTTACCTTAAAAAAGGAGAAGATGCCTCTATCATCAACTATACTTCCAATGCAGCTTGGACAGCAGGTGGACCAGGAGCAGGAATCTACGGAACTTCCAAAGCTGGTGTTAACGCTATCACTAAAGGATTGGCAAAAGATTTAGCTGAATATGGCATTAGAGTAAATGCTGTGTCTCCAGGTACTATAGACACTCCATTTCACGCACAGATCAAAGCAACTAAACCAGAAGTTTTTGCTTCATGGGCTAACAGCATTATGTTAGGTAGATTGGGTCAGCCAGAAGATGTAGCTGGTGTTGTATCTTTCTTAGCTAGCAAAGATGCTAAATTCATTACAGCTGAAACTATCCAAATTGGTGGTGGGCAAGCTTTAGGAATCTAGAAAATTTATTTTATAATACTAAAAGCCTTTCTTTTAATTAAGAAAGGCTTTTTTATTAGAAGAATCCCTGACAATCAACTCGGCATCTAGAATTTTTTTGTTCAAAGACTGCTTAACATCAGGTGAGCTAACATGTTCTAAAAATGTTTGTGCGGCCAACCTTCCTATTTCAGCACTGTGCTGTTCAATACTTGTAATTGGCGGAGAAACCATTGCAGTAAAAGGTTCGTTGCCAAAACCTACCAATGCTATTTCATTGGGAACGTCAATAGCATTCTCTTTTAAAACCTGTAGCGCTCCTAAAGCAGCATAATCGCCAGCAATATATACCGCATCCGGTCTCGTCTTTAACGAAAGTAATTGTTCCATTTTTAGACGGCCATCTTCCTGTGTAAGACTACTTTCCAACAAAAGTTCGCTATCTAATGGTAAACCATGTTTTTCAATAGCGTCTTTATACCCTCTAATTCTATTATTGAATATTCTGGTACGTTGGTAGCCCCCAATATGTGCTATTCTTTTGCAACCTTGTTCAACCAAATGTTCAACAATCATATGGCTGCTGGCATAATCATCAATACCAATATAATCTACGTTTAAATCATTCTCTCCACGGTCAAACAATATTAATGGTATACCTCTGGATTTAATTTTTTCGTAATAATCTAGGTCCGTAGTTTCATTGGCCATAGAGGCAATAATACCATCCACTTGCGTAAACAATAATGTATCTATGCTATCACATTCCTTTTTATAGGATTCGTTAGATTGTGTAATGATAATATTATAGCCCGCCTTATTTAAAACCTCCTCCATATTTTGAACTACTGAGGAAAAGAAATTACTATTTGTTCTAGGCACAATAACACCTACCAGATTGCTCTTACCTTTACGCAATGCGCTTGCCAAATGATTTGGCTGATAATTCAAGTCTTTAGCTACTTTCTTAACAGCCTCTTTGGTTTTTGAGCTAATTCTGGAGTCGTCCTGCAAGGCCTTTGAAACGGCAGCAGTAGATATTTCCAAGATATTTGCGATATCTTTTAAGGTGGTCTTTTTTTTATTCGACAAGTTTTTCTATATTTGTTTAATCGATTAAGCAAAGATATATTTTTAAAATCGCCAATCAAAACTCATACGTTTTGATTTATTTTTAAAAATCAGGTTAATCGATTAAGCAAATAAGTAGATTCAATTTAAAATAACACCATTACAAATGAAAAAAGTAGTAACCTTTGGAGAAATAATGTTGCGTTTAGCACCTCCTGGATTTTTGAGATTTTCACAAACTAATACTTTTGATGTTGTTTACGGCGGCGGTGAGTCCAACGTAGCAGTATCTTTAGCAAATTACGGCGTTCCCGTAGATTTCGTAACTCGTTTACCAAAGAATGATATTGGTGACTGTGCGTTAATGGAAATGCGCAAAAGAGGCGTAGGAACAGACAAAATAGTTTATGGTGGTGACCGTCTTGGTATATATTTTCTAGAAACTGGTGCTGTCTCTCGTGGATCTAAAGTTGTTTATGACCGTGCACATTCTGCTATTGCAGAAATTGAATCGGGAATGATCGATTGGGATACTGTTTTTGAAGGTGTAGAATGGTTTCATTGGACAGGTATTACTCCTGCCATCTCTCAAGGTGCTGCAGATGTTTGTTTGGAAGCAGTTAAAGCTGCCAGCGCAAAAGGTATTACTATTTCAACAGATTTAAATTACAGAGCTAAGCTTTGGAATTATGGTGGCGATAGAGAAGCTATTATGACTGAGCTTACTTCTTATTGTGATATCATCCTTGGAAACGAAGAAGATGCTGAAAAGCACTTTGGTATTCACCCAGAAGGTTTGGATGTTCATAAAGATGGGCATGATGTTAAGGCAGAAGCTTTCTTATCTGTATGTAAGCAGATGATGAAGAAATTCCCTAAAGCTAAAAAAGTAATTACAACCCTAAGAGGTTCTATTTCTGCATCGCACAACACATGGGCCGGTGTTTTATGGGATGGTACCAAAATGTTCGAAACACGTCAATATCAAATTACAGATATCGTGGATCGTGTTGGTGGTGGTGATTCTTTCATGGGTGGATTAATCTACGGATTATTGAAATACCCAGAAGATGATCAAAACGCATTGGATTTTGCTGTAGCTGCATCTTGTTTGAAACACACTATAAAAGGTGATGCCAACTTGGCAACGGTTAGCGAAGTAGAAAAACTAATGGGTGGTGACGCCTCTGGAAGAGTAGCTCGTTAATTTTCAAAACCAAAAAAAAATGGCTCCTAAAAAATCGATATTAATTTTTTGTGGTGGTGGTCCCGCACCGGGTATCAACGCTGTTATTAGTACGGTAGCAAAAATCTTTCTTAAAGATGGCTATCGTGTCCTAGGCCTTCATGAAGGATTCAAAGGAATTTTTTCTGAAGAACCACAAATAAAGGAATTCGATTTTGCACATGCCGATCGTATTTTTAGTCGTGGTGGATCTACTTTAATTATGAGTAGGTTTAAACCAAAGGACGAAAAAATAAATACGAAACTTTTTTCGGATAATAATGTAAAACTATTAGTCAGTATAGGCGGTGACGACACCGCCTCTACGGCTAACAGGATTACAGGGTATTTAACCAAGGAGAATATTTTTATTTCAAATATTCACGTTCCAAAAACTATAGATAACGATTTGCCCCTACCCGACCGAAACCCAACTTTTGGATTTCATTCGGCAAAGGACGAAGGCGTGCGTATTGGTAATACTACATACGAAGACGCCCGCACCAGTCAAAACTGGTTCGTCATGTCTACTATGGGGCGCTCTGCAGGTCATTTGGCATTTGGTATTGCTACCAGTTGTCATTTCCCTATGGTGGTCATTCCCGAGATGTTCAACAATACCCCTATCACTTTTGATAAGGTAGTACGGTTGATTATTTCCTCCATCATAAAAAGAAAAATAGAAAATATAAATTATGGTGTGGCGCTCGTAAGCGAAGGCGTTTTTCATATTATGCCAGATAACGAGATTGACCATTGCGGTATCAATTTTACGTATGATGACCACGGTCACCCAGAATTGGGTAACGTGAGCAAATCTCATATTTTTAATATGTTGGTCCAGACCAAACTAAAAGAATTGGGTATTAATATAAAAAGTAGACCGGTAGAACTAGGTTATGAACTTAGATGCTGCAGGCCTATTGGTTTTGACCTGACCCTTTGTACCCTTTTAGGACTTGGTGTTAAAAAACTATTTGATCAAGGTATTAGTGGTTGTATCGTTACGGCAAATTCCCGCGGTGAAGTAACCCCATTGTTTTTAGAGGATATACAAGGAGCGGATGGTAAGATTGCCCCTCGCCTAGTAAATATAGACTCTGAATTCGCTAAACTTTTCTTTCAGAATATGCACTATATTCAGGAAAGCGATTACGAAGCAGCAAAAGCATATCTTCCGGATCCGGAAAGATATGATTTCAATAAAATTTTATCAGAACAATAATAACATTATGGCACAGTATTCAAGAATAGAAGTAGCAAACGTAATGAAGGAAAATGGTATGGTTCCTTTGTTTTATCACCCAGACGTTGAATTGGGTAAAAAAATCTTACAAGCCTGTTATGATGGTGGTTCCAGATTAATGGAGTTTACAGCTCGTGGCGATTTCGCTTTCGAAGTTTTTTCTGAATTGAACAAATACGCAGTCAAAAACCTTCCGGGTATGATTATGGGTGTAGGTTCTATTACAGATGCTGCAGCTGCTTCATTTTACATGCAGATGGGTGCCAATTTTATCGTGACTCCTTCATTAAGAGAAGATATCGCAGTAGTTTGTAACCGTAGAAAAGTACTATGGTCGCCTGGATGTGGATCTTTAACCGAAATCAACAATGCTGAAGAGCTAGGATGTGAAATCGTGAAGTTGTTTTATGGAGATCTTTACGGACCTGGTTTCGTAAAAGGAATTAAAGGACCTCAACCTTGGACAAGCATTATGCCTACAGGTGGTGTTAGTACAGATGAGGCTAACCTAAAAGGTTGGTTTGATGCTGGTGTAACATGTGTTGGTATGGGTTCTAAACTTATTAGCAAGGAAATTTTAGCCAATAAAGATTACGCTGGGTTAGAAACTAAAGTTCGTGAGACTTTGGCTTTAATCAAGAAATTAAGAAGCTAAGACACTTTTGCCATCAACCGGTGGCGTATATATCATATTTACTAGCCGCCTACTTAGGTCCATCCCAAGTAGGCGGCTTTTTTATTTCCTAACGTTACTGATCACAAGAGCACAAAAGCCTTAATTGAACATTCCTCATAGAGGCAAAATTACCATTTTCACTATTCTTTCTTCTGTCTATAATTGTCAAATTCCTCACTTAGATACTCCCCCCTGCTATTACGGTATTTTTAAATTTAATGCAGTTAAGCTTATCTGCTAATTTTCTAGACCTTTATAATATCTGATACAGATAGATTATTGTATCAAGAACAATCTAATATTAATTATAAAAACCACAGAAATATGTTACGCTGGACAGTTATATTTATCGTATTAGCCATCATCGCAGGAATCTTCGGATTTGGAGGAATTGCTGCTGGGGCCGCTAGTATTGCAAAAATCTTATTCTTTATTTTCATTGTACTTTTCATAATCAGTTTGATTATGGGACGCAAGAAGATTTAAGGCCGATTACCATATAAATTTTACAGTTACAAAGGATGGCAGAAACGCCATCCTTTTTTGTTTCACACTAAAAACATACACTTATGAACGATGCATATGCCAAGCATGAAAAAGATGCTATAGACGAATTTGAAAAGAAGGGGTATACAGCAAGATATCGATACGAAAATGACGTATTGATAAATCTGGAAACACATAAAAACTATAAACCTGTGGACATTACGATTGTAAAAGAATTCAGGTACGAAGGTATGAGCAATCCGGATGACCTTTCTATTCTATACATCATTGAAACAAATGATGGTTCAAAAGGAACATTCCTTATGGCCTATGGACCATCTGCCGATACGGATACCGCTTTGTTCTTTAAGAACGTACCCAATGAAAATTATCATAGGGAGTAAAAACAAAAAAGCCCGAACATTACTGCTCGGGCTTTTTGTTTAGATTGGTATTGATTTTATTCTACCAGCTTGCAATTTCTTCTTGCAATTCTTCTTTTCCCTTACCGACTTTTTCTTGTACTCTACCCATCATCTCATCAAACTTTCCTTCCGTGTAGGTTACATCATCATCGGTTAAATTTCCGTATTTCTGTTTAAGTTTACCTTTTACTTGGTTCCACTTACCTTCTAATTGTTCCTGATTCATTTTATTTATTTTTGTGATTAAACATCTTTTTATCAATACTTAAAATTAAGAATGAATTACCCCACTCTTTAATCTTAAAAAATAGATTTTTGCTCTTAAAAATTAATTGTATGGTTTCTCGATTCCAGCACTATCGTCATCCATGAATTTTACAAAATCTGACGGATTTTGAATTGGAATAAAGCGGTCTCCTTTTATAACAACAGGGAAAGCTAAGGTTGATGGTGATTTTTCCAAAACTCGCAACCAATCATGTTCGTCTAAGTCTACTTTTTTATCTCCGTATTTCTCCTTAAAATCAGGATGGTCTTGATTTACCAGACTTCCTATAGACTCGTTCATACCTTGAGCTATCTCCGCCCATTGTGTGCCCGTTACTTTTGTTTTTGATATGTCTATAGCCATGATAGCTTCATCTGCCGCTTCAACGTAAGCATACGTTTGCTTACCTATTGAATTCTCCGAATTGTAGTATAATGTTATCTTCTTTTTATCTTTTGATATAACTCCCATTTTCTTAAATTTTAGTTCAATTATTACTATTATGAAACTAAGGGTTATACTGGCGATTCATTACCTCTAAAAAATTAATT
The DNA here is from genome assembly GCF_030553095.1 of Zobellia laminariae. Taxonomy (GTDB): domain Bacteria; phylum Bacteroidota; class Bacteroidia; order Flavobacteriales; family Flavobacteriaceae; genus Zobellia; species Zobellia laminariae. Next base: position 2,704,300 of record NZ_CP130738.1, on the reverse strand, counting down.
TTTTCTCTTTACTTTTTTCCGTTTCCAATAATGGTAGAAGTTAAACCATCGCCTACATTTAGCCAGAGGTAATTAAAAAATGATTTTGTAGGATCTCTTTCAGCTTTAATACCTCCATAGCGGTATCCATTTTCATCGGTATTAGAACCATCGTTTACAAACAAACTTCCAATGGCGGTCAAAAGCTTATTAATGCGTAAACGGTCTTTCTTTAAAACTGAAAATTTAAAATCTTCATATTTCATTTTCATATCTCCGGAAGAGGATATGGAATTACCGCTTATCGTAAAATAGAGCTCCTGTATTTCTCCTTTTGCCCGCACCCTCAAATTAGATTCAAGAAAAGAGTTTATGTTCTTAGAGTGAAAGTTCTTTACCGTTCCCGAAGCGGTAAACGCATCTGATTCCTTTTTTGCATCAAAAGACCAGTTCAATGTTATGGGAGCTTCCCCCATCAATAGCGCCTTTGCTGTAACCGATGTTTTTTCATTCTTTTCTGGTACATTTTGAATCTCAAGAATTTCAGCATGAACATCGTCAAAAATAATTTTACTCATGATGTTTCTCTATTTACCCGTTCACTATAAGCAATATAACTATCGCTAATTTCTACTTTAGGAACATTTAATTGTATTGGTAATTTGCGAAGAGCCTCACTATATAATTTCTTCCTTTCCGTATCATCCGGCAATAGTTTATCTCGAAATATTTCAAGTGTAGCTCCTTTTAACTTACCTGTTCCCGTACTTACCCATAGTTTTTTTTGAATGATACCGAAGTCTATGTGTTCAAAACTGACTTCCGGGATTAGTAAATCTATGTAATCACGCTCTTTGTGTAGATGCCAAGATAATTTGGTCTTACTGTATTTTGATTTTATTTTTAAGTCTGAAATAGTAATGTCGCCTTCATCAACTTTCACTTTACCAACTTTCAGGGATTCATACGGACCTAAATCGGCATAAAGAGAAGTTCCCTCAAACATTAAGGAACCATAAGCAACCGGAATTTTTGAATTGATGAGTGAATCATTAGTGGTAACGTGATCTATTTTAATATTCACGGAATCCAACTTCATGGCCAGACTATCATTATCACCTTTTAAGAGAGTTACATCACCGTTTGCCACATTTATCTCATCAATATAAATTTGCTTTAAAAGCCCAATCTTATTACTATCTGTTTGAGAAGTATCAGTCTGTTTTTCTTTCAAATAAGACTTTAATATTGGCTTTTCTATATTTAAACTTTTTAATGCTATTTTATTATTGAAAAGAAACTGCCAATACCCCAAACCAATCACTTCCAAAGAGCCTATTTGCAATCTTGTTACTTGCTTTAAGGAATCTACTGCTCGCACTCTGAAATCTATAGTTTTGAACTTCGCAGATCCGGTCAAGACGTTCACGTCAATAAGTTTATACTCCAGTTGCATATGAGACGGCAATTTGGTTTCCACAAAATTGGCTATGGACTTTTTAGCCATTAACTGGACACTAAGCATTAATAGTGCAGCAACGATTAGCAGCCCCAAAAATACTCTGAAAATAATTTTTCCTATTCTCTGTAAATGCATTGTTTGTATTTATCTTTAAGGAACGGTAACTACATGCTACCCTTAAATATTTAAAATTGGCCCTTTAAACCCTAAAATAGGTGTGTTTTCCAATTTATATTTGACCGGTTAAGAAAAACGGTTTTCAGGAACCAAAGTGTTTTATAACTTATCCTCGCAATACTATTGCCAATGCCCAGTACTTCAATTTTAAATCGTCTTAAACTATTCATATTCTTTATGGCACTAGCACAACTAAATGCCCAACATACAGTTCCAGAAACTATTTTAGAAGAAGCTAAAACGGCCCTATCTCACTATCCGGAATTAAAGGATACACCTATAACTTTTAAAATTATAAAGAATATAAAACAATCTACGATGAGAGCACAGCCTGTAATAGGCACCCTTTTAAAATCGAAGAAAAAGCGGGCATACGTGATTTTAATCAGCGAAAAAATAAAGATTTCAGATGAAGTGTTTTTGACCAAAGACGTACCAAAAGGTATTATGATCGGTTGGCTTGGTCATGAGCTAGGCCACGTAATAGACTACAGTCATAGGAGCTCATTAAACCTCATTTGGTTTGGAATGAAATACTATTTTTCTGGATCATATATTAAAGAAGCGGAGCGTGCAGCAGATACCTACGCCGTAACCCATGGCATGCACGATTACATTTTGCAGACCAAGCGCTTTATTTTGGACCATGCCAAAATAGATGAAAAATATAAAGAACGTATTCGTCGTTATTACCTTTCTCCGGAAGAGATTATGGATGTTGTTAAGCAGCACGAAACAACTAACAAAGAATAGATAGGTTTAATTAAAAATGAGAATCAGGCCTTTATTCGTTAACAAAGGCTTCCCATTCCTTAAACTTCTCTTCTCCCATTACACGTTCCATTTTTACCTGTCCGCCTTTTTTCTTATTCTTACCGTTCCAGTCATGAAATACAGAAGGTAATACAGAAACGACTTTCACTCCCTTTAACGCTTTGGAACGGGCTACTTTATAATTTTTATTGGCATTTTTAAGAGATTCATCTAACGCTTTGGCCAGTTCCTCATCATCTGTTTTGTCTTCCGTACCTAAATACCAACAGTGATAAAACTCCCCGTCAATTCTCTTGGCACACAAGGTATATTCTGGAATACGGATACCAAATTTCTCTTCAAGTTCCTGTACGCCATCATCCAATTTATTTACCGAAAGCTGGGAACCTACGGTATTCAAAAAGAATTTGGTTCTTCCTGTAATTTTTATTTCGGCGCGTTTTACATCGGTAAATTCAATGGTATCACCAATGAGGTAACGCCAAGCTCCTGAGACCGTACTTATGATGAGCACATAATCTTGTCCTTCTTTTACTTCAGACAATTTTAGAGCGGGTGCATCATCACTTAGTGACCCATCTTGCTGTATATACTCTGGTTCAAAAGGAACAAATTCAAAATAGATACCTGAATCTGTTGAAAGTTGCATAGCATCGGTTTCCGGTCTGGCTTGAAATGCTACAAACCCCTCAGATGCCAAATAGGTATCTATAACCGTAATTGGCTTACCTAATAAGGCATTAAAACTCTTTTTATACGGGCCAAAAGCCACACCTCCAGAAGTGTACACCTGTAAATTGGGCCAAATCTCATGAATGTTCTTTAGACCGTGATACGCAATTACCTTTTGCAACATCAACTCAATCCAAGAGGGTATTCCACTTAAGGCGCCTATATCCCAATTGGCTGCTTCCTCGGCTATTTTCTGTACACGTTCATCCCAATCATCAATTTCTGCTATTTCTTCACCGGGTTTATAATATCCTCTAAACCAGTTGGGAATATTACTAGCGCTTATACCACTAATTTCACCTTCCTCATGACCTTCCACTTTATTTAAATCCGTAGAACTGCCTAGCATTAAAATACCAAGTTCAAAGAAATCTGGCGGTAAATCAAAATTGCTTAAAGCAAACACTTGTTCAACTCCTGTTTTCCGGATGGCATCTATCATATCTTCCGTTACAGGAATACGCTTACTAGTTTTACCCGTAGTACCAGAACTTAATGCAAAATAATCTGGGGTACCCGGCCATGTAACATCCTCTTCACCTTCATGCAATTTCTGCCACCACTCCTCATTAATCCGGTTATAGTCAAAATAAGGAATAGCCTTGGTAAAAGCATCCGCAGGACTTTCAGAATCTAGAATGTTCTTAAATTTATAATGTTTTCCAAAAGCGGTATTCTTTGCCTTTTTCAACAATTTCTCAAGTACCTCTTCCTGTTCCTTAACTGGGTTTTTATCTCCGGTTAACTTATCCCTGACATCTATAAATCCCTTTATGATATGTCCTATAATCGGCGTGTGTTTCATAGTAACAAATATAATCCTTAAGTCAATAATTTCTGCACTTTATGAAAGGATTGGTTAACCCAAAACAGATTTTTTTAGACTCATAAAAAGATAGGTTAAAACGCAAGTCTTGTCATAACGTTAAACTTTTTAATGTCGATCTTAGTTTGCTTAATTTTGCAGTTCAATCCTTCCACATTCGCATTTGTATAGCATAGTAGACATAGAAACTACCGGCAACGGTATTAAGGGTAATAAAATTACCGAAATTTCCATATTCATATATGACGGTTATGAGATTGTGGACGAGTTCACTTCTCTTGTAAATCCCGAGTGTGAAATACCTTATTTCATTACCGGATTAACTGGAATTGATAATGATATGGTCCGTGACGCTCCCAAACTGGAGGAAATTGTAGAGGACATTCTCAAAATTACGGAGAACACCATTTTTGTAGCCCACAGTGTAAACTTTGATTACAACGTAATTAAGAACGAATTGCAGCTTTTGGGTATTGATTTTATTCGTAAAAAGCTTTGTACGGTCCGCTTATCGCGTAAGTTGTTACCTTACTACCATTCCTATAGTTTAGGAAAGTTATGCTCTTCATTAGGCATACCGTTAACGGACAGGCACCGCGCTAGAGGCGATGCGCATGCTACCACCCTACTCTTTAAAAAATTATTACGCGCAGATGGTGCCGACGAGGTCTTTAAGTCCTTCTTAAACTCCCGTTCCCAAGAAGCTACCTTACCTTCTTCTTTGCCTAGGGAGGCTTTTGAAAAGTTGCCCACAGCTCCTGCTGTTTATTATTTTAAGGATGGAAAAGGAAAAATCATCTATGTAGGGAAGGCCATTAATATCAAGAAGCGGGTACTAAGTCATTTTTACGATAAGAAAACTAAAGAAATACAGCTTTGCCAAGTAACGGCAGATATAGACTTTGAACTTTCCGGAAGCGAACTTTTGGCTTTGTTAATGGAATCCAATGCCATAAAACATCATTACCCGGAATTTAACCGTGCGCAGAAAAGAAAGATTCAGCCGTATGGAATATTTAGTTATGAAGACCGTAACGGTATTATGCACTTAGCTTTTAATAAGTTAAAAATGGCTCCAAATTCTGTACTGACTTTGTATAGCCCTACGGATTGTAGATTATTTATTGAAGAGGTCTGCAAAAGCTTTAGGCTGTGCCCAAAGTATTGCCATTTACAAGAGAATGTAAAAACCTGTTCCCATTACCGCATAGAAACTTGTGATGGTATCTGCAGGGAAGAAGAGGACCTTGCTTTATATAACGAAAAAGTACAACTGGCTTTAAAGCATATTAGGGCTCAGAAAGAAGACTTTGTAATTAGAGAGAAAGGTAGAAATGCCGAAGAGCAATCTTTTGTATTGGTAAAAAATAGCGCTTATGTTGGTTATGGCTTTATAGACCAAGAAAACACTATTACTGCAGACCATGATTTGGAAACTTTTCTGGTGCCACAAAATAACACTTTGGAGACCGAAAGTATCATTAAATCCTACATGAGCAAAAATCCATAAAAGCGTTACTTCTAGAAAGTAAATGTGAAGATTAATAAGGGTACAGTTACTTATTCAACTTCTTGTACATAAGGATTACGAACAATAACCATACGCTAAATATTAAGGCAACAACAGCGGTATATATCCATATAGCATCCATAAGTTTGGTTTCAGGTTGTACAAAGATTTGGTGGTTTTAGTCGAACTATAAATACTGACAAACAAAACTATTTGTCAATTTGTAATCCGATTCTTATTAAAGATAACCAAAAATTAGAGAAAACAGCCTGTACGAATTAAGATTGTTTTAACATTTACAAAAATGTTAAAAAAAACGCCTAAACGATGTCTTATTCGCAATAAAAATTAACTTAAATGCAGAAAATCAAGTAGATACAACTATTTTTTCTTTCCGCTATTCATCAAAAGTAGCACAGTTACTACTAATGCTACGCAAACACATGCGAATACAGCAATCATAATAATGCCATTGCCGTAGTTAACGAGAGGTAAATTCTGTGAGATCATAGGTTGGTGATTTATATTTAGACAAATTTATGCCAAAGCCACAATTCAAAATATGATAATTATCAGGCTATTAGAATTTTAGTAATGCTAAAAAGATTGTGCCATTCATACTTTTCAAGACCTTGTTCTAATCAATTTACGAAAGCTTACTTACACTAAAACACCTAAGATAATTTGACCGTCATTTTTTTAAAACAGCATATTTACTGTATAGTCTATTTCATTTTTTTCCCGTTCAAATAAAGAGTTGTATTCATTTCCGTTGCGTTTTTTAGTCCCTCTCCTGCAAAGCACAATGCCAAAGACTTATTATAGAACTGTTTTAGTCTTTCTTGAGATTCACTGGATTGAATTAAAACGTGCGAATGAACCGTATCTGTATAACTTACCATTTTTACGGAATCTATAGCTTCTTGCCTATAATCGATCTGGTCTTCAACACGGTAATCAGTAAACTCCAACCCCATCATTGCGCTAACCAATGTAGTTTGCGATGTTAAACATAAAGCTGTACCGGCCGTAAAATATTCCAAAGAAGTAGGCGCCAAAGGATTATCGTTATCCCCCATAAATTCATCTGAGTATATTGCCCAGGTTTCGGGTGTAGGTGTAGAGACCGTAATTTTTTTCAAAAAGGGTCTTTTCTGATTTTCTGCAGACTCAGCTATAGCAAATATTTCAAACTCCATATTTGCCATATTATCAAAACCTAAAACTTCATCATCTTTCACAACTGGTTTTAGATGCTCTGGCTTTTTGGGTACATGCGTAATAAAACTTAATTTAAAACCATCAACAATAGATTCCTCAGAAAGGGTTGTTCCCGGTGTAGCATGATAATTCTCCCAGTTCGCTCCGTTAATACCTAAAGCTGGTTCAATTACTGTTTCATTTCTTAACGCTTCTCCTGCAGCCCATGAACTAAGTGCCATCTCTTTTATTTCTTGAATGACTTCTTCAGGCTCGCTACTTTCAATAATTATATTTGTAGTTGTTTTATCTAAAAATCCAGCTCCGTCTGGAGACATCATATTATGCCAACGAAATTTATTCAGCACCTCTACTTTTATGTTATCTAAAGTAACTCCCTTAACTCCTGCTGCCCTAAGAATTTGGGTGTGTAAATTTGCTGCCAAACCACTGGTGTAATAACTAAGTGGAGATGGCCCAAAAGGGTTAGAACCTTCCGCGGCTCCTTCATCAGCAATTAGATGCCATCCCGTATAATCATCAATACCCGTAGATTGCATCATGCCTTTTTTTAGCATCTTCGAATTTTCATTCTTCACCATTTCTGTAATTGCCACTATATTCCTGTTGACAGCTCCGTCAATAGTTTTAGCGACACTAGGTTTAAAAGACGTTGGTGCTAGTGCTTTATCATTACGATCAATTACTTGGTATTCTTTATAGCTATTATAGGTTTCTCCCTTCTTCATCATGAACAAAACCATATTCCTCTCTTCGCTTGGCATAGAAAACCAATATATACCACTTGCTATGGCTATAACGCCAATAATACTCGCAATTACTAAAACTACTTTTTTACTTTTTTTCATGACTATATTCTTAAAGTTCAATCAGCATATTTCCTACCACCTATTAAGAACATTTTAGAGACCTATTTCTAAAACGTAAGTAGCCTATTACATGAATAATAATTATAAATCTTAATAAAAAAAGACATCTTATTAGATGTCTCACGCACATAAAATACCAACGCAAATTCAATTGGAATTCAACGAGCAATACACCTTAAGAAGGTTCCTTTCTAAATATCAAAATGCATCTTAGTCTAACATTTATGGTCATGTTGCCCAAAAATTACCGAGCTTATTACGAAACCTATGAACATAAAACCAAGTACCATAATTATTACGCTGGTAATGTTTACATCAAACGAGGAAAAAACTTGAGAGATCATAACTTTGATTTTTAAATTAATACTTAAAATTAAGATGAAATGACTTCAAGAAATATGATAATTATCAGCATCACATTTTTTTTGCACTATAAATTCTAAAGCTTTTTAAGGTGATAGAAATTTATAAAAACTTTCATGTAGGAACTCAAACTGCGTAGATATTACTATATTCATCATACATTAATCCATTACAAAAATCGAAACTCTAAAACACATTTTAAACCAGATTCTTCCTATTGAAGAACAGGATTGGGAGGCTATAAAACCACATCTCACCGTTACCAAATTCCAAGAAGAAGAACAGTTACTCTCCCCTCCTAACATCTGCAATTTTATTGCCTTTATAAAATCTGGCTCCATACGGTCATACCATACAGACGACAATCTGGTTGAAACCAACCTTCTCTTACGGTCCGAAAATGAATTCATTACAGATTACGAAAGTTTTATAAGCCAAGAACCGTCCACATTGTGGATTAAGGCTATTGATAAAGGCGAAGTCATTTATTTAGACAGAACGGGCCTGCATACCCTTTACGACACTTCTTTTTATTGGAATAAGTTTGGCAGAATTATTAGTGAACAGATTTTTCTGAACAGTAAACGTAGAACAGCACAAATGTTATTTTTGACCCCCACAGAGCGGTATGTACTGCTACTGGAAACCCAACCCTATTTTTTTCAGAAATACTCCTTAAAACATATTGCCAGTTATTTAGGAATAACTCCACAATCATTAAGTAGAATTAGAAACCAACTTTCTAAGCATTAGTTACCTAAAGTTAAGATGACTCCACTGCATTTCTAGAGATTTGTTTAAACAAAAAAAACGAATCATGAAAAGTATCACATTTGAAAAAATTGGAGGCATAACTATGCTAATTACAGGTTTAGGACATACTACAACCCATTTTATTTTAGAAAACTCCACACATCCACATCCGGAATTAAAGCATGCCATGAAAAACACCCTTATAAAAATTGGGTCTGAAGTTTCCGTATTGGATTTCCATAACGGATTTAGTTTAGCCATGGGCTTACTATTAATAAGTTTTGGGGTTTCCATTCTAAGAAACAAAGACAAAACAGGACTGCTTATTAACCTAGCTGTAGCCGGATTAATGGTTCTAATATCAGCACTTTACTTTCCTGTTTTTGTACTAGTATTAACCTCCATCTCTTTTACCTCTCTTCTATTAAGAACATTAAAATATGATAGCAGCCCAACGAATTAACTAGGATAACTCTCTCCCCTTATTGAAGTTGTCAGTAATTTCTAGTACTTTTCGTTTAGCTAAGCAAACTGCGCAGATTACAGATGTGTTTTACATCTAGACGAATACGCTCTATACCATTACAAGCAACAATGGAAAATCTAATACACTACATACAATCTAAAATTTCTCTAACTCAAGAAGAGATTCAATTGACCAAAAAGTATTTCATCTCAGAAGAAATTCCGGCACAAACCAATCTTTTAAAAGCCGGAAAAGTGGAACGGTATATCTATTTCTTAGATACGGGAATCGTAAAAGGTTACCAAAATATAGACGGAAAAATTGTGGTACAACATCTTGTAGCGGAGAACGATTTTTTCACTTCTCTGGAGAGTTTCATGACAGAAACGCCTTCATTGGATTATTATGAAACTGTTACCGATTGTAAACTTCTAAAAATCTCAAAACCTGATTTTGACTTCCTACAGCAGGAAACAAAATTCTGGGCTGTTTTTGTAAAAGAAGTTACCAATACACATTTGAACTGTAAATTGGAACGTGTAAAAATTTTCAAATTTTAACCGCAAAAGAACGCTATTTAAAATTTATGGATCAGTACCCCCAATTAGCTTTGAATGTTTCTATAGACAATATTGCTTCTTTTCTGGGAATGGAACCTCAATCCTTAAGTCGCATTAGAAAACAAATCGTTTTCTAACAAATGTTATTTCCTACTTCTTAAAAGCGCTTGAAATTTGCGCTAATAAAATTTAAAATAATGAGTAACGAAATTTCATTAGTAACAGGTGGTAACGGGCATTTAGGAAATAACCTGATAAGACTCTTACTTTCTAAAAACCAAAAGGTAAGAACAACAGTACGAAACACAAGTAACACAGCACCTTTTAAAGGGTTGGACTGTGAAGTGGTTCAAGCGGATATTACGGATAGACAGTCCTTAAAAAAAGCGTTCCACGGTGTAACTAATTTATATGCCGTAGCAGCAAATTTTAGTATGTGGGCCAAAAATCCCAAAACCGAAATTTATGACAATAACCTACTAGGTACGCAAAACGTATTTGATATGGCAAAAGAATGTGGTATCAAAAACATTGTATATGTGAGTTCCGTAGCCTCTTTGGATTTTACAAAATTACCCGCCAATGTAGCTAATGGCTATAATAAAGACCGAAGAAATTGGTATTACAATTCCAAAAATGATTCCGATAAATTAGCCCTGCAGTTAGGAGAAAAGTATGGCATACGAACGGTTTTGATTCTTCCTGCGGCAATGATTGGTAGCGAAGCTTACAAGTTGAATTATTCCAATAATCTTATAAGGCAAGTTTTAAATGGTGAAATTCCTGTGGACACCGGAGTAACACTAAATTGGATAGACGTTAAAGATGTTGCCCTAGGCGCTTATAACGCCATGCAAAATGGCAGAAACCTATAACGCTATATTTTATCTAACGAAAAGCATACGTCTCTGCAAGAAACCGTAAAAATAGCCGCAGAATTATACCCAGACCTACAATTAAAAATGCCCAAAAAGGTTCCAAAATGGTTTGTACACTGTTGCCGGATTAATGGAATTTGGCAGTAAACTCACCGGAAAAGAACCTTTACTACAGCGGCAGTATCTAGATATGTTTTATGGTTTAAAGCAAGATTATGATATTAGTAAATCTAGAGAAGAATTAGGCTTTAACCCTAAACCGTCAAAAACAGCTTTGGAAGATGCGCTTAACTATTTAAAAAATGAGTGGGCAGAGAAGAAAACTGCATAAAACCCCACACCAATTCTCTCATACAATATTCATACGGGCCTCCTTAATCGGTGGCCCAACACAAAAACATTTCGACTGTAGTATAAAACTTTACACAATAACACTACCCTACTTTTACCCGTTTCTAGATTAATCTCTTGCCTTATTGATGTTTTCAGAAAATTCTAGTACTTTTCGTTTAGATAACTAAGCTGGGGATATAGTGGTGTTTTACATCTAAAAAACCATTTGGCCGAAAGAAAAAAAAATCAAAAAAAATGATTAACTATGAGCAGAAATATAGCGTTTCAGAAATCGCTAAAATTCTCGAAACGAATAAACTACAGCTAAAAAAATGGACTTATCATTTTAAAGAATACCTGAGCCCAAATGCCAATCCTGAAAAAGGAATTAAAAGAGAATTTACAATTGAAGATGTTTCTACTTTAGGATATATTTCAATGTACTGGGAAGAAGAACCTGATTTTGAAAATATTAAATACGGTCTTAATTCCAATGAACAATTTGAATCTCCATATAACAAATTAGCAATTGAAACAATTCCAATTTTTAGACAATTTTCTAAAGATTTAATTGGCGGGAAAGTTTGGACAATAGGAGGGATTACCGAAATCAATGATAAATTATCACTCGCAGATTCTTACAAATTCGCTGGTGACTCATTGGTAAACATTGGAATTGAAAATGTGGAGATTAGAGAAATAATTTACCCAACGATTTACAACTACAGACACGCTACTGAACTATATTTGAAAGTAATACTTCCAAATGAAACTGGTCATGATCTCAAAAAACTATATAACAAAGTAAAGATTTTATTAAAGAATAAATTTGATGTAATTCCGCCTAAATGGTTTGAAAATATAATAAATGCGTTTCATGATTTTGACCCAGGAGGAACTACATTTAGATATGGCATCAAAATAGATAACGACGAAATGTTTATTGACTTAATCCATCTTCAAAAAATGATGAAGTGGTTTTCAGAGTCAATACACCAAATAGAGAAACGATTAATCTTTATTGAATAAAGACTCTTTACCCAACAAAAACAACCAATACAAAATTCAACAGAATCAAATAAAACCATGAAACACCTCATCCTAATCACAGTTCTAATTCTGACCAGCTGTAAAGGCGAAACAAAAACGGAGCAAGAGGTTGCTATAGACCCATCCGTTCAGGCAATGTGGGAGAGCTTTACCCAATCCAATGCAGAATTCGAGGAAGAGGAACAACCAGAATCTTGGTTTTTTCATGATAATGAGGAAGATGCCAACCGTTTAGCGGAATTGGTCTTAAAAGGAAAAAAGCAAGCTGGTTCCGGTTTATATTCTTGGTATGCAGAAGCTAATGCAGATTTACCATCCGTAGGCTCAATACACATTATCACAGATTTTGATGGAACCGCACGAGCTATCATTCAAATTAAAAAAGTAGATACTATTCCCTTTAATGAAATATCAGAAGCATACGCAACTTTAGATATGGGAACAACGGATGAACCTCTCAAAAAATGGAAAAAAGCCCATTGGGATTTCTTTGCAAGCACCATGAAAGAAAGCGAGCAAGAGCCTTCTGAGGATATGCTTGTGGTTTGTGAATATTTTGAAACGATATGGCCTAAAAACTAAATTACTCTAAAATAAAAAACCCCATTACTTTAGTAAAGTAATGGGGTTTTTAAGCTTCTATACCCACTTATAAAGTAGTAGGACAAACATAGTCCGTTGAAGGAACTTCGGCCGTTTTAAGGGCTCCAAAACCACCTCCTATATCTATAAAGTTATGTATACCTCTACTCTTTAAAATAGATTCTGCTATCACTGAACGATATCCTCCGGCACAATGAACCAAGAAGGTTTTATCTTTTGGAAATTCGCTCAGATAATCATTCAGACCATCTAATGGCGTATTAACAGCGCCAAGAACATGCTCAGAAAGAAATTCGCTCTCTTTACGCACATCAAAAACCTCAGCTTCTTTATTTTCAATTTTCGATTTTGCTTCTTCCGCAGAAATCGAAGTAATCGTATCATAATCCTTACCGGCTTTCTTCCAAGCTTCAAATCCGCCTTTTAGAACCCCAATAGTGGCATCAAAACCAACACGGGACAAACGGGTTACCGCCTCTTCTTCCATGCCTTCTGGTGTCACCAATAAAAGTGGTTGCTTTGTATCTGCAATAAGCGCACCTACCCACGGAGCAAAATCGCCATTAAGACCAATAAAAATAGATCTTGGAATATGACCTGTTATAAAATCTTTCTGAGGTCTTACATCTAATACCACTGCTCCTGATTCGTTTGCTATTAATTCAAAAGCACCCGGATTTAATTCTGTGGTACCGCGATCTAAAACATCGGCAATATCTTCATACCCTTCTTTGTTCATCTTAACGTTCAAAGGGAAGTATTTTGGTGGAGGAAGCAAACCATCGGTAACTTCTTCAACAAACTCTTTTTTGGTCATATCTGCGCGTAACGCGTAGTTCATTTTCTTTTGGTTGCCCAATGTATCTACCGTTTCTTTCATCATATTTTTACCACAAGCGGAACCTGCACCATGCGCTGGGTAAACAATGATATCATCTGACAACGGCATGATTTTGTTTCTTAAACTATCGAACAAAATACCCGCCAAATCTTCTTGGGTCATAGTTGCAGCTTTTTGAGCCAAATCCGGTCTCCCTACATCGCCTAAAAACAACGTATCCCCAGAGAAAATTGCATGGTCTTTACCATTTTCGTCTTTCAACAAATACGTAGTACTTTCCATGGTATGCCCATAAGTGTATGCAACGCTTTTATGGTAATATCCCCAATTTTGAACTCTTGTCCGTCTTTAGCTATGATGGCTTCAAACGTAGGGTCTGCATTGGGCCCGTAGACAATAGGTGCTCCGGTTTCTTTTGAAAGTGTAACATGGCCGCTCACAAAATCTGCATGAAAGTGAGTCTCAAAAATATACTTGATTTTAGCCTTGTCCTTTTCGGCTCTTTCTATATAAGGGTGTACTTCACGTAGTGGGTCAATAATGGCCACTTCACCTTTACTTTCTATATAATATGCGCCCTGTGCTTAAGATCCGGTATATATCTGTTCTATCTTCATAATCTTTTGTCTTTTTATTTCCCGTGAGGAAAAATTATACGCTTTACCTACTACTGTATCTAAAGCCTTACTTCACTGCTCTTTACAAAAATACCTCTATTCACTAAATTAGAAAGTAACATTAGTTACGGTCCCGACGGCTCTGGTGAGCTACTTGTGAACTCAATACGGATAAAGGTGTCATATTATCAAAATAATCTACCGCTTCTTTGGTCTGTACAAATAGGTATTGTTTATGCAGCACCTCTATAATACCACTACTAAAAATGGTATCCCGCGTTGGACCTGTAGCTCCCGAAATATAAAACTGAAGTCCTTTTTGATGCAGTTCATCAATAACGCGTATAAGCATTTGCGCTGCGCTGGAATCTATATAACTTATGGCCTCTGCATTTAGAATAACTCCTTTGAGTTTACCTCCTTTGGCCGCTACATTTTTCAAAAGCTGTTTCTTGAAAAAGTTCTTATTTCCAAAATATAACTGAGAATCAAACCTTACGATAAGCAAATCATCACGAACCAAAACGTTCTCTCCAAACCTATCTACATTCTTATAATAATCCGAGCCTTCTATCTTTCCTAAAACTGCAAAATGAGGCTTTGAACTCTTGTACACCATTAACAACAAGGACAACAATACGCCCGCTAAAATACCTTCTGATATCCCTGCAAAAAGTGTTATCAAAAATGTGGTAATCAGCACAAAAAGCTCATCTTTCCGGTATTCCCAAAGACTTTTTGGATACGCAACATCAATAAGCCCAAATACGGATACCATAATAATACTTGCCAAGACCGCATTGGGTAAATAATAGAATAAAGGCGTTAAAAACAACAGTGTTATAGCTACGGCAATAGCACTAAAAATTAAGGCCATAGGTGTTTTTGCTCCTGCCTTACCATTAATTGCCGAGCGCGAAAAGCTACCTGTTACTACATAAGATTGAAATAAGGAGCCTAGCATATTGGAGCTTCCCAAAGCAATAAGTTCCTTGTTGGCATCTATAGTATCTTCACCTGTTTGTTCCTCCATAGATTTACCGATGGATATAGCTTCTAAATACCCAATAAGTGCAAGTGTTACAGCTATTGGCGCCAATTCTATAATGGTATCTATCTTGAATTGCGGTAACTGAAAAGAGGGCAACCCCGTAGGAATCTCTCCCACAATATTGACTCCAAAAGCAGCTAGATTTAAAAAGTAAACTACCAAAACTCCTAGAATAACTACAAAGAGAATTCCAGGTATTCTCTTATCAAATTTCTTTAAAGCTACAATGATAATTATACCTACCAAGCCTATAGCAAAATCATATAAGTTGGTATCCGGTATCCTTTCAAAAGCATTAATTATTAAAACATCAAACCGATTACTACGGGTGATGTCAACCCCTAAAAGGTGCTTTAATTGACTGAACATTATAATTAACGCTGCCGCGGATGTAAAACCACTTATGACGGGTTTAGATAAAAAATTCACCAAAAAACCCATCCGTAGAACACCCAACGTTAATTGTACGGCTCCAACACTAAAGGCCAAAAGCAAGGCCATGGCAATATAATCGTCCGTAGAAGTAATAGCTAAAGTACCCAGACCCGCTGCCAGCAAAAGAGAATCCATTGCTACTGGGCCTACGGCAAGCTGTCTAGATGTACCAAAAAATGCATACACAATCATGGGCACTAACGAAGCGTAGAGTCCGTAAACAGGAGGTAAACCGGCAATCATAGCATACGCCATACCCTGTGGGATCAATATGATACCCACGGTTAGACCCGCTATTAAATCTTTGGAAAACCAGCTCTTATTATAGTCCGTAATCCACTCCAAAAAAGGGAGAATTCTTCGCATAAGACAAATGTACCACTTAATCTAAAATCCCTGTGTTACCTGTGTTACATCAACACAAAGAAACTAAGACTAAAACTGTTATAATTATTGAATATTGCCACCCACGGCCAGACCGCTTGGTACGCGTTCTGGTATGGTTTTATCAAAATCAGTATCATTAAGGGTATTCAAAAACGAAATAATCTGGGACATTTCCTTAACCGACAGATCTAGTTCCCTAACAAAAGGATCATACTTCTGAACGGATACATGTTCGTTACGCTCTTTTCCATTAGCAATGTCTTCATAGAATTCCAACACTTTTTTAAGGCTGGACAAACTACCGTTGTGCATATAAGGTGGTGTAAAACGTAAATTCCTAAGTGTGGGCGTACGAAAGGCGAAAGTATCTTTAAAACCAGCATCTGGTTGCTCTAATTTGTCATTGATAGGTGTGCCCAGAACGTGCATCTTATAATCCGAAAACATAGGGCCGTTATGACAGTTGACACATCCTACCGATTTGAAAAGCTCAAAACCCTCTTTCTCCGATATTAAGATAGCCTCTTGGTCTCCTCTCATATATTGGTCAAATCGAGAGTTGTTGGTTACCAATGAACGTTCAAAAGCAGCAATGGCCTTTGCTAAATTAATTACCGAAACGGCATCTGGCTCATCAAATGCCGAAGCAAACAACTTTTGATATTCCGGTATGTCTTTTACCCGATCTACCACAATTTGCAAAATGCTATCCTCAGCAAAACCGTGACCACGCATTTCCTCAAAAGCCTTTATAGGTTCCAGTGCTTGTTTTTCGAGACTTTTTACGCGATCATCCCAGAACATAGTTGCTTCAGAAGGTTCATAATTCCCAAAAGCATCCATGCCATTATACGCTGAATTGATAATAGTTTGCGCGTTTCTTTTTACAAAAGGAATATCATTGGACGCATTGAATTTTCTTCGCGTGCCTAGACCAGTGGCATTAGGCCCAATACTGATATCTAAAAATTCTGCGTACCCGTTATTTGGATGATGGCAAGTGGCGCAAGCCACATCTTTGTTTCCGGAAAGAATAGGGTCGTAAAAAAGTAGTTTGCCCAAAGCTTCCTTTTCAGGAGTAGTCGGGTTATCTGCTGGAGACTTTACTGTCCTTGGCAATGCTGTATACGTAGTTACGACCCTAGTTTTATTTTGGGTCTTTACCTGCTTTTTTCATTACTACCACATCCAATGAGAAACATCAGTAGTAGTATTGGTAGAAGAGATTTTTCTATTCTAGACATAAAGTAACAATGCAACAGAATAGTAAACCTAAGCAATAAAAAACAAATATCTTATGACATTTATCAGCTAGGTTATTGAAAATCCGCCTAGCTGTGAATAACCTTTTTTATAAAAACTTAGCCTTTACGTGGTTCATCAATTTAGTACCGTCAGGATCCGCTTTTGTTTTTAGCTCACATAATTCCTCTGCCCATTCAGAGGTACGAGTACGCATAGGCGGATGCTCATTTTCTGCAACCTCAAGAACAACCTCAGCTACTTCCGTTCCTGTTTGGAAAACAATTTCAGCACTTTCACTTGATCTACTTACACTTTTATCCATGTACTGTTGAAAAATTGGCAGATACTCACCTGATGCCATTTGTCCTTCAACTACTGTTTTTCCAACTGCAGAAGTCATGAATTCCGTAGAAATTCCTCCTACTCAACACAACTAAAATTAATATTGAAAGCATCGGTTACATAACTTGCCAAACCTTCCATATATCCTTCTACGGCAAATTTAGCACCACAGTACAGTTCATTAAAAGGTTGTCCAACCAAACCTCCAACAGAAGTAACAGAAATAATCTGACCTGACCTTTGCTTACGCATATATGGCAAAACCGCTTGCGTACAGAAAACAACACCATGATAATTTACATCCGTAACCCATCTAATTTCCTCTTCGCTAGATTGCTCCGTAGTTTTAGCAAAACCTGCTCCAGCATTGTTTACCAAAACGTCTATTTTACCGTCCTTTTCAACAATAGTTTCTACGGCCTTTTTAATAGAATCTATTTTGGTAACATCTAGTTCTACTATTTCAATATCTAAGTCGCCTTCTTTTATTTTCTCTTTAAGTGCGGTTGCTTTTGCTAGGTTTCTCATGCTTGCATAAACCTTGTATCCTTTTGATGCAAAAAGTAATGAAGCCTCTAACCCTACTCCCGATGATGTTCCTGTAATTAAAACGTTTCTTTTCATTTCTACTGATTTACAATATTACTATTTTGGAATGAACGTTCACTCCATTTTATCCTTAAATTTTTTTACTCTTTAATAGCATCCCAAGTCATATTCACTTGATTTTGAATAGAACTTGAATTTGAGTTTGTATGCTCTTGCGTATGGTACCATCTTAAATATGAAACCACTGCCCCACCCATAAACTGAATGAGCTCATCTGTCTCTATGTCTTTTATGATACGCTCCTCCTTGCCTTTATTGATTAAATCGTAAACCGGCAGTACCGTTGCAATCCCCACTTTCTTGCTTTCTTCCGTAATAATTGGTGAAGCTCTAACTTGCTCCATAAACATGAAATACCGGGAATTATCAATAAAAAACAGAATAATATCTCTTAAATACGCTTCAAATTGAGTTTTAATTGGACGTGTTGTATCAAAGTCAGGAAACACAGTGTCTTCTTGTTTTTTAATGTTAACGTACAACTCATTTATCAAGACATCTTTAGTGGGGAAGTAATTATATATCGTTCCCATACCAGTTCCTGCATTTTTGGCAATAGCAGACATAGGTGTATTGTGTACTCCCTTTTCAACTAAAAAGTTCTAAAGCAGACTGTAAGATGCTATCTTTCTTATTCACGAGGCAAATGTATATAAATTGGAACAATCATTCCAAATATTTAACTTAATTTTAAATTTTCTGTAGAAACGTTTCTTTTAAAAAGTGGATAACTATCATAAATCGATAACTTTAATTCTATTGCGCTGCATCTCTATTTTCCCTTCTTTCTCCAATTTTTTAAGTAACCTTGAAATCACCACTCGTGAAGTGTTTAAATCGTAAGCAATATCTTGATGCGTGGTCTGAACGTATTCATCATGGTTAACCATAGCCTTATCTTGCAGATGTTTCAGCAACCTCTCATCCATACGGAGAAAAGCTATTGTATCTACCGTTTCAAGTAACTCCGTCATCCGGGTGTGGTAACTATCTAAAATAAACTGACGCCATGTGGTATACTTTGCCATCCATGCTTCCATCTTTTCTACGGGAATCATGATAAGCTCCGTATCACTTTCCGCAACCGCACGAATCTCACTTTTATGCGTACCTACGCAACATGAAAATGTCATGGCGCAGGTATCTCCCCTTTCTAAGAAATAGAGAATAAGTTCATCTCCACTTTCATCTTCTCGTAAAATCTTTATGGCACCGCTAAGCAATAGAGGCATATGAGATATGGTCTCTCCTATGTCCATAATAACAGTACCCTGCGAAAACTTTTTAATCATACCTACTTCTTGCATTTCTGCTAAGAGTGAATCTTCAAAGAGATATCCATAATTCTGCAAAAGACCTTCTTCCATGTTTATTTTTTAATTTACCGCACTAATGAAGACTCTATACTGCGCATCTTCATCCTTTAAATAATCAAAACCTTCATGAAGCTTGGTTTGTGCTACTGCATACGGATAAAAAGTAATAGGTTCTATGCAAACCATATTGGGTACCTCTGTCCATAACATAAAATTACCAAAGCCTTCCGTACGAATACGTAGTTCTTTCTGGTCCTTAAGCACAACCTCCGTACAGCCCGGAACTTGAAAGGCACGATTACCTACAGCCATGATTTCTGCCAGTGTAATTTCCTTTTCGCCTGCCACCACAACTGGACTTTCTGCATATAGTTTGAATGCAGGATGATAGCCTAACATAAAAGGCATATCTCGCTCACCAGAGATTGTAAAGTTTACCTCAAGTCCATCTTGCGACAAACGGAATGTTTTCTTAAAGTTGAAATCGTATGTCCAGAACAACCATTCCTTATTAGACTTATTAGGGAATTTTGAATTTTTTATTCGTGTACCCGTTGTATATTTTTTTTCCAATACTGCTTCAGCATTTGTTGTAGAGACAACCTCATACGCCATTTCACGAAGAAGACCGTGCTGATCTTGAATAGCAATATCTCTTGGGGTCTGTACTTGAAACTTAGCTTCTGCCGTAGGGCCAATAATCGGAAACATCTCTGTATCTGAACTACGCCAACCCGGACTACCCTTTTGATGAATATACTCGTAACCATCTACGGTATAACTCACCAATTCGCCAGCATCTATATGTACTTTTTGGTTCTCAAATTTAAGTTCTATCATGGCAATATTTTATAGCTATTTACAAGAAGTCGTTTTTCTTATGTGGTCTTACAAAGCTAATCTAAAAACCCTTTTTCTCGCATCCAATCATCATTAAACATCTTGCCAACATAGCGGCTTCCATGATCATGAAAAAGGACTACTACTATGTCGTCTTTTGTAAAATGTTCTTTCAGCTGTAGTACTCCTTTTATAGCGGCACCGGCAGAATTACCCAAAAACATAGCCTCTTCTTTTGCCAAACGCTGCGTGTAAATTGCCGCATCTTTATCGGTCACTTTGGTAAAGCCATCAATAACATCAAAATCTACATTCTTCGGTAGAATATCTTCCCCTATACCTTCTGTGATATACGGATAAATTTCCTTTTCATCAAAAATACCGGTCTCATGATATTTCTTAAAAACAGAACCATAGGTGTCCACACCCCAAATTTTAATATCCGGATTCTTCTCTTTCAAAAATTTCCCGACTCCGGAAATAGTTCCTCCTGTTCCTACACCAACAACAAAATGTTTGATTTTACCATCTGTCTGTTCCCAGATTTCGGGTCCCGTACTTTCGTAATGTGCTTTTGCATTACTAGGGTTATCGTATTGGTTTACATACCAAGCGTTAGGGATTTCCGTAGCCAAACGTTTAGCTGTAGAATAATAACTTCTTGGATCGCTAGGCTCAACATCCGTAGGGCAAACATGTACCTCACTGCCCATTGCTCTTAAAATATCTACTTTTTCTTTTGATTGCTTATCGCTAATGACGCAAATTAACTTATAGCCCTTTATGGTCGCTGCTAATGCCAAACCCATACCTGTATTACCAGAAGTACCCTCTACGATAGTACCGCCGGGCTTTAATACACCAGAAGCTTCGGCATCTTCTATCATTTGTAAAGCCATGCGGTCTTTTACCGAGTTACCAGGATTAAAGGTTTCATACTTAGCCAAAACCAAACAAGGTAAATCAGCAGTAAGCTTGTTAACTTTTACTAATGGCGTGTTGCCAATAGTTCCCAGTATATTTTCTGCGTATTTCATAAATGAACTGTTGCTTATTTTATATGAAGGGTAAAATACAAAGAACGTAACACATAAAAAAAGTGACGTTCTTCTTCCCTTCTACTCGAACTTGATTGCCTTGACGGGAGTAATTTTTGTAATGATGTAAGAGGGCACCAAAAGCATAACGATGCAGAGAACCAATACACCAATATTTAAGATCAGTACGGTAACAAAATCTATATGAACCGGCACATAATCTATGTAGTATTCTTTTGGATTTGGAAATTTTAGTATTTGAAATTTATCTTGAAGGTAGATGGCCCCGAGTCCAATAATATTACCCCAGAAAAGGCCCACACCAATAAGGTAGCTAGCGTTGTACAAAAAGACTTTACGAATGCTCCAATTGGCAGATCCTAAAGCTTTAAGTATGCCTATCATTTGCGTTCGTTCTAGAATAAGAACCAACAAAGCGGTAATCATATTAAACCCACTTACAATGATAACAATGCCTATAATTAGAATGATATTAAAATCGAAAAGGCTGATCCATTCAAAAATCTTATAATACTTATTTACTATGGTCTGCGTATCTAAAGTAGATAGGGTTTTACCATAGATTTCTTTACTTTTTTCGTCTATGTCATCAAAATTATTTAGGAAGACCTCAAAATTACCGACTTGGTCATCTTCCCATTTATTCATGTGTTGAATGTGGCGTATATCTGTAAATAGATAAAGCCCATCAAACTCTTCAAAACCACTATCGTAAAGTCCGGTAATCTTAAATTTTCGCTGGTTGGGTAATTTTGAAACATCACCATCTTTAAGAAAAAATGAATAAAAGGTATCACCTGTTTTTAAATCAAGTCGATTGGCCATAAGCTCTGACATCAATACCTCTTCATTTAAATCGCCAGAATAATTGGGAAGCTTGCCATCTACCAGATACTCCTCAAAAACAGACCAGTTGTAGTCACTACCAACACCTTTTGCTATGACACCTTCAAAAGTAGTCTCAGTTCTAATAATCCCAGCTTTACTGGCAACGGCCTGCACATGGTCAATACCATCAACATCTTTAAATTCTGGATAAAAATCTTGATTTAACGAAACCGGCATCACCGAAACATCAGACGCATTATTGTCGTAACTAGATATCTGAATGTGACCATTAAAGGCTGCTACTTTCTCCCGAATCTTATATTTAAGACCTATTCCTGTAGAGATAGTTATCAGCATCATAACGACCCCCAATGCAATAGCTGCAATTGCTATTTTTATTATTGGAGCGGAAATGCTAATTTTATGCGCTTCGCCCTTAATAAGCCGCTTGGCCAAAAAATATTCAAAATTCAATATATGGCATTTTTAAACTGTCTCAAAAGTACATTTTTCATTTGGTTTTTGCTTGTTGTGGCATGCGGAAACCCGACTAAAACAGAGAAATCTACTTATGAACCCACTGTGGTCCTCACAGATACTATTGTTGAGAAGCCTATTATTGTTGCCGCCAACAGAACTAACGCCTATTTACCTTTGCTAAAAGGCAAACGAGTAGGTATTGTTGGTAATCAGACTACCATTATTTTCAAACCCTCTAAGGATAGCATAGATGCACCTACTCCATATATTCATTTGGTAGACTCTTTACTCTCCTTACAGGTTACTATTAAGAAAGTATTTGCTCCTGAACATGGATTTAGAGGTGTTGTAGACGCCGGAGAAAAAGTAAAAGATGGTGTTGATAGCAAAACGGGGCTTCCCCTTATTTCTTTATATGGAAAAAACAGAAAACCTTCTGCGGAACAATTAAAAGATATTGATGTTGTCCTTTTTGACATTCAAGATGTGGGTGTTCGTTTCTACACCTATATTGCCACCTTGCAATTGGTTATGGAAGCTTGTGCAGCACACGACATTCCTTTAATTGTATTAGATCGCCCAAATCCTAATGCGCACTATATAGATGGCCCAACAATGGAAAAAGCACTTACCGGTTTTCTAGGTATGACGGAAATACCTTTGGTTTATGGGATGACTATTGGCGAATATGCTCAAATGATTAATGAAGAAAAATGGATTGAAGGTGAGAAGAAAGCGGACCTTACTATAATACACTTGGAGAATTGGACACACGAAACCGAGTATAGTTTACCTGTTCGTCCTTCTCCAAATTTACCGAACGATATTGCCATTAACCTTTACCCTAGTTTGGGTCTTTTTGAAGGTACGAACGTAAATGCAGGACGAGGAACAGAATTACAGTTTCAATGTTATGGGGCTTCTTTTCTAGACAGTACACAATACAGTTTTAGATATACACCTATGCCTAATTTTGGTTCGAAAACGCCAAAAGAAAATGGAAAACTTTGCTTTGGAAAGGATTTATCCGAAATCCCAAGGATGAGCGAGGTATCACTTCAATGGCTTATAGATGCGTATGTAAATTCAGAAGACAAAACCAAAGTCTTCAACAAAAGTGGATTTACCAAACATGCGGGTACGGAGAAACTACAAGGACATATAGAAAAAGGAGAACTTGAAGAGACCATCAAAGAAAGCTGGCAAGTAGATTTGACCAAATTCAAGAAAATCAGAAACAAATACTTGTTATATCCATAAACAAAATGCGGCTATATAACTTCGGTTGTTTCTGACGTTGTTGGTTTTCTAGATTTATGAAAAGGTTGTTTTAGCAATCCTTTTATACTTGCATTTTCTACCTCATCAGGAAAAGTATCTACGCCGTAAACAATATTGTCCCTATCAAACTTCATGAAAGTTCCAAACAGACGGTCCCATATAGAAAATATGTTTCCGTAATTACTATCTGTATAAGGAAGCTTATAATGATGATGCACTTTATGCATGTCTGGCGAAATAATCACCCAACTAAGAACCTCATCTAACTTTCTAGGCATCTTTATATTGGCATGGTTAAACTGTGTGGCTATCAACGAAAGCGACTGGTACAACATAACAATGCCTATTGGTGTTCCCACTATCAAAACTCCGAACAAAGTAAAGACAAAACGAATCATACTTTCCAAAGGATGGTGACGGTTTGCCGTAGTGGTATCTACATTATGATCAGTATGATGTACTAAATGAACCCTCCATAGAAGTTTTACTTTGTGCTCTACCAAATGTGCTAGATATGCACCTATTAAATCCAAAAGAAGCAACCCTACAATTACGTAAAGCCATAGCGGCATTTCAGGTAGCCAATTAATAATACCGAACTTTTCTACCACCGTAAAATCGGCAGTTTTCAACAAAAGAAAGGCCAATGCAAAGTTTACAATTATAGTGGTAAAGGTAAAAAATAGGTTGGGTAAAGCATGCTTCCATTTCTTATAGGTAAAACCAAAAAGCGGTACGATGCCCTCTAAAATCCAAAAGAAAGTAATACCTCCCACAAGAATAAGTGAACGGTGCAAAGAAGGTATTGTTTCAAAATAGTTAATTACGAATTCCATATTCTAAAGATAGAAAAATTAACCAATTCTGAAATAATAAGCAGATTTTTGCTAATTATTTTAATTGTATGGGAATCCAAACTTCTTCTTCAGAATCAGGATGATTGTTTTTGTACTTCTCTCCTAAAACTTCAAATTGTGGCCTATGATCTAATTGATAATCCGAAGCTGGCATCCATTCCAAAAAGATATAATCCATAGTTTTCTTGAAATCACTGGGCAGCCCCTTGTGAATGAAAACAGCATACATTCCTCCTTTTAAATCCAGTGTTTTGAACTCGGCAGCATACTCAGTATACTCACTCACCTCAACGGTTGCCCACTTCTCAAACTCCGTATTCGGGTTGAAACTTTCAGCATCAGGAAACTTCTCATATACTTGAACAGAATACAATTCTGACCCCACTGCATTTGTAATGTGCCTCTTAAGGGGCATAAACCCACTCCATAAATTGAATGTAAGGTTATTGGCCAATGACATTTTTAAAGAATGTCCTACCAACTTTTTTTCAGATAAATCTACTATTCTAGGCTCCATTAGTCCAAAAGTTAAATAATTTAATTCCCAATTGCTTTCTTCATTTTCTCAACAATATTAAAAGCAGCAGGACAAATGGCTACGTTCTTTAAAGTCAAATTAGAAATTTGTTGAAATTTTTTACGGTCTGTATGTGGAAATTCTCGGCATGCTTTTGGTCGCACGTCATAGATAGAACAATAATTATCAGCTCCTAAAAAAGTGCACGGCACTTCTTGAAGTACATAATCATTTTCATCATCTATTCGTAAATACTGCTCTATGAACTTTTGAGGCTTAAGCCGGAAATGTTTGGAAATACGTTCAACATCGGCCTTTGTAAACAATGGCCCCGTAGTTTTACAACAATTAGCACATTCTAAGCAATCTGTACGCTGAAATTCTTCTTCATGTAATTCTTGCATTACATAATCCAAATTTTTAGGCGGTCGCTTTTTAAGTTTAGCAAAAAACTTGCGATTCTCATTGTGCTTTTCCTGTGCTTTTTTAGGAAGTTCTTTTAAAATTTGCTCCATTCATCTAAAAATCTGCCCAAAACTAAACAAGAAATACTTAAAATGTCCAATTTTGCCAAACAAACCACTTGCTATATGAAAGACGTTTTTGGAAAGGCCATATTAGATTTTCAAGAAGGGAACTATACGGAAGATATAATTACGTTTTCATCTCTGGACGAAGAAGATACAATTCCCGTACCCTACCTCTTTAGAGGTTTTAAAGAAATGCCCAAATTAGAACAGGAAGCGTTAAAACTTTGCAAGGGTTCTATTCTAGACATTGGCTGTGGCGCAGGTAGCCATAGTTTGTATTTACAGAAAAAAGGACATACGGTGACTGCTTTGGATTATTCAAAAGGAGCCACGGATACCTGCCGTTTAAGAGGTATTAAGGATGTAATTTACACGGATATATATAGTTATAAAAATCAAAAATTTGATACTCTATTGCTATTGATGAACGGCATTGGCATTGTTGGAAAATTGAATAACATGTCCAAATTCTTTGATCATATAAAAACGTTGATGAACCCTGGCGCACAAATTCTATTGGACTCCAGTGACATCATTTACATGTTTGAAGAAGATGAAGATGGTGGGGTTTGGGTACCGGATACAGGTTCATATTATGGCGAGATTGAATTCCAAATGGAGTACAAAAAAGAAAAAAGTGATTCCTTTTTCTGGTTATACCTAGATTACAAGACCTTAGAAATGGCCGCAGAATCAAACGGATTTAACTGCGAAATTGTAAGAAACGGCGAACATTACGACTATTTGGCTAAATTATGGCTTAAATAACATCATTTTTCGCCATTTTTGTATTCTTGCTTCTTAGCAATAAACTTCCCTATGAAAAATATACACACACTTTTATTGGTTTTGCTTTTTGGCCTTTTTACAGGATGTTCAAAAGATGAAGACGACCAAGTAGCAAACAAAAGTAAAACATTGGACAAGACTGCCAACTTGCAAGGCACTGGAGATTCTGCCAATGATATATTATCTAATGACAAATTTACCAAGCTTCTTATTGAAATTGCATATGTAGATGGTTTTAAGCCTACCGAAGAAGCCATGGAGGGTTTTGTCAATTATCTAAAGGAAAGAACTTTTAAAGAAGATATTGAACTAAAGTATACGAAACTTGAGTCTCCTGATGAAGAAAGCCTTACTCTTGAAGAAATTGCTGACCTAGAATCAGAGAACAGAACGGTTTATAATGACGATGAAACTTTGGCTGTATACATCTATTTTGCAGATGCTCCTGCAGATGGCGATGATGAAGAAGAAGGTCTAGTAACTTTAGGCGCCGTATTCCGTAACACTTCTATGATTATTCATGAAGCCACAGTTCGTAAATTGGCTGCCCAAAGACTCTTTGTTACGGATGCTGATGTAGAGAGCTCTACCTTAAATCACGAATTCGGGCATTTGTTCGGGCTCGTTAATTTAGGAACTACACCTGTAAATGACCATGAAGACATACAAGTAGACGAAGATGGCAAACCTGTTTTAGACTCAGCAGGCAACACAATTGGAAACAGTCATTGTGATGTTGAAGGTTGTCTTATGCTTGCAGAATTGCAATTTGACGGTGGGTTTACAGGCAAAAGCGCTTCGCTTACCGCAAAAGATAATAACACCATTACCTCTGCATGTTCTTTAAGCGGTAAAAGTGTTCTTAAACTATTAGATAGCAAAACTGCAAAAAACGGAATACCAGAACCTCCAAGTTTAGATAGCGAATGTCTTTTGGATCTTAAATCTAACGGAGGCCGTTAAACTTTAAGTCCGCTATGGTATATTCAAATACTTGTGCGTCTGCAATGAGACTTTCCATTTAGGATTCTTCATAACATAATCCACGATCATAGGAACCACTTTGTCCCGGACACTCCATTCTGGTTGCAAATAGAGAACACAGTCTTTGTTGGTTTTTGCAGCCTCTTGTTCTGCAAAAATTAAATCGTGCTTATTAAATACTATGACCTTTAACTCATGGGCCTCATCATAAATTCTGCCCACAGGTAATTTGTTTTTCTTTGGAGACAGGCAAATCCAATCCCAAGTACCCGTTAGAGGATATGCTCCAGAAGTTTCAATATGAATTTTAAGATTTTTAGCTTTTAAGGCATCGGTTAAAGGTTGCATGTTCCAAGTAAGCGGCTCCCCCCAGTAATTACAATGGTATCGGAATATTTAGCTGCATTCTCGGTAATCTGTTCTATAGCCGTTGGCGGATGAGTTTCTGCATTCCAGCTTTCTTTAACATCACACCAGTGGCATCCAACATCACATCCTCCAACTCTAATAAAATATGCTGCTGTACCTTTATGGAAACCTTCGCCTTGTATGGTGTAGAATTCTTCCATTAAGGGCAACATGTTCCCCTTATCCACTTCCTTTAAAACTTCATCTTTTACCATCGCGCAAAGATACGTCTTGCAGATTCCAAAACCCAAATTCTAATTCTTAAATTAAAGTGCTCATCTTTAATCCATCAGACTAGTAATTTTAACCGCTTTAGTCCACCCTACTTAGGGTGCTTCATTTTGACCAAAGCTAAACTTCTCTAAAAGTGAATGTAAAACATCAAAAATTCCCTTATTTTTACTCAAAACACAACCAATGGCTATTAAAGACGAATTCTTAAAACATATTGAGAGCGGTTACGCTACCAAAGGCGATTATATTGTAATGGGAGCAGCAATGCTAGATGAAGAGGCCATTACCAACGCACATGTAAAGATTCCTTTAAAGACCTTGAACCGTCACGGACTTATTGCCGGAGCAACGGGAACGGGAAAAACTAAAACACTTCAGGTACTAGCTGAAAATTTATCCGACAAAGGAATTCCTGTATTATTGATGGATTTAAAAGGAGATTTAAGTGGTTTAGCACAACCTAGTCCCGGCCATCCAAAAATAGATGAACGCCATGCTAAGATTGGCCTTCCTTTTGAAGCTAAAGCTTTTCCGGTAGAAATCCTTTCGCTTTCTGAACAAGACGGCGTTAAGCTTAGAGCTACGGTATCCGAATTTGGCCCCGTACTTTTATCTCGTATTCTAGACCTTACCGAAACTCAAGAAGGTATTGTTTCCGTTGTCTTTAAATATTGCGATGACAATAAACTTCCGCTTTTAGATTTAAAAGATTTCAAAAAAGTACTACAATACGCTACCGGTACCGGAAAAGCAGAATTCACAAAACACTACGGTAGAATTTCTACAAGTTCTACAGGAACCATTCTGAGAAAAATAATAGAACTTGAACAACAAGGAGCCGATTTATTTTTTGGTGAAAAATCGTTTGATGTAGAGGATTTAACCAGAATTGATGAAAATGGAAAAGGATATATCAATATTTTAAGATTGACCGATATCCAAGACCGTCCAAAACTCTTTTCTACTTTTATGTTAAGCCTATTGGCAGAGATATACAGTACTTTTCCTGAGCAAGGCGATAGTGATAGACCTGAATTAATTCTATTTATAGACGAAGCTCACCTTATTTTTAACGAAGCTTCAAAAGCGTTGTTAGACCAAATTGAAAGTATTGTAAAGTTGATACGTTCAAAAGGTATTGGTATTTATTTTGTTACTCAAAACCCTGCCGATGTGCCTAACGCCGTACTTTCTCAATTAGGGCTTAAAGTACAACACGCGCTTCGTGCTTTTACCGCAAGAGACCGAAAAGCAATAAAACTTACAGCTGAAAATTATCCTATTTCTGAATACTATGATACCAAAGAAGTATTAACTTCCTTAGGTATTGGTGAAGCTCTTATTTCTGCTTTAGATGAAAAAGGACGCCCCACGCCGTTAGCTGCCACTTTGTTACGTGCACCTATGAGCCGAATGGATGTTTTGACCGATAGCGAGCTGAAGTCCGTTATAAAAAATTCTAGTTTAGTTAAGAAGTATGGTGAGGTTATAGACCGCGAAAGTGCCTATGAAATTCTAAACGAGAAAATAGAAAAGGCTGAAACCGCAGCTGCAAAAGAAAAGGACAAACCTAAAACTACATCTAGAAGGAGAAGTACCAGTACTAGACAAAACCCCATTATAAAAGTATTGACCAGTGCCACTTTTATTCGTGGTGTTTTAGGAGTTCTTAAAAAAGTAATGCGATAAATTAAAAAACGTAGTTTTCAGATTAAAACAAATAATTTACAAAAGTACATGAAAAGTATAGTAGTTAGTATTTGCCTAATCGTTTGCCTCGCAAGTTGTAATGAAGAAAAAGACACCTCTTTTTCCATTATCAAAGATCGTGTAGGTAAATTGGACCGCATTAGTTTAGTGCGAGACCTAAAGATTATTTACGAAAATGATTCTATTGTAAAGGACAGCACCAGCACCAACAGTGCTAACAATAGCAAAAAAGTAAAAATTTTTGAAAAAGGAGGGAAAGCATTACTGACCCTTACCCCAAATTCAGATAGTATACCAACTATTGAGAATATTCGTATTGAAGACCCTCGTTTTACTACAGAAAAAGGAGTTGGTTTGGGCAGCACTTTTAAAGACATTAAAGACAATTACACCATTAGAAAAGTAATTACCTCAATGAACAATGTAGTGATTCTTTTAAAAGATAGTGATGTTTATTTTACCATCAGCAAAGAACAACTTCCCTCTAGTTTACGTTACGCAACAAGTGTAAATATTGAAGCGGTTCAGATTCCGGATGACGCTAAAATTAAATATATGATGGTAGCCTGATTAGACTCCTTTGAAATTATTGATAGCCAAATTTAAAACCGTACCATGAATACACTTCTGCAATACATCTTGGTACAACGGGCCAAAGCCAAGCTTAAAGGCAAAAAAGCAATTGCCAAAAGGCAGCTGGTTAAAGAAGTTAGATACGGACAAGTAGAATTTGTTCATGCTATCAAAGAGATACTTTTTATAGCCGGTGGTGTTGGTGCGGCAGGATTTGGTCTAAAAGGCTTTTTATTACCCAATCATTTTATTGACGGCGGAGCAACCGGTGTATCGTTATTGATTCAGGTAAAATCGAATATACCCTTGGGTGTTTTACTTTTGTTGGTAAATATTCCTTTTGTACTTCTTGGAGCCAAAACCATCAGTAAGAAATTTGCTTTAAAGAGTATTTTTGCCATTGTAGCACTAGCCATTTTAGTACATTTTGTTCCCTACCCTATTATCACAAGTGACAAATTGTTGATAGCCGTTTTTGGCGGATTCTTTTTAGGTCTCGGAATTGGAATGGCCATGCGTGGCGGCAGTGTTATAGATGGTACAGAAGTCTTAGCTATTTACCTCAGCAGAAAATGGCACTTGACCATTGGAGATGTTCTTCTTCTCATTAATATTGTAATTTTTTCGGCAGGTGCTTATTTACTAAGTATAGAAACTGCTTTATATGCCATACTCACCTATTTAGTAGCCGCTAAAACCGTAAACTATGTGGTTGATGGTGTGGAAGAATATATTGGGGTGACCGTAATTTCACCCAAAAATGAAGAAATACGCATCATGCTTACCGAAAAAATGGGCCGAGCTTGTACGGTTTACAATGGTAAAGGAGGATATGCTAAAGATGGAATTGCCCGTATTACTACAGACATTATTTACACTGTAATGACTCGTTTGGAATTGGCCAGATTAAGCACCGAAATTGATAAGATAGATAAAAACGCCTTTATTGTTATGGGCGTTGTTAAAGATATTAAAGGAGGGATGATTAAAAAGAAGCCCTTAAAATAGTTCAGTAAAACTTATGCGTAAATCAATTAACAAATTACTTCCTAAAGTCTTTGGACGATATTTTAATATGCTGGCTAGGGTATCTAAAAAAAAGGCGGCAGAAAAAGCTTTCTATGTTTTCTGTACGGTGAGAAAAGGAAAAGTTCTTCCCAACCAAAAAGAATACCTGGACAAAGCTAAAAACGGAACTATTGAAGTTAAGGACCATACTTTACAAACCTACCATTGGCCCGGCAGCAAAGAAACTGTACTCCTCGTTCACGGCTGGGAGAGCAATACTTTCCGGTGGCGCAACCTAATTACCAAACTTCAGGAGGCGGATTATAATATTATAGCTTTTGATGCTCCTGCTCATGGGTATTCTTCTGGTAAATACTTAAACGTTCCCTTATATTCAGATGGTGTACAAGCAATGATTGATAAGTATGCCCCAAAGTATTTGATTGGGCATTCCGTGGGAGGTATGACATTAATGTACAACGAGTTTTATCATAAAAATGAAGGCGTTGAAAAAATGGTAACTATTGGCTCTCCTTCAGAATTTTATGAAATAATGGACCACTACCAGAGACTGCTTGATTTTAATGATAAGGTTCGTGAGGCACTCGAAGCCTTTGTTCTTGATCGTTTTGGCTTTACAGTCAAAGAATTTTCATCCTCTCGCTTTGCGAAAGCAAATACAAAGAAAGGATTACTGTTTCATGATGAGTTAGATAAGTTAGCTCCTTTTCATGCCTCGGAAGCTGTTCATTCTTATTGGAATGACAGTACATTTATTCGCACTAAAGGTCTTGGACACTCTATGCATCAGGAACATATAAATGATCAAATTGTAGATTTTTTGAACAACTAAAATAGAAATTATGCAAGCCGTCACCCCCTTTCATATCGCCATACCCGTTCATAACTTAGACGAATGCCGCACATTCTATAGAGAAATATTAAACTGTGAAGAAGGCCGTAGTAGTGACCACTGGGTGGACTTTAATCTATTCGGACACCAATTGGTTATTCACTACAAACCTAAAACACAAACTGAAGACCTCCATAGCAATCCGGTAGACGGAAAAAATGTTCCCGTACCCCATTATGGTGTTGTTTTACCTTGGGATGTATTTGAATCTTTTTCCAAAGAGCTTAAAAATAAAGGCGTAGTGTTCGTAATAGAGCCCTACGTAAGATTTGCAGGTCAAACCGGTGAACAAGCAACTATGTTCTTTTTGGACCCAGCAGGTAACGCCTTAGAGTTTAAGGCATTTAAAGACATGGGGCAATTGTTTGCCAAGTAACGAACAAGTCTATCGTTAAAAAAAACTAGTCGCTCTTCGACTGCGCTCAGAGCGACTAGTTTTTTATTATTTCCTATTGCGACCACTCCGTAGGCTTTCTTACCCAACGGTGCTTTTGTAATTCCTCAACTAACTCTTTTGGCAATCTTTTTCCATCGCTTGTAGCAGTATTGGCTAAAACATTACGCTCCTTTCGCATGCCAAAAATAGTCGTACCAACGGTCTTGTTCTCTAAAATAAAACGCAATGCCATCTCTGCCATAGTCATACCTTCTGGAATTAAGGGTCGCAATGCATCAGCATGATCCACACTGGAGTTTAAGTTTTCAGGTACAAAATATGTACCACGCCAATCTCCTTCCGGAAATGTAGTTTCTTTAGTTAAATTACCCGTCAATGTTCCTTCATCAAAAGGCACTCTTGCAATAACAGCAATGTCTAACTCCTCACATAAAGGAAAAAGTACATCTGTAGGATTCTGGTCAAAAACATTATAAATAACCTGTACCGCATCTATCAAGCCTGTTTTGAGAGCTTCAATACCATTTTCAGGTTCCCAGCGATTAACACTGATACCCATGGCGCCAATTTTTCCTGCTTTCTTTAAATCCTCAATAGCACGTTGCCATTCCTCACGGTTAGACCAACCGTCATCCCATGTATGAAACTGCATCAAATCGATACGTTCCATACCCAGATTGGTCAACGTTTTTTCAGTATATTCTATGATATGATTTGTTGGGTAGGAATCCTCAAATTTGTATTCCGGTTTTGCTGGCCAGTTAAAATTTTTAGGTGGTATCTTACTTGCTGAGTAGAGTTTTGTTTTAGGGTGTCTACGGATGAGTTCCCCTAATAATTCTTCACTATGCCCTTCTCCATAACCCCAAGCGGTATCAAAAAAATTGACACCGTTTTCAACGGCCATAAGGTCAAGCGATTTTGCAGACTGCTTATCGTCAGACTCTGTCCAACCGGCCATTCCCCACATTCCATAGCCTACCTCACTTACTTGCCAACCCGTTCTTCCGAATTTTCTATATATCATTTTACTATTATTTTTGTGGAAATCTAATGTGGTTTACAAAACGCATCTTCGTTTTAAAGCAAAAGGACTGTATAGTGAATTTCGTTTCTAGATAATTTATCCAGTTTCAAAAAATACGATACAGACCTTACTTTTGTACTTATAACTTTTTAGAAATCGCGATAATCACCACCTAAGAACTGATTAGCTTCCTCTTCGGTAAACTTGGCAGTTTCGGCATTGTAATGCAAAGTTTTATTCGGAAAACGACCAGCAATGACACCCAATAGAATAGTTTCGGTCAAGCGTCCCGCATAAGAGAAAGGGGCTGTAGTCTGTCCCTTTCCTAAACAAGCATCCACAAATTGATGGTAATGTTTTGGACCTTCCGAGTCATAATTACGAATAGGCTCACCCAAATTATTCGCCTTGGAAACCTCAGCTATTTCTTTAGATATATCAACATATTTACCTTTTACAATTTTCTGCGGTAATTGCATGAAATGCGGCAAAAGCAAACGACCTTTTTTACCAATAAACATAGCTCCTTGACTAGGTAATTCCCCAGCTCCCGCCATTCCGGCATCAAGAGATATTTTATCTTTTACACTACCGTCTTTATCCTGCTTTCCTCCCGAAGTCTTTCCTCCAGGTAGGATTAAGTCTTCATGTTTTGGTGGCATTCCCGGACCATCGTACCAAACCCACTTAAGGTTTTTAGTGGTGAATTCCGTTCCTGGAAACTCATAGGTTACGGTATTATTCTCAGGAAATCCAAATCCGTTAGACTTGCGACAGTCATTTTTAATAGTCAATGGAACGTCTAAGTTTAGTGCATTATAAGGAGTGTCAAAAATATGCACGCCCATGTCCCCTAAAGTACCACAACCGTAATCCATAACTTTTCTCCAATTTCCGGGATGGTAATATCCCTCTTTATAAGGGCGCTCCTTAGATGTACCCAACCAAAGATTCCAATCTAATTGATCAGGCACTGGGTCTTCTCCTTGAGGCTCTTCTCCATTATATCCCCAAGATTTTGGTGACCAAGCATGTACTGTATGTACTTTACCAATAATACCAGATTGAATTAAAAGTGTAGCCAAGCGATAATCATAAAACGAATGTACTTGAATACCCATCTGAGTTACCAAATTCTTTTCTTTGGCAACTTTCATCATTTTTCTAGATTCATCAACGTAATGCGTTAATGGTTTTTGGCAATAAACTGGTTTGTTCATCTCCATAGCCATTAAAGATGCCGGTGCGTGTGTATGATCGGGTGTCGAAACTATTACTGCATCTATTTCATCTCCCATTTCATTAAGCATGGCGCGATAATCAAAGAACACTCTTGCTCCCGGGTGTGCTTATGTGCTTTTGATAAGTTAACAGAATCAACATCGCATAATGCAACAACATCTACAGCACTGTGTGAAGAAATAGCACTAAGATCTTCCGCTCCCATATTACCTACACCTATATGTGCCGTACGAAGCTTTTTTCCTTTTTGGAAAGCCCATGCCGCATTAGGCAATAAGGCAAATGATGATACAGCCGCAGCACTTTTTAGAAATTCTCTTTTATTCATTTTTCAAGTAGTTTGGATTATTGCTGTTGTTCTGAATATTTATAATTCTTTAATTTTTACGTTTTTTAGCCAAAGTGGACTATCATGATCTTGAAAACCGATATATCCCTTTTTAAAAGAACCGTACTTAGGAAAATCTTTCCACTTTCCTTTACTTTTTCGTTCTTCCCAGTCTTCTGACCATGGAACGAATGACAATAGTTTTTTTCCGTTGAGCCAGTGCTCTACATTTTCTGGAGTAAAGATGATGCGAGACGTGTTCCACTCTCCTGCTGGCTTCACTATCTTTTGGCTTATATCTGGCAAATGCATGGCGTAATCTGCACCTGTTTTCTGCCATTCCTTTAATTTGGCATTATTTATTTCTTCCCATTTCAGGTCGTCTAACATCTGGTATTCAGGTGAAATTTCAGGAATTCCCCAGTCACCTTCCTGAATATGATACAACAGACCACTATTACCTCCTTCTGGAATTTTCCATTCCCAAGCCAATTCAAAATTGTCAAATTCTTGTGCAGCGTAAATAATATCTTTTCCGCCTTTACGGTTTTCCTCAGTTCTTTTCTCGGTATCAAATGTCAAAACTCCATCCTCAATTACCCATTGCGGCGGTAAGTCATCTCCATTATAAGCTCTCCAGCCTTCAGTAGTTGTCCCATCAAAAAGATAAATCCATTCTTCATTGGCTTCATCATTACTAGTAGCCTCAGCATTTACTTTAACTATTTCTTTTTGTTTGGTTTCATTTTTACATGAAATTAAGGCTACCGAGATGAATAGGGTTAAGGCTAGTTTTTTCATTAAAAGCTGTTAATTTAAGTTCTAGTATTACTGCACTATCTAAGCCTAACATGATTTTAATTAGGGAACGAAACACGCCCTTTCCTTACTTCGCCGTAAGGCATAAGCGCTATTTTTTCAACTCCTCAAAAAAAATACTAGCAGACAAATTGTAAACGAATGGAGAAGGTAGCCAATTTACATGAGTTGACCAAGCGTATTTATTGCGGGTTATTCGCTCGAATAGAAGCAATAGACAGGAACAACAAAAATACCAACCCTAAATAACCGAGCAGTCTATACGACCCAAAAGTGCTAAAGCAAAGACTAAAAATAGGCGGTGCGAGTGCACTGGCCAATATTAAAAATGACATAACCTTACCTGTAATGGCTCCTAGGTGGGTACGTCCAAAAAAACGAGGCCAAACAATAGCGTTAAGAACTGCAAAAAAGCCTCCTAAAACACCAAAACCTCCAATTAATAAAGGAATACCGAAAGAAGATGATAAAAATAAAAATCCGACTGAAGCCATAATTCCACCTAAAATCATCAAATATAAATAGAGCTTCAAATGTAAGTAATCACTTAAAAAATTGAAGATTAATGAAATTGTTACTGCAACAACCGATGCTGGCAAAAAGATTGAAATAGCATCATCTTTTGAAAAGCCTTCACTGGCAAAAACGGAAACCACATGAAAAGTAAGACCGGTAATAAAAAAGCTATTAAAGGCCAGTATGAGTCCGTACATCCAAAAAGCTCTAGTTTCTCTTGCCTCTTTGGCCGTGTATTGCTTTGCTGCCGGAATTTTAATAGATTCCTCTTCATCCTCCAGAATTTCGCCATCTGGCAAAAGACCGTGTTCTTCTGGTTTATTTTTATAGAATTGTAAAATTAATAAGGAGAAGATTACTAATGCCGCAGCTAAAATTTGCCAGAACTTGCCAACTATACCCTTCTATTAAAGCATTTACCCAAAGTGGTGAGGACGAAAAACCAAATGAAATAGCTACACTACTAATAGCATTTACTTTCCCTCGGTTTTTATCGAACCAAATCATAATAACATTTCTGGATGCCATTGTAAGCACTCCTTGTCCCGAAAATCTAAGTACAAAAAAGAGAGCGGCCATTATTACAAACGGAATAAGCCA
Organism: Zobellia laminariae; assembly: GCF_030553095.1. GTDB lineage: Bacteria > Bacteroidota > Bacteroidia > Flavobacteriales > Flavobacteriaceae > Zobellia > Zobellia laminariae. Next base: position 2,666,962 of record NZ_CP130738.1, on the reverse strand, counting down.
TGTATCCACATTCAACATGGTTTTCACAAACTCACTCATTTGCACGGACCAAGAACACAACATAAGCGCTACCGACAGTGTAATTGCCGCAAAAAATGCCACGTACCGTGCTCCATATTTATCAAACCAAACTCCTGCACGACCAATAACCAATGAACTGCAGATCGTGCCGATCATATAGGCATTGCTGAACTGGTTTCGGCTTAAGCCAAGTGCATCTTTTACGGGGTCGGTGAATACGGATACTCCTATAGTTTGCCCCGGAATACTGAAATAAATACCAATGGTACCTATAACAAGAATTACATAGCCATAAAAAACTGGACTTTTGGCAGGATCTACGAAGGAAAATCGGTTATTGCTTGACATCTATGAAAGGAAAGCTGCAAAAATACCAGTTTTGCCAGAGCCACTGTATTTTTAAAGGTAAAGATTATAAGAAATCTATACGGAAGTGCAGTTTTGAACGTTATTGGTAAACTAAATCTTTTAGAAATTTACCTATGAGAAAATTCGCAGCCGTACTGTTCGTCCTCACTGTAATCATAATTTTGAGCAGCTGTAGTATTGATGATAGCAATGATATAGAAGTTATAAAACCTGTGGGACACCGTAATTACAGGACAAGTTTTACAAAAGCAATTCCTAAAGTAAAATACAGTTCTTATCTACGGTAATTAATCACCAAATATAATGGTGAAAGTACTTCCTTCATTAACTTTACTGGTTACGTTTATAGTACCGCCAAGACTTGTAACGTGACTATGCACTAAATACAATCCAACTCCTTTACTGTCTTTGGTACCATGGAATCTTTGATTTAAATTGAAGATAAGATGCCCTACCTTTTCCATATCAAAGCCTAATCCGTTGTCCGTGAACGTAAACGTTTTTTTACCGTTTGATTCACCCGAGGTAATTTGTATTTCAGGAAAAACATCTGGTCTAGCGTATTTGATTGAGTTGGTTATGAGGTTAAGAAAAATACTCTCCATGTAGGTGGAATTAAACCGAACACTTTCCATTGCTGAAAAGTCCAAAGAAAATTTAACTTGGGAATCCTTAATCAAGGAGCTTATAGAGCCATTTATTTTTTCAAAAACTTCCTTAAAGAATACCTCTTCTACCCCAACACTATTGCCCTCATTTTCTTTTAAAGCATCTACATAAGAATTTAAAGAAGTTTTAAGTCCTTCCGCAGACAGTTTTATATACTCTAGTATTTTTTCATTCTCTTCTTCACCGTTGTCTTTATTACCTAAAATATCTGCTAGATATAGTAAATTATTCACAGGAGACCTTAAATCATGAGAGGTGGTATAATTCAGCTGTTTAAGCTGTTCATTTATTTTAGAAAGCTGAGCTACATGCGAAATGCGTTCAGACTCCAGGTTCTTTTTATGAGTGATATTCTTTGCAATAGCATATATCAATTGTTTATCCGGCATAGGGATAGACGTCCAATGCAGCCACACCAACTCTCCGGATTTACAAACATACCTATTTTCAAAGTCCAACAAAGGCTTACTATTTATTAGACTTTTTCTGTGAGAAGCTGTCAGACTACGGTCTTCTTCATAAATAAAATCACAGATGGGTGCAGAAAATAATTCCTCCTCTGAGAACCCTAATAGTTTAATAAATGCTGGATTAACTTTTCGGAAGTAGCCATCATACCCTGCAACACATAAATAATCCATTGAAAGATCGAAGAATGGATCTAATTGAATATTCGTCGGAACGAGTGCTTCCTGCTGCATATGATGTAGGTTGGTTACAAAATCTAACGCAGAATAACTTGATATTGTTGTGCTCCGAATGAAGTAAATGATTACAAATCAAAAGTCTATAAAAAATAGCCTTAGAAAGAATCAATTATCAAACACAAAAACCTACTATAAACTAATAAAATTACTTGGAATTACTATTTCTCTCCCTAGCTAAAAGTGTATTTTTCAACAACATAGCAATAGTCATTGGACCAACACCACCGGGAACTGGAGTAATAAATGAAGCTTTCTTGCTAACAGACTCAAAATCAACATCACCAGTAATATAATAACCTTTTGCTTTAGTTTCATCAGAAACCCTGGTAATACCTACATCAATAATAACAGCACCTTCTTTGACCATATCGGCCTTTAAAAATTCAGGCACTCCTAATGCAGATACAATAATATCTGCCTGTAAGGTAAGCTCTTTAATATTTTTTGTTCTACTGTGTGCAAGAGTAACGGTACAGTTTGCCGCTTCTCCCTTCTGGCTCAATAAAATACTTATTGGTCTACCTACAATATGGCTACGACCTATAACCACGGCATGTTTTCCTTGCGTATCTACTTTATAACGCTTTAAAAGCTCCATAATACCAAATGGCGTAGCAGAGATGAAAGTCTCCATATCCAACGCCATTTTCCCAAAGTTAGCTGGATGGAATCCATCTACATCTTTATCTGGGTCAACGGCCATTAAGACCTTTTCCTCATCAATATGTTTTGGCAATGGAAGTTGCACGATATAACCGTCAATATCTGAATCTGCATTAAGTTCGTGAACTTTCTTAAGCAGCTCTTCTTCAGTAGTTTCACTAGGTAAGTGAATCAAAGTAGATTCAAAACCTATTTTCTTACAAGAACGTACTTTACTGCCAACATAAGTTAAACTAGCACCGTCATTACCCACGAGAACAGCTGCAAGGTGAGGAACTTTCTCCCCTCGTTCTTTCATGTTAGCTACATCAATAGTAATTTCGTCCTTTATCTCGTTGGAAACTTTTTTTCCGTCTAGTAGTATCATAGTATTCGGTTACGGTCTAATCTGGTCTTGTAATTCTCTTTGTAATTCTGGCTTTATTTCATGCCTTTCATGTTCCCCATCATCTGCATCATCTTCTTACCGCCGCCGCCTTGCATCATCTTCATCATCTTGCTCATTTGGTCAAACTGCTTCATAAGCTGATTCACTTCTTGCACTTCTCTTCCACTTCCTTTAGCGATTCGCTTTTTACGGCTTACATTCAATTTAGAAGGGTTTGAGCGCTCATCTGGCGTCATACTATGAATTATAGCTTCTATATGTTTGAAAGCATCATCATCAATATCCAAACCTTTTAGCGCTTTTCCGGCGCCAAAGGTATCATCCCCATCAAATCTTTGATGTTACCCATCTTTTTGATTTGTTGTATCTGGGAAAGAAAATCATCAAAGCCGAATTTATTCTTAGCTATTTTCTTTTGGATCTTACGAGCTTCTTCTTCATCAAACTGCTCTTGGGCTCTTTCTACTAAAGAGATAACATCTCCCATGCCCAAAATACGTTCTGCCATACGTGAAGGATGGAAAACGTCTATAGCTTCCATCTTTTCACCTGTACCGATAAACTTGATTGGCTTATCTACTACCGATTTAATTGAAATGGCAGCTCCACCGCGGGTATCACCATCCAATTTGGTAAGTACAACCCCGTCAAAATTTAAAATATCATTAAAGGCCTTAGCTGTATTTACAGCATCTTGACCCGTCATTGAATCCACTACAAAAAGTGTTTCTTGAGGTTGAATGGCTTTATGAATCTCAGAGATTTCATTCATCATCTCTGTATCTACTGCCAAACGACCCGCGGTATCTATAATAACCACGTTGTAGCCTTCTGCTTTTGCTTTGGCAATACCAGCTTGTGCAATCTTAACCGGATTCTTCTCTTCTCGATCAGAATATACCTCAACACCAATCTGCCCACCAACTACGTGTAACTGATCTATTGCCGCAGGGCGATACACATCACAAGCTACCAATAAAGGTTTCTTGGTTTTTTTTGTCTTAAGAAAGTTGGCCAATTTACCTGAAAAGGTAGTTTTACCCGAACCTTGAAGACCTGACATTAAAATTATGGAAGGAGTTCCAGAAAGATTAATACCTTCTGTCTCGCCACCCATAAGCTCGGTAAGCTCATCTTTGACAATCTTTACCATCAACTGGCCCGGTTGCAATGCAGTCAATACATTTTGACCCAAAGCTTTTTCCTTGACCTTGTTGGTAAACTCTTTTGCTATTCTGAAGTTAACATCGGCATCCAATAAAGCCCTACGAACTTCCTTGGTAGTCTCAGCAACGTTAATTTCCGTTATCTGCCCTTGGCCCCGTAGGGTATGTAGGGCTTTATCTAGCTTTTCACTTAAATTATCAAACATCGTCTTAATTGCTTTTGAAGAAAGGCAAATTTAATAATAACTGAGGGAAAGAACGGGGCGTAAAGAAAAAAATATAATATCACAAAAAAAGCACCCATCTTTCGATGCGTGCTCTTAAAAAATCTGTGGGGCAAAATAGGTATCTGGTTACTCTAAACTTTAGTTTTCAAAAGCTAATTGCAAACCTTGGTTAAAACAATAACTTCTTCTTTTCTTTTTATTTTCATGTCTTCTTCTCCGCATTCAAGCACCTGCCATTCGCCAATGTAATTAGCTAAACTTCTACTCAGGCCACTGAATGTCAACATATTTTCTTCTATTGTCCAACTCCCCTCATCAACCACTTCTCCGTTGGAACCATAAACAAGCATACGTTTTTCTGCAAATTCTACTAATAAGTCTTCAAAGAATTCTCCTTTTTCATCAGACATTCTCCAACTACAAACGCTTAATCTATTTTCAATAATTTCTGCGTCACATACTATTGGTTGATAATCACAATCTTTTTCCAACACCATAGAACTATCCTCTACGAACATTTTAATCTTACCTTCTTTTATTTCATAGACCTTCCAAGTCTCATTAAACTCAACAGCATCTTCAAAATCTAGTTTCAATACCACTCTATAATCTTCAATAGCCGTACTCCACTTACCTTCTGTGTTATACCCGTTTCTACCGTAAGAAGTAACTTTCCCGCCTTCCTCAAAAGAAAGTGCGTACATATCATAATACTCAGATTGATCTGTGCTTTGCATTTCTACTTTCACAAGGTCCCATGGGCATTGCACTAAAACGCTATCTAATTCTTCTTTTGTAAAATCATCGTCATTATAGTCGTTATCATCATCTTCATCACAAGCATCCTTTGCCTGCCTCAAAATATCGGAAAGCTCAGAATTTGTGTTTGCAATTACCTCTGTACTATCTTTATATTTTAGGGTAATAGGAAAATCAAAACTTACAAGATCACTCTCTTCAAGACCTGCAAAGAATCTTCTCAGCTCTACATCATGCTCTACTAATACAGATGCCGTTTGCTGAAAGTTAGGATTATAGGTAAACACGGTTGCAGGATATACAACATCAATACATTCTATATCTGCATCAATACCACCTTCAACACATTCTAAAGCTGTTTTTTGCAAATCTTCTTTAGTACTAATAGTAACCTCAGTATAATCTGCCATGGTAACTGTAACAGGAAAAACAATATCCATGGTACTCTCAAAACCTTCTACATCATCTAAAATCTCTTCTAAAACCTGCAAGCCGTCCATAGAATCTATGGTTAACTCTACGCCATTTGCCACAACTTTATATGGAAACTGAATATCAAAACAACTTGCGCCATCTACAATATTATCATAAGAACCATCATTGGATACCGTTTCTTTCATTAGTTCCAAAGCAGTAGAATCAAAAGATAAAGTTTGCTCCTCATCTATTGTTTCTACAAACGGCTCTTCGTCCTGACACGAGGTCAAGGCCATTAGCAAGGCCAGTAGGAAAGCCACCAATGAAAATTTAAAACACTTCTTCATACCGATTTGGAATTTATGGATACTTCAAACCTGAAACAACCAATAATTAAAATACCCTACTTGCCTAGATTCGATTTTTTCAAATACCTTTGAAAAAAATCACCTAATTGGAAACCAAAAATACAGGCAATGTTTGCGAAGAGCAAGTCTTTGATACAATTTTCAAAGCTAATTCTAAAACGGTTTTCAACTATATATATTATAAGTTTGGGAATGAGGAGAAAGCCCATGACGCTGTTCAAGAGGCTTTTGTGAAACTTTGGGAGAATTGTGCCAAGGTTTCACCTCTAAAAGCTAAATCATACGTATACACGGTTGCCAATAATTTGTACTTAAATGTGATAAAAGCAGAAAAAGTACGTTTAAAGTATGCGGACAAGACCCTGAAGGTCACCCATGAGTCCCCAGATTATATAATGGAAGAGGAAGAGTTCAAACAAAAATTGAACCGAGCCCTAGATAGTTTACCTGAAACCCAGCGGACCACTTTTCTATTGAATCGTATAGATGGAAAAAAATATGCCGAGATAGCCGAAATGGAAGAGGTTAGTGTAAAAGCTATTGAAAAAAGAATGCACTTAGCCTTGAAATCGCTCAGGGAAAAGATTGAAGGAATTTAATAAGTATTAGCCGGATTAATTCGTTTTAATTAATCCACTTTAATATCTATTGTCCAAAAAGTAGGGTATTTACGTAATGAATTGTTACTAAGGCATAAAGGTAGAATTAATGCAAGAAAATCACTTAGCAAAATGGCTGAATAACAACCTCACCGAGGCTGAGCTCGCAGAATTTAAAAAATCTGATGAGTATGCTTCCTATGAGCGTATTATTGCCGCTTCAGACCAGCTTAAAGCACCTGACTTTAATGCGGATGAAGCTCTTATGGCTATAAAGAACCAACGCACCTTGCAAGATACCAAGGTTGTGCAATTGCATCCTTTTAAGAAATTTATCCGAATTGCAGCGGCAGCAGCCGTAATTATATTCGGCTCTTATTTTTACCTGAATAATTTAGACGAAAATATAGTTACTGAATACGCCGAAAATAAAGAAGTAATTCTTCCTGATAATTCAAAAGTACGCTTGAATGCTGATTCTGAACTTTCTTATAGCGAACGAAAGTGGAGTAAAGAACGTAACGTAGAACTAAAAGGTGAAGCCTTCTTTAAAGTAGCCAAAGGCAAGCGTTTTACTGTTGCTACAGATGCCGGCAAAGTTGCCGTTCTGGGTACACAATTTAATGTAGAAAACAGAGAAGGATTTTTTGAAGTTACCTGTTTTGAAGGTTTGGTAAGCGTTACTTTTAATGGTAAAGAAACTAAACTACCTGCTGGCACTTCTTTTATGGTTATAGACGGTAAAATTACAGAAGCATCGGTACATCAAACTCAGCAACCATCTTGGTTAAATAACGAAAGTACATTTAAAAGTGTGCCTCTAAAATATGTTCTTGCTGAACTAGAAAGACAACACAATATTACTGTAGAAACGCAAGACATAGACACAGAACAATTGTTTACAGGAACTTTTAGTAATACGGATAGGGATATTGCGTTAAAGAGCATAAGTGCCCCTTCGCAAATAAAGTTTAAATTTGAGGGCAGCAAAGTGCTCTTCTATGGCGATAAAAATCCGTAAACTTCTTTTTTTATTGCTGGCTTTACGTGTTTTCTAACTTCACATGATGCCATGGCGCAAACTGGCGAAAAGATAGCTCTGTCTACTTTTTTGCAACAGCTTGAACAGGAATTTGACATCAAATTCTCATATGCAGATGATGAAATACAAGGCCTGTAAATTTACAGCCCACAGGAGACTTTATTGTCAAATATTCTAGATGATATTGAGAACCAAACCCAAGTTGAGTTAGAAAAACTCAATGAGCGGTACTACACCCTTACCAAAAGTAATTTCGTATCTATTTGCGCAACGGTACTAGATAACTTTAAGATGAACACGTTATATGGTGCTAGTGTAAAAATCTTGGGAACCAACTTAGCTACTATTATTGATGAAAATGGTACGTTTTCACTAAGCAACGTCCCTAGAAATTCCTCTATACAGATTAAACATTTAGGTTATAAAACCTTATTCATAAGTGCAGACGAGCTTATTAAAAAAGAGCCGTGTACAACCCTTTTACTCGCTCAGTTTTACCAGCAATTAGAAGAGGTAGTTGTATACGAATTCCTGACCAAAGGATTAATAAAACAACTAGACGGTAGTATTGAAATGAACAGTGAAGAATTTGGTATTTTACCAGGCTTAACAGAGCCCGATGTACTACAGACCGTTCAGGCGTTACCCGGCATAGAAAGTACGGATGAAACCGTTTCCAACATTAATATTCGCGGAGGAAGCAATGACCAGAACCTCATCTTATGGGATGGCATAAAAATGTACCAATCTGGACACTTTTTTGGTTTAATCTCTGCTTTTAACCCTTATTTGACGGACAAGGTAACTTTGATAAAAAATGGCACGGGAAGTCAATATGGCGATGGGGTTAGTGGCATAATAGATATGCATACCAAGGATGATATTGCAGATACTTTTTTTGCCGGCGCAGGCTTCAATCTTATTGGTGGTGACGTTTATGGACATTTACCGGTTACTGATAAAATCGGCGTTCAATTTTCGGCTAGGCGCTCTCTTACGGACTTAATTGACACTCCTACTTACGACAAGTTCTTTACCCGTGTTTTTGACGATAGCCAAGTAGCACAAGAAGGAAATTTCTACTTCTACGATTTTACAGGAAAGCTGTTATATGATATCAATGAAAAACAAAAATTTCGCTTCAGTTTTATCAATATAAACAACTTACTGGATTATACAGAGCGGGATATGGATAATGATAGCGAAATACAAAGTGCTTTAAACCAAACGAACCTATCTTTTGGCACCAGTCTAAAAAGCGATTGGACTAAAAAATTCACTACTTTTCTAAATCTGTACCACACCCAGTATAAATTAGATGCTCAGAATACTTCTGGTAATGCAGAACAAATTCTGTTTCAGAATAATGAAGTTCAAGAAACAGCTCTAAAACTCAATACCAATTACATACCAAACGACAATTTTAACTGGCTTAACGGGTATCAATTTACGGATACCGGTATTGCAAATGAAACATCTGTAACACAACCTCCTTTTGAGAGCAATGCAAGGAACGTTATTAAAAGTCACGCTCTTTTCTCTGAGCTTACTTTTACGTCAACCAATAAAAAAGTTTATGCCAGAGGTGGTCTACGTTTAAATTATTTAGAAAATCCGGGTACGTTTAGAGAGTATATTTTAGAGCCCAGATTAAGTTTCAACTATGCCTTTACAAGACATTTAAAAATTCAGGCATTGGGTGAATTTAAAAGTCAAGCTACCAATCAGGTAATTGATTTGGAACAGAATTTTTTGGGTATTGAAAAACGACGTTGGATAGTATCGGACGGAGAGAACTTGCCTATTACCAAGAGCAAACAAGGCTCAATAGGCATCAACTATGACCACCAAAACTTTTATGTAGGCCTAGAAGCTTTTTATAAAGAAGTAGATGGCATTAGCACTTCTACCCAAGGCTTTCAGAATCAGAATCAGTTTAATGGTGAAATTGGAAAGTACGATGTAAAAGGTGTCGAATTTTTAATCAATAAAAAGACAGATGATTATAGCATTTGGGCCAGCTACACTTACAACTTAAACAATTATAATTTCTCTGAAGTTGTACCACCTAATTTTCCAAATAACTTGGACATAAGGCATGCCGCTACGTTTGCAGGAACCTACACTTTGGAAAATATTAAATTTGGAATTGGCCTTAACTATCGCGCAGGAAAACCTTATACGGAGCCTCAAACAGACGAACCATTAAACACTACCTTTTTTCCGAATAGAATAAACTACCAAGAACCTAATAGTAGTCGATTACCAGAATATTTACGAGCCGATGCTTCCGCAATCTACAATTTCAACATCAACGAAAAACTGAAGGCATCTGCTGGTATATCTGTTTTGAATTTTACAAGTCGAAAAAATATTCTAAACAGTTATTATCGCCTAAATGAAAATGATGAAATAGAAAAAGTAGAAACTATTTCTTTGGGCCTCACTCCTAACGTAAGTTTCAGAGTTCGATTTTAAAGGGTATAAGTTAGAAAAGCCCCAGAAATTATAATTAATTTTATGCGGATTCATTATTCTTTTTAATCTGACAAGCCCTTCGACCATGCCCACAATAGAAGATATTAAAAAAGCCCGAAAACGTATTGACTCTTTCGTTCACGAAACTCCGATTCTTACATCCTCACTTTTAAATGAATGGCTAGGACATGAAATTTATTTTAAAGCTGAGTGCCTACAAAAAATAGGGGCATTTAAGGCTAGAGGCGCTTGTAATACGTTGGCTTGGCTCATAGAAAATAATGAGAAACCAAAACACGTAATTGCCAACAGCTCTGGTAATCACTCACAAGCAGTGGCATGGGCAGCAAGGCAATTTAATATTCCGGCTACCATTTATATGCCAGTCTATGCCTCTAAAATAAAAATACAGGCTACCAAATCGTACGGAGCCCACGTTGAACTCTGCGAGGACCGAAATATTGCCGACGAGCTTGTTCTTGAAGCTTCCAAAGAAGAAGGAACCTACTGGATACCACCATTTAACCATCACCAAGTAATTGCAGGCCAAGGAACAGCTATCTGCGAGGCACTTGAGCAAGTAACGGACATAGATGCCGTTTTTGCACCCTGTGGTGGCGGTGGGCTTTTATCCGGTACAGTTATCGCTACCAACGCCTTGTCACCCAATACCAAGGTTTTTGGTGTTGAACCTTTAAATGCTAACGATGCCGCCGAATCATTACGCACAAATCAAATTCAGAGGTTAGCTTCAACCCCTGATACGCTTGCAGATGGCGCTATGACCATGTCCGTAGGTGACATTACTTTTGAGTACTTGAAAACGTTGGATGCCATGTATGAAGCCGAAGAATCAAAATTGATATACTGGACACAATGGCTAACCCATTTACTAAAATTACACGTTGAGCCTACCAGCGCCATGGCCATGGAAGGGGTTGTGCAATGGCTTAAAAATAGTACTAGTAAAAAACGTGTTATGGTAATTTTGTCTGGAGGAAACATAGACCATACAAACCAATTAAAGATTTGGAATCCGAACCATTTAGATTCTAGGCCCGGCTTAGACCTTTAAAGAGCTACATTAAGATTCCACGGCTACTTCTCCTAGAAGTTCTTCAGGAAGCACCTGAAAATCAAAACTCAACATCTTTTGAATAATAGCATATAGCTCTGGAAAATCTGCTAGAAATATTTCTGGAGTTTCGGCATAATTCTCTACTGCTACGGAAAAAAACTCCTGTAGGTTTGTCATCCCGTATTCTCTAAAATAATTTGAATCCGATAGCTTTTGAGCATAACCTTCTCTTAGAAAAAGTTCTTTAATTTTCTTGAGCCCTACTCTAAATTTACGTGCTTCCCATGAGCCTTTTCTAATCATTTCAAAACTGAGGGCGTGGGCAAATTCGTGAAAAGCAAGATTTACGTTATCATCGGAAATCCGGAATCCTTCCCAAATAGTATCCGCAGAAAAAATAACGGTTTTAAAACGGGGGTTATACTCCCCTAAATGATGTCTTCGGCTAATCCGGGAATAATATTTTGAGGGATAAATGACTATTCGCAATAAGGAACGAGTCATTGTATAATTCTTTAAGCCCAATGTCATTAGTATAACAGAAGTACTTAAAAGCAATTTCAATTCTTCTTTCTGGTTTACTTCGCCATAAAAAATGAACTTCTTTTTACTTCTAAACCATACGATACGTTTATTGCATTTTTCTTTTAAAGACGCAGGTAACTTTGAGTAAACAGGGAAATTATCTGTAATTAGTTTTTTATCTCCAGCAGAAAGAGCCTTTAATTTTACAAAAGGATTCAAAGAGTACAGCCCAAACGTATAATACACGATATACAACACCTGAAAGCCAAGGAATGCCAGTGCTAAAATCTTGAAGTTGTACTCTGTAAGCATACTGCTTACAACTCCAAAAATAAATTTAAATTGTATAAGCAAGCCTGCGTTTACATACGTTCTGGAACGTCAATACCTAAAAGTTTAAAAGCCGATGCTACTACCTCGCTAACTTTCTGAGAAAGCTGCACACGTAGTACTTTTTTGTCGTCATCGGTTTCACCTAAAATTGATACTTGTTGGTAGAACGAATTAAATTCCTTTACCAAATCATAAGTATAGTTGGCAATCAGAGCTGGACTATAGTTATCTGCCGCTAGTTGAATTATTTCAGGATATAACTGTAACTGCTTTATAAGCTCTTTTTCTTTGGTATGCAATTCTCCAATAGCACTAATCTCTACATCTGCGCTAGTGTCAAAATCAGCCTTTCTTAAGATAGACTGGATACGTGCATAGGTGTATTGTATAAACGGACCAGTATTTCCTTGGAAATCCACAGATTCTTCAGGGTCAAAAAGAATACGTTTTTTAGGATCTACTTTTAAAATGTAATATTTAAGCGCTCCAAGACCAATCAACTTATAAAGTACATTTTTCTCGTCATCCGAGTAACCTTCCAACTTACCTAAATCTTCGGATATTTGAGCTGCTGTGCTCGTCATATCGTTCATTAAGTCATCTGCATCTACAACGGTTCCTTCTCTACTCTTCATTTTACCACTTGGCAAATCCACCATTCCATAACTTAAATGATGTAAATTTTCCGACCAAGAGAAACCTAATTTTTTCAAAATCAAGAACAACACTTTAAAGTGATAATCCTGCTCATTACCCACGACATATACCATACCACCAACATCTGGATAATCTTTTACCCTTTGAATAGCCGTACCAATATCTTGGGTCATGTAAACCGCCGTACCATTTGACCGGAGTACTATTTTCTCGTCAAGACCTTCTTCCGTAAGATCAATCCAAACGCTACCATCTTCTTTTTTGTAGAAAATACCTTTTTCAAGTCCGCCAGCAACAACATCCTTACCTAGCAAATAGGTATTGCTTTCATAGTAAAGCGTATCAAAATCTACTCCAAGGTTCTTATAGGTAACATCAAAACCTTTGTATACCCAACCGTTCATTTCTTTCCAAAGCGAAACTACTTCTTCATCACCAGCTTCCCATTTCTGAAGCATTTCTTGAGCTTCTAAAAGAATGGGAGCTTCTTTTTCGGCTACCTTTTTATCGGTTCCGTTAGCTACCATCTCAGCAATTTCAACTTTGTAAGCCTTGTCAAAAGCAACGTAATAGTTACCAACAAGCTTATCTCCTTTTAACCCTGTACTTTCTGGAGTTTCACCATTACCAAAACGCTGCCACGCCAACATACTTTTACAAATATGAATACCACGGTCGTTAATGATTTGGGTCTTATAAACTTTCTTTCCAGAGGCTTTCAAAATCTCGGCAACAGAATATCCTAAGAGGTTATTTCTTATATGCCCTAAATGCAAAGGTTTATTGGTATTTGGCGAAGAATATTCAACCATTACGGCATTGTTCTCCTCTTGAGGCACAAAACCATAAGTATCATTATTTTTTATATCATTAAAGAAATCAAGATAAAAAGCATCTCCAATAACAATGTTTAAAAAACCTTTAACCACATTAAAACCGGTAACCTCAGCTACTTCTTTTTCTAAATAAGCGCCTATTTGTTCACCTATCTGAACCGGATTTCCTTTCACAAAACGAAGCATAGGAAATACCACTACAGTGACATCACCTTCAAAATCCTTCCTGGTCGGTTGAAATTCTACCAATGGTAATTCTATTTTAAAAATAGCTTCAACAGCTTCCTTAACCTTGGCTTCTAAAATTGCTTGGATACCCATAAAATCTTTCGTTTCAGGCTGCAAAACTAATCATTTTTTACGCTTTTACCGTAAGACGGGCTGTAATGGCTTCGCTTTTCTTTAACTTTATGAAAATGTAGCCCTACGGGCAATTAGTTTTGAAAAAAGACCCCACATGCTTTTAAACGTATCATACACAGACAAACAGGTTACTAAAAAGATAGACGAAGCTGTAGGTAAGCCCTTTAAGCTTAGAGAACGTTGGGATATGGGCGGCATTGGTTCGCCTAGATTGTTCATTACCGAAACCAGTGTTGAAATTAGAAATTTGCTGATTTTAGATAATAACCGTGACCAGTGCAATGTAGAGCTCAGACCTAAAGGAATTATTGTTCGCTTTAGGTCATTATTGGAAACCTTTGCTTTGGTTATTCCATTTTACAAACTCACTTTATATAAAGGCGATATTGGTATTTACTCCATATATCGCGATCATTATTTTATTAAAGTAAAGGCCGATACTAAAGCGATTCAGAAATTTTTTATCAAAATTCAAAATTACAAGGCAGATAATGCGCCTACCTCAATCGAAGATTTATAACACGTAACAGAACATGAAAATACTCTTAACAGGTGCCAACGGCTATATTGGTATGCGATTACTACCACAGTTGTTAGAAATGGGCCATGAAGTTGTTTGTACTGTGCGTGACGAAGCGCGGTTCTCTATTGATAAAGAAACACGGGCACAGATTGAAGTCCTTGAAGTAGATTTTTTAAAAGAGGTAGAACCTTTTAAAATTCCTAAAGACATTGATGTTGCCTATTTCTTGATTCACTCTATGAGCTCCTCAATACAGGATTTTGACACCCTAGAAGCAAAGACGGCAGAAAATTTCAATGCCTATCTAAGTGAAACAGAAGTAAAGCAAGTTATTTATTTGAGTGGTATTGTTAATGAAGAAAATCTCTCCAAACATCTTTGGTCTAGAAAAAATGTGGAGCGCATACTTTATGAGGGCTCTTTTCAACTTACGGTTTTAAGAGCTGGTATTATTGTGGGTTCTGGTAGTTCATCTTTTGAAATCATACGTGACCTCTGCGAGAAACTACCTTTTATGATAACGCCTAAATGGGTTTTAACCAAAACTCAACCTATTGCTATACGTGACATTCTTGCCTTTTTGACCGGTGTTCTTGGCAATGAAAAAACCTATAACGATTCTTTTGATATTGCCGGGCCAGATGTTCTAACCTATAAACAAATGTTAGAACAGTATGCAGAGGTGCGTGGTTTCAAGAACTATATCTTAACGGTTCCCGTAATGACGCCTAAATTATCTAGTTATTGGCTGTATTTTGTTACCTCAACCTCTTATAAGCTGGCATTGAATCTTGTAGACAGCATGAAAATTGAGGTCATTGCAAAAGACCAGAGGTTACAGAAACTGCTGGATATTAAACCTCACACTTACAAAGAGGCTATTGACTTGGCCTTTAAAAAAATAGAACAAAACTTGGTAGTCAGCAGCTGGAAAGACAGTATGGTAAGCGGCCGCTTTAAAAAGAATTTGGAGAAATATATTCAGGTTCCCAAATACGGCGTTCTTAAAGACGTGAAGAAAATAAAGGTTGACAACCCAGAACAGGTCCTAAAGAATATTTGGAAAATTGGCGGAAATACAGGTTGGTACTATGGCAACTGGCTATGGAAAATTAGAGGGATTATCGATAAATTCTCGGGCGGCGTTGGGCTACGTCGTGGCAGAACTCACCCAGATAAAATTTATGCTGGTGATTCATTAGATTTTTGGCGCGTTCTCCTAGCTGATAAAAAAACCAAACGTTTATTACTTTTTGCTGAAATGAAACTACCGGGAGAAGCTTGGCTAGAGTTTAAAATTGATGAGAACAATGTACTTCACCAAACTGCAACTTTTAGACCTAGAGGTTTAAAAGGGCGATTGTACTGGTATAGTATTGTACCTTTTCATTACTTTATTTTTGGTGGAATGATCCGTAATATCGCTAAAGCAAAATGAAGATAAAACTAGCACTTTTTTTCCTAATTAGTCTGGCAACCCTAACATTTACATATGGGCAGACCAGCGGATTAAGTAAATTGGAAATTCCCAAAATAGCTCCTTCTGGCTTTGAATCCGTTATTACCACAAAACTCAACAAGCCTCTACAATAGGAGCAGCTTATGAAATTGGTTTTTGGATTTTTGGTCGTCAATTGCCAGATCAAAGTTATTCTTACCCTATAGCCGTATTCCCATCTAGCAAGACAATAGTTGCTGATGGTATTTTAGATATTGTAGAATCTGTTCAACCTTCGCCTACATTAGAGGTCAATCCACCACCTAGCTTTGCTACTCGCGGCCATTTTACATTTATAGTTAGACCAGATAAAGTTTATGACCATTTAACTGTGGCTCTTGGAAATAAAGATATTATCCCATCACCTATCGATTTTAAAAAAGATATTACGGTCATAGGTGTTTTTGCAAAACCTCTTCCTTCCGGACCAAAAAACAAATCTGTTCAGTTTAAAAAAGCTGGTATCAATAAAACAGCAATACCAGCCAAAATAGCCGAACGTACATTAATAGACAGTAAAAAGAGTTACACCGTCTCAGAAAACAATATTAAGTTGGGTCTTTATGATCATCGCAGAATAGATAATGATATTGTCACCATTTATTTGAATGGAGAAATAGCCGTTGAACATGTACAACTGAAAAGCAAAAAGCAATTTTTTGACCTCACATTACAATAGGAAAATATAATAACCTTGCATGCCGAAAATTTAGGTGAGGTTGCCCCTAATACTGCCGCTATTCTAATTAAAACAGAAACAGAAGAATTCATGGCCGTATTGGAATCTGATTTAGGACAAAGTTCTTATTTTAAACTCCTCTATGAGAAGTAATGGATAGGTTAGATACTAAATGCGACTAATGCGCAAAACTACCTCCAAAACCGAATGGACATTTCATGAAACACCTAAAGAACCCCTTACTTTCTGTCTCTATTGGCATTATCCTAATTTTTACCCTATGGTAGTGTTCTTTGCCACAGAAGCAAGCTATGAGGCTATCGAGATAGCATCAATGTGGGTTCGGAACTATTTTGGTTTCTTCTATCTATATTTAGGTCTGGGCTGTGTATTATTCTTATTGGCGATAGCATTTTCGCCCTTTGGAAAAATTAAACTTGGCAAGAAAGATTCAAAACCCGAATATTCTCTTTGGGCGTGGACGGCCATGCTTTACAGCGCAGGAATGGGGTCCGGTATTTTATTGCGTGCTGTTCAAGAGCCTGTTTTCATGCAACAACATCCGCCTTATCAATCAAATTTGCAACCAGAAATATTAGCACTGGAATTCACTTTTTATCAATGGGGGTTTACAGCTTGGGCCTTTTACGGGCTTTTTGCCATGGTTGTAGGGTACGCACTTTTCGTTAGAAAAAAGAAAGTACGGGTAAGTTCTACTATAGAAGACAGTATTTCTAATCCCATAGCAAAAACTGGAATTGACATCATGACCATTGTCACTACGGTTTTTGGACTTATAGCTGCTATTGGTTTAGGCACCACACAAATAAACGGAGGTCTTAACCATGTCTTTACCACTAATTTTGGTGTAACCACTACCCTACTTTTAGCCGTTCTCATTTCTGCAATTGCATTTTATTCTGCTTGGCAAGGGGTTAATAGGGGAATTCAGATTATTTCAAAAGTCAATATCCTTATTACAACGCTCCTGTTGTTGTTTGTTTTTCTGATGAGTGATATTACCGGAATATTAATTGCTTTTAGCACAGCTACCATGAACTACCTTATTGACTTTGTTCCTATGAGTTTAGCTTACGGAAATTATGACCCATAAGATGACTTTCTTAACTGATTGGACTTTCTATTACTGGGCCTTTTGGCTTGCATGGGCTCCGTTTACAGGTATTTTCATAGCCAGAATTTCTAAAGGACGTACTTTAAGACAACTTCTCTTGGGTGTTTTAATCATTCCTTCCTTAGGTACATTTTTTTGGTTCTCAGTTTTTGGCACCTCAGCTTTTGAACTTATTGAGTCATGGGGTTCTTATAATAATGAGTTTGGAAATGTCTTCTCATCCATTTTTGTGTTTTTTGGAAACTACCCTATAGCCACCCTTTTAAATTTCACAACCATCTTTCTGCTTATCAGTTTTTTGGTAACCTCAGTAGATTCTGCCGTATTCGTGTTGAGTATGTTTACGGACCATGGTAAAAAAGACCCTAGTAAAAAACATAGACTTATTTGGGCCGTTTTTATTTTGATGGCTACCATATCTTTACTTCTTCTAGGAAATGCTAAACCTGATATAGATGTACTCACCGCCGTTCAAAAGCTCTTAATCATAACTTCTTTACCATTTGCACTTTTTATGGTCTATATGGCGGTAGCTTTTGTATGGGAACTTATGAATAGAACAGAAAAATTGACATAAAACAGAGTCTTTCTATTGCAAAACCTTATTATTCAACAAACTTATTACTCTTTCCCGATGATTTTACGATACTAAGAAGCCCCTGTAAAAACAAGGTTCTCGATGAAGTGATTCAAATCTCCGATAAGCCAAAATGCTATTCAACAAGAACTTAAACTTTGACATCGGAAAAATGTCATTTGGCAACAAACGCGTTTTTTGAGTTAATAGACGCCGTAAATTAGCTTCAGAAATAAAAACCCCCACCGTCATGAACAAGAAATTAAAAAGCCTACTTTACTTAGCCAGCTTTGTTACAGCAGTAATTATTTATAATAATGATAACAAGAGTCAACAAACAGAACATGCGGTGGCAGACGTTACTATAGAACAAGTTTCAACCCAACACGGATTGAACTAAAAAATATTATGAAGATTATTTAGGTTTCCCAAAAGCCTAAATGTTTTCACCTCGAACATTCCTACTTAAAATGCGAAAAGGACCTAGATACATCTAGGTCCTTTTTTTATAATTATTTCTGTCCTTATTACACTTCAGATACAAGTATTTAGAACAATTCTTGTTTTACTGCATCAAAATATTGAGCACTAACGGGTATTTCCTTATCGCCTATATAAATATCTCGCCCTTTTAAAGCAGTTACCTTGTTTCGGTTTATAATATATGAACGATGAACGCGCATAAACCGGTCTTCTGGCAATATATCCAATAGCTTTTTTAGTGACTGCAAACTCATCAACTTTTTATCACCTAAATAAAAATTTACATACTCGCTATCACTTTCTATATACAGAATATCTTCATACTTAATTTTATGAAGATCATAGCCAGACTTAACGGTAATACTATCACTTCCCGATGATATTTTCTCTGGACCAACTTCTTTTTGGTTAGGTTTTGCCTTATTTACAGCTGCCAAAAAGCGTTCAAAAGTGATAGGTTTTAAAAGATAATCAAGTGCGTTCAGTTCAAAACCTTCCAATGCATATTCAGAATATGCCGTGGTGAAAATAACTTGGGTATGCTCAGGAACTAATTTTGCAAAATCAGTACCTTTTATTTCAGGCATCTGAATATCTAGAAAAAGTACATCTATCCTTTCCTCTTTCATAATTTGCAGTGCATCCAGAGGATTTGCGACCTCAGCTATTAGCGTTAAAAAATCTAACCTATTGATATAGGCTTTTAAAAGGCCTCTTGCCAATTCTTCATCATCTACAACAATACATTTAATTGGCTCCATTTAAACTTATGCTAAGGTTTACGGTATAACTTTCTGGGGTTTGTACAATACTCAATTCATGTTTATTTGGGTACAATATTTCCAAACGCTTCTTCACATTTTCTAATCCAATACCGCCTACAGCATCCTTCTGAGCAGGCCTCTCTGAAACACTATTGGCCACATAAAAATTAATTTTCTTATCATCAGAATGTACTTTTATCTCTAGGTAACCATCTGCCACGTGGTCTATATTACCATGTTTGAGGGCATTCTCTACATAGGGAATAAATATCATGGGAGCTATCATAGCGCCAGAATTAGAAACCTGAAAATCTGTCTTAATAGGAAACGGTTTACTACTTTTTAAACGAAATAAATTTAAGTAATTACTAATATACGCAATCTCCTTTTTAATAGGAACCGTAGGTTGTTCACATTCATACAGCACATACCTTAACATTTCTGACAAAGTACCAATACTCTCCTGTGTTTTATTAGAGTCAATTACTGATAATGCATAAATATTGTTCAGTGAATTGAACAGAAAATGTGGATTGATCTGTGATTTTAAGAACTTCAATTCCATTTGAAGATTTTCATTCTTATTCCTAATTGTCTCCTCCTCTTTCTTTTGAGCGAATAAAAAAGTTTCTACAAAAGTTGCAAGCACATAAGCTATGGAAAGTATTAAAAACTGAATTAATATTTGAGGCGGCCCCATTGGTGGACCTCCTCTATGTTCGCCCCTCATTGGTGGTGGAATACCGCGTTCTGGCAACCCCACACTTTCTGATATTAAAAAGGAGCAAACAATAATAAGAGCTACCGAGACAACCCCGAACAAGAGGTACTTTTTCTTGAACAATAATGTTGGTGCCGTTATATAAATTAGAACAGCAATAACAACAATCTGCATTAAGAACGAAGGTGCATTTTTATCTAAAAAAATACTGCTTTCATTAAGCAGCAGCCAAGCCATTAGCCATACTGCCAGCCATAAGAAAACATGAAAAAGAAAGCGATACGTTTGTTTCATACTACAAATTAAAGTAATTATTTCTCAGCGAAACTTAAAAACGACCATTCAAAACCCCTTAAAGAACGGGGTTTACTGAGTAGAACACGGCATTCACTTAAAAGCTCTCGTCATTTACCAATTGGCGTCATACTGCATATAACCTTTGCCCATCTTTGTAATCACAAATAGAAACAATTAAAAATAAATATCATGAAAAAGAAGTCATTTTACACAGCAATTGCAACAGTAGCTCTTACCATTATTTCTATCCAAACAACATCTGCGCAAGAAAAACGAGGACAGGAACCACCATCTGCTACAGAATTAATTAAACAGATGGATGCTGATGAAGACGGAAAACTATCTGAGAAAGAAGTAAAAGGGCCAATAAAAAACGATTTTTCAAAAATAGATACAGATGAAGATGGCTATCTAACACTTGAGGAATTGAAAAATGCTCCGAAACCGAAGAGAGGCAAAAAGTAATCAAATATCTATTGAGGCATGGAAGGTTTCCTATTTTTTAATGATTGAGCGAAAATAAAAAGGAGAAACGAGGTTACCATTACCCTGTTCCAGTTTCAGGAAAACAGCTTTATTGGTTGTTTTCCTGAAGCACAGGGATTTTTGAAATTAATGAGCATGATAGCATTAAAACAAAACTAGACATCATGAAAAAAATAATCATTGGCATTTTAATAGGGTTCTACTCGTTATGCGTTAGTGCCCATAGTTCGCAAATTGCAACTATGACTTTGGCGCAGGACCAACAAAATAATTGGACGCTACACGTAAGCTCCTCTTTTGACGGTTTTAGAAAACAATTGATTCAGAATTTTCCTGAAATTAAAATTGATGAATTATCTACCGATGAATTTCAAAAACTGGTAATAGGCTACACAAAGGATAATATTCTATTGAATGCCAACACTAATTTCATAGGAGAACTTAGAGAAGGCTCCATAAAAATGGAAGATCAAACGGACCTGAAATTTAAAGTTACCGGTCTACCCAATGAGATAAACAACTTACGTGTTCAGTTAAAAGGATTTAGTGAAACATCGGACCAAAACACTGTTTTTAAAATTATTGATGCATCGGAATCCTCAAAAAATTTCGAGATTAAAAAAGACAATCAGTTTATGGTTTCTATTGACAAGGTAAATGGACGGTACCAACTAAAGGGCGATGAATCTAATTTAATAGCACCCTTTATTGCTCTAACATTACTAGTTCTCTTTTCTGTGTTTATCATTTCTAAAATTTTTAAACGAGAAGAAGTCATACTTAGAGCAGTTTAATGAATTTGCCTTACTGAATCATTCCGTGTGTTTGCTGAAAGTTAAAGCTCACTTACTGATTGCTCCATTTTGGCATCTTATTATTCACGTAATTAGAACAATATAAAATACTAATAATCAGTTATCTAAAATAAAAAAAATGAATAAAAAAGTTCTAAATAAAGCTTTCCCATTTGGGATTACCTTAGCTATTATTTCATTTAGTCTAATAGCCTGCAGTTCTGATAGCACGGATGATAGTGTTATTGATGAAGATAGCGAAGAAGAAACGGTAACCGAACTACACGCTGCCTATGCTGCTTTTAACAGTGACGCTACCACTATTTATCTAGATGGTTCTGAAGTTGTTATTGAAACCACAGGGCTACCCAATCATGAAACTGTTTATTGGGGTGAAAACAGTGATCTATACAGAGAAGAGCCAGATGTGGCATTGACACCTAGTATAATGACCAGTAATAATAATGCTACTACAATTAGAGTAGATGCTACCCCAGACCTTACCGGTAATACGGTAGATACAGATTTTAATACAATTGGTATTGCAGTAAGTGGCTCATCAATATTTAATGATCAAGAAGGAGCCGGTGCATTAGACCAAGCAGCTGCAAGCTTAGATTGGACCGGTGCCCATATTGGTCCTGGTGTATACCATTACCATTTAGAACCAAAAGCATTTACCAACGATGATGATAAACTTGTAGGCATCTTGCTAGACGGAGTTTTTCTTTATGGGAGAAAATGTAACTCAACAGAGGCCTACCCAACAGACCTTGATTCATCAGGTGGTCATGTTTCAACTACACAATATACAGATGGTGCAGAAGAATACCACTATCATATTATAAACGAAATATATTCTACTACAGGATCATACCTTGCTTTTGCCGGTCCTTACCAAGGTTATTAAAAACGTTATGAAATTATTCTACTTTATGTTATTTCTTATGCTCTCTCTTGCCAGTTGCAAAGAGAGCAAGGAAGTAGAACCAAAGGTTGAAGAAACCATTGTCATCAAGAACTTTGAAGTTCATAAAAAGGATTTGGTACTAAATCAACTTGAAGGTAGATGGTATTATAAAAATGAGCCATTTAATGGGTACTCGATAAAATCTCATGACAATGGAGCAATAGGTGAACGCTTAGGTTATGTAGACGGAAAAAGGGAAGGAATTTTCAAACAATGGTCTAGTAACCATGTACTTCGGGTTCAGTCTTATTATAAGCATAATCGTTTAGACGGCATATATAAAACCTTATGGGAGAACGGTACGCTTTCAGAAGAATCTCATTATGTTGATGGTGTTCTTCATGGAACGCAAAAACACTGGTATGATACAGGTGAGATTGCAAAAGAGAGAAATTTAGTGGAGGGCAAAGAGCAGGGAATGCAAAAAGCTTGGCTCAAAAACGGTAAACTGTACGTAAACTACGAGGCCAAAAACGGTCGTATTTTCGGAATGAGAAGAGCTAATTCATGTTATAAATTAAAAGATGAAGTTGTCATCAGGGATAAAAAAATATAGTTTTTTACTGTTGCTTTCGGTTTTAATCGGATGTAATCAAACAGTAAAAAAGGAGAGTCAAGAAAAAGAGGTTTCCAGCAGAGTTGAACACCTGCCTTACTTTGGCGACGAATCTTTTACACCACATTGGTTAGAACCAAGGTTCTCAAGAAGAAAAGGCGTTTCATAAGATTCCGGATTACGAGCTTTTAAATCAATTGGGAGATACCATAACTCCTGAAACTTTTGATGATAAAATCTATGTAACTGATTTCTTTTTTACCAGCTGCCCTATAAGATTTGTCTTAAGATGATGGGTAACATGCAAAAAGTACAAGAGGCTTTTAAGGAAGACCCAAGTGTTTTGATACTTTCGCATTCTGTGACACCTACAATAGATTCTATTCCCGTACTAAAAACCTATGCCGATAAAAATGGCATTATCGCTAACAAATGGCACTTAGTAACCGGTGATAAGCAGGAAATATATAATCTAGGACGAAACCAATATTTTGTTGAAAACGATTTAGGTGTTCCAAAAGACATAAACGATTTCTTGCACACAGAGAACTTCTTACTGATTGATAAAAACAAACACATAAGAGGCATATACAACGGTTTAAACCGTTCTTCAGTTGCCCAATTAATTACTGACATTAAAGCCTTAGAAAAGGAATAACTACTCATGACAGTATTTAGAAAAATCCGTAAAAAATTACTGGATTCAGGAAAATTAAAAAGTTATTTGGCTTATGCCTTTGGCGAAATTCTGCTCATTGCCATAGGTATATTAATTGCCTTAAAAATAAATGACTTGAACGAGATTCGTAAAAACAGAATCGTAGAGCTTAAAATATATGAGAGCCTATATGATGAACTTAATACAAATCTAAAAATATTAAACACCTCTATAGACCGCTACTCAGAATCTTCAAAAAGATTGGAAGGTACCATGAACTATATTGGGCTTCCTCCCGAACAAATTACAGAAGGAGTAAAAGATACTATTGTACATATTAACTACTCTGAAATTAACCTTTTGGAAGGCGCTCTAAACTCTGTAATCAGTACTACCAAATTTGAGCTTATTGAAAGTGACTCCCTAAAGAGCTTAATCACCAATTACCCTGCAGAAATACAGAAACTAAAATCTATAGACTCCAAAATTAAAGAGATTGTTTTAGACAGATTACAACCTTCATTGGAGAAGCACTTAGCGTTGAAGGATATACTATCCAAAGACAATCCTAAATACATGAGGATACAAGAATTTGGAGAACAATCTAATTATAATGATTTGTTACACAGTAAGGACTATCAAAACAGTTTGGTAGACCGTTTTCTACAAACAGAAAATTTACTTACTAGCGCTAAAAAGTTAAGAAATAGAACGCAAGTAATGTCTTTAAAATTAAGAAAGGAATTAGGCTATACACTTTAGCCCCTAGAAGTTCAATTCGTTAGAATTAATAGCAACACAGCTCTTTTAAGCTTAAGCTAAAAAGACCTTCTACTAAAGTCCCAACATAGAGAAAAACTGTGTCTTATGGCTTTCGCCTATAGGTATACGAATATCATCAATTACAATTCTGTTCCGCTGTATAGTTTTTATAAAATCTACGTTTACAACAAAAGATTTATGAACTCTAACAAATTGGTTTTGAGGAAGTTTTTCTAATATATCCTTAAAACTAAGAAGCGTTAAAATTGCTTTATTACTCCCTACCACATGAATCTTTAAATAATCCTTTAGCCCTTGTACGTACTGTATATCGTCTAAATTAATTTTCACACTTTCATGTTCTGATTTCACAAAAATAAACTTCTGACTTTCATTGGCATCGCCATTTGACGGAAACACATTAGCGGCCGTAGCCGGCAAATCTTTACGCGTCAGAATCTCTTTTGCCCTTAGAACAGCTTTAATAAAACGTTGGTATGGAATTGGTTTCACCAAGTAGTCTACCGCATTAAGTTCAAAACCTTCCACAGCATATTGAGAATAGGCAGTAGTAAAAATAAAAAGTGGTCTATTATTTAAAGCACTAATAAAATCCAATCCGTTAATTTGAGGCATCTCAATATCACAAAAAATAAGATCTACCTTCTTTTCGTTTATTGTTGCAATAGCCTCTAAGGGGTTTGTAAAGGTACCTACTATCTCAATAAAACCTATTTTCTTGCAGTAGTCTACCAATATCTCAATAGCCAACGGTTCATCATCAATGAGTATGCAGTTCATATTTTATAGGTTTAAAATTAAATTAACTTCATAAGTATCTCCATCATCCTTTATATCCAATTCATGGGAATTGGGATATAAAAAGTTTAACCTATTCTTTACGTTCTGAAGACCAACCCCACTACTCTCTGATTTTGCCTTATGCTTTCCTATTTTATTAACAACGTATAGATGTATAGACTTCTCTTTAATCAAAAGGTTTATTTTAACACTGGTCTTTCCGTCATAGTCCGTGCCATATTTAAAAGCGTTTTCTATGAATGAAATAAATAGTAGTGCCGGTATTATCTTTCCTGTATCATCACCAGAAATTTTCAAATACACATTTTCACTATTTGCCAATCGTAGCCTTTGCAAGGCTACATAACTTTTAATATACTCTATTTCTTTGTTTAACGGTACAAGGTCTTTATCTGCCTCATATATCATATAACGCATTAATTCCGATAAGTTTATAATTGCCTCAGATGTGTCCGGAGATTTTTTGACTGATAAAGAGTAAATGGTATTAAGCGAGTTAAAAAGAAAATGAGGGTTTAACTGCGTCTTCAGGAATTGTAATTCTGATTGCACCTTTTCTTTTTCTACAGATCTCCTAAGGTCCTCGTTCTTTTGTAACTCATTATAAACGCGGAGCATTATGGCAAAAATATAAGGTATCCCAAAAGTTACAAATGGCATTAACGAAAACCGAATAGGCATCCTAGACCCCCTTCGTTTTTTCATATATTCTGTAATGGGGCCAAAGTCTTTTGGTCCTTCAAAAGGAAATAGATTATGAGCTCCGTAACCCACAGCTAATATTAAGACTATTGAAATACCAATGTAGGTTTTCATTTTATCCTTCAGCAGGAAGTTCGGAACCATAGGTAGTAATAATTGAAGTAAAATAATACCGCCGCCATTACCAATTTAATACCAATATGAGGTGGTATGGATCTTGACTCAAGCAAAAACGGGTAAATTAAAACGCCAAAAAGTGCACACCACAAGAAGGCATGTACAAACCATTGTGGCAAGTATTTTTTTTTGGAGGCGTTCATTTTATTAATCTAAAATAGATATTTGTAAATCCTTAAGTTCAGAAATAGAGATGTAGGGGTCTTCTCCTTTTTCTATCTTTCTCAGGACCATATTTCCTACCAGCATAGCCTCTTTTTCTGATTCAAAAAATTTCTTTCCTTGAATTGCTGGTATAAAATCTTGTTTTACCAATACCTTGTCATCATATAAAATTTTATACCCATATCCTTCATTCACCTGTAAAACCTCTGTATGAAGTCCTGTGGTATCTTGTTTTACCTCATTATATCTAAATGCAATATAAACAAGAGCAACGAGCAAAGCCGATAAGAAAAAATATGTTTTTTTTGTTTTCATATGTACCCAATTAAAAAATGGGGCAGCCCTCAAAGTACTGCCCCATAACTCACTCAAATAATCAACTAGTCTTCATCATCATACTCATCAAAAGGTAAAAATTCGTATAGGTCATCTAAATAAAGACTTCCCGTTTTCCCCAAGCCAACAACAGCTTTAGTGCCGTTAGAGAAGGCCACCCCGTCTTGTCTTGTAGTACCTTCAAAACTTGTTTTTAATTCCCAATCATCTGTGCTTGGATCATACTGCCAAACAGTACCTAATGTGCCACTAGATACTCCGGTAGCTATATAACCATACCCATTTAGTGTAAAGCCTACCGCATTACTTCTTGTAATGGAATAATCATCTTCTTCATCTAGGTCTAGTTTTTTGGTCCAAGTCTCGGTAGCTGCATCAAATGCCCAGAAATCATCAATATAAATTCCGTTAGATACTCCCGTTCCTAAATAAACTTTATCTCCAATCGTGAAAGTTGTAGCTGCTCTTCTTTTATCACCGCCAAAACCAACTAGTTCGGACCATGAGTCCGTAGCTGGGTTGTACTTCCAAAAATCTTTACGATCATTCTCACCGTCATAACCCGTTCCAAAATAACCAAGTCCGTTTATACCAAATGCAACAGCACTACGTCTTCCCGTTGTTGGTAAAGCAGCAATTTCTTGCCATGAGTTAGAACCTGCGTTATAAGCATAAAAATCGGCCAGCTCATCTAAGCCGTCATAACCTGAACCAATGTAACCCGTTCCGTCTATTTCAAACCCCACGGCAGCATTTCTAGCGCTTCCTATAAAGTCAGCTTTTTGAGACCAAAAATCTCCATCCATGTCATAAGACCAAAAAGAAGTAAGGTAATCATCGCCGTCATAACCCACTCCCGTATACCCTGTATTACCAATAGTAAAGCTTGCTGTTCCACTACGCGGACTACCATCAAAAACGGACCTATCTACCCAGTTTCCTAAGTAATCCTCGTCATCATCATCGTTTGAACAACTTACCATAGAACAGATTACTGTGCTGAAAATTGTTATCGTTCCTATATAGTACTTGAATCCTTTCATGTGCTTTTCTATTTTGTTAGCCAGTTAATTTTCACCAAAACTAGGACACAGTTTTCACCCTTGAAACCTAAATAGATGAAGCCCTGTATTTAACACATGAACAGGTCTATTTAATCTACCAAAACGATTTCTTGTTTAATAGCCAAAACTCAGGGTTTGGTCTTATAACTATGAGCATTGGTCTATTCCTGTTTTTAGGCACTACGGCGTACAATACATTTACGCTCAAATAAGATGTATATGAAAAACGCCCTAGTCATTTTTACCTGCTTGCTAATCCTAATTTCATGTAGCACCGATGCCATAAACAGTTCCGATTTTGAGGCGGGCGATACCTTTACCGACAGTGACATACGCGTTGTTCAGTTAGATACGATGACCGTAGATTTTTCTACTATGAAGTTTGATAGTATAGATACCTCACAATCTGCACGTATGCTTGTTGGAAAATATAGGGATCCGGTTTTTGGAGCGGTAAAAACGGCAAGTTATATGGAATTAATTCCAAGCTCTTATTACATAGATGCAGATGCCGAATATGATAGCATAACCTTCCTACTTAGACCAGACAATTACTACTACAATGACACACTACAGTTAAATACAATACATATAAAACAATTGACCGAAAGCCTAAAGCCTGCCGATGGTATTAATTTTTATAATACGAGCACTATAGGTTTTGAGAATGAAGATTTGGGCACTCTAGCTTACTACCCTAGACCCTTGGCTACAGATTCTCTAGAAATTAAACTGACGGACACCCTGGACAAGAACTTTTTGAAGATTTACAGCAGAAGAAAATAACAACTTATGATGAGTTCAAAAATTACTTTTATGGTATTTCCGTTCAATCTGGTGAGGATGATAATGGTTCCGTAATTGGTTTTTCTTTGACCTCTAATATGCGTCTGTATTATAGTATAGCCGGAGAAAATGAGCATGTTCAATACTCAACGGATTTCACCATAAATACCAGTAGTTCTCCCTTGCCGTTTTTTAACCAAATCTCTGCGGACGAACCCAATGAATATTTAAAGACATTAACTGATCAGGAAATTAACCTCTCTAGCTCTGAAACGGATAACTTAAGTTTTATTCAGTCTGGAATTGGTATAGCAACCAGACTTGAATTTCCAAATATAAAAACGGTGTTTGATATTCAAGGACAGGGAACGCTATTAGATGCTTCCCTTAAAATTGCACCTGCCATAAGCTCATATAATGATGCATTGGCCTTAAGAGATACCTTATCCGTCTTTATCGTTGATCAAAACAATGAACTAACCAGTCAATTGATTTCAACAGATGGTTCTGCCGCACAGGCCATTTTAAACCGAGACAATCAAGAGTTTAATGATGTTTATTACGAATTGCCCTTAAGCGGATATTTGGAAGGGTTACTGTCCGTAGACCAAGAATCTTCTGATGCCCTAATTCTTTTGCCAAGTAATTACAATTCGACAGTGGACCGTTTTGTACTCAATACAGATATAAATATTCAAGGCACCACTCTTGAACTTACTTATGCTATTTATGATGAAGATGAATAAAGTCGCACTCTTTTCCACTTTTGTATTATTCTTAAACTTCTGTTCAGTACGGGCACAATCAGAGGGTTTAACGAGTTCCCCATATTCATTATATGGTCTAGGCACCATAAATCAATCTAGCATTGGGCGAACCAACGGAATGGGTTATACAGGAAAAGGTCTCAAGACCTCAAATCAAATTAACAATTTAAACCCTGCTAACTATGCATTAATTCCAGAAGGTTCGTTTTTTTACGATATTGGAATAAAGGGGGAATACAACCAGTATAGCAACAAAGCTGATAGTGAAACAAAAACCACCATAAACTTCTCTAACATAGCACTTGCCTTTAGAGTAGCAGAAGGGCTTGGTGCAGGTATATCTCTTGTTCCTTACAGCGAAGTGGGTTATTCTTTAATTGGAATAAATACAAACATTGAGGGAACTGATGAAACGTTTGAAAGTAATGTAAACGGAATTGGTGGTTTAAGTGAACTTAAATTCAATTTAGGATATAGTGTCTTACCTAATTTAAGGCTTGGCGCTAACGCATCTATCTTATTCGGAAACATTGAAGAAAATGAAGCTTTTGTAATTAATCAGAGTGCCTTTAGCTCAGAAGAAACCACCAACTATTCCGGTATTCGTTTGGGGCTTGGTATGCACTTTGATATTTCCGAGAATTTTACAATTGGTAGTACGGTTCAACTACCTACAAGCTTAAAAGGAAATATAAAACGTTCCATAACTAAAAGCTTAGACGGTACGGAAATTACCGTAGAAGATGGAGAAAGTGATACTTCTGCAGACTTTAATATGCCACTTGAAGTGGGTATAGGAATGAGCGCAAATATTCTTGAGTCGTTCACCGTAAGTGCTGATTATAAAAAGAACTATTGGGATGCTACAGGACAGACTGAAAGTCTTGGCAGCTATGCCGATCAAGACATTTTTGGAATTGGCCTTGAGTATGTAAAAGACCCTACCAGTTATAAATACACAGAGACCGTATTCGCTACAGAACCGGTTTTAATTATGACAACGGATATCTTTCTATAAACGGAAAAAAAGTAGATGGATATAATATTACCGCAGGTATTGGTATACCCGTAGGTCAAGGACAAAAATCTATGATGAACCTTTCCTATAGTTATGGCTCAAAAGGGCAAATTCAAAACATACTGATAAAAGAAAACTTTCATCTGTTAACCTTGAATTTAAGCCTAGAAGATCTTTGGTTTCAGAAACGAAAAATTAACTAGGCCTATAGATTATATTATTTAGAATGTGGTAGAAAAACCTCGGCCATCATGCAGCGAGCACTACCGCCTCCACAAGTTTCAATGGTTTCTAAAGAGCTATGAATAATTTCACAGTACTTTTCAATAGCTTCAATTTGCTTTGAAGTTAGGCTGTTGTACGCAGATGAGCTCATTACCAAGTACCGCTTATCATCGCCTCCTAAAACTTGAAGCATATTACCGGCAAAGTGATGCATTTGCTGTTCGGTAATTTTAATGATTTCCTTACCATCTTGCTTCAGATGATCAATTACATTTTTGCGTTCTTTTTTATCGTCAATAGTATCAAGACAGATAACCGAAAAGTTTTCGGCCAAGCACATCATAACATTCGTGTGATAAATAGCCATTCTTTTACCGTCTACAGATTGGTTTGCGGTAAAAATCACTGGAGAATATTCAAAATCTTCACAGAACTCTATGAACAACTCTTCATCTGCCCTTCCAGAAAGTGCACAGTATGCTTTTTTGTTTACCCTGTCCAAAGCTATACTACCTGTAGCTTCAAGAAAAACACCTTCCGCTTCAGCAGAAGTGTAATCAATTATATTTTCAATTTGCAAACCCTTTTCTTCAAGGATTTCCAAAATATCTTCACGTCTTTCGTTACGTCTATTTTCTGCGAACATAGGATACAGACCTACCGTACCATTAGCATGAAACGAAATCCAATTGTTAGGGAATATAGAATCGGGAGTATCTGGTTCCTTAGTGTCTTCCACCACAATTACGTTCACGCCTTTTGAGCGTAAAACATCTACAAAAGCATCAAATTCTTGTTGTGCTTTTGAATTGATCGTTGTGTTCTGAACATCTAAATCTTCTTGAAAATAATTATTGACCGCAGTCTGCTCGTTCATCCTAAAATTGACCGGACGAATCATTAGTATGTTGTTCGTAATCTGCATAAAAATTCAATTAATTTAGTGCAAAATTAGTGCTTTTAAACCTGTATGACCTAGTATAAATAGAAAAATCAAGCCTGGAGAATCGATATAAAAAGATGAAGTTTCACTTACTCAATAACATTGGTTGTAGCTCCTGAAAAAATATTATTCCCGTACCAAAGGCAACGTACTGCAACGTAAAAGACCTTCTTGCTTGGCAATTTCTGAATAAGGAATCTCTTCTACTGTAAAACCTTGCTGACGCAACCAATTGTTAAGACGTGTAAAGTTCTTTTCCGAGACCACTACTTCCGGTGAAATAGAAAATACATTACTAAACATTTGATACATTTCATCAGAGGAAATTTCAAATACATTTTCCTTTCCAAAAAAGTCTACCAACCATTGGTATTCTTCTTCTATCAAAAATCCATTTTTATGCAAAATGGCCTTTCCTTTTCCCAAAGGCTGAAAACAGCAATCTAAATGCAAGGCGTTCTGTTTTGCATCAGTATTAGATTTTCGTAACTGAAATGACTTTATTTTTTTAGAAGGAAACTGCTCTGTTATATAATCTATTGCAGCTTGGTTTGTTCTTGCCGTAATATAATTTGGGTAATCATCTGCGGTATACGTACCAATGAAAATATACTCTCCCCATGGCATAACATCACCTCCTTCTACATGAGCTTCCGCAGGTGGGTGAAGAATATTAGCATCATCAATCTTATCTAAAACGTGAAGAATAGCCTCTACTTCCTTCTCTCTTTCCGGTAAAATATTGGCTATAATAAGTTTGTCTTCTATGACGAAAGCAATATCCCTAGAAAAAATCTGATTACAATCTGTTAATACTTCTGGTCTGTAGACCTGAACGTCATACTTCTGCAACACATTGGCAAAAGCATCCATTTCAGGAACCATGTCTTCTTCTTTAGGATATGTACCCGCTAAAATATTCTCTAGTGATTTAGGGTCATACGCCTCTTCTGGCTTAGGAGTAGGACCACTACTTTTAGCCGTACCTAAAACCAAAACTTTTAACTTAGAAATCTCATCGGTAACGTTAAGCTTAAGCATATACTTTTTTGCTGGTAAAGATAAGAGAACCAAATGGTGCGTAATAATAATTTGAGGAATAAAAAAATGTCCCTTTCTGAGAATCTCAAAAAGGGACATTTTTATAAATTATTGCTGATGCTTATCTCTCACTAACCTCTACAAAAGGACGAAGATTAGCTCCTATATAAACTTGTCTTGGTCTCCCTATTGGCTCACCTCTTAAACGCATCTCTCTCCATTGCGCTATCCAATAAGGTAAACGGCCCAATGCAAACATAACAGTAAACATTTCAGTAGGTATTCCCAATGCACGATAGATAATACCAGAGTAGAAATCTACATTAGGATATAATTTTCTATCTACAAAATATTGATCTTCTAAGGCTTCTTTTTCTAAACCTTTGGCAATTGCCAAAATAGGATCATCTATTCCTAAGTTTGCTAAAACATCATCTGCTGCTTTCTTAATGATTTTTGCTCTTGGATCAAAGTTTTTATAAACTCTGTGACCAAAGCCCATTAATCTAAAAGGATCAGATTTATCTTTAGCTTTCGCCATGTATTTTTTAGTGTCACCACCATCTTTCTCAATAGCTTCAAGCATTTCTAATACCGCTTGATTTGCTCCACCGTGTAATGGGCCCCATAAAGCAGATATACCCGCAGATAGAGAAGCAAAAAGACCAGCATGTGATGAACCTACTATTCTCACCGTAGAGGTAGAACAGTTCTGCTCATGATCCGCATGTAAAATCAACAACTTATCCAATGCATCAATCACCAAATCATCTTTACAATACATTTGGTTCGGCTTTTTGAACATCATTTTGTGAATATTCTCTACATAGCCTAAACTATCATCGCCATAATCTAAAGGCAAACCTTTTTTCTTTCTAAGTGTCCACGCTACAAGCACTGGAAACTTAGCTAAGATGCGTACAATTGCATGGTACATATCTTTTTCTGAAGAAACGTCTACAGTAGTTGGGTTAAAGGCAATTAACGCACTTGTAAGCGACGATAATACACCCATTGGATGCGCTGACTTTGGAAATCCGTCCAAAATCTTCTTCATCTCTTCATCAACTTGAGATTCTTCCTTTATATCCGTATGAAATTTTTCTAACTCTACCTTATTAGGCAATTCTCCAAAAATCAAAAGATAGGCAACCTCTAAAAAATCTGCTTTCTCTGCTAATTCTTCTATAGAATAACCACGATATCTTAAAATTCCTTTTTCACCATCTAAAAAAGTAATGGCACTTTCACATGAACCCGTGTTTTTATAGCCGGGATCTATGGTTATCATACCGTTTGTGGCGGATCGCAAAGTTTTGATATCTATCGCGAGCTCGTCCTCCGTACCCTTTATTACCGGGAAATCGTATTTCTTACCGTTGTACTCTAAAGTAGCTTTATCTGACATTTTTGAATTTTACTTAAAATTGAAGTGGACGTAAATTTACGGAAAATGTAACATCTTAACAAGAGATGTTTTTTCGTTTAATTAATAATTAACAATGATTTGATTTCTTGTTGTAGAACAATTAATAATTACTACAAAACATATAACTTTTCATAGTATTCATCTAACGACTTCTCCCAAGTGAACCGAACCTTCTCTGCATTGCTTTTTATTTTATTCCATTTAGGTTTATCATTCTCCCAAACGTCAATGGCCTCACTAAAATTCTTGACCATATTAATAATTTGTTCGTCATAGGTTTTTCCATCAAAAGCAAAGCCTGTTACATTATGCTCAACGGTATCTTTTAGACCTCCTGTATGATGAACAAAACATGGATTCCCGTTACGCATAGCCAACATTTGACTAATACCACAAGGTTCAAAAAGGCTAGGCATGCAATAGAGATCGGATTCTAAATAAATGGAATCTATTAAATCCTCTGATTGACCGTTCGTAAAAATGAAATTTTCATGTTTGTAGCTCATACTACGGAAAAACTCTTCGTAATCAGGGTCTCCCGTTCCTAAAAGCATGAAAATGCCATCTATTTTACGTAGCCTTTCCAACATTTGCTCAAAAGCTTCCGGCGACCTTTTAAAGAAGTAAAATTTTTGCTCCGTTAACCGAGCTACACTAGAAGCAATAAACTTGGGTTTATCTCCTGCATGTTGCATTATTTTCTCGCCAGTGTGGGCCAAGAAATCAGATTTGTACTTTTTTGATTCATCCTGCAACCATCTAAAAAGTGCCTTTACCGTATTTCTATAAAGCAACCCCTTTTTGGCCTCTCTAATGTTAGAGTAATTAGAAGCGTTTAGAATCCCTACTAACCGACCTTCATTATTAGCTTGTTGCAAATCTTTCTCCAAACCTTCTCCACCAACAAATTCAGGCCGTGCACTAGGTAGCATGACATCTTCTTTATAAGAAGGTGATACAGTGTGAACAGAATCTGCTAAACGAATACCAACAGCCATAAGATTGATACAATCTTGATAGCGCGGGTCTTTTAAGGCATCATGATCCAACTGTAATTCTGGAAACCAATTATGTACGGAAGCGTAATTATCATAAAATGGACGTATACCCTGTATAGCCAAATTATGAATACTATATACGTAGCGCATCTTCTTTAGATCCTTATAGCTGGGATGATATGTTTTTAAGAACAGTAGAGCACTGGCATGCCAGTCGTGCATATGAACAACATCCAATTGTCCAAAGGCACCCATTTTTATAGCTTCCGCAACAGCTGTACAAAAGATTACATACTTTATAAAATCAGTGAAAAAAGGCTCCGTTGGATCATCAT
Organism: Zobellia laminariae; assembly: GCF_030553095.1. GTDB lineage: Bacteria > Bacteroidota > Bacteroidia > Flavobacteriales > Flavobacteriaceae > Zobellia > Zobellia laminariae. The sequence goes on along the minus strand of NZ_CP130738.1, from coordinate 2,631,586 downwards.
GGTATATATGCGCTATTCCACCCTCTTGAATTTCAGGGTGATGAATGACGTAATGCACTATATTCGGAAATTCTTTTTTTCCTGCTACCTCATAAAGTTCGGCCCTATAATTAGTTCCTCTTAAATGAAAATCTAGATTAGTCTTAAAAGTACCATTAAGATGAAGTCTTGAGTAGGATGGAACCACCACGTGTGACTTATCACCCCGTTTAGAGATATGTCTTGGTACATCCCGAACAACGTCACCCATGCCCCCTGCTTTACAGTTGGGTATCCCATCGTTTTCTGCGGCGACAAAAAGAAAATTATTCATGTGAGGCTTTGGTTAGAAGTTCGTTAAAAAGGTAGGCAAACTTTGTCATTAGTGCAAAAAAAAAGCCCTTCTGATTCGAAAAATATCGAAAGAAAGGCTTCTTTTTAAATTGCTCATTTAAGCTATAAATGATTATTTAATGTTAAAGGCTTTATTCTGAGGATAATACGCCATTTCGCCCAATTCTTCTTCTATACGAAGTAATTGATTGTACTTAGCCATACGGTCCGACCTTGAAGCAGAACCTGTTTTAATTTGCCCAGTATTTAACGCTACCGCTAAATCTGCAATAGTATTATCTTCTGTTTCACCTGATCTATGACTCATTACAGAAGTGTATCCTGCATTTTTAGCCATATTAACAGCTGCTATAGTTTCTGTAAGTGTTCCAATCTGGTTTACCTTAATCAAAATAGAGTTTGCAATACCATTCTCTATACCTTTTGATAAACGCTCTACATTAGTAACAAAAAGATCATCACCAACTAATTGTATTTTATCACCAACTTTTTCGGTCAAAGATTTCCAACCGTCCCAGTCATTCTCATCCATACCATCTTCAATAGAGATGATAGGGTATTTAGCACTTAGATCTGCTAGGTATTGAGCTTGCTCTTCAGAAGTTCTTATCACTCCTTTATCACCTTCAAATTTAGTGTAGTCATATTTTCCATCTACGAAAAATTCAGCTGCAGCACAATCTAAGGCAATCATTATCTCATCACCTAATTTATAACCTGCATTCTCTACAGCTTTTGCTATAGTCTCAAGAGCGTCTTCAGTACCACCAGCCAAGTTTGGAGCAAATCCACCTTCGTCACCTACTGCTGTACTTAAACCTCTATCATGTAAAACCTTTTTCAAGTGATGAAAGATTTCAGTTCCCATTTGCATGGCATGAGAAAAAGTTTTTGCCTTAACCGGCATTATCATAAATTCTTGAAAAGCGATAGGAGCATCTGAATGCGAACCACCGTTAATGATATTCATCATAGGTACAGGCAAAGTATTTGCACTAACACCACCTACATAACGGAACAAAGACAAACCTAATTCATTGGCTGCTGCTTTAGCTGCTGCTAAAGACACACCCAAAATAGCGTTAGCTCCTAATTTTGATTTATTTGGCGTACCATCTAAGTCGATCATTACTTGATCAAGAAGATTTTGCTCAAAAACGGACATTCCCAAAACCTCTTCGGCAATTATCGTATTTACGTTTTCTACTGCTTTAAGAACTCCTTTACCCATAAAGGCTTTACCTCCATCACGAAGTTCTACTGCTTCATGCTCACCTGTTGATGCTCCAGACGGAACTGCTGCGCGGCCTAAAACTCCGTTCTCAGTAATTACGTCTACCTCTACTGTTGGGTTTCCTCTTGAATCTAAAATCTGACGTGCGTGTACACTTAGTATGATACTCATAAATATTATTTTAAGTTTGGAATTCTCTTAAATTTTACCAGCTGCAAATATACAAAACCGTGTAAGTTATGCATTGCACAGCGTAACTATATTACTGTTTTTATAACAATTACTTAACGTTAGGCCGTAGCTACTGAATTTTTCTCGATCAATTCATAAAATTGATCAAACAAATATTCTGCATCGTGTGGTCCTGCACTTGCTTCTGGATGGTACTGTACTGAAAAAACATCTTTGCCTTTCATGCGAATACCGGCTACAGTTTGATCATTTAGATGCACATGCGTAATCTCTAAATTCTCATTTGCCTCAGTCTCTTCTCTATTTACAGCAAAACCATGGTTTTGAGATGTAATTTCTCCCTTACCTGTAAGCAAGTTTAAAATAGGGTGGTTTAGACCTCTATGTCCATTATGCATCTTATAAGTAGATACACCATTGGCCAAAGCAATAACCTGATGTCCCAAACAAATACCAAACACTGGTTTTCCACTTGCGATCATCCCTTTTGCCGTTCTTATAGCATCCGATAAGGGTTCTGGATCTCCAGGTCCGTTAGATATGAAATATCCATCTGCACCCCATGCTTCCATTTCTTCAAATGAAGCGTTATATGGAAATACTTTTATGTATCCACCTCGTTTTGCAAGGTTTCTTAAAATATTCTTTTTGATTCCTATATCTAAGGCTGCAATTTTAAATGGAGCATTTTCATCACCATAAAAATAAGGCTCAGAAGTTGAAACACTAGACGCAAGCTCAAGTCCCTCCATACTAGGCACTTCAGCCAACTTGGCTTTCAATTCCTCTATATTATCTACATCTGTAGTTATAACCGCATTCATGGCTCCGTTATCACGAATATAACCAACCAATGCGCGAGTATCTACATCAGATATAGCAAAAAGTTCGTTCTCGTTCAGAAACGTCTCAAGACTCTTATCTGCTCTTGATCTTGAATAATTGTAGCTAAAATTTCTACAAACCAAGCCAGATATCTTAACTGAATCTGATTCTACTTCTTCATCCACAGTACCGTAATTACCGATATGCGCATTTGTAGTAACCATAATTTGACCAAAATAAGATGGATCAGTAAAGATTTCCTGATATCCAGTCATTCCGGTATTAAAACAAACCTCTCCAAATGCAGTTCCATCTTTATCACCAACGGACTTACCATAAAATATGGTGCCATCGGCTAACAATAACAATGCTTTTTTTCGGGATTGATACTTCTATACGTTTGTTCTTTTTTTAATTTCACAAATAAACATAAAAAAAAGGATAAACTATTAAGTTTATCCTTTCCCAAATATTATTAAATCTCAACATCTTATTCTTCTGAATCGTCCGCTTTCGTTTCAACATCTTTTTTAGACTCTTTTGCAGAATCTTCAGCTACTGGTGGAGTTTTAGTTTCCTTACCTTCTACCTTAGCAGCTTCTTCACCGCTTTTACCACCTCTTCTACTTCTTCTAGTAGTTTTGGTTTTGGCTTTACCAGCGTTGTATAGTTCGTTAAAATCAACCAACTCTATCATTGCCATATCAGCGTTATCACCCAAACGATTACCAAGCTTAATAATTCTTGTATAACCACCTATGGTCTATCAGCAACCTTTTCAGCTACAGTACTGAACAATTCAGTAACTGCATACTTGTCTCTAAGGTTTTTGAAAACGATACGTCTGTTGTGCGTCCCTTTTTCAGCACTAACATTGTTTTCCGCTTTTGATTTTGTAATCAAAGGCTCAACAAATTGTTTTAACGCTTTAGCTTTAGCTACAGTCGTGTTAATTCTTTTGTGCTCGATCAAGGAACATGCCATGTTGGCCAACATCGCTTTTCTGTGCGCTGTCTTACGTCCTAAATGATTGACTTTTTTACCGTGTCTCATTCTTTTGTTCTAATGTATTTCTCCAATCCCAGGAATTTCCCTTCGTGTAAGAAATATCGATTAATCTTTATCTAATTTATATTTCGAAAGGTCCATTCCGAAGCTAAGCCCCTTATTGATAACCAATTCTTCTAATTCTGTTAATGACTTCTTACCGAAATTTCTAAATTTCATTAAGTCATTCTTATTGAAAGAAACTAAATCTCCCAAAGTATCTACTTCTGCAGCTTTCAAACAATTCAAGGCTCGTACGGAAAGATCCATATCTACCAATTTAGTTTTTAACAACTGACGCATGTGTAGTGACTCTTCATCGTAAGTTTCAGTCTGAGCTATTTCATCAGCTTCCAAAGTAATACGCTCATCAGAGAACAACATAAAGTGGTGTATCAAAACTTTTGCTCCTTCAGTCAAAGCATCTTTTGGATGAATTGAACCATCAGTAACTATTTCAAAAACCAATTTTTCATAATCCGTCTTTTGCTCTACACGAAAGTTTTCAATACTATATTTTACATTCTTAATAGGTGTAAAAATAGAATCGATAGCTATAGTACCTAAAGCCGCATTAGATTTTTTGTTTTCATCTGCAGGAACATAGCCACGACCTTTGTCGATTACTATCTCCATGTTGATGCTAACTTTAGAATCCATATTACAGATTACTAACTCTGGATTCAACACTTGGTAACCAGAAATAAATTTCTGAAAATCACCAGCAGTCAATTGTTCTTTTCCGCTTACCGAAATCGAAACTACTTCTGCTTCAGAATCTTCTATTTGCTTCTTAAAACGTACTTGCTTAAGATTCAATATAATTTCTGTAACGTCTTCTACGATGCCAGATACAACAGAAAACTCATGTTCTACACCATCCATTCTCAAAGATGTAATCGCATGGCCTTCCAAAGACGCAAGCAACACTCTTCTTAGTGCGTTCCCTACAGTCAATCCATAACCGGGCTCTAAAGGACGAAACTCGAACTTCCCTTCGAAATCCGAAGAATCGATCATTATTACTTTATCGGGTTTCTGAAAATTAAATAATGCCATATGACTTAGTGTTCTTTATTATTTAGAGTAAAGCTCAACTATTAATTGTTCTTTGATATTCTCTGGAATTTGAAGTCTTTCAGGAACGGTAACAAAAGCACCTTCACTCTTAGCTGTATTCCAAGTTATCCATTCGTACACTTTGCTATTACTAGCAAGTGAATCTTGGATAGACTGTAAAGATTTAGATTTTTCACGTACACCAACAACATCACCAGCTTTTAAAGAATAAGATGGTATGTTAACCAACTCTCCGTTAACTGTAATGTGTCTGTGAGATACCAATTGTCTTGCACCTCTTCTTGTAGGGGAAATACCCATACGGAACACTACGTTATCTAAACGTGATTCACATAATTGAAGTAACACTTCACCAGTAACACCTTGTTTTTTCTTAGCAGTTGCAAAAGTGTTTCTAAATTGCTTTTCTAAAATACCGTAAGTATATTTAGCTTTTTGTTTCTCCATCAACTGTACCGCGTATTCAGACTTTTTACCTCTACGTCTAGCGTTACCATGTTGTCCTGGAGGATAATTCTTTTTTCGAACGATTTGTCATCTCCGAAAATTGCTTCGCCGAACTTACGGGCGATTTTACTCTTTGGTCCTGTATATCTTGCCATTTTCTTAAGTTTAGAAGTGTGATTATGAATTAAGGCTTATCCTTCGATAATCGTTAACAACACTCCTGTGAAATAATACTAATTAATTAAACTCTTCTTCTTTTCGGTGGACGACAACCGTTGTGCGGCATCGGCGTAACATCAATAATTTCGGTAACTTCTATACCAGAATTATGTACGGCACGAATAGCAGATTCTCTTCCGTTACCAGGTCCCTTTACGTAAACCTTTACTTTTCTCAAACCAGCTTCATGCGCAGTTTTAGAACACTCTTCAGCAGCAACTTGTGCAGCATATGGAGTATTTTTCTTAGAACCCCTAAAACCCATTTTTCCAGCAGATGACCAAGAAATGACATCTCCTTTTTTATTGGTAAGGGAAATTATAATATTATTAAAAGATGCAGTTACGTGCGCTTCTCCAACCGAATCAACGATTACTTTACGCTTCTTTGCCGCTTTTGCACCTGTTTTGGTAGTTGCCTTTGCCATAATAACCTACTTATTATTTAGTTGCCTTCTTCTTGTTGGCGACCGTTTTTCTTTTTCCTTTTCTCGTCCTAGAGTTATTCTTGGTACGTTGTCCTCGAAGGGGAAGACCTGATCTGTGACGAATACCACGGTAACAACCAATATCCATCAAACGTTTGATGTTAAGTTGTGTTTCCGAACGTAACTCACCTTCTATAGTAAAGGAAGAAACAGCATCCCTGATACGACCTATTTCATCATCGTTCCAATCAGATACTTTAGTATCTTCACTCACTTGGGCTTTCTCTAAAATCTCTTTAGCCCTACTTCTACCGACACCGAAAATATAGGTCAATGCAATTATGCCCCTTTTCTGTTTTGGTATGTCTATACCTGCAATTCTTGCCATAACTATCCTTGTCTTTGTTTAAATCTAGGATTCTTTTTGTTGATTACGTACAACCGGCCTTTTCTGCGTACTATCTTGCAGTCGGCACTTCTCTTTTTAACTGATGCTCTAACTTTCATCGTTCTTATTCTTCTATCGTATTACTAATATCTATATGTAATTCTAGCTTTGGATAAGTCATAAGGACTCATTTCCAATTTCACTTTATCCCCATAAGTAACTTAATATAATGCATACGCATCTTTCCTGAAATGTGAGCCGTAACTACATGACCATTTTCTAACTCCACCCTGAACATTGCATTTGACAATGCTTCTATTATAGACCCGTCTTGTTCTATTGCTGCCTGTTTAGCCATAATTATGCGACTTTTCTATTTTTACCAGATTTCATCAACCCGTCGTAATGTCTATTTAATAAATATGCATTTACCTGTTGCACAGTATCTATTGCCACACCAACCATAATAAGTAGTGATGTACCACCGTAGAACATTGCCCAACCTGCTTGAATATCCATTAACTTCACAACTATTGCAGGAAGTACTGCTAAAAGCGCCAAAAATACGGATCCTGGCAATGTAATCAAAGACATAATTTTATCTAAGAAATCTCCAGTCTCTTTTATGGTCTAATACCCGGTATAAAACCTCCACTTCTCTTCAAATCATCTGCCATTTTGTTCGTAGGAACAGTAATAGCCGTATAGAAATATGTGAAAATAATTATCAATAAACCAAACAATACATTGTAAGCCAGACCAAATATATCCTGAAACTGAACTTCCATCCACTGACCAGCAGCGCTATTATTGAATGTTTTTCCTATTAAACTAGGAGCAAACATAATTGCCTGTGCAAAGATAATAGGCATAACTCCGGAAGCATTAAGCTTTAAAGGAATATATTGTCTAGAACCCATTATGTTCTTTTCATACCCGCCAGATGCTGTTCTTCTTGCATATTGTACCGGGATTTGACGTGTTGCCATAACTAAAAGTATACTGGCCAAGATTACCAAGAACCAAAGTATAATTTCAACTAGAATAAACATCAAACCTCCATTGTTATCTACCGTTCTAGAAATAAATTCTTGAACAAATGATTGAGGCAACGTAGCAATAATACCAATCATGATTAATAATGAAATACCATTACCAATTCCTTTATCGGTAATTTTCTCACCTAACCACATGGCAAATACACAACCTGTTACCAGAATGATAACTGCAGGAACCATAAAATCCAATCCTTTACCTAAAACAAAGGCACTATCTTGAACTCCAAAAGCCTCCAAACCATATAAGTACGCTGGGGCCTGAACCACACAGATACCTATAGTTAACCAACGTGTAATCTGATTCTTCGTTTTTCTACCACTCTCACCTTCTTTATCTAACTTCTGTAAATAAGGAATGGCAATACTCATAAGCTGAACAACAATAGATGCCGATATATAGGGCATAATACCCAAGGCAAAAATTGATGCATTAGCAAAAGCACCACCGGTAAAAGCGTTCAATAATCCAAAAATACCAGAATCAGTACTTGATGCTAGTTGTGATAATTGTGTAGAATCAATTCCCGGAAGAACTATTTGACAACCAAAACGGTATACCAACAACAAACCAAGGGTTAGTAAAATTCTATTCCTTAGTTCGTCAATCTTCCAAATATTGGATATGGTCTCGAAAAATTTCTTCATGGTCAGTTTTTGCTTATAAATTTATTGCTTCTCCACCAGCAGCTTCTATGGCCGCTTTGGCACTTGCCGTAAATTTATGCGCTGAAATTTTTAGTGAGGCTTTTAATTCACCACCTCCTAATATTTTCACAAGGTCTTTACTTTTGGCTAAACCATTTTCAACTAAAGTTTCAAAAGTAATAGTGTCTTTAACTTTTTTGCTATCGACTAACTCTTGTAACCTTTCAACATTGATACCTTGATATTCAACTCGGTTTATGTTTGTAAAACCAAATTTAGGTACACGTCTCTGTAATGGCATCTGACCACCTTCGAAACCAAGCTTCTTGGAGTAACCAGATCTTGATTTAGCACCATTGTGACCTCTTGCAGCAGTACCGCCTTTTCCAGACCCTTGACCTCTACCTATTCTTTTGCCAGCTCTATTGGTAGAACCATCAGCAGGCTTTAGATTACTTAAATTCATTATAATATGCTATTTAAGCTTCCTCAGTGGAAACCAAATGTTCAACTTTAGCTATCATACCGAGTATATTCGGCGTGGCATCGTGCTCTACTACTTGACCAATTTTCTTAAGACCCAAAGCAACTAACGTACGCTTTTGGTTCTGTGGTCTTTTAATGCCGCTCTTCAACTGTTTTACCAGAATTTTCTTTGCCATAATATTTCTACTTATCCTTTAAAAACTTTTTCAAGAGAAACTCCTCTTTGACCTGCAACCGTTCTAGCATCTCTCAATTGCAAAAGCGCATCAAAAGTAGCCTTTACAACATTGTGAGGGTTAGAAGAACCTTGAGACTTAGAAAGTACATCTTGTACTCCTACCGCCTCCAATACTGCTCTTACAGCACCACCAGCGATAACTCCGGTACCATGCGATGCAGGCTGGATATATACTCTAGCTCCACCGTATTTACCCTTTTGTTCGTGAGGTAATGTTCCTTTATTTAAAGGAATACGAATTAAGTTCTTTTTAGCGTCTTCAATAGACTTAGCGATAGCAGTTGCCACCTCTTTAGATTTTCCTAAACCGTGACCAACAACTCCACTTTCATCACCTACAACAACTATAGCTGAAAAACCGAATGCTCTACCACCTTTAGTTACTTTGGTAACACGTTGTATGCCTACCAATCTATCTTTAAGATCCAATCCACCGGGTTTTACGGTCTCTGCGTTTTTATATTTCTGGTACATACTCTTATTTAAAAATTAAGTCCTGCTTCCCTTGCGCCATCAGCCAAAGATTTCACTCTTCCGTGGTAAAGGTTACCACCTCTATCAAAAGCAACTTTTTCAATACCTGCTTCTTTGCACTTAGCAGCGATAGCTTTACCTACAAGGTTTGCAATCTCTATCTTAGTACCCTTTTCCTTTGCCAAGTCTTTATCTTTAGAAGATACAGAAGCCAATGTAGCCCCTTGTTTATCATCTATAACTTGAGCATAAATTTCTTTATTACTTCTAAAAACGGACAATCTAGGTCTTTCCGCTGTTCCAGTGGAAACCTTTCTGATTCTTCTCCGTATTCTCTGTTTTCTTTCGCTTGTTGATAATCCCATAATATACTATTAAGCTGATTTACCTGCTTTTCTTCTTAACTGCTCGCCAACAAACTTAACACCTTTACCTTTGTAAGGCTCAGGCTTACGCCATCCTCGTATTTTGGCGGCAATCTGACCTACTAATTGTTTGTCGAACGATGTCAATTTAATGATTGGGTTTTTCCCTTTTTCAGATATAGTCTCTACTTTACACTCTGGAGCTAAATCTAAAACTATATTGTGTGAAAATCCTAAAGCAACATCTAATTTCTGACCTTGGTTGCTAGCACGATAACCAACACCTACAAGTTCTAATTCTTTTGTCCAACCTTTAGAAACACCTTCAATCATGTTCTTTACTAAAGCACGATATAAACCATGCTTAGCTTTGTGATCTTTTGAATCTGACGGTCTGGTTACCCAAACTTGACTATCTTCAATTTTTATTTCGACGGCAGAAAACTCTTGAGTAAGTTCACCCAACTTGCCTTTAACGACAACCTCGTTACCTTTTACCTCAACAGTAACCCCTTCAGGAATAGCTACCGGATTATTACCAATTCTTGACATTTCTTCCTTTTTATCCTATTAATATACGTAGCAAAGCACTTCGCCACCTACATTCTCATTTTTTGCCTGCTTGCTCGTCATTACCCCGTGAGAGGTAGATACTATCGCTATCCCTAAGCCATTTAAGACTCTAGGTAGATTCTCAGCACCTGTATACTTACGTAAACCTTACTTACTGATTCTCTGAATTTTTTTGATAACAGGCTCTTTTGTTGCCTTGTCGTATTTCAAGGCAATCTTAATAGAACCTTGAACTTTATCTTCTTCGAATTTATAACTTAAAATATATCCTTGATCGAACAATATTTTAGTCATTTCTTTCTTCACTTTAGAAGAAGGTATCTCTACCACTCTGTGACCAGCGCTGCTGGCATTTCTAACTCTCGTTAGATAATCTGCTATAGTATCTGTAACCATATATATATAATTAGGTAACGGTTTTCGCCTTTATTGACGAACCTGAAACCAGTTATTCACTAATTTTTACCAGCTTGCCTTCTTAACACCTATGGTATAAGACCTTGATTAGCCATCTCTCTGAACATAACCCTAGAGATACCAAAAGTTCTCATATAACCCTTTGGTCTTCCTGTTAACTTGCAACGATTGTGCATACGTACAGGAGACGCATTTCTTGGCAATTTCTGTAATGCTTCGTAATCTCCAGCTTCTTTTAAAGCTTTTCTTTTCTCAGCATATTTAGCAACAGTTCTTTCCCTTTTGCGCTCACGGGCTTTCATTGATTCTTTAGCCATACTAGTTCTTTTTAAAAGGTAAACCTAATTCTGTTAATAATGATTTTGCTTCTTTATCCGTTTCAGCAGAAGTTACAAAGGTAATATCCATTCCGTCAATTCTATTGATTTTATCAATATTGATTTCAGGAAAAATTATTTGCTCTGTTACACCAAGGCTATAATTTCCACGACCATCAAAGCCAGTAGCCTTAATCCCTTGAAAATCACGAACTCGTGGCAACGCACTTGTAACCAAACGGTCTAAAAATTCGTACATACGTTCACCTCGCAAAGTCACTTTAGCGCCAATTGGCATACCTTTTCGCAACTTAAACGCGGCAACATCCTTCTTAGATAGTGTTGCAACAGCTCTTTGACCAGTAATATTAGTCAACTCATCTACCGCATGATCGATAAGTTTTTTATCTGCAACAGCGGCACCAACACCTCTACTAACAACAATCTTTTGAAGCTTGGGTACTTGCATTACATTCTTGTAACCAAACTCTTCTTTAAGCGCACCTACTATACGCTCACCATATTCTTTCTTTAACCTTGAAACGTAAGCCATAACTTATATTACTTCATTGGATTTCTTAGAAAACCGGACTTTCTTTCCGTCTCTTACCTCATACCCTACTCTTGTTGTCTTGCCAGATTTTGCATCTATTAATGACAAATTAGAGATATTGATAGGAGATTCTTTTTTAACGATTCCGCCTTGAGGATTCTGCGCACTTGGTTTCTGATGTTTGGAAACCATGTTAGCACCTTCTACGATCGCTTTGTTCTTCTCACGGTTAACAGTCATAACCTTGCCTTCAGTACCCTTATGGTCTCCTGCAATGATACGTACTGTATCTCCCGTTTTAATTTTCAACTTTTTCATGCTTGTTCTATATTAAAGTACCTCAGGGGCCAATGAAACAATTTTCATGAATTGCTTATCGCGTAATTCGCGGGCAACCGGACCGAAAACACGGGTTCCTCTCATTTCTCCTGTTGGATTCAACAATACACAAGCATTGTCATCGAAACGAATATATGAACCATCAGGTCTCCTGACTTCTTTCTTAGTTCTTACAACTACAGCCGTAGATACAGCACCTTTTTTGATACCTCCGTTAGGTGTAGCCTCTTTTACAGTAACAACTATCTTATCTCCAATAGATGCGTATCTTCTCTTGGTTCCTCCAAGTACACGAATGGTCAAAACTTCTTTTGCCCCTGTGTTGTCCGCTACCTTTAATCTTGATTCTTGCTGTAACATATTATTTAGCTCTTTCTAAGATTTCTACTAAACGCCAAGTTTTAGTCTTGCTTAACGGGCGTGTCTCCATTATCTTAACGGTATCACCTTCCTTGCAATCGTTTTTCTCGTCGTGTGCAACGTACTTTTTCGTTTTCAAAACGAACTTACCGTACATAGGGTGCTTTACTTTTCTAACCTCTGCTACAACAATAGATTTCTCCATTTTGTTACTGGTTACAACCCCTATTCTCTCTTTTCTTAAGTTTCTTTTTTCTTCCATAAAGCAGAACCAGTTATTGGTTTTCCCTATTAGTTAATTCCGTTGCTAATCTAGCTACCGTTCTTCTTGCCTTTCTAATCTGAAGCGGATTCTCAAGTGGCGTTACAAAATGCGCTATTTTGAGGTTAGCTTGCTGTGTTTTAAATTCAGCTAGCTTCTGCTTAAGCTCTTCTACAGACAATTCTTTAATTTCTTTGTTTTTCATGGTACAACTTAGATTAAATCTTGATCAACGTAGTCACGAGCAACAACAAATTTTGTCTTTACAGGTAACTTTTGGGCTGCCAACCTTAATGCTTCCTTAGCAACATCCATAGGTACACCAGCAACTTCAAATAAAACTCTTGGGCTTAACGACCGCTACAAAATATTCTGGAGCACCCTTACCTTTACCCATACGAACCTCAAGAGGTTTTTTGGTAATAGGCTTGTCCGGAAATATCTTAATCCATAACTGGCCTTGCCTTTTCATATATCTAGTAGCCGCGATACGAGCTGCCTCGATTTGGCGCGACGTAATAAATTTTGTATCCAAAGTTTTGATGCCGAACATTCCATTTGATAACTGGAACCCTCTACCCGCATTGCCTTTCATGCGGCCTTTTTGCATCTTACGAAACTTGGTTCTTTTAGGTTGTAACATTGTTTACTTCTTTAAAAAATTACTTTCTACGACGTTGCTTTCTTCCGCCATCACGTTTATCACCACCTTTTGAAGACTGACCTTTAGTCATACCCACCAACGGAGACAATTCACGCTTGCCGTACACTTCACCTTTCATGATCCAAACCTTAATACCCAACTTACCGTATGTCGTTTGAGCTTCATGTAAAGCATAATCGATATCTGCACGAAAAGTAGACAATGGAATACGACCATCCTTATAAGATTCTGAACGCGCCATTTCTGCACCATTCAAACGACCTGAAATCTGAATCTTGATTCCTTCAGCATTCATTCTCATTGCCGCAGCAATAGCCATCTTAATAGCTCTTCTAAAAGAAATTCTGCTTTCTATTTGACGAGCAACGCTAGCTGCTACCAAATTTGCATCAAGTTCCGGTCTTTTGATCTCATAAATATTGATCTGAACCTCTTTATTGGTGATTTTCTTAAGCTCTTCTTTAAGCTTATCCACCTCTTGACCACCTTTACCAATAATAATACCAGGTCTTGCAGTAGTCACAGTAATTGTAATCAACTTTAAGGTACGCTCTATAATTACTCTAGACACGCTAGCTTTCGCCAAACGAGCATGAATATACTTACGTATCTTATTGTCCTCAGCTAGTTTATCTCCATAATCGTTACCACCATACCAGTTAGATTCCCATCCTCTGATAATTCCTAGACGATTTCCTATCGGATTTGTTTTCTGTCCCATTCTAGCTTTCTATATTATTATTAGACCCCAAAACCAATGTAACATGGTTGGAACGTTTTCTAATTCTATGCGCTCTACCCTGTGGGGCTGGACGCAATCTTTTCAACATACTACCACCGTCAACACGAATTTCCTTTACAAAAAGATCCGCATCTTCAACGCTAGCATCCTCATTTTTTGCCTGCCAATTTGCCAAAGCAGAAAGCAACAATTTCTCCAATTTACGAGAAGCCTCTTTAGGGTTGAAACGTAGAATAGCTAATGCTTTCTCTACTTTAACTCCTCTAACAAGGTCTGCTACTAAACGCATTTTTCTAGGCGATGTAGGGCAGTTGTTCAACTTAGCGAACGCTATCTGTTTTTTCTCAGCCTTGATTCTTTCGGCCATCTGTTTTTTTCGAACTCCCATAGCTTACTTTTTACCTTTGTTCTTGGCTCCTGCATGACCTCTAAAAGATCTTGTTGGAGAAAATTCGCCTAATTTGTGACCTACCATATTCTCCGTAACGAATACAGGAACAAACTGTCTTCCGTTATGAACAGCTATAGTCTGACCTACAAAATCAGGTGTTATCATCGATGCTCTTGACCACGTTTTTATAACGCTCTTCTTTCCAGAAGAAGCGCTTTGCTGGATTTTTTTCTCCAAGCTATAGTGAACGTAAGGTCCTTTTTTTAACGATCGTGCCATTGTTTCTTACTTTATTATTTCTTTCTACGTTCTAGAATATACTTATTCGTCTTCTTGGTCCTAGTACGCGTTCTATAACCTTTAGCCGGGATTCCGTTTCTTGATCTTGGATGACCACCTGAAGCTCTACCTTCACCACCACCCATTGGGTGATCGACAGGGTTCATTGCTACTGGTCTAGTCCTTGGTCTTCTACCTAACCATCTACTTCTACCTGCTTTACCAGATACTAACAACTGATGATCAGAGTTAGATATAGCTCCAATTGTAGCCATACATGTAGATAATATTAATCTAGTTTCACCTGAAGGCATCTTAACCGTAACGAACTTACCATCTTTTGCCATTAACTGAGCAAAAGTACCTGCGCTTCTAGCCATAACAGCTCCTTGACCATGGACGTAATTCTATACAAGAAATAATAGTACCTAATGGTATTTCACTTATTGGCAATGCATTTCCTATTTCAGGAGCTACATTACTACCAGAATTAAGCTCTTGCCCTACTTCTAATCCGTTTTGCGCGATGATATATCTCTTCTCACCATCCGCATACTTCAACAAAGCAATAAAACCTGTTCTGTTAGGATCGTACTGAATTGATTCCACAACAGCAGAAACTCCCTGCTTGTCTCTTTTGAAATCAATAACACGATACCTTCTCTTATGTCCACCACCTCTTTGGCGAATGGTCATTTTTCCTTGACTGTTTCTTCCTCCCGATTTTTTTAACGGAGCGAGTAAACTCTTCTCCGGCTTATCAGTAGTAATGGCGTCAAAACCATTTACTACTCTAAAACGCTGCCCGGGGGTTATTGGTTTTAATTTTCTAACTGACATTTCTTGTCTTTATAGATTACTGTAAAAATCAATGATATCACCTTCTACCACATCAACTATTGCCTTCTTAATTGCATTAGTTTTACCATGCTGTACTCCAGTTTTGGTGAAACGTGTTTTTCTAGATGGACCATAATTCATGGTTCTAACTTTCTTTACTGAAACACCGTAAGTAGCTTCTACCGCATCTTTAATTTGGATCTTGTTGGCCCTTGGGTCAACTACGAAACCATAACGATTATACAACTCGCTATCAGCAGTCATTTTTTCCGTTATTATTGGTTTTATCAACACACTCATGGTTTTCTATTTTGTTAAGTTTGACTCCAATCCTTCTAAAGCACTCTCCAACAACACAATACTACTTGCGTTAAGAATTTTATAAGTACTTATTTCTGAGGAAGTTACAACTTCGGAACCTTTCAAATTTCGCGAAGACAAATATACGCTATTATTTGAATCACCCAAGACAAACAATGATTTTTTGTTTTCAAGTCCTAATGACTTCAAAACTCCTTTAAAATCTTTTGTCTTTGGCGTATCAAAATTAAAGTCTTCAACAACTAGAATTGCTTGTTCTTTAGATTTGATACTAAGCGCAGATTTACGAGCCAAACGCTTAACGTTCTTATTCAACTTCTGAGTATAATCTTTAGGTCTAGGACCAAAAACTCTACCACCACCTCTAAAAATAGGAGATTTAATACTACCGGCACGTGCTGTACCAGTTCCTTTTTGCTTCTTGATCTTACGAGTACTTCCCGAAATTTCCGCACGCTCTTTAGCTTTGTGCGTTCCTTGTCTTTGGTGTGCTAAGTATTGCTTAACATCCAAGTACACAGCGTGATCATTTGGCTCTATTCCGAAAACAGCGTCAGAAAGGTCTGCCTTTCTACCTGTTTCTTTTCCTTTAATATCTAAAACTGCTACCTTCATTACTTCTCGATAGTTACGTAAGCGTTCTTATGACCTCAACAGCACCTTTTACAACTAAAAGATTCTTTTCTGGAACAACCTTTAAAACTTTAAGATTCTGAACGGTAACTCTATCACCACCCATTCTACCGGCCATTTTCATTCCTTTAAAAACTCTTGCAGGATAAGATGCAGCACCAATGGAACCAGGAGCTCTCAAACGGTTATGCTGACCGTGGGTCGCTTGACCTACACCGGCAAATCCATGACGTTTTACAACACCTTGAAATCCTTTTCCCTTAGACGTACCAATAACATCTACAAATTCTCCTTCTACAAAAACATCAACACCTACGGTGTCTCCTAATTTGTAATCCTCACCAAAACCTTTAAATTCAACGACTTTCTTCTTGGGAGATGAACCTGCTTTTTTGAAATGACCTGCTTCGGCCTTATTAGCACGCTTATCTGCCTTGTCATCGAAACCAAGCTGAAGAGCTTTATACCCATCAACTTCTTCGGTTCTGACTTGGGTAACCACACATGGCCCCGCTTCAATAACTGTACAAGGAATATTCTTCCCGTTCTCGTCAAAGATGCTGGTCATGCCTACTTTTTTTCCAATTAACCCAGACATACTGATTTTAGATTATAGAATTCAGATTTAAAATAAACCCGTTTTCCGTTTATATATACTTATTTAATATTCACTAACAATCGGACAAAAAAACAGGGTCAAAACAATTCAACCCTGATTGTTTTTATCCGTTTTTCCCTCGCACGCAGCTCGGGACATGTCACCTATCCAATAAAGGACAGGCAGTAAACTATACTTTTATCTCAACTTCAACACCACTTGGAAGCTCAAGCTTCATAAGGGCATCAATAGTTTTAGATGAAGAGCTATAAATATCCAACAATCTCTTGTAAGAACTAAGTTGAAACTGCTCTCTAGACTTCTTATTTACGTGCGGTGAACGCAAAACCGTAAATATTTTTTTGTGCGTTGGCAAAGGAATTGGTCCCGTTACTACAGCCCCGGTAGTCTTTACCGTTTTAACGATTTTTTCAGCAGACTTGTCTACCAAGTTGTAATCGTAAGATTTTAATTTAATCCGTATTTTTTGGCTCATGTCT
This sequence comes from Zobellia laminariae, assembly GCF_030553095.1. Lineage (GTDB taxonomy): Bacteria > Bacteroidota > Bacteroidia > Flavobacteriales > Flavobacteriaceae > Zobellia > Zobellia laminariae. The sequence goes on along the minus strand of NZ_CP130738.1, from coordinate 2,614,339 downwards.
TAAATTTATTCTGTTATACCTTTAGACTTCTTAATTACCTCTTCAGAGATATTAGAAGGTGTTTGGGCATAATGTGAAAACTCCATTGTTGATGTTGCTCTACCGGACGAAAGTGTTCTAAGAGATGTTACATATCCGAACATTTCAGACAATGGAACAGTACCTTTTACCACCTTAGCACCAGCACGGTCACTCATATTAGTAATTGTTCCCCTTCTACGGTTCAAATCACCTACGATATCACCCATGTTTTCTTCAGGAGTAATAACTTCTATTTTCATAATTGGCTCCATAACCACGGCACCTGCAGCTTTACCCGCTGCCTTGTAACCCATTTTTGCAGCTAATTCGAAAGAAAGCGCATCAGAATCCACAGGATGGAAAGACCCATCTTTCAATACTACTTTCATAGAATCCATCTCAAATCCAGCCAAAGGTCCATTTTGCATTGCTGCTGTAAAACCTTTTTCAACAGATGGTATAAATTCCTTAGGAATACGACCACCCTTAATTTGATCAACGAATTGAAGTCCTTCTCCTTCGAAATCCTCATCAGCAGGACTCATTTCAAAAGATATATCACCAAATTTACCACGTCCACCAGATTGCTTTTTATAAGTTTCTCTATGTGAAGCTGTTTTAGTAAGTGCTTCTTTATATTCAACTTGTGGCTCACCTTGGTTCACCTCAACTTTAAATTCTCGTCTTAAACGATCTACAATAATATCTAAGTGAAGCTCGCCCATACCAGAAATAATGGTCTGACCTGACGCTTCGTCCGTTTTAACCTGGAAAGTAGGATCCTCTTCAGCTAATTTAGCCAAAGCCATACCCAACTTATCTACATCAACTTTTGTTTTTGGTTCAACAGCGATACCAATTACTGGATCAGGAAAATCCATACTCTCCAAAACAATTGGGTGTTTCTCATCAGACATAGTATCACCAGTCTTAATATCCTTAAACCCAACTGCCGCACCAATATCTCCTGCTTCGATATAATCGATAGCATTTTGCTTATTAGAGTGCATCTGATAAATACGAGAGATACGTTCTTTTTTACCTGAACGGTTGTTCAATATATATGAACCAGCATCCAAACGACCAGAATAAGTTCTAAAGAAAGCTAACCTTCCAACAAACGGATCGGTAGCAATTTTAAAAGCTAATGCTGAAAACGGCTCCTTAACACTTGGCTTACGCTTTTCAACTTCGCCGGTTTCCGGATTAGTCCCTTCAATATCCTCCTTATCCATTGGAGACGGAAGATATCTACAAACAGCATCCAACAAAAACTGAACCCCTTTATTTTTGAAAGATGAACCACAAATCATAGGAATGATTGCTCTATCCATAACCGCAGCTCTTAAAGCAGCATGCACTTCTTCTTCCGTAATAGAGTCTTCATCCTCGAAGAATTTCTCCATTAAGTTTTCATCATATTCCGCAACAGCTTCAATTAAGGCAGCTCTATACTCCTTAACCTCCGCTTTCATATCTTCCGGAATATCAACAACATCAAAAGTAGCTCCAAAGCCTTCTTCATGCCAAACTATTGCTCTGTTTTTAGCCAGATCAACGATCCCTCTAAAATCTCCTTCTTCACCAATTGGCAATACAATTGGAACGGCCTTAGAACCTAACATTTCAATAACCTGCTTACAGACCATTAAGAAGTTAGAACCTTGACGGTCCATTTTATTTACAAAACCAATTCTTGGAACCTTATAGTTATCAGCTAATCTCCAGTTAGTCTCAGACTGAGGCTCAACACCATCAACTGCACTAAAAAGAAAAACCAAACCATCTAAAACACGAAGCGAACGATTTACTTCAACCGTAAAATCAACGTGCCCCGGTGTATCTATTATATTAAAATGATAATCCTTAGTATTATCAAGGGCCTTTGCGTTCTCCAAAGGAAACTTCCACGTACAAGTTGTAGCAGCAGAAGTAATGGTAATACCACGCTCTTGCTCTTGCTCCATCCAGTCCATAGTAGCCGCACCATCGTGCACCTCACCTATCTTATGACTAACACCAGTATAAAAAAGTATACGCTCTGTTGTTGTTGTTTTACCAGCATCAATATGAGCAGCAATACCTATATTTCTTGTATATTTTAAATCTCTTGCCATTTCCGATTAGAATCTAAAGTGTGAAAAAGCTTTGTTAGCCTCCGCCATTTTGTGCGTATCTACTCTTTTCTTAACAGCTGCACCCTCTTCTTTCGAAGCGGCAAGAACTTCAGCTGCTAATTTTTGTGCCATTCCTTTTTCATTACGCTTTCTTGCGAAACTAATCAACCACTTCATCGCAGTAGAAATCTTACGATCCGGTCTAATTTGCATAGGAATTTGAAATGTAGCACCACCTACTCTTCTACTTCTAACCTCAACATGAGGCATAACATTTGAAAGGGCATCCTTCCAAAGCTCTAAAGCAGTCTTCTCTTCATCGGTCTTTTTTTCTTCTACGATATCCATTGCATCATAGAAAACACTAAAAGCGATAGACTTCTTACCGTCCCACATCATCATATTAACGAAACGTGTTACCAACTGATCGCTAAATCTTGGATCTGGTAAAAGTGGTCTTTTCTTTGCCTGTTTTTTTCTCATTACTTAATAGTTTAGAATTTTGAACTCCAATTGAAACTTCAACATCTCAACCTTTATTCAATATTCTTTGTTCATTTACTTCTTAGGGCGTTTTGCACCGTACTTAGATCTACGTTGAGTTCTTCCTGCAACACCTGCAGTATCCAAAGCCCCCCTAACGATATGATATCTAACTCCTTAAAATCCTTTACCCTTCCGCCCCTTACTAATACTATCGAGTGCTCTTGGAGGTTATGTCCTTCTCCGGGAATGTAAGCGTTTACTTCCTTACCGTTTGTCAACCTTACCCTTGCTACTTTTCTCATAGCTGAGTTTGGTTTCTTCGGTGTAGTCGTATAAACACGAGTACAAACACCTCTTCTTTGAGGACACGAATCCAAAGCCGCCGATTTACTCTTCTTAGTAATCGTGGACCTTCCTTTTCGTACTAATTGTGAAATTGTTGGCATACTAACTTATATATGAATAAATAACCCCTTGTTTAAGGGTCGGCAAATGTAAGACTATTTCGCAGAAATTCAAATGCTTTCGAGTTTATTTTAAAAGAAATTTGTTTTAAAGCAAATTCAAACCACCTACTAACTCAAGAAATTGAAAATCAAAAAACAGCAAAACTCAATTAATTACCTTTAAAAAAGGTCAAAAATTTCCGATGGACTCCTTGAAATTGCCCAATACCATTTTTCTTAAAAAATTATTGCTCTTACAGCAACAAAACACTTTAATACCTATTATAGACAGACTAAAATGACTAAAAAAGTTAATTAACAAGAATATTCTTATAAAAACTTTAGACTTAACTTATTAAATCACCAGTTTTCCTAATACTTAACGATTATTGAATAATTCAGAATTTTTTAACATAAACCGATGTCATATTTCATAATACAAATTGAAAAATCACATTTTCTATAACTTTAAAGCGATTTAATGTGTCATTTTCTTAAAAAACTATTCCATAACGGCATTTTATCACACCCAAAACCTATGCACGCATAATTTAAAGTTAAAAAAAATTGGATTATTAACGTGAATTTATGACTTTTGGCGCTAGCTAATTCAAATAATTATAAAATGAGAGCAAAACAAAAAGGATTGTTAACGCTGTTTTTGGCGTTAATCGTGCAGATTTCATTTGCGCAAGACAAATCGATTACCGGAGCGGTATCAGACCAAGATGGTCTACCATTACCGGGAGTTAATATTGTTGTGCAAGGTACCACAAATGGTACACAAACAGATTTTGATGGAAACTATGCTATTTCAGCAGGTGAAGGTCAAAAATTAGTTTTTTTACATCGGGTATAAAAATGAAACCCGAGCCGTTGGAGCTTCCAACACAATCAACCTTCAAATGTCAGAGGATGCTCAGGCATTGGAAGAGGTAGTAGTAACTGCATTAGGTGTTGAAAGAGACGCTAAATCATTGTCTTATTCTGCCCCTAAAGTAAGTTCAGAAGATTTAAGCACAGCTCAAAACAACAATGCTATTTCAGCATTATCAGGTAAGGTTGCTGGACTTAAAGTTAATTCTCCTTCAGGTAACTTAGGAGGTTCACAACGAATTTTAATTCGTGGTGCTAATTCTGTTACTGGCGAGAACCAACCTTTATTCGTTATTGATGGTATCCCAATGGACAACTCTGGTTTCAACACTACAGACGCCCAAAGAGGTGGTGGTGGTGTAGATTACGGTAGTACCATTAACGATATTGACCCAAATAGTATTGCAAGTGTAACTGTCTTAAAAGGTGCAGCAGCAGCGCTATATGGATCACGAGCCTCCAATGGGGTGGTATTAATAACTACTAAAACAGGTAAATCTTCCAAAAAACTTGGTATTTCCGTAAACACCTCTGTAACATTTTCAGATGTAGCAATTTTACCAGATTTACAAAGACAATATGGTGGAGGTGCTATTATTTCTGATGCCGATGGTGGCAGAAATGGATTCGAAGTTGCCAATATCAATGGGACAGATTACCTAATTCCACAATATGCAGTGGATGAAAGCTGGGGACCTAAGTATGACCCAAGCATTCAGTACCTTGCATGGAACGCTTACGATCAAGAAAGCTTCCCTAATGACTATTTAAAAACTCGTTCTTGGGTTGCTCCTGACAATGATGTAGAGAGCTTTTTTAACACAGGTATAACTACCAACAACAACCTCACCATATCAAGCGGAGGGGATAAAGGAAGTTCTCTGATGTCTGTTGGTAATGAAAAATCTACAGGTACTGTTATGGAACCGAAATTAACAAGCATTTTTTAAGATTGAATCTTAATCAAAAGCTTTCTGACAAGGTTACATTTGTTGGTACTATGAATTATGTTCATACTGATGGAATCAGACCAGTAATAGGTTACGATGGAAACAGTGTTACGCAAAAATTCTTCCAATGGGGTCAGCGTCAGTTAGACTACGATATTCTAAAGGATTACAAGAACGAAGACGGAAGTCAGAGAACTTGGAACAGGTCTGCTTACAACGACGCAACTCCTAAATATTCTGACAACCCTTACTGGACGGCATATGACAACAACCCAACTGATACGCGTAACAGAGTATATGGTTCTGCAAGTTTCAACTACCAAATAACAGAAGCTTTTGGTGTTAAATTAAGTGCTTATGGAGATACGTATAACTTTAAAAATACCGAAAAGATCTCAATAGGTTCTCAATCTCAATCAATGTACACTGAAAGAGCTTATGACTTTAAAGAGTATAACTACGAATTTGTAGCTAACTACAATAAAGACATTACAGATTATTTCAACTTAAAAGCTCTTGCGGGTATTAACCAAAGAGACTATCAGCTAGATTATAGAAAGAACGAAACAACTGGTGGACTTACTTTACCGGGTATCTTTAACATCAATAATGGAAAAGGACCTTTAGACCAAGATACGTACACAGACTTTAAAAAAGTAAATAGTGTATTTGCCAGTTTGAACCTAGGTTTAGCGAATCAAGTATTTATAGATTTAACTGCTCGTAACGATTGGTCTTCTACACTACCTGATGACAACAATTCATATTTTTACCCATCAGCTTCTTTAGCTTGGGTATTTAGTGAAATAATCCCGGATACGAGTTGGTTTAACTACGGAAAACTTCGCGCCAACTGGGCTGAAGTAGGTAATGACGCAGATCCTTACAAAGTAATTAGCACTTTAACGTTAGATACTCCATTTAATGGGGAAGGCCGTGTAACCGTGCCTAATACTTTATTAAATGCTGAGCTCAAAAATGAAACCACTAGAACATGGGAATTAGGTGCTGAACTAAGTTTTCTTAAAAATAGAGTTAACTTGGATGTAACTTACTACAACAATTCCACTATTGATCAGATTATACCTGTTGATCTTTCTTATGGTACTGGTTATGGAGCGCAATGGATTAACGCTGGTGAAATGACCAATAAAGGTATTGAAGTTCAAATAGGTTTAAAACCAATTAAAACAGAAAATTTCTCTTGGGAAATAGATGTTAATTATGCCAAAAATGAGAACGAATTAGTATCACTTAGGGAAGGGCTTGAATCTATTAATCTAACAAGTGCTCCTTTTCAAGTTCAATTATTAGCCACTGTTGGGCAGCCTTATGGAACCATAATGGGAAGTGATTTTATATATGATGATGCTGGAAACAAAGTTATTGATGCTGGTACTGGTATGTATGCTGCTACACAAGATTTAGTTCCATTAGGATCAGTTCAACCAGATTATACTGCAGGTATAAGAAATAGTCTTAACTACAAGAACATAGACCTTACCTTTTTAGTTGAAATGAGCAAAGGCGGTCAATATTTCTCAACTTCACACATGTGGGGAATGTATTCAGGTATGTTAGAGGAAACGGCTGCTAACAACATTCGGGAAGACGGTATTGTTCTTAATGGTGTAACCGGAACCATTACCTATGATGATAACGGTAATTATACAGTGACTGACACTGCAGAAAATACAACCAATATTTCTGGACAAGATTACGGAAACATGCATTACGGTGGATTCGGAACTCCAGATGCACAAAACGTTTTTGATTCAGACTTTTTCAAATTACGTGAACTTGCCTTAGGATATACGTTCAAAAACGATTTCTTGAAAATATTTGATTCTGCTAGAATCAGTGTTTTTGGAAGGAATATGTTCACTTGGGGGTTAGATTATGACGGTATAGACCCAGAAACCGTATCAACGGGATCAGGAAACATTCAAGGTTTAGAAGGTGGTTTACAACCCTCTACTAGATCATATGGTATGAACCTTAAATTATCATTCTAAAAAAATTGACAATGAAAAAATATAATTTAGCAATTTTAGCAGCTTCAACTCTGCTGTTTGTAGTCGGTTGTGATACCGATTATATAAATGATCCGGACAGTCCGGCATCTGCTCCATCTTCACAGGTATTCAGTAATGCACAATTTGATTTGGCATTTGAATTGAATGATCAGTGGGTTGCTGGTAGAGGTACTTTACAAATTAGCCAGTACTGGAATTCTGCAGATTATACAGATGAAAGTAGATATGCCCTACGAACAAGTATGGTAGATGATATGTGGGAAGAACCATATAGAATTCTTAGCGATTTAAAAAAAGTTATTGATTTGAATACAGATTCAGAATCTGCGCCTTTAATGCTACAATATGGATCTAATAGTGATCAGATTTCTATCGCAAGAATCTTGATGGCCTACACTTTTTCTAAATTAGTAGATACATTTGGAGATGTTCCTTACTGGAGTTATGGACAAATAGATAATCCAGATTTTCAAGCTTTACGCTTGGAAGAAGGTGTTGCCAGTCCTGGTTACACAGATGCAGCCACAATCTATGAAGACATGTTATCTGAGTTAGCTGAAGCGGCAAATACAATTGATGCTTCTGGAACCACAATGCCAACAGGAGATAATATTTATGGTGGAGATAATGCCAAATGGATAAAATTTGCACATTCTCTTCGCTTAAGGCTGGCATCTCATATTTTAGATGTGAATCCAACATTAGCTAATGCGGTTTTTGCTCAATCTGACGCTTCTGCATTCACGTCAAATGATGACAACGCTTTATTTATGTTTGGAACTACTGATATTGTAGGCGGACCATGGCATGATGCGTTCACAGTTAGTGCTCGTCGCGATTTTGGACCTTCACTTTCCTTTACTGACTTATTGTACAATAGAGTTGGGCCATTTACTGGAGCAGGAATGGAAGATCCTAGAATTGAGTCTTTCTTTGACAAATACGTAAGTCCAGCTCCTGAATCTATTGTAGCTGATGAAGTTTACGGAATTCCTTATGGATTTGGAAATTCTGTTGCTCGTGCAGTTACAAATGAAGGTGTGCCAGATGCTGAAATCATTAAACCTGATTTTTCTCAACCCATTTTAACTTATGCTGAAATAGAATTTATCAGATCAGAATTCAATGGATGGGATCAAGCTACTTATGAAAGTGGTGTAACTGCCTCTATGATGTACTGGGGTATTGACGCAGCCGCTATTACGGCTTATGTGGCAACATTACCTGCAGCTTCAGAGGAAACAGTTTTAACTCAACAGTATATAGGTTTATATATGGATGGTCTGGAAGCGTGGAATTTATATAGAAGAACTGGTTTTCCAAATACTTTAACCGTACCTTATGATACTTTTGGAGATGCTACGTTTACAACTTTAGTTCCTGGTTTAGATGCTATACCAAGTAGGGTTACATATCCTCAAAACGAGCAATTGCTTAACAGAACCAATTGGGATGCAGCACGTAGTGCTTTAACCGATGGAGATGCTATGACTTCCAAAATTTTCTGGGACGTAGACTAACATCATATCTTATTAAATATTAGAAGAAAACCACCTCAATTGAGGTGGTTTTTTTATTTACCTTTGCGCACATGGACAAAACAACTCAGATTTACGGTATACGCGCGGTCATAGAAGCTATAAATGCTAATGAACCTATAGACAAGGTGTTTGTCCAAAAAGGTCTTAAAGGTGATTTATCACGTGAGTTAGAAGGATTGATCCGTAAAAATGGAATCAACTCTTCTTATGTGCCTATTGAAAAGTTGAACCGGTTGACACAAAGCAACCACCAAGGTGTTGTTGCTAACATATCCCCTATTACTTTTTACGAACTTGAAGAGCTTGTTGAATCTGTCATTGCAGATAAGAAAGCTCCTTTATTCTTATTATTGGATCAACTTTCAGATGTTCGTAATTTTGGGGCTATCATAAGAACTGCAGAATGTACCGGAGTTGATGGTATCATTATTCAGAAAAAAGGTGCTGCTCCCGTAACTGCAGATACTATTAAAACTTCTGCCGGTGCCGCTTTTAAAGTACCTATTGCGAAAGTTGACCACATTAAAGATGCCGTTTATTACTTACAGGCAAGTGGCATAAGCGTAGTTGGTGCTACCGAGAAAACGGAAACATCTGTTTATGATGTTAATTTTACAGGTCCTTCAGCTATAATAATGGGATCTGAAGATCGGGGTATCTCCCCCTCTACCTTAAAGGCCGCGGACCATCTTGCTAAGTTGCCTTTATTGGGTGAAATTGAGTCTTTGAATGTTTCTGTTGCTTGTGCCGTATTCTTATATGAAGCCGTAAGACAAAGAACTTCAGCTAAATCTTAATTCAAAGCAGTTTCAAAAAGTGTAGTCCACTCTTATTCTAAAGAACCACTCTCTTTATTTTCTTTGAAGTGGTACGTAATTCGAACTGATTCTTCGGGAATGACTTCTTCGGGCGGTAATTCTATAAAATTTCCATTTTCATCAAACTGTCTCAGAAACGCATCTGCTTCTTCATCATAATCATCTTCTTCCCACGCATATTTTCTTATGGGCGGCACTTCCGTTCTCAACACAAATGCTAGCATAAGACCTGCTAAGAAACCTCCCAAATGCCCTTCCCAAGAAATTCCATCTTCAACCGGAAAAATATACCATAACATACTACCGTAGATAAAAACTACAATTAAAGATAAAGCTACTAACCTATAGTGCTTGGTAAAAATTCCTTTAAAAAATATAAAGCTTGCTAAAAGGTAAATAACACCACTGACACCGATATGATAGGAAGGTCTACCTATTGACAGTAAACAAACCGGAAATTAAAACGCCAATAAAAAGTACCCGTAGCGCAATACTTCTATAAAAATAAAACAACGAGGCAGTCAAAATGGCCAATGGAATAGTGTTATTATAGAGATGTTCTAACGAACCATGAATAAACGGACTAAAAGCAATGCCTTTTAAGCCCGAAATTCGCTGTGGGTATATGCCATAGTCATTTAGGTTGATTTTGAAGCGCAATTCAACCCAAAACACCGTCCAAATAGTAATTACTGCCAACAAAGGGGCAATAATGACACTATTGGTAAATTTAAAATAGGTGTTTTCAGACATAGATTCTAAAATTAGCAATAAGTTGGCCAACTCTTACCGGACTGCTAAATAGTCACGTATTGAAGACAAGCACCCAACTTGTAAAAAAGCACGTTTGCCTTTCTATATGAAACAATCTTCTGCCAACTTTATTATACTTTTGCACTATGAACGAACCTTTAGCTGAACGCATTCGCCCTAAAACCTTAGAGGACTATATTAGCCAGAACCATTTGGTGGGTAAAGAAGGCTCTTTAACAAACCAAATCAAAAGAGGCATTATCCCTTCACTGATTCTCTGGGGACCTCCTGGAACGGGTAAAACCACTTTGGCCAATATCATCGCAACAGAAAGTCAGCGCCCTTTCTACGTGCTGAGCGCAATTAATAGCGGAGTTAAAGATATTCGTGAAGTAATAGAGAAGGCAAAGAAAAGTGGAGGTCTATTCACAGCAAAAAACCCAATTTTATTTATTGATGAGATACATCGTTTTAGCAAATCACAACAAGATTCGCTCTTAGCAGCTGTAGAGAAAGGCTGGGTTACATTGATTGGAGCTACTACTGAAAACCCAAGTTTTGAAGTCATTCCAGCACTCCTATCGCGTTGTCAAGTTTATATTTTGAATGCCTTTGGGAAAGATGACTTAGAAAATCTTATTAAAAGGGCTATTAAAGAGGATAAATACCTTCAGTCAAAAAAAATAGATTTAAAAGAGACCGAGGCTCTTATGCGACTCTCTGGTGGTGATGGACGAAAATTGCTGAATATTTTTGAGCTCGTGGTAAATTCCGAACCTGGCGATACTATAGTAATTACTGATAAGCTCGTTATGAGCAAGGTTCAAAAAAATACGGTACTCTATGATAAAACGGGGGAACAACACTATGATATTGTTTCTGCTTTTATAAAATCTATTCGTGGAAGTGATCCTAATGGTGCCGTTTATTGGCTGGCTAGAATGATTGAAGGTGGGGAAGACATAAAATTCATTGCCAGAAGGCTTCTTATTTCAGCTTCTGAAGATATTGGCCTTGCCAACCCTACTGCTTTGGTTATTGCCAATAATGCTTTTCAGGCGGTTACCACAATAGGATATCCCGAAGCGAGTATAATTCTCAGTCAGTGTGCAGTATACCTTGGCGACATCTCCAAAAAGTAACGCCAGTTATATGGCGATTAAAAAGGCACAGCAGAAAGTTAGAGAAACCGGAGACCTATCCGTACCGCTGCCCTTGCGAAACGCACCTACCAAATTAATGAAAGATTTAGGGTATGGAGCGGAATACCAATATGCTCATGATTACGACAACAACTTCGTAAATGCAGAGTTTCTTCCTGATGAAATATCGGGAACACCATTCTATCAACCCGGAAATAACTCCCGCGAAAATGCGATTAAAGATTTTTTAAAGAATAGATGGAAAGGTAAGTATGACCATTAAAACTTAACGGTCAATTCTTCTGTTTTCAGTTTTCCGTCAACATATTGCTCAAAAAACCATTTTCCTCCTTGCTCATAAACTACTCCATTTTCACTATCGCCTTCGGCTATAAAGTAATTTGGCAAAGAAGTCTTGAATATTTTTAATTGAATTTTTGGCGTACTATCTACCAACTGAAATCCGTTTGGAATTTCCTGTGCGTAAAGTGCACCCTTAGCAGATTTCTCTGCACTAATTACCACGCTAGATGCAGATGGAACAGCAGGTGGCGCTTGAACAGAACTTTTTAAGTTAGAGGGTTTAGGTCTATTATCCTTATAACTTTGATTTTCTCTTGTAGCTTCTTGCTGAACCATAGGCTGTTTATTTTTTGGCTCGTAAGACTCTGCCTTTTCTTCTATCTGCTTTACATCGTTTTGCATGCTTACGGTTACGGGCTCAGTTTTATCCGCCTTACCATTATAACTATAGCTAACAGTATTTAATGACTTAAAGGCATTTCTTAAAGCTTCTCCGTATGCGGACTTATAGTCCTTTTCCTTACTCTTGCCTATAGCAGTTGCATAAACTTCTTCTCCTTTACAATTCTCTAGAACAACGCCTGTTTTAGTAGAGAACATTGACGAATCATCTATGAGATTTGCCGTTAACCCTAAACATCTATTATTGTTTAACTCGCTAGGTAATTCATCTTCATAAACCGTTTGAAACCCTTCTTCAGTAAATAAATACTTTACCAAAGTACTGGTCTGATATTGGTTAACCTTTTTGAAGCCGTCAAACTTCTTAGGAATAATAATGTATTTGTAGTCGTTAAGTTGTTCTTGGGCCATACCAATTAGGCTTACCATGAAAAAACAGGTTAGGAATATATGCTTCACAATCTTTGTATTTAAAATTTGTAAATAGGAAGATGAAAAAAGCGTGCCAAACCTTGAAGTTGTTCGTTAATTGACACTACTATATCATTTCTTGCCCCAAGATATGATATTTAATCCTAACTGAAAAGAAGCATAATTACTATCTGCTAAATTGCCATAGGATAACAAATTATCGGCCATAGCATAAATATTTACAGGTCCTGCTTGTAGGGAAAGTCCAAGACCTATATTAGAATAAGAAAACTTATCTATGGTATATGTTGTTTTAATACTCATAAAATTACCAAAGCGCCTTTGATAGAAACCGCTTAAAGCCACTTGCGGACCTCTAGGTCTATTTATAACATATAACTGCCCGCCAACACTGTTCACGTACTTGGCTCGCGCTCGGTTGCTTGAAGCATTTACACCACAAGCACAATTTGCTCTATTATCTACATGCTCTCCAAAATTATAACGCAAAGAACCATATAATTTTGTGGGTCTAAAGGCTATGTAACTATCGGCATTGTCTTCGAATGGGACAAAGTCTTCAATATCATCAACAAGGTCCTGCCAAAAATCTGCATCAGGATCTGCAGCGGCATCTGGCAAAATAATCTCTATTCCCTCTATGGTTTCTTTTCCATTTAAAGTGTAATTTTTTATATCCTTTGAATGGTATATAAAGCCTAAGTCCAAAAGACTACCTGTAAAAACGAGCTGATCACTTAGCTGATATGTAAACCCTAAATCAACTCCTACACCTAGGTTTCCTCCAAAAAATGCTCTTTTTGTAACGGTGCTTCCAAGCGTTCCATCATCTGCAGCATCTTTTAATCCGTTTAGTCCTGAAGTACGCAACTGCATATCCGCTTCAATAGTACTGGAGTAGATATTGTTTACACCTTCTTTAGTAATAAAAGTACCTTGGTTTTTTGTTGAATTGAAATCAAAAATGCTAGAGTAGATTTTTCCTCTTACTCCTACAGTGAGTTCATTATCTATTTTTTTATTCAGACCAATGTGAAATACGTTCATCATTTCGCCTCTTGTTTTAAGGTGACCTAAATCAAAAGGTTGATTAAGCTTATCCGCATTACCATCAAAAGCCAAAATGGCATAATCTTGAAACCAATAACCAATGGCATCTCCTTCAATATACATTCCTCCAGTATAGAAGTTATCAGGGTTTTTACCTCGAAAGCCAAAATTCAGAAGTTCAATTTGAAATGTACCACTTAGTTCATCGCGCGCATTCATGCCATAAATAGCGCGATCTCTTATTTTATCGTTAATATCTAGTCCATCATTGGCAAAAATATCATTAACAGAAAGTCCACTAGAACCCGCTTGAAGTGACATCCCTGATAATAATGGAACTCCGGCATACCACTGAAAATCCGTATCAACACCCGGATTAATCATTGCCGATTGAGGAATCTCAACAAAATCATATAGTAACTGCTTGTTCTGTCCGAACATAGCAAAGCATGTCCAAAAAAGGACTATAGAAAGTATTTTAGGGGCTCTCATTGAATAATTTCCAATCTAAATTTTCCACTGGACTTTAAGATAACCTTAGGCTCTGCCAAAGTTGAAGTACTTTGAGTTCCACTTACATTAGTAGCCTCTACGCGTATACTTGAAGTATTTTTAATAATGTCTATACTACGGCCTGAATTACCGTAAGCAATATCTATTTGCTGCATTTCCATTGGAGCAGGCGCTACAGGAATAATTACTGTATCAAGGACATTGCCGTCTACATCCAACAATTCTATGGAAACACTTAATTCTGATTCGGTAGTATTCTCTACTATATAGGTGATAGTTCCATCAAGAACACGTTTTGCAAAAACGTCCGAACTAAAAGCATCAAAATTAAACTCCTGGTTAATTACATTGGCCTGCGTTGAAGCGTTTACCAAGGATTCCGGGGCTTCTACATAAAGAATGCTCGCTTCAATTGTTGGTGTGACTCCAATCTCATCAAATTGATTAAAATCCTGATCCTCAATACACGAAAAAAGTGTGAGGCAGGATAACATGCAAAGAATAGTGTATCTAAAAAATCTTATCATGGTAAAACCAAACACCGGCCTTCATTGGCGCAATTGTGGTGCTACCTATTATAACTCTATAAAAACGATTTTATTTCGTGCAAATCATCAATGATTTGACAAAAATCGTGTTTTGGTCCCTGATGTGCATTAAAGTGCAGGGCGTGGTAGCCTGCGGCTTGTGCTCCTAAAATATCGGCTTCAAGATTATCTCCTATCATTAGCGATGTTTCGGGCCTTGCATTTGCCCTATTTAGAGCCAAATTAAAAATAATAGGATCAGGTTTTTTAACACCTGCCATTTCCGAATCTATGATTTGGTCAAAATAGCCATGAATGTTAGAATTTTTCAATTTTTTTCCTTGAACTTCTTGAAATCCGTTGGTAATAATATGAAGCTTATAGTTTGGTTTTAAGTAGTCTAAAATAGAAATAGCATTAGGAAACAAATGATTGAAAGAGGACAAATGGGTAATATAATCTTCCGACAGATTATTAATATTTTCATCGGAAACCTGATATTTTAAGTCATCAAAAACCGACTTCAAACGCTCATACCTTAGTGCTTCTTTGTTTATCTTTCCCTCTCTAAACAACTTCCAAAAGGCAAAATTTGCAGGAATATAAACTTCTAGAAAATCTGGAAGAGCGACCTCTATATTATTATCCTGAAAAATTTTCTCAAAAGTAAGTGCAGAGTTCTTTTCAAAATCCCAAAGGGTATGGTCCAAATCAAAAAAAACATCGGTAACTATATCCTTAAACATGGCATTGCTTTAATACGGTTTCGTAAAATTTTTTCCAATCTATCTTTTCTTCTCCACCCAAAAGTTCATTAGAAAAACTGATACAAACTCGCCGTTTACAGCTTTTACCTCATCACAAATATTACGAACCTTACTCATAATAGCAACATCATTCTCGCTATTTAAAAAACCATAATCATGAAAAGCAAACGAATGTATCCTAATGGGTTGTTGCACTTCTAGATTAATATCATAAAAATAAAAAGGGGTACAAGTACTGGCCCTAAAACCAATTTCATGGGTATAGCCCATTGTATAATCATCTACAAACTCCGCTTCCACCAAATTCCTGTAAGTATGTGGTAAGTCTACCCTGTTGTACCGTAAACGGGAACAATTTATGGGCTTATTGATAACACCTGTCAACTTTTTCTTTTCTTTCTTTAACAGGTCAATATCATTGAAAGAACTGTAAGATGCAGCTAAAGCCACCTTACCATAATCCGCAATAGATTTTATAAGGAAGCGAAATTTATTATTATCCGGAGAAACATTCTTATCAAAAGTAGAATAGTCTGCAAACTGAAAAAAGAATATGCCTTTTACCCCATATTTCTTATGTAAATCAACCAACATTGTAAAGTTATCGTAGGGATCTTCTTGTGAGTTGAACCATACTTTAAAACGCTGTGCTACTCTTTTGAGTTTTAATGAACCTAAGTCATAAAAGAAACCAGCAACACTCCTAATGATACCCCTATGTGCAAAGCAATGAGACGTAGTAACATCTATGGCAGAAACATAACGGTACTTCTTTGGTTTATACTCCAGTTCTGGAAATTTAAGCTTTAATTCATCTAAAAGTCTGTATGCCCATATATCTACTACGGGAGACCTTAAAAATTTATTTTTATAAGCTATACTGTCTTTAACAGGAAAACGCTCGTGAATATCTTTTACATGGGGCAGGTATTCTTCATACCTACTCAACAAATAAAAACTTGCCGAAAAAATATCAAAAGGGAGGTTACTGCGTTCGCCTGCACTAAAAAAGCACGGAACGCCTTCCCAATCGCGGACGGTTATCTGTAAGTCGTTTATTCCTTGCTCAAAAAGAAGATCATTACTACGAATAAAAAACTCGTTCTGTAAGGGCTGTTTGGTATACGTAACCTTAGCGCCAGAGTGTTTAATAAAATCCTCTACCTTAGTTGTAAACGAAATTTCAATACCCAATATACGCGTAAAGACTTGCTTCATGGTATACCTGAAACGTGGTGTAATCTTATGGGTATAAATGAGTAACATAATCTGCTAAAAATTCAAGTTTCAACTAGTAATTGGCAACCTATCTTTTGTGATGCCCGGAATACTCCAGACTACAAAGTTAAAGAATACCTTCATCAGCAAAACTATAATAATCATTTTGGGTAATTATCAAATGATCCAAAACTTTTATATCAAGTGCCGCAGCGGCCCTTTTTAATTTCTGTGTCACCTTACGATCTTCCTCACTTGGTCTTAATGTTCCAGATGGGTGATTATGCGATAAGATTAGCCCTACCGCACCATGTTCCAGTGCTTGGCGCATTACAATCCGGACATCTACCAAAGTACCTGTAAGGCCGCCTTTACTTAACTGTGCACTGTATAGAACTTTATTTGCATTACTGAGATACAAAATCCAGAATTCTTCGTGTTGCAACTCTCCAATACGAGGTTGCAACAAATCAAAAGCATCTTTACTACTACTGATTTTACTTATTTTCTGAGCTTCCTCTCCTCTCCTTCTTCTGCCCATTTCCAAAGCGGCCGCTATAGTTACTGCTTTTGCTTCCCCAATACCCTTAAAGGTCATTAGTTGTTTAATGGAAAGCTTACCTAGTTCATTAAGGTTGTTATTGGCCGAAGCCAAAATTCGCTTACCCAGTTCAACAGCGCTTTCATCTCTGCTACCTGATCCAATTAAAATTGCAATCAATTCGGCATCCGATAAAACGGACCGCCCTTTATGAACTAATTTTTCTCTGGGCTTGTCATCATCCGACCAATTTTTAATTGAGAATGAGGCTGGTTTTTCATGCATTTGATAAATATAGCAAACTCTAATTCCTTGTGAGCCCTACCACCGATGAAATGGACAAACCACTCGCCAAGAGCCATTTGTCTAAAAACCTAACCTCAGCCAAAAATTACATTATGAAGAAAACTTCTCTTTCAATTTAATTAAATCTAAACCGCCATAATTACCGGAACTCATTAAAAGCAATACGGAGTTATCATAATCTTGACTAAAGACAAAATCTTTAAAAGTCTGGGCATTGGTGTAAATCTTAAGGTCCTTACGTTCAAAAGCTTCCGAAATTTGTTCGGGCGTAACTTCCTTTAATTTTTTAATGGCAACAGACTCTGGCAAATAGAAAATTACCGCTTCGTCCGCAGCATCCAATGCTCCTTTGTATTCCTTTAAAAATTCAGGATTAAAACTACTGTAGGTATGTAGTTCCAAACATGCGATTAGTTTACGGTTCGCATATTGCTCTTTAACCGCTTTGGTGGTCGCAGCCACTTTACTAGGTGAGTGTGCAAAATCTTTTATACGCTACGGAAGTTTTTCCTTCTGCAATTTTCTCTAGTCGCTTTGAGGCTCCTGAAAATGTGGCAATAGCTTCATAGAAATCGTCTTCATCTACACCCATGTTCTGGCATATCCATTTAGCTCCTGCTAAATTGCTCAAATTATGTTTCCCAAAAACTTCAATAGGCATAGGACCTTCTGGAGTTTCTAAAAGTGTAGTACCGTCTTCAATTGTATATTCTGGTGTTGTATAAGGAAGTTTACGAATGGCATTTTCCGAAGCTTCAACTACCTTTTTAACTTCCGGGTCTTCTTCGTTATACGTAATGCTTCCTCCTTTAACAATGCTATCCACAAAGATCTGGAACTGCTCAACATAAAACTCAAATGTTGGAAATACATTAATATGATCCCAAGCTATTCCGCTTAAAAGAGCAATATTAGGTTTATACAAGTGAAATTTTGGTCTACGATCTATTGGAGAAGAGAGATACTCATCTCCTTCTAAAATCATAAAATCATTATCCTCGGTCAGATGTACCATGCGTTCAAAACCTTCTAGCTGGGCGCCCACCATAAAATCTACTTCCTTATCATGATAGTTCAATACATGAAGAATCATAGAGGTAATCGTAGTTTTTCCATGACTACCACCTATAACCACACGGGTCTTATCTTTTGCGTGCTCATATAGAAACTCTGGGTAGGAATATATTTTTATACCTAGCTCTTGGGCCTTTAGCAATTCAGGATTATCTGCTTTTGCGTGCATACCAAGAATTACAGCATCTAAACTTTCATTTATCTTTTCTGGATACCAGCCAAAACTTTCTGGTAGAAGTCCTTTTTTCTCTAACCTAGATTTAGAAGGCTCAAAAATAACATCGTCACTCCCTGTTACGACATCACCTTTATGTGCTAAGGCTAAAGCTAAGTTGTGCATGGCACTACCACCAATTGCAATAAAATGAATCTGCATAAACGCTGTATTTATGGCAAATATAGGCATTGATTTCACGAAAAAAAATATCAAAACAGCTTCCGACCAACTACACAAATTGCCGCCACAAGTTCAAAAACATCGACAAAATGCACTATTTATATCCACTCATGCTACGTTTTTAATAGGATTCACCCTTCAAACCCTCACTTTGACAACATTTATTCACTCACACCTAATACCCAAGTTACATTTGCTTTGGGACAAGATGCATCCTGTCTCCTAACATTACAAAATGACCAACCAAAATTACATGAGAACCATTCTTAAATGGGTTCTACCTTTTTGCTTGCTTCTCTTTTCTGCAAATGCAGTGGCGCAATGTGCAGGTACAGATAATACGGTAACCATATGTACTAAAGATGCCGATGAGGCCAATAAGACTTTTGACCTTTTTACGCAATTGGGTGATAATCCTACTCTTGGTGGTTCTTGGTCTACCAACGACCCCGCAAATTTTTACGCACTTGATCGTGATACGGGTATCGTTAACCTTTGGGACGTAAAAAATTCAGGATTTCATGAATTTATCTATACCAATGACTGTGGCGCCTCTACCGAAACCGCAACAATAACCATAATCCTAGGGGGATATCCGGGAGAAGACAATATAGACGGTTCTGCAGATGCCTGTGGCGACGACAATAGCGTAAACCTCCATGGTTATATCGGAGATGAAACGGATGGCAAGTTTCAAGATTTTAATGGCGTTTGGGAAGCTATTACCCCAGAGGCCGCACCATTTCTTTTACTAAACTATTTTGATGCCGAATCTGCTGGAACGGGAACGTATGAATTTACACACACAGTACCTGCAGTTGGCTCTTGCCCCAGTAGACTGGTAACATTATTACTAGAAGTCCAGAGACCAGCGAATCCTGGAATAGGCTCTAATTTAACTTTATGCACCACAGATGACCTATCTGGCTATACCAATTACGATTTAAATAACCTCTTAGAAGACGAAGATATAAATGGTACTTGGTCAGAGGGCCTTGATACTGACCAACTATCTGACCTTACGGACCATCTTATAGATATTGAAGCTATTAGAGACCGTCATACCTATGGCACCTTCTCCTTTACTTATACCGTATACCCATCTCATGCGGTTTGTGACATTAATAGAACAAAAGTAGAAATAACCATTCTTCCCACATTTAGGGGAACAATTACAGCTCCTAACTTTTGTGTAGACCCAGATAAATACTTAGTAGAGATAAGCGATTACGACAACACATTGATCCCGCCCGACAACTATTCCGTAACATACCTATTGACCTCTTCGAACGGGAACTCAGGAGAAACTACCTCACTACTGCTTAACCCAGACCGTACTGGTTCATTTGAAATTGATGCCAATTTGGTTCAAAAGAACGTAACCACAACCTTATCCATAACTTCTTTAGGAGACAAAGTTTGTCCCGATATTCAGGTATCTCCAATTCAATTTATTGCAACAGACCCTATAGCCAAAGTAACGGACACCTGTGAAGGCGAAGAAGTTTCGGTAAGCTTAAGTGATATTTTTGACCCTTCTTTCACCCCTGCCAACGGAATTTATGATGTTAATTATACCATTACCGCTCCAAGTAATACAGAAACAACACACACCGCCAGTGCTATTAATTTTACCGCTGGCAGCGCAACTTTTACCATACCAACCGAGCAAATTACCGAAACAGGTGAATACACCTTTGATTTTGAAGTAGATAATGGATTCCCAATGGAATGCGATATTTCAGATACTGCAATAATCACGGCTATACCGGAAGCTATTCAACTTGACATATCGGTAAACAATTCATGTAACGCCACTGAAATTGATGTAAATGTAAATGCCCCTGCATTATCCGATGGAGAATATATAGTGACTTATGAAGTAGTTTCTCAAGAAACCAATGCCGTATTAATTGATAATAAAATAATCTTTATTGGTGGTACGGCAGACTATCAAATTGATGTGGCTACGCTTGAACAGGGTAATTATACGATTACCGTAAAAAGTACGCAGGATGATACTACACCATGCCGACTACTATTCAACTTTGAGGTAAATGAGAACTTTGCCGTTGAAGGGGTTCCGGCTTTACCGGAAGCCGAAGCTGTCCAAACTATTTGCCTTGCCGCTTTTCCCTCATCAGTACCAACCTTGCAAGATATTGAGGTAAGCGCCACTGGCGAAATGATGTTTTATGACACGGCAACAGATATGGACATTCTTCCAATAGACACAGAACTTATTGACGGTGCAGATTATTTTATATCTAACATAGACCCGTTAAACAATTGCGAAGGTTCAGATAGAATTCAGGTTACGGTATTCCTTTCTGATCCGGAAATGCCAATGTTATTCAACGGAAACCCTACATTTTGTGGTTCAGAAGACCCATCCATAAATGACCTAAGTTCTAGTGTAGCTAGTAGCAACACCATTCTTTGGTTTGGAACGGCAACCGGTGGAACTGCTTTGGATACAACTACTGCACTAATTAACGGAAAGAGTTACTATGCCGGAACAGAGGTTGATGGAAAATGCCAAAGCTCCATGCGTATAGAAATTATCCCCATAGTACATCAACTTGAGCCAGCTACTTTAGAATTTTCTACACTGGCACTTTGCGGATTGGATAATCCTACGGTACAAAACCTGAGGGATGCAGAAAATAATTCCTCTTACGATGTGCTTTGGTACGACACTCCCGCAAACGGTATTCCTCTACAAGAAGATGTTTTATTAATTGCCGGGACTACCTACTATGCAGAAAGCTTCAACCCAGACACGGGTTGTATGAATCCTGAACGAATGGCTATCACTATTGATCTTACAAATTGCGAACCAGAAGAATATGGTTTCTTTATTCCTGATGGGTTTTCACCTAACGGAGATGGTAAAAATGATACTTTCTTTATACCAAACATAGAAATCATCTTTCCTGAATTTACCTTAGAAATTTTAAACAGATACGGAACAAGCCTATTTAAAGGCGACCAAAATAACCCCGCTTGGAACGGAAACAGTGGAAATAGCACTGCCCCCAATGGCGTCTATTTCTACATTATAAAATATAACAAGGAAGGTCACAACCCAGTACAGGGCAGATTATACCTCAACCGCTAAACCATGAAAGAAATAAAACGTTATTTTATTTTTCTAATGTTGGTGTGTGCTGCGGCCCATGGGCAACAAGACCCTCAATACACCCAGTATATGTACAACATGAGCGTTGTAAACCCAGCCTATACAACAAATGAGCTAGGTATGCTCAATTTTGGTGCGCTATATCGTTCACAATGGAAAAACGCAGTAGGTAGTCCTAAGACACTAACTTTCTTTGCCCATGCTCCCATGAGCGATAAAATTGAAATGGGACTTTCTTTTATTACAGATAATATTGGTGATGGGGCGTTAAAAGAAAACAACATCTATGCTGACTTTGCCTACATCCTGAAGTTAGACGATAAGAGCAATCTCTCATTAGGTCTTAAAGGTGGCTTTACCACTTTTGAAACTAACTTTAATGGCTTTATGCTTCCAGAATTTCAAGATGACCCTGCTTTTAACGAAAACCTGAACAGCACGTTCCCCAATGTAGGTGTTGGTGCTTTTTATCACCGTCAGAATTTTTATGCAGGAGTTTCTGCCCCAAACTTACTGACTACAAAACATCTGGAAAACAAAGATGGAATTAATAGAGTTGGTTCTGAGAACATACATCTTTTTCTAACCTCAGGATATGTTTATGAACTGAACTCAGACCTAAAACTAAAACCTTCCGTTCTAGCTAAAATGGTGCAAGGTTCTCCTTTTACGATGGATGTATCACTGAACGCTCTTTTCCTAAATAGATTTGAAGGCGGATTGTCCTATCGTTTGGAAGATTCGGTAAGTGCTATGTTTAATATTGCGGCCACACCAGCTTTACGAATAGGCTACGCTTACGATTACACCTTATCAAACCTAAGCACCTACAGTTCTGGTTCCCACGAAATATTTGTTCTTTTTAATCTCGATCTACTGGGCCTCGGCAAAGGA
The DNA here is from genome assembly GCF_030553095.1 of Zobellia laminariae. GTDB lineage: Bacteria > Bacteroidota > Bacteroidia > Flavobacteriales > Flavobacteriaceae > Zobellia > Zobellia laminariae. The sequence goes on along the minus strand of NZ_CP130738.1, from coordinate 2,591,587 downwards.
TACGACAAATCACCTAGATTCTACTAAACATGAAAAAATTCCTCTTCATATGGTTTATTCTGGGTATTACGGTATCAACCTTTGCCCAACAAGAACTGAAACGAGCAGACACCTATTTTGAACGTGCGTATTACAGTGATGCTATTCCACTATACGAGCAATTATTGCCACGTAACAAGAGCTCAAAGCTCATAAAAAACCTTGCCGATTCTTACTACCACACTTTTGATATGAAGGCAGCCGCACGTTGGTACGGCTATTTGATTTCTAATTATGGCGAAAATACAGATGAAAGCTATTATTTTAAATTAAATCAATCCTTAAAAGCTATTGGTGAATACGAAAAAGCACAAAAAATACTTATTGATTTTTACGTTGAAAAAGATCAGAACGACAAAGTGATTCAGACTGAAAAGGATTTCAAGTATATTAAAAATGTAAGTGCCATTGGTGAACGTTTTAAAATTGAAAACCTGAACATAAATACCACTACGTCCGAATTTGGCGCGGCCAGAATAGACTCTAACCTGCTGTATAGCGCTTCCCGAAAAAAAACCAAAACTTTACCCAAGCTTTATAGATGGAACAATGAGAATTACCTTGACATATATTCTCACCCTATTGACAAAATAACACAGGGCGATAGCCTTAGCATGCCATTAAGCAGTGCTATTAATTCAAAAATGCACGAGGGTACTTTTACCATTACCAAAGACCGGAAGACAATCTATTTCACGAGAAATAGTAAAAAGAAAACCGAGAAAGATAAAATCAGTAATCTAAAAATATATCGTGCCGAATATGTAGATGGTACTTGGAAAAACATAATTCCTCTACCCTTTAACAGTGATAATTTTTCTACGGAACACCCAGCTTTAAGTCCTGACGAAACAAAACTTTATTTTGCATCAGATCGCGAAGGTAGCTTTGGTTCTTTTGACCTCTATGTTGTAAATATTCAAAAAGACGGTTTCTTTGGAAACCCTCTAAATTTAGGAAAGGAAATAAATACGGATAAGAAAGAGCAATTCCCGTTTCTTGACGAAGATGGCAACTTATACTTTGCCTCCAACGGTCACGCTGGTTTTGGGTTATTAGACCTATTTCTTTCAAAAACGGAAAATGGAAAATTTAAATCCCCAGACAATCTTGGGTTACCTGTAAATAGCGGTTATGACGATTTTTCTTTGTCACTAGACTCTAATACCAATTTAGGTTATTTTTCATCAAATCGTCCTGGAAAAGGGTAGTGATGACATTTATTCGCTCTTGGAAACCAAACCACTTCTTATTGAAGACTGCAAGCAGTTAATTGCGGGAATTCTAACGGATAAAACTACCAAACTTCCTTTAGCCAATGCTACAATAGAACTTCTGGATGCCAGTGGAAAAATGATTGAAAAAATCACCACTTCTGCCAATGCTTCTTATAAATTTCAAATCGCTTGTTCAAACCAATATAAAATCCAAGCTCACAAAGAAGGTTACGAGGATAATTCTAAAATTATTATTTCAGACACCGAAAGAAATGCGACAATAGACGGTTCCCTAACACTGTATTCCGTAAAAGAAAGAGAAGCTTTAAAAGCCAAAGAAGCTCTAGCCAAAAAAGAAGAGAAAGAAAAATTAGCTTATGCCGAAGCCAAAAAGCGAAAAGAATTAGAGAAAGCAAATGAGTTAGAACGCATAAAAAAAGAAAAACAGGTTGCTATAAAGCAAAAAGCCGACCTAGAGAAAAAAGAGCGTGAACGTATTGAAAAAATTGAGGAAGTCATTGCCAATGAAGAGGCCATCGTTAAAGAAAACGAACGCATCATTATAAAAACTGAAGAAATACATTTTGATTACAGTCTTTGGTACGTTAGACGTGAGGCTAGAGAACGCTTAGGAAAAGTTGTTGCTATTATGAAGCAGAACCCAGGTATGATTATTGAAATTGGTACGCATACAGATATCCGAGGTAATGAAAAATACAATCGTGACCTCTCTCAAAAACGTGCGGATTCCGCTAAAGAATTCATGGTTAAAAATGGTATCACGGAAGACCGCATTATTGCTAAAGGATACGGAGAATCTCAACCTATCGTAAAATGTGAAACCGAAGAGAGTTGTTCCGAGGAAGACCATGAATGGAATAGAAGATGTGAAATGGTAGTTGTAAAGTGGCAGTAAGTCTTCTTAAAAAACAAAAGCACTTAGATTCTAATAAACATTAACAACCCAAACCAAGCTTGGCCCCAAATCATAAATTATGGTTTGGGGCTTTTTCATTTCTCTCGCTATTCTTTCTATCTTCGTTATATAAAATTTACACAATGAACCTATCCAACATTACATCCAAAGAAATCATGCCAAGGTTACCACGGTAAACTGGTGCATTCCGAAAAAATGTCGCTTGCTTTTTGGACAGTAGAAGAAGGTGCCATTGTACCCGAACATTCCCACATGAACGAGCAAATAATGCAAGTGTTGGAAGGGCGTTTTGAATTTACACTTAATGGGGATACAAAGGTTTACGAAGTAAATGATATTGTTATCATTCCACCTCATAGTCCGCATAGTGGCAAGGCACTTACTCCATGTAAACTTATGGATGCTTTTAGTCCAGCACGTGAAGAGTACAAATAGAAAACAGAGTTAAACATTCCCCATAAATCTTATATTATGAACATATCATTAAAAGGCAAAAAAGCACTAGTTGGCGGTAGCTCAGGAGGAATAGGAAAAGCCATAGCACAACAATTAGCCGAAAGCGGAGCAAGTGTAACACTCATGTCCCGTAGTGAGGAGAAACTTAAGAAGATAGTAGCAGAACTGCCTACTGACCAAGGTCAGAAACATGGTTACCTAGTGGTTGATTTTGCAGATTTTCATGACTACCGCGAGAAAATTTACAACTATTTCGTTACCAATACGGTTGACATCCTTGTTAATAATACCCAAGGTCCTGCTGCAGGAAGTGCTCTAGAAAAGCAGACTGTAGATTACCAAGAAGCTTTTAATTTACTTTTTAAAACTGTAGCCTACACCACGGAACTCGCCCTAAAACATATGAAAGCCAATAAATGGGGCAGAATCATAAATATAGCTTCTGTATCCGTTAAAGAGCCTCTTTCTTATTTGGCGCTTTCAAATACCATAAGGGCAGCCGTAGTTACCTTGGTAAATCATTGGCCAATGATGTGGGACAATATCAAATAACAGTGAACAGTATTCTAACTGGCTATTTTGATACTGATCGCATCGCGCAACTAAACTCCAAAAAAGCAGAGCAGTTAGGGATTTCAGAAGATGAGGTTCTTGCAGACATGGAGTCTAGAGTTCCTGTTAAGCGTATAGGAGACCCAAAAGAATATGGCTATCTAGTTACCTTTTTAGCTTCAGAAAATGCGGCTTACATTACAGGTACTCAAATACCAATTGACGGCGGACTTTTAAAAAGCTTATAATTATTTATTTACGGTAATTCAGAAATCCTATTCCCTAACCGAGTAGGACCGCTCACTCATTTATAGTTTTTATTGGCATCCATTTTGCTCAGTTTTGTTATATAATTTTATACTATGAAAAGATTATCCCTCATATTCACTGTAATCCTTTTTTCGCAAATGTTACCCGCACAGGATAGCGGAAACTCCTATAAAGCACTTTGGAAAAAGGCACAAAAATTAGAGAGCGAAGAATTGACTAAATCAGCTTTAGAACTGGTGGAGACCATTTCAGCAAAAGCGGAAAAAGAGAACAATTCTGAACAGGTTGTAAAATCGTTACTATTTGTTTCAAAATATGCGATGATCTTGGAGGAAGATGCCCAATTGAACATCATTAATCGCTTTAAAGCAGAAATAGAAAAGGCAGAATTTCCAACAAAAAATATTTTAGAAAGTTATTTAGCCAATCTCCACTGGCAATATTTTCAGCAAAATAGATATCAGTTTTATAACCGGTCTACCACAGAATCTAAAGTAGACAGCGTTGATTTTAGAACTTGGGACCTTACTACATTATTTCATGAAATAGACACCCATTTTCAGGCATCCTTACAAAACAAAAAAGAGCTTCAGCTAACTAATTTACAAGGGTTAGAAGAATTATTAAATCATCAAAAAGGTTCAGAGACCTTCCGCCCTACTCTTTATGACATACTCGCCCACACGGCACTTCAGTTTTATAAAACCAACGAAACCGCTATTACACGCCCAGCCGATAAATATGAAATAAGCGATCCTGAGACCATCTGCGAAGCCTATCAATTTGCGCATCATGACTTAAGTACCAATGATGATACTTCTCTACAAGCCAAAGCACTTAATGTATTCCAAGGGCTGATTCAATTTCATTTTGACGAACCTAAGTTAGAACCTTTGGTAATGGCCGATATTGAACGATTAAACTTCGTTTACCAAAACGCCACTTTTGAAAACAAAGAAACTTATTACGAGGAAACCTTAAAGAATTCTGCCGAACATCTAAAGCACAATCAGATTTCTGCTTTGTATAGTTATGAATTGGCACAACTATACAAAGCACAAGGGCAAACGTACCAACCTGACACGAAAGAAGAGACACGTTGGAAAAGTAAAGAAGCCCTAGCGTTATGTGATGAGATAATTGCCAGATTCCCTGACGGTATGGGAGCGGAAAAATGTAAATCACTCCGTCTACAAATCCTTGCACCAAGTCTTTCGATAATTACCGAGCAACACATTGCTGTAAATCAGCCTTCAAAACTGTTGGTAAACTACAAAAATCTATCCTCATTACAGCTGACTGCCTACGCTGTGAACAACAATAAAATTAAAGAATTAGAACGTCTTTACCCTCCAGAAAAGCAATTGGCTTTTATAGAAAAACTGAAACAGGTTAAAAGTTGGTCGGCTTCGCTTAAAAACGAAAAAGATTATCAACGACATGGTATTGAGATACTTCTCCCAGCTTTAGAAAATGGACAATACATCATCTTAGCTTTCCCTGAAAAGGGTAATAAAGAAAGCTTTGCTTTTAGTCAGATTCAAGTAACTGACATGGCCTTGGTAGAAACCAATGGCAACTCAGAACAACGATACCAAATCATTAACAGAACCACAGGAAAACCTATTTCCGGGGCCGATTTGACCTTTACTTATCTTAAAAATTATAACAAACCCTATCTGACCAAAAAAGAGCGTACAGACAAAATGGGGTTTGTAACCATACCACTAACGACTGAAAATTGGAACGATGTAAAAATTGAAGTTAATCATAATGGCGAGAAAGCTTTCTTTGGAGAGTATTATGTAAACGGAAGACGAAAGACAAACAGCTTGAATAAAGTTTCAAACCAACTTTTTCTGTTTACTGACCGAAGTATTTACAGACCTTATGGTCAGCCGGTATACTTTAAAGGAATCCTCATGGAAACTTCTGAAGAAAAATCGAAGGTAGTGGCCGATGAATCTGTATCCGCAGTTCTTTATGATGTAAATGGCCAAGAAATAACTGAACTTGAATTTACCACAAATGAATTTGGTTCTTTTAACGGTGAGTTTATATTACCAAGTTCCGGACTTACCGGAGAATTTTTTATTGAAGTAGATGCCTTTTCAGGGACTTCCAATAAAACTCAGTATATCTTTGTTGAGGAATACAAACGCCCTAAATTCGAAACCTCTTTTGAACCTGTAAACGAAACCTATAAAGTAAATGATAGCATTACCGTAACAGGCATTGCTTCGGCTTACGCCGGAAGTAAAATTACCGATGCCAAAGTGAGCTACCGTGTAAAAAGAGCCGTCTACTTCCCCCGTTGGTACTACTGGCGCATGCCCTATTATAATCAGATTGCTCAAGAAATAGCCCATGGAGAAACCACCACGGACGCTTCAGGTAATTATGATATCTCATTTAAGGCTTTACCCGATACTAGTCTATCCAAAGAAAACCTACCAACTTTCAACTATGAAGTTACGGCAGATGTAACCGACATCAACGGAGAAACCCATAGTACCACCACCTATGTATCCGTAGGCTATCATTCCGTCATTGCCGATATATCAGTTTCTGAGCAATGGAACAAAGACAAGAATGAGGACAAAATACAAATTTCCACTACCAATCTTAATGGACAGTCTGTGCCTTCTAAAGGGACATTGAAAATGTACAAATTACAGGCTCCAAAACAAGTTCTGCGACAAAGAGCATGGCCTGCACCCGATTACAAAAATTGGAACCAAGAAGAATACAGTAACCTATTTCCTCATGAAGCTTACAACACAGAGGATAATGCTGTTAATTGGGAGAAGGGGAAATTGGTCTGGCAGACGAATTTTGACACTGAAAAATCCAAAAAATTCAACCCAAAAAATTTTAAAAACTGGGTGTCTGGAAAATATATAATAGAACTTGAAACCAAAGATAAGTTTGGACAAGCAGTCATAGAAAAAGCTATAACCACGCTTTTTAGTGACAACGATAAGAAATTACCGGACAACCGCTTGTTTGAAGTCAAAACAAACAAAACCGAGTATAGTGTTGGAGACAAAGTAGAAGTTACTTTTTACTCAAACTCAGAAGACCTTACCGTGACGGTATTTATTGAAAAGGAGCAAAAAATTGTAGATACACATAAGATCCATTTAAATCAAAATTCAAAATCTTTTACGGTTCCGGTAACCGAAAATGATTTGGGTGGTTTTGCCATTAACTACACCTATTCTGCCTATAATTCATTTGATTCAGGAACTATTTCTATTTCCGTTCCCTATCCTGAAACCCAGCTCGAAATTGAAACCACCACTTTTAGAGACAAATTGCAATATAACCGATGAGACTTGGTCGTTTAAAATAAAAGGACCACAAGGTGAAAAAGCTTCGGCAGAGTTATTGGCCAGCATGTACGATGCCTCTCTGGACTCTTTTAAACCACACTATTGGAATTTTCATCCGCTTGCACGACGTAGCTACTATTCCTCTATCTATGCCAACGCACGCACCAGTTTTGGAACAAATTCATTCAGAACGCATCTTAGTAAAGAGAACTATAATTATTCACCTCAGGGGTATGATACGTTTAATTGGTTTGGACTGCATTTTGGTTACATCAATAATTACAGAAATAGCCTAAAAAGAATGGCCAAAAGCGAAGCAGCTCCTATGAGCATGATGGAAAATGATGGCGCTAGTCTGGATGAAGTCGTAATTACATCTTCTAATGTTTCTGAAGAAAGGGAGATGGCCCCTCTAAATCCTGCTGAAGAGAAATCTAACAGTGAGAATGACCCCGAAACGGTACAAATCCGTAAAAACCTTCAAGAAACCGCATTTTTCTTTCCTGAATTACGAACGGACAAGGAAGGTAATGTCTCCTTTAACTTCACTACTCCAGAAGCGCTCACAAAATGGAAATTGCAATTACTTGCTCATACAAAATCTTTGCAAAGTTCCGTAAGAACGCTTGGAACCGTAACACAAAAAGAATTAATGGTGATGCCCAACGCGCCTCGTTTTCTTCGTGAAGGAGATGAAATAACCATTAGCACTAAAATTGCCAACTTAACGGACAAACAATTATCCGGACAAGCTAAACTTATTCTTGTTGATGTTATTTCTGGGAAGGATATTTCAGAACAATTAATTGATTCAAAAAAGCAAAATTCGTTTACAGTAGATTCTTTAGGAAATACCCAAGTTTCGTGGCAATTGAAGATACCTGAAAATCTACAAGCTGTTCAATATACGGTAACAGCAAAAGCAGGGGATTTCAGTGATGGCGAACAAAACGTGCTACCTGTCTTGACTAACCGCATGTTGGTGACAGAAACCCTACCCATGTGGGTGCGGAGTAACCAGACCAAAACATTTGTTCTGGATAAATTAAAAGATAACACCTCAACTACGCTAAAAAATCACAAGCTAACTTTAGAGATTACTTCAAATCCTGCATGGTATGCTGTACAGGCGCTCCCCTATCTTATGGAGTATCCTTATGATTGTAATGAGCAAACGTTTTCCCGATACTACGCCAACAGCTTGGCAAGTCATATTGCAAATTCAAATGAAAGAATAAAAGCTGTATTTGACCAATGGGCGAACTCCGATGCTTTGCTTAGCAATCTTGAAAAGAACGAAGAACTAAAGTCGCTTTTAATCCATAAACCCCTTGGCTCAGAGATGCACAATCTGAAACCGAGCAGAAAAAACGAATTGCCCTGTTGTTCGACTTAAATAAAATGAAGAACGAGGAAACTCGCGCCCTTAATAAGCTAAAAAACAACCAGAAAAATTCGGGCGCATGGGCTTGGTTTAACGGAGGTCCTGATAACAGGTACATTACACAACATATTGTAACAGGTATGGGGCACTTGAAACAACTGAACGTGTCCTCTGTAACTATAGAAAGTAAATCCTCTAATAAAATAATAACCGAAAAAGCTATTGCGTATTTAGACGCGGAGTTTGTTGAGGAATACAAGCAAATGAAGAAGCACGCTTCAAACCTGAATAATGACCATTTGAGCCAAATGCAAATTCATTATTTATATATGCGTAGTTTCTTCAAGGATATAAAAAGCTCAAAGGAAGTCGATAAAATTACGGATTACTATCTTGGTCAAGCTAAAAAATACTGGACCAAAAAAGGACTTTATACAAAGGGAATGTTGGCTTTAACCTTAAATAGAACAGGCGACACTTCAACTCCTAAGAAAATTTTAAAGTCTTTAAAAGAGAATAGTATCGTTTCTGAAGAACTGGGTATGTACTGGAAAGAAAATACAGCTTCATGGTATTGGTATCAGGCACCTATTGAAACACAAGCGCTTTTAATAGAAGCTTTTGGGGAAATTGAAAACGACACAAAAACCGTTGATAACCTTAAAATTTGGCTATTAAAGCATAAGCAGACCAACCAATGGTCTACCACAAAATCTACATCTGAAGCAGTATACGCTTTGTTATTGCAAGGTAGCGATTGGCTTTCAGTGACCGATGCCGTAAAAGTCACTTTAGGAGGTGCTGAAATAAACCCTGAGAAGCTAGAAAATGTAAAAACGGAAGCAGGAACCGGTTATTTTAAAACCTCATGGAACACCAGTGAAATAAAACCGAATATAGCAGAAGTTCAACTGAGCAAAAAAGGTAATGGTATTGCCTGTGGAGCTCTTTACTGGCAATATTTTGAGGATTTAGATAAAATAACATCGGCAAAGACACCTCTTCAAGTCAAGAAAAGTTTGTTCTTAAAAAAGAATACGGATACCGGTGAGAAAATTTCTGAAGTCACTAAAGCAACAGCATTAAAAGTAGGCGACTTAATTCGGGTCCGCATAGAACTCCGTTCTGACCGTGATATGGAATTTGTTCATATGAAAGATATGCGAGCGGCTGGTTTTGAGCCCGTAAATGTAATTTCCAATTACAAATGGCAAGATGGATTGGGCTACTATGAAAGTACAAAGGATGCCAGCACCAATTTCTTTTTTGACTATCTACCTAAAGGTGTCTATATTTTTGAGTATGACTTAAGGGTAAACAACGCTGGTGAATTCAGTAATGGCATCACCACAATCCAAAGCATGTATGCACCGGAGTTTTCAAGTCATTCTGAAGGTGTTCGGGTGGAGGTTGGTGATTAAATACGAAATTTATAGACTCATCCGATCCTTAAAAAGATACGATTGACGCCTAGAAACTTCAATTTCCACATCATTCTTCATGGTTAATTTTAACTTTCCGTTGAACCATGGTATTACATTCTCAATATAGTTGGTGTTAATAATCTGTTGCCTATTCACTCTAAAAAAATTCTGTTCAGGTAGTTTTTCTTCTACTTGATTAAGTGATTTATAAAGCATTGGATTTTGGTCTTCAAAAAAGACACGGGTATAGTTACCTACAATATCAAAATGTGAAATATCCCCGATTTTGACTAACCAACATTTTTCGCCGTCCTTGATAAATATCTGGCTATTTTCCGTTAATTTTTCAGTCTTTGGCTCATTGATTACTTCAGATTTATCTATTTTGGCTCTAACCTTTTCTATAGCCAACGCAAACCGACTTTCGCTTATCGGTTTTAATAAGTAATCTAACGCATTATACTCAAAAGATTTTATTGCATACTCATCATAAGCGGTTGTAAATACCGTGACAGGTACCTCATCTAGCATTTCCAATAGCTCAAAACCGTCTTTTTCTGGCATGTTTATATCCAGAAGCAAAAGATCCGGATTTGTCTTTTTAATAAGCTCTACTCCATCATCTACATTTTCTGCCTCGCCCACTAATTCTATTTCGGAATGGTCTTTCAATAATTCTTTCAGTTCGTTTCTTGCCAATCTTGAGTCTTCAACTATTACTGCTTTAATCTTTGTCATTCTAATGGAATTTTTATGCTTGCAACAACTCCACCCTCTATCTCTTGTAATAAAAAAGAAGCCCTTTGACCATAAAGGAGGCGCAGTCGTTGCCGAATATTTTTTAACCCTAGTTGTGTAGAGTCCTTTGCTATTTTTAATTCCCCCGTATTGGCTACGGTTATAAATAAATTCTCATCGTCTTTTGCAACTTTCAACGCTATGGTGCCCCCTTCTTTGAGATTGGCAATCCCGTGTTTAGCGGCATTCTCTATCAACAACTGAATTATCATGGGAGGTATTGGAATTTGTAATGCTTCTTCATTGATTTTTTCAACATATTGCAACCGCTCTTCCATTTGTATTTTTGAAAGCGCTATATAGTTTTCTACCATTTCCAACTCTTCGCATAATGGAATAGCATCCACAGTGTTTTTGGCAAACGCATATTCCAACATTTCCGATAGTTTGGAAATCATTTCTTGCGATTTACCCACATCTTCAAGCATCAATCCACGGACATTATTTATACTATTGAATAAAAAGTGTGGATTTACTTGACCTTTTAAAGTGTTGAGTTGGGCTTCACGTAGAGTGGCATTTAATTCAAGATTTTTTAAGTGATTTTTATTTTGTTCAATTATAAACTTAATAGTAAAATACGCTATTGTCCATAAAAAGATCATTACGAAAACACTAGTGGCAACCTCAAAGAAACCATCATGATCTGAGATAAATTCAAGCTCAAAAGGAGTTTTAGTCCATATACTATCATAAATTATATTTGTTAACTCTGATAATGAATAATATAGTCCGCAACATCCAAAAAAAGCAAAGGTAAAACGTACAATACTTTGCTTATCAAAAACCTCAAAATCAATATTATTCTTTAAATAAATTCTATATAAAGAAGTTGCTATAATACCCGCTAAACCACCTGTTATGGCAAAATAATACTGAAAAGAACTACTAAAGCCATCCATAAAAAAAATGGTTAGTTGCCCAACATACCAACCAATAATTTGTAAGGTGTAAAAAAAGAATGCTTTATTTCTAGGAGTTAGCGTCATATTACAAAACTTCTAATTTAATACTCTCGCTGGGAATTTCCACCTCTATCTTTTTCTGCAGGGTATCTACACTAAGCTTACTACTGTTATTGAATAATAAAATCAATCGTTGATTCATTTTCTTTTTTACAAAGTCATTCTCGGTAATATCTATTCCTTCTCCATTTACCTGAACCGAAATTTTTAGGGCACCATCCACTTTTACTATATCTAATACCATTGTAGCACTAAATGACCGCTCTGGCAGATTATTACCCAAAAAGAATTCTACAATATTTAAAAGTAACATGGGAGGCACTTCTAATTCTGACAATTCCAGTTCATCTTTACAACTAAAGTTTAGCGATTCAGGAAACTCTATTTGATATAATTCTATATACTTTTTAGTGGCCTCTATTTCTTCGATTAACGGAATAACTTGTACATTTTGTTTGGTAAGTGAATAGCGTAATAATTCAGATAATTCAGTGAGCAAGCTTCTGGACCGTTTCACATCTATTGCCATGAGTGCTTTTATTCGGTTTAACACTTGAACTATAAAAACACTACTGACATGCCCTTGTAAAGTATTAAGTTGCTCGCCTTTAATTTTTTCCCGCAGCCTTAATCTTTCAATTCTATTTAAATTATTCCTGATTAGTGATTTAATTATAAAATAAAGTATTGACCAAATAACAAAAAGTGTAATCCCGAAAATAAGTATAGCCGCTTCCCCACCTATTTGAATTTCGAACTCATCACTTTCTGCCTTTACAAAAACTCCTGCTTTTTCTTCAGTGACAGGCTCCTGTTTATGTTCGTAATCGGAGCTATTCCTCTTGTATAAAGACCCTATTCCTGAGGATAGTAAGGTCCAAATTATAGCACTCAATAAACCAAAAGCACATATCTTTAGAATATTTCTAAAGGTTATTTTGTTATTGGTATATTTTTTTAAAAACCACCTGTATAGTCCCGAAGAAAATATACCTACTATAAAAACTAGGACTGTTACTTTTACAATGGAGATTAGCGACGTTTCATCCTCATCTATAGCAATTGCAAAAACTAGCAATGAACCCCAACCAATACATTGTAATGTCCAAAACAAATGTTTTCCTAAAAACCTTAAAATTCTCATATTAATTCGTGAAGATGGTTTTACGCGTTAAAGTGTAATAAATTACATAACCCCAACCTAGAAAACCATGAAGCAGAACAAGGTGAAAAGAATTTCTTTTTTCTAAAGAGGCCACTAATGCAAGAAGATTACCAAAAATTAATCCACTCTTTAAATAAAAATCTATCCATACCCGAAGTGAATAACCTACTTCTTTCCCTGCATTATAAGCAGAAAAATCCGCACCTTTACCATCTGCTACACCGTGTAAAAAACCAAAATGGGCAATTGCACTAATTACAAGAAAGAATATTATTACACCTATTATTATTAGGACCGCCAAACCAAAATTTTTATAATTTTTAGTTTGTTGTGATATGTTTTTATTCTTGTTCATCTGAAAATTAACAATAATCTGATTTTAATTAAACTTGTTTTTGCTTCAAGTGCTTAAGTGAATTTCAAATATAGGTGTTTTGAATCATGTGGTTGTAATGTAGTTGCCTTCTCATTTAAGAACTAACTCGGTTAGCAATTCAATTAAAAATTTCGTTATGATTAGCATTCTCAATTAGTTAAATTATGGTGCCATTTGTTATAAACCGGCTTACGACTCTTTAGGAACTTTAAGGTCAATATTAAAAAACATCCATATAGTTAAGGTGCCATAATTGCTGCCAACCCTAGTCCTATACAAATCCCCACAGTAATTATTAAACTGACTTTAAGAAACAAATGAACGTGATCTGATGCAGTTCTTTCTTTTTCAAGTTTTTGCATAACGTTATTTTTATAAATAGACATTCCTACAGAACTAGGATGAGAAAAACTTAGATAAGGTCTCAACTTGTATTCGTTAATTCCAATGTTGAATACGTGGTCTCTTCCAAATAAAGAAAATCCTTTTGAAACTTCTTTATTATTTACTAATACAGATTCTATTCCAAAAAGGGAATTATAAAATTCAACAGTTCTATCCTCGATTATATATTTTGAATATCTCATAACAAAATGATTTTATGGTTATTTATAAAAATACAGGTACACTTTTTTTGAAAATTAGGCCTAAAAAGGAGTCCCCGAAAACTCCTTTTCACATTGACCGAACACCTTAAAGTAATTCAATAAATGCCACGACATCTGATGCATTACTCAATTTTGCACAGTCTAAGGCTGTCATTCCTATTTTTGATTTTTCAGATAAATCTGCACCTTTTGAAACTAACAATTCAACTAGCTCTACATTATTATATCTTGCCGCATACATTACAGCAGTCATGCCCATAGTTTTTTCCTTTGCCTCAACGTCTGAACCTAGCTCTAAAAACTTTTTAACCGTTTCATAATCATTGTTTACTACGGCTAAACTTAAAGGAGATACATTAGTTGTAGTTGCTTTAATTGAACGTACTGCATTGTCCGAAGGATTGTTGTTTGCGTTTGCACTATTAATCATTACACTAAAAAGAATTCCGAAGGCAATTATTGATTTTCTCATATTATTAAGTTTTAATTTTGATTGTTATATTTATTTAAACACGCGTATAGTTTCTAAAAATCTGACTTAAAAAGGAGTCCTCGTAAACTCATTTCTCAATTAGTCAACCTATACTAAAAAGATTCAATAAATGCCACGGCATCTGATGCATTACTCAATTTTGCATAGTCTAACGCTGTCATTCCCATTTTTGATTTTTCAGATAAATCAGCACCTTTTGAAACTAACAATTCAACTAGCTCTACATTATTATATCTTGCCGCATACATTACAGCAGTCATACCCATAGTTTTTTCCTTTGCCTCAACGTCTGAACCTAGCTCTAAAAACTTTTTAACCGTTTCATAATCATTGTTTACTACCGCTAAACTCAAAGGAGATACATTAGTTGTAGTTGCTTTAATTGAACGTATTCCTTTGTCTGAAGGGTTATTGTTTGCGCTTGCACTATTAATCACTACACTAAAAAGAATTCCGAATGCGATTGCTGATTTTCTCATAATATTAAATTTTAATTGTTATTGATTTGTTATTTATTTCTGATGTAAAAGTAATACACACTTGTAGGTACAGAAACGAGTTTATGACAAACGGTAATTTCCGTAACTCCAACGGCAGTAAGACTTAACGGATTATGGCGAACGGTAAATATTGCTATCTGAATGGTAAAAGTGAAGAATTAGACTACTAAACAAGTAGTTTATACAAGACTTTTTGACTACTTACCCAAAGGAGTCTATGTCTTTAAATATGACTTAAGGGTAAACAACGCTGGTGAATTCAGTAATGGTATCACCACAATCCAAAGCATGTATGCACCAGAGTTTTCAAGTCATTCTAAAGGTGTTCGGGTGGAGATTGGCAACTAGGATGTATATTGTAGAAAGGAGCGTCTACAAACTAACTGTAGGCCAAATTAATTTGTAGATAATAACACCCAGAATAAAACCGGTGCCTAGACCACAAAGAATAACGATTAGAATCATCTGATTAGATGATTTCTGTGATAATATATTAACCAAAGAGATTGGCGAACCATTTTTACGGATTTCAAACCTATTTAACTTCTCGCCTTTGGAAGTCTCTCGTTGCGCAATCCAATATCTATTTTCACCAATAGTGAAGGTATGTTCTGTACCTACTTCAGTTATTTTTTTAGAAACAGTTCTACCGTCCAATAGAATTTTTTCTTTTCCAAAGATTGTGTGAACCACTTCAATTTTATGGTTATCAATATAATAAAGCGCTAGCTTTAGCATTGGGGACATTTGTGTTAAAGTTCAAGATAGGGGGTAGAAAAATATCCTTTATAACATAAAATCTAACCATTCTATATGGAGAACGAATAAGACCTAATTGTTTTTAAAGAATATTCGAAAATATGGAATAATATAGTATCAACACAAGAAATATTAAAATACTACTAAACCATTCCTTCTAAAACATAAACAGTCTATCGTTCTATTTTTTAGGAGGATATTTTGAAAAAACTTTCGCAGCCAGTGCATGTAGTTTTTCCTCCCGTGCTTCAGGAGATACATTTTCTTTAAAATTACTTTGACCTTGACCTTGCCAAAAGAGTTCATCCTTTTTGGCATCAACAAAATCAAACCGGATTTCGCGTTCCAGTTTTGGTTGTCCTACTGGTATACCTACGGAAACCCCACCGCCAACACTTCGGCCTGTACCACCAACTCCCAAACCAACGGTGTTGTTACTTGCTACTTCAAAAGATTCACTATCTATATTGATAAAAAAATCAGGGTCTTCTGAAAAACGAATACCTTTAGCTTGCATTTCAGCATTAACGGCATGCAACAAACGTTTGGTATCAAGCTCGCTAAGGCCTGTATTCATATCAGGGTAATAATTGTAAGTACTGTAATTGGTGAAATCGGTTCCCTTATCATAATCATAGTTCACCCTAATCGTATTGCACGAGGCCAAACACAAAACCAACACCAAAGTAAATACATTCTTCATAGTCTCGTTTTAAAGTAAATTTAAGGTATTATAATCGGGTCGAATTTAACAACCAACCAGTCCCTCCTAACTATTCAACATAGCCCAAAGTTTATCTTTCAATTCCATTATACCCTGCTGCGCTACAGAAGAAATAAATAAATACGGTGTGCTATCCAAATCTTTATCTAGTTCTACGCGCATTTCATCCATAAGCTCCTGATCTAACATATCGCTTTTAGAAATGGCTATTAAACGTTCCTTATCTAACAATTCAGGATTATATCTTCTTAGCTCGCCAAGTAAAATTTGATACTCTTTACCAATATCTTTACTATCCGCAGGTATTAAAAATAAGAGAGTAGAATTACGCTCTATATGTCTTAAGAAGTAATGACCTAATCCTTTTCCTTCTGCAGCACCTTCTATAATCCCATAATATCTGCCATTACGAAACTCTGAAAATTCCGATGCTCTACAATACCTAAGTTGGGTTTCAGGGTTGTAAATTCGTAAGCGGCAATCTTTGGTTTTGCTGATGTAATAACCGATAATAATGTAGATTTACCAGCATTAGGAAAGCCTACAAGACCAACATCTGCCAATAATTTTAATTCAAGAATAACTTCTACTTCCTGTCCGGGAACACCAACTGGGCATATCTTGGAGTTTGATTGGTACTGGTCTTAAAATGCCAGTTACCTCTACCACCCATTCCGCCTTCTGCCAAAATACGTTCTTCGCCGTGTTCCGTAATTTCGAATAACACTTCTGCCGTTTCTGAATCCTTTACTACAGTACCTAACGGTACATCTAAATATACATCTTCGCCATCTGCACCAGAACTACGGGATTTACTACCGTGTCCGCCGTGACCTGACTTAAAGTGCTTTTTAAACTTAAAAGTTACAAGCGTCCATAAATTATTATTTCCGCGTAAGATAATATGACCTCCACGACCGCCATCTCCACCATCGGGACCTCCTTTGGTAATGAACTTTTCCCTATGCAAATGCACAGAGCCTTTTCCTCCTTTACCAGATTCCGCATTAATCCTAACGTAGTCTACAAAATTACCCTCAGTCATAAAATATTCTCAATTATATATTGACGACAGTCAACATTTGCGCAAAAATACGCATTTCGCATGAAGCTTAAACAAGCTATGCATTTAGAAGTTAGCCTTATAAAGCCAAAAAGAGAGTTGAAACATGCCTAATCATCTGTTTAGACCTGTTCAACTCTCCTTAATATACTATTGGAAACCGAAAGAGAACTAAAGCTCCTCGATAACCTTAGCCAAACGATGTGTTATTTCATCTATGGCGCCAATACCATTTACACTATGGAATTTATTCTGTGCCTCATAAAAATCTTTTAAAGGCGCTGTTTTCTGATTATACTCATCAAAACGATTACGTATTTTAGATTCGTCCTGATCATCGCTACGACCGCTAACCTTACCTCTTTCCAACAAACGCTGAATAAGAACTTCGTCATTTGCTTCTAAAGCGATAGTTGCATCTATTTTCATCTCTTTTGTGCTTAAGAAAGCGTCTAAAGCTTTCGCCTGAGCAGTTGTACGAGGAAAACCGTCAAAAATAAATCCGCTTGCATCTGGGTTTTTCTCAACCGCATCCTGCAACATCTTTATAGTTACTTCATCAGGAACCAAATCGCCACGATCAATGTATGATTTAGCCAATTGTCCCAGCTCAGTATCGTTTTTCATATTATAACGAAAAAGATCTCCTGTAGAAATGTGTTTCAGGTTGTACTTATCCTTTAAAAAATCAGCTTGGGTTCCTTTTCCGGCACCCGGTTTCCCGAAAAGCACGAGATTAATCATATGTTTTTGGTTTAATTGGTAAACTCCCTTAAGATTTCGGCCTAACTCATTATAATCTAGACCGTATCCCACAATAAATTTATCAGGTATATCAATACCTACGTAATCAATGGTATACTCACCATTGTATATTTCAGACTTATAAAAAAGGCTTGCAACCTTAAATTCCTTAACGTTAGCCTTTGAGAAAAGATGTATTAATTTTTTAAGCGTACGGCCCGTATCTATTATATCTTCAAGAATAATAACACTACGGCCTTCTATATCCTCCGAAACATCTAAGAGGGTTTCTACTATGCCTGTAGAAGTCAAACCTTGATAGGAACTTAATTTCACAAAAGAAACTTCGCAAGGGTGTTGATATTCCTTCAGAAAGTCTGATACGAACATAAACGACCCATTAAGAACCCCCACAAAAATTGGTGTTTCATCCTTATAATCAGCGGCAACTTGATCGGCAACTTTTTTTACGGCTGCTTTTATTTGCGCTTCGCTCAAGAACGGCTTAAAATGTTTATCGTGTAGCTTTATCACATCGCATTTTTAAAGAACGGCTAATATACTACTTTGATTTTGCTTTTTTAAGCACACGCCTTGCGTTTTAAGAATTCGATGTATTTTTGCATCAGTTCAAAATCAATTGCATGTCTAAAGATAATTCATCGGAGTACTTTTCTTCACAGTTTAAATTGGGAATTTTAGGCGGTGGCCAGCTTGGTAAAATGCTCCTTTACGAAACTCGTAAATTTGATATTCACACCGTAGTTATGGACTCTTCGCCAGAAGCTCCTTCAAAAATAGCATGCAATGAATTTATACTAGGCGACCTGATGGATTTTGATGCCGTATACAATTTAGGGAAGCAAGTAGATGTGCTTACCATTGAAATTGAAAACGTAAATGTGGATGCCTTAGAAAAACTGGAAGATGAAGGTCTAAAGGTTTTTCCACAAACCAAAGCTCTTAGAATCATCCAGAACAAAGCAAAACAGAAGCTTTTTTATGTGGATAACAACATACCAACAGCAGATTTTCAAAGATTTTCCTATAAAAGTGAAATAATAGATAGTATCTCAAACGGAGCTTTAGACTTCCCTTTTATTTGGAAAGCAGCACAATTTGGTTACGACGGACAAGGGGTAAAAGTTGTCCGTAAGATTGAAGATTTAAACGAACTTCCTGCAGGTGAATGTATTGCCGAAAAGATGATCGACTTTAAAAATGAACTTGCCGTTATAGTTACCCGTAGCGTAAGTGGTGAAGTAAGAACTTATCCCGTGGTAGAAATGGAATTTCACCCGGAAGCCAATCAAGTAGAATATGTTATCTGTCCTGCTAGAGTTAGTGATGCCATTGCCCAAAAAGCACAAGAAATAGCTTTAAAGGTTTCAGAGAAAATACAGCATGTTGGCCTTTTGGCCGTAGAACTTTTCCAGACTAAAGATGACCAAATTATAGTTAACGAAGTTGCTCCAAGACCCCATAACAGTGGCCATTATAGTATTGAGGCAAGTTACACCAACCAGTTTGAGCAACATCTTCGTGCCATTTTAGACCTTCCATTAGGTGATACTAAAAGTAAGGTTGCCGGTATTATGGTAAATTTAGTGGGTGCCGAAGGCCATATAGGAGAGGTTGTCTATGAAAATATGTCCAAAATTTTAGGAATGGAAGGAGTAACTCCTCATATTTACGGCAAAAAACAAACCCGTCCTTTTAGAAAAATGGGTCATGTAACTATAGTAAACGAATCTATTTCCGAAGCTCGCAAAATTGCGCAGCAAGTGAAGGAAACTATTAAAGTGATAAGCAAATAATCATATGAGTAAAGTAGCAGTAGTAATGGGTAGCACTAGCGATATGCCCGTAATGCAAGACGCCATAGACATTTTAAAGGGATTTGATATTGAGGTTGATGTAGATATCGTATCAGCTCACAGAACTCCTGAAAAACTTTTTGATTTCAGTAAAAATGCACATACCAATGGCTACGCCGTTATTATTGCCGGTGCCGGTGGTGCAGCTCACCTTCCTGGAATGGTAGCATCTATGTCTCCTTTACCAGTAATTGGTGTTCCCGTAAAAAGTAGCAATTCTATAGATGGTTGGGATTCTATCTTATCCATTCTTCAAATGCCCGGTGGCGTTCCCGTAGCTACGGTAGCCCTGAACGGAGCAAAAAATGCCGGTATATTAGCGGCACAGATTATAGGAAGCTCGGACAAATGTGTTCTTGATAAGATTATTCTATATAAAGAAGGCCTAAAACAAAAAGTAATAGAGGGTGCAAAATCCGTCAGTGGCAAAAAGTAATATAACGGTCATCAAAAATTACAATTCATGAATTACCCTTCACTTATAGGTTTTATAATTGGTGTGTTGGCTATTATTGTCCTAGCTTTTATTGAGCGAAGAATCAATAATCCTTATTTAAAAAGTCTCTGGAGAAGCGCTTTATTCTTCTTCTCTATGTATGTGTTGATACTTGTTCTGGTTTTCTTTCGTTGGAAATACTATGAAATGCAACTAAGCACTTTTGACCTTAATGCAGATGGCAGCATAGGCCTTAAGGAATATACAGACCAATACAGATTTGTTAGAGATAAAGTAATGAGCGGAGCCGACCGGAACTTTGCTTTTGTAACCGGAGCTGCATTATCTTTTCTTTTAGCTGGCCTTGCACTCATACTAGACCTTATTAATACTTGGATAAAGTCTAAGAACAACCCCATACAATCTTAAACCTAAAAAAACTTACGTCATATGAATCCATTATTGACACCTTTTGATACTGCTCCATTTTCAAAAATAGAAAATGCACATTTTAAGCCTGCTTTTTTACAAGCTATGAAAGATGCAAGAGCAGAAATAGACCAAATAACGGCTAACAAGGCAGAGCCTTCTTTTGAGAACACCATTGAAGCATTGGAATTTACAGGTCAGCAGTTGGACCGAATTTCCAGTGTTTTCTTTAATTTAAATTCTGCCGAAACCAATGAAGAAATTCAAAAGATAGCTCAGGAAATTTCCCCTTTGCTTTCTGAATTCAGTAATGATATTACGCTAAACGAAGCTTTATTCAAACGCATAAAAACCGTTTATGACCAAAAAGATTCTTTAGACCTTACCATAGAGCAACACACTTTGCTTGACAAGAAATACAAGAGTTTCAGTAGAAACGGTGCTAATCTAAACGATGACAAGAAGAAACGTCTTCGTGAAATTGATTCAGAGCTTTCAAAATTAAAATTGAACTTTGGCGAAAATATACTAGCTGAAACGAACAAGTATGAAAAGCACTTGACCAATGAAAATGATTTAGACGGTCTACCCGAAGGAGAGAAAGAGGCAGCTGCTCAAATGGCGAAATCAAAAGATAAAGAGGGCTGGGTTATAACTTTAGATTACCCTAGTTATATACCCTTTATGAAATATGCAAAAAACCGCGAACTGCGTAAGGAGTTGTCTTTAGCTTTTGGCAGCAAGGCTTTTCATAATGATGAGCTTGACAACCAAGAAAACGTACTTAAAATTGCCAATTTACGGTTTGAACGTGCTAATTTATTGGGCTACAAGACCCATGCACACTTTGTTTTAGAAGAGCGCATGGCAGAAACTCCAGAAAAGGTACACGAGTTTCTAAATGAGTTATTAGAAAAAGCAAAGCCTGCTGCAGGAAAAGAGTTCGCCCAATTAGAAGATTTTGCAAAAGAACTAGACCATATAGACCGATTAGAAAAATGGGATGGTAGTTATTATTCTGAAAAGCTGAAACAAAAACTGTTCAATTTAGATGACGAGAAACTAAAACCTTATTTTAAACTAGAGAATGTAATTTCTGGTGTTTTCAAAATAGCTGAGAAATTATTCGACCTTCGTTTTGAAGAAGTTACGGATATAGATAAATATAATGAAGAAGTAAAAACGTATAAGGTTTACGATACTTCTAACAACTTCATTTCTGTTTTCTATGCAGATTTCCACCCCAGAAAAGGAAAACGTGGTGGTGCTTGGATGACTTCCTACAAATCTCAATACCAACGTAACGGAGAAAATGTACGTCCACACATATCCAATGTTTGTAATTTTACCCGTTCTACACCTAGTAAGCCTTCTCTTCTAACTTTTAACGAGGTAACTACCCTATTTCATGAATTTGGACATGGATTGCATGGTATGCTGGCAAACACTACTTACCCTAGCCTCTCCGGAACTTCTGTATTTTGGGATTTTGTAGAGTTACCTAGTCAAGTAATGGAAAACTGGTGTTATGAAAAAGAAGCACTAGAACTTTTTGCTACTCATTACGAAACAGGAGAAGTAATTCCGATGGAATTGGTTCAAAAAATTAAAGAATCTGCTACTTTTCAAGAAGGCATGCAGACGCTACGCCAACTGAGTTTTGGCCTTTTAGACATGTCTTGGCACGGAATTGACCCA
Source organism: Zobellia laminariae (assembly GCF_030553095.1). GTDB lineage: Bacteria > Bacteroidota > Bacteroidia > Flavobacteriales > Flavobacteriaceae > Zobellia > Zobellia laminariae. The sequence continues at coordinate 2,569,338 of NZ_CP130738.1, read as the reverse complement.
ACAAGCATTACGAACGTAAAAGAGCACGAAACCGAAGCTTTTAAAGGCACGACTCTATATCCTGATACACCAGAAACTTGTATGAGTACCGCTTTTGCCCATATTTTTCAAGGTGGGTATTCTTCTGGATACTACAGCTACAAATGGGCTGAAGTTTTAGATGCGGATGCTTTCGCTTATTTTAAAGAAAAGGGTATTTTTAATAAAGAAGTCGCTACTAAGTTCAAAGATAATGCTTTCAAAAGGTGGTACAGAAAATCCAATGGTTCTTTACAAGCGTTTTAGAGGTGCTGAACCTAAGGTAGAAGCCTTATTAGAAAGGGCCGGCTTATTGAATTAAAACCTTCAAAATATAATTCATAAAAAAAATTAAAAAAATATACCAAGATTATGTTTTTGTAAGTTATTTCTTATATATTTACGTAACATAAGTAGGTTGAAAAGGTTATATCAATAATTTTTTTAACGGTTTAAAAGAGGGTGTGGGGACGCCCTCTTTTTTTATTCCCTAAAGCCAAATGACTAATAATAGGTTAAATAATTACTATTTCTTCCGTTTCCATTTATCATCTCACTTGGTTTTCAGAACTTCGCAAAAAAAATAAATCATGGTTATATTTGTAGATATGGACGAGGTGATTGCAGACACCTATGGAGAACATATAGAAATTTATAATAAGGATTACAACGAACAACTTACCCTAGATTTTTTTCATGGTAGTGAAGTTTGGCATAAAGTTCCTGTAGACAGACAACAGAGTGTTCGTGACCATGCACGAAATAGAGGTTTCTTTCGCAACCTCAAACCCATTGCAGATGCCCAAGCCGTACTTAAAGAATTAAGCGAGAAACACGAAGTGTATATTGCAAGTGCTGCTATGCAGTTTCCAAACTCACTTGAAGAGAAATCTGAGTGGTTAGATGAGTATTTTTCATTTATACCTTGGCAGAACCGCATTCTATGTGGAAACAAGCACATCTTACGCGGAGATGTTTTAATTGACGACCGTAGCTACAATCTAGAAACTTTTGAGGGCAGATCATTATTGTTCACATCACCACACAATGTAAACAGTACCGGTTTTGAAAGGGTAAACAATTGGTTAGAAGTCGCAGAAAAACTGCTCTAATTCTTTTTATCTGCCATAAAGGCATCATAACCACCTTCTAGATTCACAACCTTATCAAACCCAAGAGAATCTAGCACATGCGCTGCTTTGGCACTACGTCCGCCCATTTTACAATACACATAGACAGGTCTCGCTCTGTCTATTGAATCAACGCTTTTTATAAAATCCGTATCGAACCAATTAATATTCAATGCATTATCCAAATGACCGTCACTGAACTCTTCTGGAGTACGCACATCTACTAATATCCCCGATTCTATATCATTCCGTGAAAATTCTGTGATATGTTTTCCTTTACTTTGAACACAACCTAAGTTTATAACAAACAAGGTTACAAGTAAATAGTAAAATTTCATAGGTTTTAAGTTTAATCAAAAATACTAATTATGGCTGCGCTAAATTATATTTCGGGGAATGAAAAAAAATTAAAGGTCATTAAATCTAATTCCATTACTTTTGATAACGACAAAAAACGTATGCCAGAACACCAACTAATGCCCGATAAATGGGTAGACTTATACGCAGATTACCTTTTTAACTACGCAATAGGCCGTATTAGCGATGCTGAAGTAGCAAAAGACCTTGTTCAAGAAACTTTTATGGCGGGATTAAAATCTGCCAAAAATTACAAGGGAGATGCTGCCGAGCGTACATGGTTAATAGCTATTTTAAAGAGAAAAGTAATTGACCATTACAGAAAAACCAACTCTAAAAAAGGAAAAGCAGAAGTGCGAATGAACTATAGTTCGCAAACTGATGCCGAAGGTGATTGGTTAGAAGAACAGGTTGCCGACCCTTTTAGTTCCTTCGAAAACAGCGATATAGAAAACGAAGAATTGGGACTTGCCATTCAATCTTGTATTGCCAAACTACCTAAAAAACAAGCTTTGGTCTTTACAATGAAAACTATTCAAGGAGTTAGTACGGAAGATATTTGTAATGAGCTCGATATTAATCCGTCTAATCTGTGGGTAATGATACATAGAGCTAGAACAGCTTTAATGGATTGCCTTAATCAAAATTGGTTTTAAACTATGATTTCTTGCGACAAAGCCGCCATAATTTGCAACAAAGCCCAATACAGGGAAGCAACTTTTACGGAAAAACTAAAATTGCGTTTTCACTTATTTATGTGTAAAACTTGTTCTAAAGCAACTAAAGAGAACACTCAATTAACGACCTTATGCCAAAAGGCAGACCTTCACAGCTTAACCGAACAGGAAAAGTTGAAAATGAAGCAAATTTTAGATAAAATGAATTAAAAGAATTTTCCAAAGGCAAATAATAATGTCCACCAGAAAATAGAAATTCCTTCCACCCAAAAAGAGGCAAAATATCTATTTTGCTGACGTTTTGTAACGAACATCAAAGCTCCCAAGAGTAAAAACATAATACCCCCAGCAAAAGCCTCATACATAGAAATAGTATCTTTCAAAAAAATTAGAAAGAAAAATGGGAGTGTACAAAACGACCCGAATATTTTAGTGTTGGCTACTCCATAACGTTGCGGCAACGTCCTTAATTCCGGGCTATCATAAGCTAAGTCACGAATCTCAAAGGGAATCAACAGAATCAGTACAAACAAAAAGCGCTGTACGCATTCTATCCAAACATCTTTCTCCATAGGGCCTCCTTCCGATAATACGGGAAGAATTACGGTAGCTCCCGCCCATACTAATGCGACGATAAAAATTTTCAACCCTCCCCAACTCCTAAGGTTTTTTGCGTGAGGTAACAATGGTACAGCATACAGCCCTGTAAGGCCTACCAGTCCACCAATACCCATCCATACTTCTAGCTTAAGAAAATAACCATGATATAAAGCAATGGCCAAGGCTATAAAGCTTACAAATTGAATGTTCTTTTGGTATTTATTGGCTACTAGAATATACTTCTTTGCCTCTACCCCATATTTTACAAAATTGTAGCAAGCAATAGAACCAAAAAAAAGAAACCAAGCTAGGTGTTGATTTACACCGTATCCCAATGTAATATCCGTTACATGTACAAGTGCATAAACGGCAAAAGCTACATGTATGGAGGCATCAAGGTAAAAATCAAAAACACGGTTAATAGCCTTCATCCTACAAAACTAACGAAACTGTTCATAAACACCGTTTTTAGTTAAAAACTTTCATCCTACGGAACAATTATGTGATTTTTTTAAGGGATAAAATGTCTAATTTTGTGGCACTTATTTTTAAGCTATGAAGACAGACGTATTTGCTTTGCGCCATATAGGCATCAGGGAAGAAAATCAAGAGCATATGCTCAAAACTGTAGGTACAGACACCTTGGACCAGCTCATTTACGAGACCATTCCAAATGATATTCGCCTTAAACAGCCATTACAGCTCAATGCCGCTATGAGCGAACATAAATTTCTAGCTCATATTCAAGAGCTTTCAGAAGAAAATGAAGTATTCCGCACATATATTGGTTTAGGGTATCATGAAAGCTTGACACCTTCTGTAATTAAAAGAAATATACTAGAGAATCCAGGCTGGTATACCGCTTATACGCCTTATCAAGCTGAAATTGCCCAAGGAAGACTAGAAGCCCTTTTGAATTTTCAAACTGTTGTAGCGGACCTAACGGGAATGGAATTGGCTAATGCTTCGCTTTTAGATGAAAGTACAGCTGCCGCAGAAGCCATGACCATGTTGTTTGATGTTCGTAGCCGTGAACAAAAGAAAAACTGTATTCTAAAATTCTTTGTTTCCGAAGAAGTACTACCACAAACACTGTCTCTTTTAAAGACGCGTTCAACACCACTAGGTATTGAGTTGGTGATAGGAAATCATGAAGAATTCTCTTTCACCCAAGATTTTTACGGGGCTTTATTGCAATACCCATAAAATATGGTCAAGTAAACGACTATGCAGATTTTGTTTCCAAAGCCAGAGAAAATGATATTAAAGTAGCTGTTGCAGCAGACATACTAAGTTTAGTACTTCTTACTCCTCCGGGGGAATTTGGTGCTGATGTTGTTGTTGGTACTACACAGCGCTTTGGTATCCCTCTAGGTTATGGAGGTCCTCATGCTGCATTTTTCGCGACTAAAGAAGCGTATAAAAGAAATATTCCCGGTCGGATTATTGGCGTCACCAAAGATACTGATGGCAAAACCGCCCTTAGAATGGCACTCCAGACTAGAGAACAACATATCAAACGAGATAAAGCTACCTCAAACATCTGTACAGCTCAAGTACTATTGGCCGTCATGGCGGGTATGTATGCTGTGTACCATGGTCCAAAAGGCCTAAAATATATAGCAAATAAGGTACACCGTACCGCAGTAACCTTAGCTGATGCGCTAGAGAAATTAGGTTTATATCAAACCAACTCTTCTTATTTTGACACAATTACAGTGAAAGCAGATGCTAGTAGCGTTCGGAAAATAGCAGAGAAAAATAAAGTTAATTTCCTTTATATTGACAATGAAACTATTTCCATTGCTGTAAATGAGGCTACATCGCTACAAGACCTTAACCAAATTGTCTCTATTTTTACAGAGGCCCTTGGAAAAGAAACTAAAGAAACAGAAAGTCTTTTATCCAAATCTGCCATAACTCCAAGCATACAGCGCCATACTTCTTTTTTACACAAATGAAGTATTTAACATGTCTCATTCAGAAACAGAACTGATGCGTTACATTAAGAAATTAGAGCGTAAAGACCTTTCATTGAATCATTCAATGATTTCATTAGGTTCATGTACAATGAAATTAAATGCCGCTTCTGAGATGCTACCATTGAGTATGGCACGCTGGGCCAACATTCATCCGTTTGTACCTATTGAACAAGCTAAAGGATATCAGTTTGTATTGAAAGAATTGGCCAAAGATCTTTCAACAATAACAGGTTTTGCTGCAACATCATTGCAACCCAATTCAGGCGCACAAGGTGAGTACGCAGGCCTTATGGTTATTAGAGCATACCACGAATCCAGAAATGAAGGACACAGAGATGTGTGCATTATTCCAGCTTCGGCACACGGTACCAATCCTGCCTCCGCTGTAATGGCCGGCATGAAAGTAGTCGTTACCAAGACCGATGAAAAAGGAAATATAGACGTATCCGATTTAGAAGAAAAAGTTTTAAAGCATTCAGAAAATCTTGCTGCTTTAATGGTTACTTACCCTTCTACCCACGGTGTTTTTGAGTCCTCTATTAAACATATAACAAAACTGATTCATGATAATGGCGGCCAAGTATATATGGACGGCGCCAACATGAACGCACAAGTAGGTCTTACGAACCCTGCGATTATTGGTGCCGATGTTTGCCATTTAAACCTTCATAAAACTTTTGCCATACCGCACGGTGGTGGTGGCCCTGGTGTAGGTCCAATTTGTGTTGCAGAGCAATTAGTTCCATTTCTACTAGGTAACCCTGTCATTGAAACAGGTGGTGATAAAGCTATTACCGCAATTTCTGCTGCACCATGGGGAAGCTCGTTAGTTTGCCTAATCTCTTATGGCTATATAAAAATGCTAGGGGAACAAGGTTTAAGACACTCCACCGAAATAGCTATACTGAATGCCAATTATATCAAACAGAAATTAAGCGGTGCCTACGATGTTCTTTATACAGGTGAAAAAGGACGTGCAGCACACGAGATGATTATTGATTGTAGACCTTTCAAAAAGAATGGTATTGAAGTTATTGATATAGCGAAAAGGTTAATGGACTATGGTTTTCACGCACCAACGGTTTCTTTTCCCGTAGCCGGGACCTTGATGATCGAACCTACGGAAAGTGAAAGTTTAACTGAATTAGACCGTTTTTGTGATGCCATGTTATCTATTAGAGCAGAAATTAACGATGCATCTGTAGAAGACCATAATAACGTGCTTAAAAATTCACCGCATACCCTTGAAATGTTAACTGCAGATGAGTGGAATTTTCCATACAGCAGACAAAAAGCAGCATTTCCGCTTTCGTACATTCAAGAAAACAAATTTTGGCCTTCAGTTAGACGAGTTGATGACGCCTATGGAGACCGTAATTTAATATGTACCTGTGCACCAATTGAAGCCTACGTAGAGGCAGAATAACTACCGGTAACACTAATAAATACGGGCCTTTTCACTTAAATAAAAGGGCCCGTATTCTTTTCGCACAATTCCGTTAAAGGTCTTGAACATCGTAAAAGTTGTTATGCATGCATAATATTCAATTTGTTATGCATTACCTTGCAAAGTGATAAAATAAATTACATTATGTCAATTGCAATTACAGGAACAGGAAGTTACATACCATCGCTAGTCGTTCCTAACGACGAATTTGAAGGTCATAATTTTTTAAATGCAGACGGCTCACCATTTGCCCATGATAACGCCGTTATCATCCAGAAATTCAAAGGAATTACAGGAATTGAAGAACGACGTTATGTTGAAAAAAATCTAAATACCTCTGACATTGGTTTTCTTGCTGCAGAAAAAGCAATTACCGATGCAGGAATTGACAAAGAAACTATAGATTACATCATTTTTGCTCATAATTTTGGAGATGTTTCTCCGGGCAATATTCAAAGTGACAGCTTACCTAGTTTAGCTACAAGGGTAAAGCAACATTTACGCATAAAAAATCCCACTTGTGTCGCCTATGATTTAATCTTCGGGTGTCCGGGATGGATTCAAGGAGCTATACAGGCAAATGCTTTCATTAAAAGCGGGATTGCAAAAAGGTGTCTTGTTATCGGGGCAGAAACTTTATCTCGTATTGTAGATCCACATGACAGGGATTCTATGATTTACTCCGATGGTGCTGGTGCAGCCATAATTGAAGAAACTGACGGTGCTGGTGAAATACTTTCACACGCTAGTGCAACACACGCTTATGAAGAAGCTTATTTTTTATTCTTTGGTAAATCTTACAATAAAGAAAAAGACGACACGAAGTACATAAAAATGTACGGTCGTAAAATCTACGAGTTTGCCGTTACCCACGTACCACAAGCTATGAAAGATTGTCTGGACGATAGTGGAGTTGCGATAAAGGACCTCAAAAAAATCTTTATTCACCAAGCGAATGAGAAGATGGACGAAGCCATTGTAAAACGTTTCTACGGTCTTTACGACCATGAAATTCCGGAGAATATCATGCCTATGAGCATTGGTAAATTAGGGAACAGCTCAGTAGCTACAGTACCTACTCTATTCGATTTGGTACTTAACGGAAAAATAGAAAATCAAGACGTTCAAAAGGGAGATGTTGTTATCTTTGCAAGTGTTGGTGCGGGCATGAACATTAATGCCATGGTATACAGGGTATAATTCAATCCGTAACAGCGCAGACAATCAAACTTGCAACCTGTTCAAATGTACGAGAAGACCTATCCTAGTAAACGTTTTCAGCATACCCTAGATTTTCTAAAGAAACATATCACTCCCGAGGAAACTATTTTAGACCTCGGTGTAGAAAATCCGTTTTCTAAAATCATGAAAGAGCAGGGGTATTCCGTAGAGAATACCAAAGGCGAAGATTTGGATATTGATTACTCTTCTCTAACCAGCTCAAACGCAAAAGTAGTTACTGCATTTGAAATTTTTGAACACTTACTAGCCCCTTTTAACCCACTCAGGGAAATAAAAGCAGACAAGATAGTTGCAAGCATTCCATTAAAATTATGGTTTGCGCCCGCATACCGCAGTAAAACCGATCCATGGGACCGTCATTATCACGAATTTGAAGATTGGCAATTTGACTGGCTTTTAGAGAAAGCAGGTTGGGAAATTAAGGATCGCGCAAAATGGACCAACCCGGTTAAAAAGTTAGGCATACGCCCCCTATTGCGCAGTTTTACCCCACGGTACTATATTATCTATGCGGTAAGGAAACAAGAACAATAAACGCACAATATTATTTCAATTTCATAGCTTTTGCCCTATTAACCTTTCATGGCCATGCACTATTATGTAATCGTTCCCGCTCATAATGAAGAAGGCTTTTTGGCTGACACCTTAAATTCTATCTTAAGACAGTCCCTACAGCCCAAAAGAGTCGTTGTAGTGAACGATAATTCTACTGACAACACAGAAGATATCATAGACCAATTTGTAGCACTCAGCCCCATTTTTGAGAAGTTAAATACGACTTCATCTACCGAACATATGCCAGGTAGTAAAGTGATTAACGCATTTAACAAAGGATTACAGCTTCTTGATGAAAATTACGACTTTGTTGTAAAGTTAGATGCCGATGTAATTCTCCCCGATAATTACTTTGAAAAAATTGTTTATATTTTTAGAGGACAACCCAAAGTAGGTATTGCCGGAGGTTTCATTTACGAACAGGCCGAAGATGGACAATGGAAATTAAACCACCCGATGGATAAAAACCATGTGCGAGGTGCATTTAAAGCATATACCAAAAAATGTTTCAAAGCTATTGGAGGATTACGGAACGCTATGGGATGGGATACTGTAGACGAGTTGCTTGCCCAATACCATGGTCATGAAATCTATACTGACGATGCTTTAAAAGTAAAACACCTTAGACCTACGGGAAACGCCTATAACAAAAAAGCTAAACTTCTTCAAGGAAAAGCGATGTACACCATGCGATATGGATTATTAATAACTATAATCGCTTCGTTGAAAATGGCTGTAAAGCAACAAAAACCGCAAGCTTTTTCAGATAATATGTACGGCTATCTTGAAGCTAAAAAAGAGAAAGAGCATTTCTTGGTCACAAAAGCTGAGGGTGACTTTATCAGAAAACTACGCTGGAGAAATATTAAAAGGAAACTTTTATAATCAAACCAAAATCTTGTAAACAAAAAATGCCCGCTATTAAAGCGGGCATTTTTCATATAGGGTAATCAGGTGTATTATATACCTAATTCTTTTTTCACATCTGCTAATAGATTCTTACCATTAGCTACGATAAGTCCACCACCGGCTTGAGCATCTATTACGTAATCAAAACCTTGGGCAGCAGCTACTTTTTCAATTGCAGCTTTAGCTTTATCGGATATAGGAGCAAAAAGCTCTCCTTGCTTCTTCTGAAGCTCTCTTTGTGCAGCTTGTTGTGCTTCACCAATATTCTTTTGAACACCTTGAAGCTCTATTGCTCTTTTTTCGTTCTCTTCTTTTGATTTTGAAGGCGCCTCATTTTGGTACAAAGTAGCTTTGTTCTGAAATTCAGTCATTGAACTTTCAATATCGGCATTGTAAGTCTCAGATAATTTTTTAAGCTCTGCTTCTGCAGTTTTCATCTCCGGCATTGCACTTAATAATTGGGTAACATCTATGTGTGCTACTTTACTCTGTGCGTTAACAAAACCTGTAGCGGCTACAAACAATACTAAGGCTACTGCTATTTTCTTTAAGTGTTTCATGATAATTCTAGTTAAAATAATTGAGTGTTAATTTCTGGTTAATGTATTTTTCTCGTTTCACATTTGCTAAGCAAATCGCCGCAATGTATTAAAATTATGTCTATTTAGCAGATGATTGCGAGACTTTGTTCAGCAAACCGTATTACTCTTCAGTTTCTCCTTCATCCTGCCCGTCATCTTGACGTTCTTCTAGCTTCTCTTTTCTCTTTGCTTCACGCTCTTCTAACAGCTTTTTTCTTCGGGCCTCATACGCTTTCTTGCGCTCTTCCCTTAACTTCAACTGTTCAGCACGCTTCTCTTCTACTGTTTTCTCTCTTGCTTCTTGTGCCTTTTCTGCGTTCTCTTTTCTTTCCTTTAGAGCATCGCTCATCTCATCTTCTGCCTCTTCATCATCAAATTTGTCTCTACTATCTTTCTTAGGCTTGCTTATTTTACGAGTCCTAGAAATTCCTCTGAGCACTAAATCACTAATGTCATGCCTATTTTCAGCGTACAACATAACAACATCAGCAGACTTATCAAAAATAAAATCATACTTCTTATTTGCTCCTATTTTCTGTACCTCATTAAATACTTGATCCTGTATTGGTTGAATCAGACGTCGCTTTTGCAAAACTAAATCGCCCTGCGGTCCAAAACGGTCTTGTTGATATTCTACCATTTCTTTTTCAAGAATCTGGATATCTTCTTCCCGCTCGGCAATCAACTCATCGGTCAAAAGCACACGCTCGGCCATTAAATCTTTCTTTACTTGCTCAAGCTGACTTTGCTTTTGCTCAATATCTATCTTCCATTTCTGGACCTTATCAGCAAGCTGCTTGTTAGCATCTCTATATTCGTCTACATTCTCTAAGATATATTCCATATCTACGTAAGCAATACGAACACCACGCTGAGCAAAGGTGTAGGCAGAACACAAGGTTAACACCAGTACAAAAAGAACGTTTGATTTTGTTTTCATTTCATTATCGTTTTATCCAATAGAAAATATCGTGCCAAAATTACTAAAACCTTAAAAATAAGCGGTTTAGCATAAAGGACGATTCCTTAAATTAAAACTGTTGGCCAATAATGAAGTGTGTTTGAAGTCCGCTAGGTCCGTTTCCGATAGATTGAGGCCTAAGATCTTCATCAAACCCATAACCGAAATCAATACCTAACAACCCGAATGCCGGCATGAAAATGCGCAGCCCCACTCCGGCCGATCGTTTTATCTCAAACGGATTAAATTCCTGAAAATTGTTGAAAGCATTACCACCTTCCATAAATGCAAGCATATAAATGGAAGCAGAAGGTTTTAAAGTTAAAGGATAGCGTAATTCCAATGAGAATTTATTGTAAACCAAACCACCTTCTTGTTGACCTGTTATTTCATCAATTGGCGTTAAAGATTGGTTTTCATACCCTCTTAACTGAACTACATCACGACCATCTAAAGTAAAGTTTCCTAAACCATCCCCACCTACGAAGAAACGTTCAAAAGGCACATCACCAACATCGTTATTATAATTCCCCAAGAAACCGAACTCTGCATTAGTACGCATTACCAAATCACCAACTAAGGTTGTATACCAGTCTCCTTTGAACTTCACTTTATAATACTCTAACCATCTAAAACGCTGTTGATCGATGTCTTCTAGCTCTGCAGTTTCTTCAGCAGTAAGGCCACCTTGTTGCACTTCTAAAAGCGACAACTCAGTACTACGATCCCGCAATGTTTCAAAATCTTTATTACTAAAGAGCGAATAAGGCGGAGTTAGTTTTGCCGTAACTTCAAAATTAGAACCTCCTCTTGGGAAAATACGACCACCAGAAGTAGCGTTTCTTGAAATACCTAAAGTATAAGCAAAAGAGTTAGACC